>JBGSMV010000044.1:0-56403 GCA_041739995.1 Bdellovibrionota bacterium
CGGAGCTTGTGGTCGAGCTTCAGAGACGTTGATTGCTCGTCCGTCTTCTTCAAGTCCGTTTAGCTGCGAGATTGCTGCTTGAGCTTCATCGTCAGTCGACATTTCGACGAATCCAAAGCCCTTGCTACGACCGCTGTCGCGATCGATAATCACTTTAGCGGATTCAACATTGCCTGCTCCTGCGAAAATATCGCGAAGCCGGTCATCATTCACACTGTACGGCAGGTTGCCGACATACAGTTTCTTACCCATGGTCCCTCCTAGGGGGTCGTTCAATTAACCGCAAAGAGGACATGAGCGGAACTGCTCTAGGACTCTGACGCGGACTTAACAAGGAAAGTATAGCGCAAGACGTTAGCCAAGAAAACTAACTTCTTGAAAATACCAGCTTTTTAAGTGTTTCCAGGAATTTGCCAGGGTATCTTGGCTTGATTTCGGCCCTTTAGGACTAAGAAATGGCTTCTGGGCCGAGGCATTGGCCCATTACCTTGCGGATGGCGTTGAACAGCAACGAGGAGTCGTGCCCAGGATTTTCGACCAGAGCAGGGTCTACTTCTAGATACAGAACCCCGGGATGAGCTTCGTTGAGCACCGATCCGAAGAGGCACATTGCCTCGGAGCCATCAGGTTGGAGCACCTGCTGCTTAAGCATCACGTGCGTATTCAGTGTGCCAGACACAGGGTTGTTTTCTCCTTCCCTATACGAATTATATGACTCCAAGGCCCGATCTCCTACCCGCAGCGCTGGACGCAATGCTCCGGAGTCTCTTTTGAAGAGGTAAAGACACCCGCGCACAAATCCAAGCTGTGGTATTGCCGAGTCGACGAGCACTCTCAGTGCATCAACCGAAATGTTTCCTGGCGATATGAGTTGGTAGACTCGATCGAGCGTGAGGCGATGTGATGGCTCACAGCGTTTCAGGTAAGGATTCACCGCGGCCAGTCGCCCCTGTTCCTCGGTCAAAGTGCCTGGCTCGGGAGGCTTTTCAAAGAAAGGAGTATCTATCGAGTGCGAGATGGATTGTTGAAGAGTATTAAAAGAACTCTGAATGGCTGGTCTGATAAGTGCTGAAATGTTTATCCCTAAACTTCCTTCTAGCGCGTGCTCCACCTCTGCCCATTGTTCTAAAGCTTTGGGGTAGTGTTGTGGGTCGTTCGCTTTCGCGAAGAGTTCGGACACATTCAAAACCTCGGCCAGAGAAAGTCTTTCCTCTGGGCCCGCGCCTTTAGGCCCAGGTTTTGCCGCATTTTCATGCCCTTCGATTTTAGGGCTGAGCACTCGGCGTAGTTCAGGACGAAGGTTCCAGTCGGCGGCGAAGCGCATGCCCACCTCAGCCGGCGAAAGTCCAAGAAGTTTCTTCAGTTCGACTTCAAGAGAGACTCCTCGGGATCTCTGGTGGAGCAGCGCTCGGGCATAAATCTCAGGATAGTTCCAGGCAAGAAGGCTATGTCCGAGTTGTCGTAGTGTTGCTGTCGAAAATGCCAGCTCGGGAGAGATCTCTGCGCTGGGGGCCAGGGCTTCGGCGGTTCTCGAGCTAATGATGGTGTGTTGAAAGCGAAGCAGCTGAGCGGGAGTAGCGTCCTTCAGTCGATGAACTGAGATTTGACGATCGCCTGGAGCGAAGAGCTTCTGAAGCTTCTCTTCCTCTAAGGTTTTGAGCTGCTCTAGGGGATCTACGCCTTGGTGTATTTCCTCCGCCAAAGACTTCATGTGCTTTGCTACATGCACGAAGAGACCGGGGTCACTCTTTACCGCATCCCACACAGATTCTGGCTTTTTGCGAAACTCTCCTGAGGAAAGACTTTCCTTCACCGCCTTTAAGACCTGCGGGTTAATCGGGAGTCCACCGCGCGCGAGATGATCAATCGAATCGTCGGCCTTGCGATTCTGCGAACGGCCGACCATGGATTTAATCTTTCGGTCCGGTCGCGGTGGTTGGTACGAGAACGAAGTCATTTTAGTTACGCTTGTAGTCGCATGCAGATTTCCTAGTCTTCATATTGGGTTATCGGCAGAATCTGCTTGAATTTTGAGGCCATAGTCCGGTTATCAACAGAACGGGGTTATCCGCTGGAACGCAAAAGATCCAAGAGTTTCAAGCTACTTACTGATTGCACCCTAAGCGAGGGGGTGTTGAGATGGTGCTTATGATTCGATTTTTACTGGTGATTTTTGGGGTGATCGGTGGCCTGTTCGGGGCGGTGTGGTTCGTTCAAACCCCCGTCTTTACCTGGCTGACCGATACGGAGGCACCCGTGATCTCGGTAACCAGTGGGGTAAGTGGGCTGGGTGTGAATATACGCCCATTCGCGGTCAAGGTCAGCGAGGAAGGAAGTGGAGTGAAGAGTCTGGTCGCGCTGTTGCGCGCACCAGGAAAAGAGAAGGCCTGCGAGGTGAAGCGCGGAGCTGAGACGAAAGAGCTCGCCGCGTTTTCTGTCGCTTGCGATCCGGTGGCCGGCGGATTCTCTGCCGGTTCGGCAACCGTTTCGCTGCAGGCCACCGATGCTAGTTTTTGGTCCAATTTTGCTGAGAAGGAGTTTGCCGTCGATCTCGATTTCACGGCTCCTCAAATCGAAATCCTGACACTGCAACATGTGGTGCACGCCGGCGGATCTGAGCTGGTGCTTTTCCATGTGCTCGATGACCAGTCCGTTACCGCAGAGGTTCGGGTGGGCCCCTTCAAGTTCTCTGCATCGCCGGCCCGTGCTCTGGATCCCTCTTTTCCTGAGCAGTCAAAGACATTCGTAAGCGTCTTCGCTCTTCCGCTTGATTGGGATCCAAAGTCGTCACCGGCTGAAGCCCGTCCGCGCATTCGAGTTACCGACAAGTCCGGAAATTGGGGCGAAACTGAACTCGGATTTCGCTCCCAGCCGAGCGAACGCAGGGACGATCGGATCGAGATTTCAGAAGAGTTTATCGAGCTTAAGGTTCAACCTTTGGTGAGGAACTACGAGCTTTTCGTGAAGCGCTCTCGAAATGCTCAGCTTGAAGAGCGCATGAGCGCGATTCCGCCGCCGGATGAACAGGCGGCGAGGTTCAAAATTGTGAATGGGGACTATCGCGGGATGCTCGATCGCGAGTTGGCGGCTTTGTTCTCGCGAGTTACTCATGAACGTATGTGGCAGGGTGTGTTCATTCGACCAATGGCGGCAAAGTTGTCATCAAATTTCGGTGATAGACGCACGTATGTGCTTGGAGATGAGGAAATTGGAACTTCTACCCACAACGGCTTTGACATGGCCTCCACTGAACGCGATATCGTGCGTGCCTCGAATGAGGGGATTGTGCGCCTCGCCGATGATTTTGGAATCTATGGCAATACGATCGTTGTTGATCACGGACTTGGCGTATCGACGCTCTACTCGCACCTTTCTGTCATTCAGGTGAAAGTGGGCGACCGGGTGTTAAAAGGAGATATTATCGGTCGTACTGGAGTTACGGGGTTTGCGGGCGGGGATCACTTACATTTTGAGTTGAGAGTGGGTGAGGTTCCGGTAAGCCCGATTGAATGGTGGGATCCGAAGTGGTACGCCGACAATGTTGAGCTAAAGGTTTCTTCCGCTAAGGCGCGGCTCTAGTGTCCTGACTTACAAGTTCATGCCTGTATCTTCCTCGCTGTTCTCGCGGAACCCATTGTGTAATTTATTAAAAATATTCACAAAGAGCTCAGCGAGCCCAGTGAGAGCTATTCATTGAACTCTTAACTCAGGACGCCAGACCGTTTCTTTGCGCAACCTCTTCTGAAGTGCGCTTTCCGCGCAGTGGGTTGAAAGTCTTAGTCTTTTGAACGTTCCTTAGGTGCACAGAGAGGGATATACTGCCCGGCCCATGACACCACAGCCTGAACCAGATCCACGGCCTTTGAAGCCCTCTCAGGCAAACTTCCCTGAGGCAAATCCTCCTCCGGTGCATCCTGATTTTAAGGGAGTAATACCTGGCGAGCAGCCTTATAAATTTTCTGTGGCATTTTCGGAAAACTGCGATCGGCTTTTCAGAGGGGAGCCCCCGAGTGTTTCAGAGCAGGCGATAACAGTAAGAGCGTGGCAGGCTAAACGGTTACGCTTTCTACTTGATGAGAACGCTCCCACGCAGGCTCGAGAACTTCTCGTGTTGGGTACTTCTGAGTATGTGCCCAAAGAAAGACAGCCCCCGAAAGAGATTCAACTTCCGTTTCTTGTGGCAGTTCCCCCTAGCCCCACATGTCCCACGGGAGCGCTGTGCTGTGGTCTCTATTCGCCTGGCAAAGATAGCTTTTCGATCGGCCTCTCCTCTCAGGCGTCCGAGTCTCCGGTGAAGTTCGCTGCTCTGCCCTGCTCCCTCCGCCTTGTGCAGGGACTTCAGTGGGTCAAGCTGGTGGAAAGATTGACGGGGAGTTCAGATATTATTCGCGCGGACGCGTGGACATTCCTTGATAGTGGGGTTGTTTCGCCTTTGCTTGGGCGCGCTACCGGAGAGGAAGTCCTCGCCGAAGTTCGTTCGGCACCGCTTGAAGGGGTACTTGAATCGCTGAAGATATGCAGAGCGCTTGGAATTTCACTTTCTGGCCCCGACCTCCATCGTGGCATGTCGCATGGCGCGTTACCAATCTCAGAAGATACCAGAGCGGTATTTGAGCAATACGAATACGCAAGAAACGAGCATAGAACGCTCTCTCCGGAAATTCTCCAGGCGGAGATTGCCTTGAAGTCTCGCAAATGGCTCGGTCTGCGCTATCGTCATTCGATTGAAGCGCTACGTTGCGAGCAACCTACGTTGGGACAGAATATTCGATTATGCGCTGAGGGTGTGCGCAAGTTTCAGGAAGTAGACGGAGAGAATGGATCTTCGTTTACGCGCATTCGTAGTGCGATTTCTGGGTGCTCGCATTCCTTTCAGGCTATTTCTAGAAGCTCTTATCTCAAGGGTATCAATGAGGGAATGTGGGAGCGTCTCCGGACGATAGGGCCCCTATTCGCAAATGTAGATACGCAGCTCTATCAACTGGCCTCACCTTCGGATGGGAATTTCTCCCGTCGCGAAATTTTGTCATCGATGAACGCTCTGTTGTTGTTGGATTCAAGCGTTCTTCAGCTTGCCCGTGAATTGCGACCCCTATTTCGCGCGGCCTATTGCGACGTGGAGCATGAGTCCGGCGCGGACCGTCTTGAAGAATGCTACGAGTATGCCGCGAGGGCGCTTGTGTGCACGAGACGGGAGCTCGATCGCTGCTTCCCTGGTTGGTTGCAGTACGGTAGTCCTCTCAGCGCTGGATCTCTGGAAGATTCAGATCCAACTATAGTTTGAGCCTGGCGGGAGAAGCTCGTCATGCGAGGGCAGGAGCCTTACGCTTAAGGAGTTGCAAGAAGCCGGTCGGCCGTCTCGCAAAACATCGCTTTTAAGGCCTGCCGTTTTTCGAGCGCGTCGAAAATGCGTCGTTCTTCCATACCGTTAACTCCACAGCTGCTGCTGGCTCTCGGACCAACAGCCTTAGATTCAGAGGGATACTTCACCCATCGCTCAAGTTGAGGAACCCAACTATCGAAATTCTCTTTAATTCTGATGAAGTTGTTTAAGCAACGCCGCAAGGGAGGTGGCAGCTGCCAGAAAGGCCAAGGAAGGGCATAGGCTATGCAAAGTATTTTCAATTACTTGCAAAAATAATCCCGCCGACTTGTCCTCGGTAGCCTTGGCGGAAGAGGAAGCCTCCTCGAATTGGATGGCAGCACAGGCACATGCGAGCGAAGGTGGACCCTGATAAACAGTGCGGTGTCACAGACTCCTACGTAAATTGCTGAGCCGCTCAGTGCTCGCATTCGGCAATGCCAGCGCTACATCTTAAGCGCCAGATCGTTCAGCGCCTGATGAATCGAGACGAACTCAATTACATGCCGACAAAACCAGTAGACTCCAGAGACAATCCCGCCCCGCCACCGCCACCGCCGAAAAAGCTTCCACCACCGGAACGGTCAGAGGAAGCCCCTCCCCCAAAACCCGTCCCCACAGAGGGAAAGGGTGAGAAGGTGGACACCGAGGCTTAAGCAATCTTCGCACGCAGTCACTTCGTAGCCGACTCTCGAGATATGCGGTTATCAAGCAGCGCAATCGAGATCGTGCGAGTTCTTCCCGAGCATTGATCTTACCCAAAGATTCCGGCAGCAAACCACCTTCGGCGTTTTGATACTCCGCTAAATTTACCGGATATTATTCTTAAGATCCGAGGCTTCGTCGCCGATTCCTACCCTGCTTACCGTGTGTGTGCGGAAAGTCGTCGCTTGAAACCTTCGTTGGTTGGTGGAAGCGATGGTTCTGAAGTTACCAACAGAGGAAGTTGTTGCAATGGATGCAGTATCGCAAGGAACCGGGAACCTCAGCGCCGCGTTGAAGAAGAAAGAAGTGAATCAGGACGGAGCGGTGAAGGCCAAGCTTATCGAAGCTGCCACTCAAGACACCCCAAAACCAGCAGCCGCTTCTCGCGCCTCGCTGGCAATAGCGTAAAGGTATTAAGGAGTTCATTCGCAAGTTCTCTTGGCAATCTACCAGGACTTGCAATGAACTCCTTAATCACGCGCGAGAAAAGCTTCACCACTGACTCAGCGGGGCACTGCTCATCGGATCCTCCCCCGAGACCTCGGCGTTATCAATGAACAGCAGCAATCATAGGGCACGCACGCCGATATCCGTTTACCGAAGAGTACATGTGAGACCATCTTCGGTCTTCCATATATCTAGAATATATCCCAGCGATATTTGCCATCAGCGAGGATGCTCTTCGCAAGCGCTCGCAAAGAATCATCCTCATTCCTTTCCAGTCGCCTAAGATTCGAATTCATGCGTCGTTTGGCCTGCTGCGTAAAAAGCTTCGCGATGTGAAGCTCATCTTGGCAGGCAGCCTCGCCACGCTTTTCAATCATCTGAGATACGCGTGAAACTACACATAGGCCGACGAAGAGATCGATGGCGATATCGGAAACGCGCTTTGTAATCAGCTGATTTCCAATGACGTCTTTCCCAAGGCGCTTTAAGATCTCATTCGAGGCTTTTGAAAGCCGCAGCACATAGAGCTCAAATATCTCAGTTTGCGCGCGCAGTGCAGGGTGAGCCGACTCAATTCGTTGACGACCGACCGAGGTCATCTGCGTGAGACGTTTTTGGGCATAGCGTGATAGCACCCCAAACCCCTTAATCGGATCATTAAAAATGCTTCCGGCCGACTTCCCTACTCCTTTTAGATACTCACCGGCATCTTTGAGGCCAGAGAGCGCAACGTAAAGGCGCAAGATTTCGTTCGTGCCCTCGTAAATTCTATTGATTCGGCAATCACGGACAATGCGCTCGTAGGGATACTCGCGCATAAAGCCATTTCCTCCAGCGATCTGTAGCGCCTCGTCAGCCACCATCCACATCGACTCTGAAGCAAAAATCTTAGAGATGGCGGCTTCAACTGAAAAGTCTTCGAGCCCGCGATCGATGTAGTGCGCCACCATGTTGACCACGCTCTCAGTGGCAAAACACGCCACGGTCATATTGGCGATCTTTTCCTGTATCAGCTCAAATTCAGCAATGCTACGCCCGAACTGTTTGCGCTCGAGCGCCTGTTTGGAGGCCAATGCGATGCAGCGGCGCATGGCGCCCACGCACCCTCCCCCTAAGCCAGTTCTCCCATTGTTGAGGATGTTCATGGCGACCTTGAAGCCCTTGCCTGGCTCGCCAAGAACGTTCTCTGCGGGAACGTTTACCCCATCGAAGCGAACAGAAGTCGTTGCCGAGGCTCGGATTCCCATTTTGTCTTCTTTGGGCCCGGTGGAAACGCCTGCAAAGCTTCGCTCTACAATGAATGCCGTGATTTTGCCCTGCTCGCCCTCGGTGCGCGCGAAAACAGTGAACAGCTCCGCAAAGGCACCATTGGTTATCCAGATTTTTTCGCCCGTCAAGGTCCAGGAGCCATCAGCGTTCTTGGTGGCGTTGGTCTTAATCGAGGCCGCGTCCGAGCCAGAGCTCGGTTCGGTAAGACAGAAGGCGGCGATCATTTCTCCGCTGGCGAGCTTTCGAAGGTAGCGTTCTTTCTGAGAATCAGTACCGAAAAGCACCAGCCCCTTCATTCCTATTGAGCTGTGGGCGCCGACGGTAAGCGACGTTGAAGCATCCCACTGGCTGGTCTGTTGGAGTACTCGCGAATAGCAAACATTAGAGAATCCAAGTCCGTCGTACTCTTGAGGAATGATAAGGCCGAAGAGCCCCATTTCTCGTAAGCTTTGAAGGTACTCTTCTGGCTGCGCCCCTTCCCTATCATAGGTGCGGTACTGCTCATCTTTACCGGACATGAATTTATCGATGGAGTCGAGTACCATTGAAAGGCTTTCTGCTTCCTCGGTGTCTAACTCGGGGTACGGAAAAAGATTAGCTTCTTGAATGCTTCCGAGAAAAAAGCCTTCAGCGACGCTCACCTCGAGTAGAGGGTTAAAGCTTTTACTCTTAGGTGCGGCGTTTTTTCCGGGCTGCGCTGAGTCTGTTGGCTTCTTGGTCATGATAATGGGCTCCCTACTCTTTTATGTATTCTATCAGGGAGCGACCGAAGCGGCGATAGACTTCAATTCGGGAAGAAGGCTGCAATCACTTCCGGCTCTAGCGGCAATTCCTGCGCCCTGGCCTGCTGCACGAGGGTCCATAGCAGTCGGTATGACGCACGGTCATGCAGAGTATCTTGGTGCCGAATGGGACCCCACGACGCTTCATGCCCCTGAAGAAGTACTGCCTGAGCGAGTGCGAGACTTTCAAAGTCAGGGGCGAAGGCACGTACGATCGGGGCAATTTGGTCGGGGTGAATACTCCACATACGCTGAAAGCCGAAGCTGGTGTAGGCGCGCCGCGCGTCGGCGAAGACGACTTCCATTGAACGAACATCGACACAGATGTTGTGACTAGCAACTTTGCCCGAGCGACAGGCCGCTTGAACGAGCGCTACCTTTGCAGCTACCAGCAAATGATGCTCGAACTGCAAAGGAGAGCGCATGGCGTCTGCGGGGATAATTCCCGCATGCTCACTGATAAAGTCCAGCAAACCAAAGTCGAGCACCTCAACGCTTGGATGCTCCGCGATTTCGCCGACGAGGTGCAGCGCGGAGGGGGTTTCGATCAGGACGTGCAGCGGCATGGGCGTGTCGCGCCCTGCTTGTCGACAGTGCCAATCCACCGCACGAGCGACGCGGTGTAGGTCTTCTAGGCGGCGCAGTTTAGGGACGGTGATATAGGAGAGAGCCTTTGCAGCGATGGGCATTGCCACCTGGAGATCTTTTTCCCATTGGGAGGACTCGGCATCGTGGATTCTAAGTCCTAAAGCGGCTCGTTTGGGCGCCCCTGAGCGACGTAGTAGGTCGCTGGCACGATCTGAGAGGATTTCGGCCATGCGCTTGGCGTGAGCCTGCTCGTTGCCAATCGCCGCACCGTCTTCCAGGTCGGCGGTTACATCAAAAGTGTAGGTGCCTGCATCTTGTATAGAGAAGGCCTTTTCTAAAAAACGCTCGGAACCGGCAAAGTGTTCGCAGGCAGGTAGAAACACTCGCCTCGGGCTCCCTGGATTTAGTGTGAGGCTAGGATGCATTTTATTCGTCACAGTATCGCCCAGATACTTCAGATCTGCGTCAAAGCGAAAGCCTCAGAACGACAAAAATCTGTTCTTTTGTTGGGTTGCCTCACTTGTAGTCGAGATGAGAGGATGTTTCAAAGTGCCCCTAGACTGACTAGTCCAGCCATGATTTCACAACGTTTATATCGTTTCGTTCCTCGCTCAGCTCTGCGCCTTTTTTTGGTTGCGGTGCTCTGCGCTGGCATATTCGCCTCTGGACGCAACGTTCTCGCTGAACCCGAGGCTATAGAGCCGGATGAGGTGTTGCCCAACGCGGTAGAGCGTGGAATTGATTCGCTCGATGGGGACGATTCAGTTCTCATTGACCCGAATGGTATCGTGGCCAACGCGGAACCAGAAACGCATGAGCATGCTTCTGAATCGCGATTTCCGGAGGCTGAAGGAAAAACGATTCGATCGATTGATATTCGGGTGTTCGACGTTTTTGAGGATCCTGACCTCGCCATTTATCGAGCCGCCAATTCACTGAAGGTGAATACTAAGCGAGAGGTGGTGAGTCGCGAGCTGCTCCTTGTAGACGGAGATCCGTACAGGGATTTCCTTGCGATGGAGAGTGAGCGCAGGCTGAGAAACCTTAGATATCTGCGTAAAGTCAGCATCAGCCCGGTTATTGATGGGGACTTCGTAGATATCATCGTGTCGGTTCAGGATGTGTGGACTCTCCTCCCGCAATTTAGTTTTAACTCATCCGCTGGGCGTCAAACAATTTCTGGCGCTTTGGTTGAGACCAATTTTATGGGGCTTGGGAAGCGCATAGAGGTAGGTTACGAGAGCGATGATTCTCGCGAGATATTACAGACGGTTTATGACGACAACCGACTCTTTGGTTCTCCTCTCCGTTTTGTTGGCGCACTGTTTCAGAGAAACGACGGACACGAAGGTGTCGTTTACCTCGGCCTCCCCTTTCGCTCATTGGTCGACCCCAAGTCCTGGTACGTTTCGTCTCGCATCTCCGACACGATCGGTCGTTTGTTTGAAAACGGGGACGAGGAATACATTTTTCGTCAAAACAACGATGACGTTGAAGCGCGCCACACCTGGGCCACGGGAGATCCTGAGCACGACCTCGATCGAAAAGGTTTAGGCTACCGCTATCAGAAGGACTATTTCGATGTCGCAAGCCTTCAGGACTATCAAGATCTAGATCTTGACCCGAGCGAAGTGAGCAACGATCCGGCCCGACTACCTGAGAATCGTACCTTTTCCGGGCCGGTATTTGCCTATGAGCATATTGAGCCGCAATTTATCTCCATGAACTATATCGATCGGTTCGAGCGGGTCGAGGATTTTAACCTTGGTGACCGTTACGATTTTAGTCTCATGCTCTCGCCCGAGTTCCTTGGTAGTCGTCTAAACACGGTGCTGATCTCGCTCAATCGAAGTCTGGGGCATCGGTTTAGCGCGGGGTCCTTCCTTCGTGGAGAGGTGGGCTTTGCGTCGCGTTATGAGGAGGATGACTTCCAGAATACGCTGAGTCGATTCGAGCTGAAGTACTTTAGGGTGCTCGGCGACACGTATATCGGGGACACGTTTCTGGGCAAGCACACCCTCGCCGCCTCCTATTTCCTTGATTACGGCGCTGAGCTCGACGGTGACCGGCAGTTCACTTTGGGCGGTGACAATGCACTTAGAGGATATAAGGCGCGTGCCTTCGTGGGCGACAAGCGCATGGCGCTAAATCTCGAAGATCGCGTGCATCTTATGGATGATGTGTTTCGAATCATGAGCGTCGGGGCCGCAGCATTTGCGGATGTGGGCGGCGCCACTTACAGCGGACTTGAGCAAATAGTAACTGAAGACCTGTACGGCGACGTGGGGATTGGGCTCCGGTTGGGCTTTCCGCGGTCGAGCGGTGGCGGTGTGGTACGCATTGATTTTGCCGTTCCATTCCGTGAAGCAGGCGATGGAACAAATGCTTACGAGGTTCGGGTAGTGTTCGCAGCAGGACAGCTCTTCAATTCCAAGCTGCGCAGCGAGAGCCTGGGCCCTGAAAAAGCCAATATCGAGATTGGAACCGATCATTAGGCCCTTGGTTACTCCTTCTTAAATCAAAAATAAAACAAAGTTCTCTGTTCGCTTGCGCGTGGTTCGATCTCAGATGAGCGGCGACTATAGTTGTACGATCTACAGTGGGAGAAAGCGGAACTGTGGAGTACTTGGAGAACTAAGACTTGAAGGGATGTTGCGGCATGAACACTCGGGGTTCTGTGCTGTCATGGCAGTTTGAATGCTGCACCCAAAGAAAAAACGCCACATGTGGCGCTTGATATCGTAGTCTTTCTAATTACTTAGAAGCTGTACCGCATGACTACCTTACCGCTGAGTTACCAAACTGCGTAGCGACGATGAGGTAGCCATGCTGCACCGGTTTCTGCGCGAGGCTAAAATCAAAAGACGCCGAATCAAGAGACACTGAGTCAAAAGATACAGAGTCAAAAAAGACAGGGTCAAAAGACCTCGCCTCGGCAGAAACCTCAAAACAACAGCTTACTTCTTACGGCGAGCTGGAGCTTTCTTTGCAGTCGTCTTCTTTGCAGGTGAACGACGGGTGGTCTTCTTTGTAGCTTTCTTCTTAGCAGCCATTTTCTTTCTCCTGTACCGCACTGCCTTGTCGATTCTGTGACTGCCAATCCCGAGAGCCAACCTCAAGGGTTAGTCTCAGAATCAAAGCGAGCCTTCAAAAACTCACAAAGTCAATGCAATTACAAATGCAGTGTGGCTCAATGCCGAAGCCTCATTGCCCCGATATTAAACCCACTATTTGTTATCAGATTCCGCAATCGCCTCAGAGAATCCTCGCTTTGACCGGTGACGAATGAGTTAAAGCCCCCACTCGCACATGTCAAAAACAAGCAAAAACCTCGGTTTTTACGGGTTCTTTCGTCGATACCGCATGACGAAAGAACTCAGCTTAAGCACCATTCAAATCTAAACAGTGCTTATCTCGAACGCATCAGCGAAACGAGCGGCGCATGACAAAGTCTCTCCAAAGACAAAGCCAATGTGGCCAAGTCAGTAAGGAACTCATCAAGCAATCCACAAGTGTTGCTCGCGGAGCGCTGGCATTTATGAAATTCATAAATGCTGTTCCACAGAGTGCCACTGGATTCTGGAGTTGGCAAGAATAATTCTTACATTGCTATTGCGCTGTGACATCGGATCGGATCCCGACACATTGGCGGGGTCGAAGCATGCATCGTGTGACTTCGATGCAATGGGAAGCGTCGATTACTCTAGTCGAGCTTGCACCACTGTCCCTGTGTAATGATCGCACGCTCTCCCCCGTCATGAAGTGTAGCAATTACATTAACTTGCTCGGACGAGATCATCATGTCGGTATGCACCGAACTCTCGTTGCATCCAAGTTCACGGAGTTCGTCCGCCGTAAGTGACTCAGAATCTCTGATGCAAAACTTATAGGCGGAGCCGACAGCAATGTGACATGCAGCATTCTCATCAAAAAGAATCTCCTCAAACACCAGCCCGCTTTGAAACACCGGGGAGTCGATGCCTACCAGGGCAACTTCCCCGAGGCGCCGACCTCCTTCGTCACTGTCAATGTAGGTTCCGAATGTCTTGCCACCCTCGTCAGCAGTGAAGTCGGCAATGAGACCGTTCTCAAATG
Organism: Bdellovibrionota bacterium; assembly: GCA_041739995.1. Taxonomy (GTDB): domain Bacteria; phylum Bdellovibrionota_C; class UBA2361; order UBA2361; family JBGSMV01; genus JBGSMV01. The sequence continues at coordinate 13,249 of JBGSMV010000044.1, forward strand.
TAAGAGATAGCCCTTTGACTAGGGCGCCATTAATGAAGAATGGCCTGGTGGTGCGAACTTTCCCCGATGTTTTGCGCCAGTCCGGGGTGGTGAAACACTCTTCGGTAGGTAAGTTGGGCTCGAACTCAGCACCATGCGGGCCACGGTCACTTCCGCCTTTAAATACCGCCCTTTTCGACAAGCCAACGCTAAGTTCAGTGCCCGGACCGATGAACCTTAAGGACTCGATTCCCATGTTGGTGAGTGTTCGCGCCCGCATTTGAAGATGTTCGTTGTGCAGTCTCCATGCCTCTAAAAACCCTGGTTGGTCTACTCGACAGATTTTAAAAATCTGATCCCAAAGGAGCTCTTTGGCTTGCTCAGGATTCGATTTTGGGAAGACTCTCTGTGCCCAGGCCGGTGTTGCGCCCGCGGCGACAGTCCAATGGACGAGGGATTTGTCGATGCCCTGGTCGTAAAATGATTTTACGCGATTGTACTGGGCGATGCGCCCGGCATTAATCAGCGCGGGGTCAAGACCGTGCATGAGTGCGGGGTCTTCGGGCCCTACTATCTTTAGGTTGGCTCCGCGCTCATCTACGAGCTCTTGGTACTTCATCGCCAGGAAAGGAGGAGCATACCCCATTTGCTCCATGGAGGAGTGCTGGACTCGAAGTCTTGCCAGACGAGGTTCAGCAAGATCGATAGCCACATACCGTGCGCCGTGCGTATAGGCAGCCTTGGCCACCCTATAGGCGAGATCTCTGTGGACCACCTCGGCAGAGATGTTGACTATCTGTCCTGGTTGTACATTAAGCCCGTGAGCCACGATGAGCTCAGCGTATCGATCGAGAAGGATGTCGAATGTTTCTGCCATACTGATGTTTGTAGCGTGCCCGTGGAGGGTGCGAAAGGTCCTCCACCCTTGTCTCGGCCTCTCATCAATCTGGTCCCTTGCAGTACGTGCGGCCAGCTTGCTCTCGTTTGCGAGGGTACACGGCGCCCTGATTCCTTGCTTGAGGTCGCTAATTTGATGCGGTGCGGTCAGTAGCGAGTACATTTAGCGAGAGAACGCCTTTGCTTATGGGTGAGCCCGATTCAGCCTATAAAGGCCTATCGTCGCATTCGCAGGCGCTGCGAGATGGACGAGCACAAGGTCTCAAATCTCTTCTGATTCAATGCACGACGCGAGACTCCTGAGCTGCGTGGGTTTGCAATTCGACGCTTGCCGGTGGCCCCAGCGACAGAAACTGCCAGCTCCCTTACCCGAAACGAAGCAAAACGTGATGAGAGACGCCCGCGCAGGGTGGCGGTGTGTCCGGGAACGATGGTTACCTGGGGTGCCGCGGCGCACAGCTGGCCATCGAGCCGTAGGGACGCAACCGCTGAGCCCGTGCCGCTGAAGTCCGATGGGCGAATCTTTATCGCGATGCGTTCTCCAGGAGTCAGTACCTTTTGCTTTGAGCCCGAGGAAGAGAGTCCCCATACTCGTACTGAATCCACTTTGAGGCTTCCGTCCGGAGCGCCACCGCCCGAACCGCACAGAGGGACGTATTGCAACGCCAGACCGTCTGTGGCTTTACGATCATTGAACGAGTAAGTCGCGAGACTCTGTTCTGTCCTGCCTTGAATCCCTACGGTCACATTAGCCTTGATGATGTTTTCAATGGCGCCGCTAGAGTACGACACCCACTGCTTCGCCGTACCGTCGGCATACAGGGTCAGACGAGCCTCTACATGTCCAAGACCTGGGTTGGTGTAAAGCGAGCTGTTCCAATAGAAGGTTGCTTGTTCCGAGGAGAGCTGCACCCTTACGCTCGACACCAAGTCGGTATGCAGTACCGCAATCGAACGGACGGGAGCTTTAGACGAGTTCTGCCAATCCATGCTCGAAGGTGCTGCCCCAAAGTACAGTACGCCATTTGGGGAAACCACTACGCTTTGCATAGCAACGCCATCGAACGTGAAGGGAAACGGCAAGGAGACTGTTTTGAAGTTGAATTCGTCGACCCGTTCCATCAATAGAATGCCCGAGTCCGCAGACCGGTCTATCGCGTCTCCTTGTTGCGCGATTCCATAAGGACAAGGAGCTGGAGCCGGGGCATCCGGAGGAAGAGGTACGGCGTCATTGGCTAGCAGTCGTCCGACGTTCAGGGCGCGCGCAGTTCGTACGACTCCTTGTAGAGTTCCGAACGAGACGCCCGTGTCATAGAGGCGCTGAATTGCTTGACTCGCACTCAGCGCTGGTTCATAGGCGAGTAGCAGTGCCAAGGCTCCCGCTACATGCGGGGTTGCCATGGAGGTTCCCGAATAGCTGGCGTAACCGCCGCCGGGGACCGTGCTCAAGATACCTACGCCAGGAGCCGCGATGTCCACCGTAGAAGCGCCGTAGTTCGAGAAGCTTGCGAGGTTACGTTGACGATCGGTAGCCGCTACAGAGACGAGCGTTGAAGCTTCGTAATTAGCCGGATAAGAACCTGAGTGGTCATTATCATTGCTCTCATTGCCCGCAGCAGCCACGAAGATGATGCCCTCACTGGCTGCGCGGTCGATGGCTTCCTTAAGCGCTTGTGAAAACCCAGGACCACCCCATGAGTTATTTGAAACGCGAATGTTTACCCCGCGGCGCTTCATCATCACCATGTAATCAATTGCACGAATCGCTCCGGCTATGCTGCCCGAACCGTTTGAACTAAGGAATTTAAGTCCCATGATTCGAACGTCCCAGTTTACCCCCACTACGCCGTTTGCATTGTTACCGCGTGCCCCGATGGTTCCGGACACGTGGGTGCCATGGCTATTGTCGTCCATGGGGTTTCCGCTGTTGGTGATGGCGTTATAGCCATGCACGTCGTCGATGACGCCATTGCCGTCGTCGTCAATATTGTTATTTGGAATTTCGCCAGGGTTAACCCAGGCATTTGCGGCAAGGTCAGGGTGAGTGTAGTCGAGCCCGGTATCAACTACGGCTACTACCACTTGAGATGAGCCAGTGTGGCGGTCCCAGGCACGCGGCGCGTCAATACCGGCAGAATCAATCAGGCCCCATAGTTCGCCAAGGCGAGGGTCATTGGGTGTGGTGGCAAAGTGAGATACGAGCTGATTCTGTTCGCAGGCAGCGGCCACACCGCTGGTGATTAGGGACTGACAGACCCGGTCTGAGTCATCATAGGGAGCTGACGCTTGGGCGAGAGTGACCATGCCCGCGTCGGGAGTAACCAAAAGCTTGGACCCGTTCGACAGTGGAGCTTTTACGGTTAGGCCGTGCGGTGCCAAGAAGTGATTGGCCACGTCGCCTGCACCGGCAGTGCTCGCCGCTATCGCCGGAGTGATAATGTACTCATTGGGAACGACCAGGCGCTGGGCGTTCGCTTCCGCAGCAATACTTGAGGCAAGCACAAGACAGGCGAGCGTGGCAAACAGGAAAGGCTGGATTTTAGATAGGCCACACCTAGCGAAGAATTTTCCAAGCTCTAGAACGCTTCTTTGCATAACCACCAAACTCCCCTCTGCGAGAAAAACCTGAGAAGAACCTAAGAAAAATCTTAGTGCGCGTGAACAGGCATCAACCGTCAGGAATAAGTTTCGGGGAGTGGGCGCGAAACCATGATAATTCGGAGCGAAAAAGCCTTAAGCAAAGGCAATAGCTGCCAACTTGCGGATTCGCTGAGGGAATTTTTTGAGTAATGCGGAGGTTAGCGGCTGCTCAAAGCAGCCACCATGCTAGGAAGATTTCGCAGTGAGAAGCTCGGTGTCGAGTTCTCCGCTCTTGATAAAGCGGGCCAGATTTTGCGCAAGCAGTCGACAATGTTGATTGACTTGCGCGCTTGGCGCTGCCGGGACCACCTTCGCGGGACTTGCGCCCTGACCAACTCGTCCCTGTCCACTTCCTGCCTGTCCAATTCCTGCCTGTCCAATTGAGGCGCTAGGCGCTTGTTTCTGATGCCTTGGGTGTGGCCGAGTAGACACGGTAAAAACCCAACCGACCTTTCCTGGGGAGCGTCGCACTTCGAACAGAAACGAATCATTGGTGGAAAGCGCATTTGATATCAGTAAGGACTCGTCATTAGTACGTGGAAGGCCGGCAGAACGCTGGGGAGACTTAACGGCGCTTCCCTTTGAAGGCGCGGCCTTGGAGGAAGGGCTGAGCTGAGTAGTCCCGCCGTCTGCATATAAGGGCTGTGTGCGGTACGAGCTGGTGAACCTTAGGAAGAAAACCTTGGCCCGCTCCCATCCATACGTTGCATCTGGAAAGGAAAGCTCAAAGCTAGTTGGCTGCGCGGTCACCGCTTTTCGCGCTTCTGCCTCGGAGCTTTCAACTTCTATCACCGTTCCGTCCGCCTTTACGAAGCGGCGCGTGGCGAGACTGGAGTCATGACTGGATGAAGAATCTGCGCCTAAGAGGTTTGAGCCCAAGGACGCGCGGCTTGAAGAATCCAGATGTGGAGAGTGAGAACTGCTGCTGCAACCAGTCAAAGCTGCAGACAAAACAGCGCATGCACACATACACAAAAGCGGCCCGGAGGTTCGTCTAAGGAAAGGAGCTCGCGGGTAGCCTAGGAGCGTATGGCCCAGCTGCAGAGGGCGGTCATAAAACCGCTGCTCGCTACCGTTTCTGCCAAGCAGAGTTACGCGCATGGCGCTCGTTTATGTGCTCAAATGTTTCAGTGCTAGGCCTTAGCTGAAGGAACTGCCGCAACCGCAAGTTCGCTTGGCGTTTGGGTTGACGAACTTAAAGCCCGTACCGTTAAGCCCAGAGACATAGTCTATTGTGGTACCACGGAGATATCCGGCGCTGATTGAGTCTACGAAAATCCTTACGTCAGCGAACTCAATAACCGCATCGTCCATACGAGGTTCTTTCTCGAAGTCGAGGCTATATTGGTACCCGGAGCATCCACCGCCCACGACCGAAACTCGCAGTCCGTCTCCAGCCTCACCCTCTTGTGAAATGGCGTTTTTAATCGCCTCGACCGCAGGAGGAGTAATGCGAATTGGATTTTCGTCGGTTGGGGTCCAATCATCACCGCCGTCTACGCTAGGAATGGAGGTAGCGGCCTTGCCGGATCCAGAAGAACAAGAAGATTGATTATCCATAGCAGCGATACCTTTCCGAAAAGAAAAACGGCCTTAATAAAATCAACTGATTACAATTTTACGCTGAGCTCATGCCTCTGTCAATTGTCGTAGGTGAGTGGCTCTATGAAGCTTTCAAAAGCTCATGGAAATAGACGCAGTTACGAGGCGCGAGTGGTATTGAGGTTTGTAAGTAGAGCAATCTTATTCCCTCCAAAAACAGTCCCGCCTGGCGGTCCACCCAGAGTGTCGAATCCGGTGTTACTTAGTTTTAATCCTTCCCGCAGCACTCTTCAGCGACGAGGCCACAGATGGTCCTGGTAAAGTGAGCGAGTAACGAGCCACTACGTTGGAACCAGGAAGCACGTCCCGAAGGAGCACGACGTTGCGTCTGCCGCGGATAGTTCTCTTTTTTGCCCTCTTCTGCCCGGGCTCTTTCACGGAAATGTTGACGACATACGTGGCACCACTAAGTGCGGGCACGATTATGCGCACGCCAGCTCGTGCCTGCTTAAGGCGGGGCTTAGGCGGAATGGATTGAAGAGGGCTCTTCGTTGCAGTCAGCCACTGCCATACCTGTGCGGCTCTAAAGGAGAAAGCCTACGGGAGAAGTTACGCCACTACACGGCGCCTTGCTGTGGAGGCAAGTCCTCAGCGCGCCCCGAGAGCAGATCTCACTCTCGAAAAATAGCCATGACCTGTTTTAGAAGTTTAACGCCGTCCGCTTTGGGTCTCTGGAAGGCATTGCGCCCCATGATACTCCCGAATGCTCCACCGGCTGCGAGTCCACGCACGTCTTCAAGCACTGCTTCGTCTGACTTGGCTTCTCCGCCTGAGAAAATCACGACGCGCTTCCCGTTGAAGCAGCTCTGCACCACTAGCTTGATTCGATCGGCAAGGGTGTCGACCTTTATCTTTTGCTTCTCGAACACTTTGCGCGCTGAATCTTGAGCAACGTGCGCGGTCGGAGGTTTGACCTTCACGATATTGGCTCCCAATTGGCAAGCCAGATGAGCACTGTAAGAGATAGTGTCGATTGCGGTTTCATCGTCTTTACCCAGCGCTTCGCCACGCGCATATGCCCAGATAATAACGGGAAGTCCGTAAGACTTGGCTTCTTCGCCCATATTGCGAATTTCTTCATACATGGACTTTCGCATTGAGGTGCCAGGATAAATAGTAAATCCAATGGCGGTCGCTCCCAAACGCAATGCGTCCCTAACCGATCCGGTAATGCTTTGATCGGGATTCTTAGAGTTATACAGAGAATCATTGCTGTTCATTTTTACGATTAGCGGGATTCTCCCCACAAAATCAGGGTAGCCAGCGGCCAGTTGAGGAAGCGGCGCCGCGTAGGCATTGCACCCACTCTCAAGAGCGAGTTCAAAGTGGTAGTTCGGATCCATCGACGGGGGATTTGGAGAAAAGCTACGAATCGGTCCGTGTTCGAAGCCTTGATCGACGGGCAAAATTACCAGTTTGCCAGTTCCGGCGAGTGTCCCGGTCATCAATAGGCGATGCATGTTGCTTAATACGCCGTAGTTTTCTGTGCGGTACCACGAAAGTATCTCTCGAACTCGTTCACTCATAGCAGCTCCCTATCTCGCCTATTTATGATCTTTAAAAACATTAGCTCTGAAATTCAAATCCCTGAATTCGGCGCTCTGTAGAGCACCGTTGGAATTCAGGCCTGGAGCAATACCACACTCACCTCATAATTCGAAGGGCCTTGTTAGTAGCCATCCCCTCGCTTCCTGAGCCTAGGAGCTTGTGACATAGGCACAGACTCCTAGGAAGGAAGTCTTGAGTCTCTTACCGGTGCGGACGCGCGGCGTCCAGAAAATGCGGAAATTTCGTAGTGGCCTGAGCTTAAGAAGTCAAAAAAATAGCGCTTTCTAGGATATTGACCGAACGCAAGTGCCCCCGCTCCTCATGTTTCCCCGCAATCACGACGAATTATTTCTCATAGGGGAAGCGTACTCATTTTGCGCTCACCCCTAGAAGTACAGGCCAGAAGGACGGCCTCAGCAGTAAAGGAAGTTTCACCGTGGTTGCAGTATTCGAAGTGGTGCTTCGTAGTTTGAAAAGAGGTCGATTAGTCGACGCACTCCAACGCTGCGCTTCTGCAGCCGGCTCCTTCGGTCAGACCACCGCCGCTCTGCTCCTTGTTTGCACATGCACACTCCAACTTAGCGCCGACAGTGCGCTTGCTCAATCAGCGTCTAACCGACAAGACGTAGTCAGTGAACCAGAATCGATAGTCCGCGCTTCCGTTGATGCAGGGGCGATTGCACAAGAGCGCGCCTCCATCAAGTCCGGAGCCGGAAAGGTGCTCCATACGAAACTCAAGTTTGTTGATGAGGACTCCGCGTTGACTTTAGTGTCAGATGCGCAGTTTTCAGCCATAGGCGATCGCCTAATCACTGAAATAAGCAGAGTGCATGGTCATTACGAAAACTTGTTCGGACAAGTTCCGAGCTTTGCCGTTACTCTGCGATTAATGGAGGAAGAAGAGTTCTTCCTGAGCACCGGCGCACCTCGCTGGACGAATGCCCTTTTCTACCGGGGCCAAATTCTTATTCCATTGGTGGCTGGAGCAACCCAGGAGTTCAGCGCGATCGCTCGCTCAGTAAGACACGAATACACTCACGCGGTCATTCACGCGCTTAGTGAGGGAAAAACTCCGGGGTGGATTGATGAAGGAATGGCTCAACTTGCTGAAGGTCGAGAGAACCCAGCTCTTCGGAGAGCCCTACTTAACTATTTACAAGATAGCCGCCCGGTTCCATTTCGATTGATGCAAAGTGGCTTCACTCGACTTGAGGCCGAGATGGTTGCGCCAGCTTACGCTCAGTCCCTGATTGCTTCTGAAGCCCTTTTAGAAACTTTCGGATTTGAGCGACTCAGCGATTACTTCACCGCATTGCGGCAAGGAGAAGATCATCCTCGTGCTTTCTCCAAGGCGTTTGGTATCACTGAAGCCGTCTTTGAGGCCCGTTTAGAAAAGAAACTTGTTCAATGGGTCAATCGACATGCGCGCCAGAAGGGGCACATGAACGATGAGCGCTTAATCGAGACACAGCGCAAACCCAATGCCCTTACTCCCGTCTGGGAAGAAGCTCCTCGCGAAGTGAGAGCAAGTCGCTGAGCTTAGAGCCAGTCGCCGACCTCAAAGCACATCACCCATCGCGCCAGCGTATCCGGTTAGTTCTGCGTACCCGAGCACCTGCTGGTCTTCATCCGAAATAGCACCCTCCCAGTACGAGAGCTTCTTTGGCGAAGTGGTGCGGTCTTTCGACTCTGAGTGCGGAAAGTTTGCCTCCGTGTTCCAGTGCAACTCTTGATTGGAGGCTCTGGGGTTGAGCGTCACATCAAGACTCTCTGAGGGCACTTTAACTCGCCAGCGCGCAGGGTATTTCGCGGCGCTTTGGGGGCTAGTCCAAGTTCTAAGAACTTCAATTGAAAACTGCTCGCGGGTCAGCGTCTTCACCGTGTTGCCCTCGATTACGGATGCAGAGGCAAAATCAACTGCGCCTGACGAGTCTCTGACGTTAAAGAGCATGAAGTGCCTACCATCTTTATGAGACAGGCTAAACCAGTCCCATCCGACTTGATTGGGCTGCAGCGCGTTGGACATGAACTCGTGGTCCATCCAGACGATACCAGAGACCTGTGTGGGGACCTCCTCTTTTAGAATTGTGCCAGTAACCTGCATGCCAGGCATTGAATAGTAGTGGGAAGCGCAATCCGCACAGTCCTCTGCACCCGTCTTTGCACTGTAGCCCCCTTCCCCATGAAGCCGTGGCGGAGTGGCTTTAGCGACCAGCTTTACCTGGGTGTGGGAGTTCGCTGCTTTAGTGCTGGAAGATGAACCACTTCTGTCGAGTGAAAACTCCAGCACTATTGCGTCCCCAACCATTTCTGCGCGCCAGTCTCGATTCCAAACTGAGAGTCGATTCGTAGCTGCACCCGCAATTCCTACAGTGCTACGAGAAAGGTACTGGTCGAAACTAAATCTGTTAGTCGCATGATCAGAAAGTGCGGCGTGTGCCAAGTAAGTTTGCTGAGGGGCCGCGTCAGGATTAAGTGACGCGCGGCGAAAAAAAGTGAGCTGAAAGCCTAGAGGAGACGGATCTTTAAAAACTGTTTGTCCATCTAGAAATAAGTGGCCAGTAAAATACCACCACTCAGTTTGAAAATCCGGGTGTGCTCCATGATCTTCCGGAAAAGACAGGGGGCGAGAGATCGAGGCGCTTGAAAATGCGTGAGGGGCAGTTGTGCGTGGTGAGGGTAGCGCTTGCGCCGCGGCAGGCTTTGAAGTACCGCACAGTGAAGCGGCACACAGTAGAGTGGAAAGCAGAACTGAGAAGTACGTTGAGCGAGAGAATAGAGGAATCGAAAATGAACGCATACTCATAGGCTACCTTGATTGAACCAGAGGTTCCCATATCGCCAGGGTGAACGCGAGTCTTAAGCAGAAGCCAATCGAGAGTCGAGAAAAGTTCTAATTTTTCAGAGGTTTTTTGCGCGCAGTAAACAGCGCTGCTAAGAGCGCTGTCTGAGGCCCAGGGTGTTCAGAGAGAAACCAGTGCTTAGAGATACGCTATGCTGAACGGCACACGGGAATGAATCGCCTAATTGTTCTTGTAAAGATTCGGTGACGTCATGGAGCGTTCGCGTATCCCAGGCCCCGCCTTCGGAACAAAGCGCAGGATCGAGGGCGCCAAATTCAAAAGCGAGCGCAAGATAGTGTGCCACCGTTTCGTGGCCAGCCTCGTGCGCTCGTGCAAGGTGCAGGGCTACGTCGAAGGGGCTTGCAAGGCAGTAGTCAGGTAAATTTTCAATTTGGCTCTCTTCGCCGCGGGCACGGCGTTCTGCACATAGGCGTAGAGCCTTCATGTACATTTTCCCATCCAGTGTGCTGCCCTTCGCCAGCAAATGGGCGGTCGGTCGTATGATTCCGGCGAAGGTATCCTGGAGTGCTTCGCGAGTGCAGATGAGCTGGCCGCCGATGAGTGCGGCTTGGTTGATAGTAAAATCTCTTGTCTGCAGATACTGATCGACAGAGAGACAGACCTCTACCCCAAAGCCGTGCGAAAAATCATCGGGCATATGTTCTTGAGCGAGGCGATCATCCGTATCTCTTGTAGTGAGATCGTCTCCGCCGCCGAATCGCACGAGATCTAAATCCCTGGGACGAAGTGCGCGCACGTCGTGTCCAAGAATAGCTTCGACGGCGAGTCTCGCGGCACCCCCTTTAAGTCCATAGGGCGCGAAGAGCCGAGGCAGTCCAAATACCCGAGGAGCTCGACAGCTGACTACTGTCGCGTCAACTCGGAGGATCTTGGTGGTCGTATTCAGTTGAAACAGCGCATCGCGAATTTCTCGCTCAGAATTGAATGAAAGTGATTTAGAGGTTTGAGGGGTAACGCTAAAATCCCGGGCCATGCGCTTAATGCGTCCGAGCAAAGTCTCTGCGCGTCGGTTGGAGCGAGATTTTTGGATGTGTTTTAGGTCGTGCAGGCTCCATGCGGCGGAGTCTGGTGTGTGGGCGGGCACTGAGCGGTGAGATGCCTTTTGGGGTGAGGCCCTCGGCAGCTTTCTTCCTGGAAAACCCATGAACAACCTTCTTAACCCACGCAGATGAGACGGCACTCTTCGAACAGAGAGCACCATGCGTTTGTTATGAGAGGAGCAGGCTAAAAGGTGACCATCGCGTATATCTACCTGGTATTCCTATCTAAATTCTCACCCCAAGTTCTCTGAGGGAATGGGAGGGGAATCAGGCCGGCTAAGCGACTAAGGGTCTAAGCTTATTCAGATATGATAGACCCGCAGAACGCTAATCATCGCTGAGGCGAGCCGACCGAGCAGCGCGCTGCAAATGAGCCATGTGCCAGAGCAAGGGCGGCAGGCAGGCCACAAAGAGGGCGGCGATGGGGACCCAGAGTGCCTGCCAAGGGACGAAGAAAAACAAAGTCCAACCAAACGACAGCGGGTTGATGACGTGAACCAAAAGTGAGGCTAGGAGCAGGCCGATGGGGACTCCGAGTACGATACTTGGAAACAACAATGCCAGCGCCTCGACTAGTACCGCCAGGACAAGAGTGCTCTGTGTCGCACCCATGACCTGCAACGTTCTCCAGTCCCGCCTTCTGTCCCAGTGTAGTTGACCGAGAGTTACCGCAAAACCTAAGGCGCACACAATCAAAACAATAATCCTTAGTGCGCCGGTTATCGCAAAGGTGCGATCAAAGGTTTCGAATATTTCGGCTCTTAGCGCTGCTTGATCTCGGATATGAGTGCGCTCCACGCCTGGTAGAGTGTAGAGCTGAGGTTCTGCATCTTGGTACTGCAGTTCGTCATTCAGCAGTAGCGATACGTTTGTGGGTACTCTCGCCCCAAAAAGATTTGAGAAGGCCTCGAAGGCTAACAAAACATTGCCGCGCTCCGAACTAAACTCTTTGTATACTCCAGAGATCGTAACCTGAGTCGAACCAGAGGGATTCTCAGTAGAGGTCTTGAGTGTTATGACGCTTCCTGGGGAGACGCCGAGTCGGTGCGCCAAACTCTCGCTTACCAGAGCACTTCGCCCCGCCGAGAAGTTTGCAACATCCAGTTGACCACTGAGCACCCGATAAGGCAGCGCCGCGGGGTCGAGCGGAATGTCTGTTCCAAATATCGGTACCGTTAGACATCGTAAAGTCTTAGTGTCGCACACCGTTGCTTCCTGCGTAGAGAAGCGAGTCACCTGCCAGAGCGCCTGAGATGCAAGGAGAGCGTCATAAAAACTTGCCTGCAGTGGTTGGCCGCTATGCTTGGACGAAATGAACACATCCGCCGCAACGCTGTAGTTCACCCACTCTTCCAGGCTATGCCTAAAGCTTGCGATCATGACGCCAAGTCCAATCAGCAAGCTCAGTCCGCAGGCAGATGTGGCGATAGCCACCCCACAGGCACGAGCGCTGCCCAAAACACCAGACAGGCCCGCCAAAAGCGCTGGAGTGATATGCGTGCCAGATAGTCGCCGCGACAACGCAGCCACTGCTTGCAGAGTCGGTGCAGCCAACGCAACGGGAATGCATATTAAAAAGAACGCAGCTACATGCCCGAACAACGCTTCTCTTAGTAGGTGTGCCAAGATAAGCGCACCCGCAGTAAGGAGCGCGAGCACCAGTGAGGCGCCAAGCAGCCCGAAAGTGGGCAGCGGAGCTGCCACTACCGTCGAACGAGTGCCAATATGGGCGACGACTTTTCTTGTGGAGAGCGCGGGGCCTACGCTTCCCACTATGGCTATCGAGACGCCTACTAGAAGTGAAAAAAAGTAGAGCATGGGAACGCTCGAGAGTCCGAGTTCCTGAGTAGAGTCGCGCACCTGATAGAGCGAACGAGCAGTGGAAAGAAAAAGCTCAGAAATAAATTCGCTTAAAGGATACCCAAGCGAAAGTCCGAGAACGCTGCCCAGCAGCCCGAGTGCGAGCGCCTCGCAAATCACCAAGGCCATGAGCGAGGATTTTGGCAGGCCTAAGGTATGGAGTACCCCCAGCTGCGGCAAGAGTGCGCGAACACCCAACTGAAACCCGTTATAGACGGTGAAAGCACAGACTGCCAGAGACATGAGCACCATGATGCTGATGTTGAGCTGAAAAGCGCCAAGAAGATTCTGTGCTCGGTCCCGGCGGGACAAGTCTGTAGAGACTAGCCACTTTCCGTCGGACACCTCCGCTACCGCAAGTGTCGCCTGTTCTTCTTGCTCTGATTTCAGGGAAATGCCAGAGAAACTAAACCCCTCGCCTTCCCATGCTTGTAATGTGGCGAGATCTAGAATTGCCACTCGGGAGCCCAGTTGTCTTCCGAGCGAAAGCTCAGCGGGGAGTTCTCGCAGTTGAAGGCAGTGCGTGCGACTTTCAACAATCGGGCAGAAATCGCTGTTGTTTCTTTCTCGCTCAAAGAAGAGATCTGCGACCCATAGCACCGGCAAGCCAGAGGCCTCAGTGTCTGGAGCAAGCAGTGAAACGCCTTCAGCCTCGGCATGCGCCAAGAGGTCGAGCGCCACTATGGAGAAACGTTCGCCCGATGGTGTGTGGGCACTTCGCTCGGCGAATACCTCAAGCTCAAGGTGTGGTGACAGCAAGGGTAGCCAGTGGCGGACGTCTTCAGGATTGAGCGCACCGGAACGAGCGCGGATTTCCATGGGAGCAGCAAAAAGTTCGGCAGTGAGTTGGAAGGAGCGAATGCTGGCCGATGCGGCAAACACAATCGCAAGAAAAACTGAAACCCCGAGTGCCACGGACAGCAACAAGAGCGCTATGCGTCGCCAATCATCCACGCAGCGGCGCACAATTATCCAGGAGAAGAGTTTCGGGAGCAGGTGCGACGACATCGATATCACCTACTCGATAGCGTGCCATCATTGACATGCAGGGTTCTATGACAGCGCCCGGCTGCGCGCTCACTGTGAGTGGCCATAAGCACCGCAGCTCCCTGACCTGCAGCGCTGCACAGCAGATCAAGCACCGTATCTCCAGAAGCAGAATCAAGGTTTCCCGTGGGCTCGTCTGCCAAAATCAACTTTGGTCTATGCGCAAGAGCCCGGGCGATGGCGACCCTTTGCATCTCTCCACCTGAGAGCATATGGGGTCGATGCTCGGCGCGATGGCTGAGTCCAACGTCGTGGAGTAGAGACTCTGCGCGCGCGGAAGCTTCAGCCCAGGAGCTTCCATTCAGCAGTAACGTCATGGAGATATTTTCGCGGGCACTTAAATGCGAGAGTAAATTGAAGTACTGAAATACAAAGCCTATCTGGGATCGTCTTAGCCGCGTAACTGCAGCAGAGTTAGAGAAATCAACCGAGATGCTATCTAGTATGACCTGCCCCGAATCTGGGCGATCGGTGAGGCCAGCGATATTAAGCAGAGTGCTCTTCCCGCTTCCAGAAGGGCCGCATAGAGAGACTAGTTCACCCGCTTTGAGCAGGAGGCTGGCCGCATTCAATGCCTGCACAGTGGTTGATCCTGAAAGAAACGCTCGAGATACCTCGCGCAGTTCAAGCACAGGCAAACTGTTCATCGTGACAGTCCTTCAGCGTCTAGCTTGTTGCGCAGTGCTTCGAGGGTGCTGGAATCAGGCATGGAAATGCTGAATAGCCGCGGCGAGGATTTTACGTACTCGGTAAGCTCGCGGGCACTACCTTCAGGGGTGATTTCAACACTAAGGGTCAGAGTGAGGTCCAGTTGTGCTGCGTACTGAGGGACTCGGTCCGGCCATTCCACCAGTCGTATCGTCGAGGGCGATGCCGCGAAGCTTAGTTCCTCCGGTAGCGAGGAAAGGCGGTAGAGATCCCAATGCTCTAACGTAACGCCAGAAGCCAGCGGGTACTCGTGACAAAGCGCGAAGGTAGGTGAAGAAACAGGAGCGAGCGCAGACAGGTGGGCGGCAAGCAGTCGAACAAACGTGGTCTTTCCTGCCGCAAGTTCGCCGCACAAGCCCATTTGCATGCCTCCGTCTAGTGAAGCGGAGACAATAGAGGCGAGCTTCTTGAGGTCTGCAAGCCCGCTAAGATATCCGGAGATCGAGTATGTTGGCGACGGGGAAGTCATGTGCGGCTTAATAGGAAAACGGTAATAGAGTAAAGATAATAGAGTGACGCGTCACCATTATCCAGGACTATGGTCGGCAGAGCTATGGTCCACGGCACTATGGACCACAGGGTGCCCCGTGGCGTTTTCTGAGCGTATCGCGCTGATGGCGCTGGGAATCGCAGCCACAATGTCACTGGACACTATCGGAGCGTCTCTCAGTGCGGACGCGTGTTGGGCAGCAAGTTCGCCGGCCCTGGCATGAATAAGTACTCCACCGCAGGCGGCATTGTACGGGGACAATCCCTGAGCAAGCAGGGCAGCGATAATTCCTGTAAGCACATCGCCACTACCTCCGGTGGCAAGCCACGGAGTTCCGCTGAGATTGACCGCACCATGCAAGCGGCTTTCAGGAGCAGCAGTTGCAATGATGGTCGAAGCCCCTTTGAGGACCACCGTGCAGCGAAAGTGCTGCGCAAGGCGGCTTGCGGCGCTGTAGCGACAGGCCTCAACCTCCCCAGCGGAAATACCGAGCAACCTTCCCATCTCACCGGGGTGCGGAGTAAGGACTGCTTTAGGGAGAACGAGAGCGCCACCAGATTGGGAGAGTTTCGCCAAGAGAGACAGTCCGTCAGCGTCAATAACCAGCGGCCCCTCGCGCACTCGTTCTGACTCAAGAAGCTCCTCGAAAAATGCGAGCGCTTCGCGCGTGGTCCCTACTCCTGGTCCCACTGCTACTACGGCAGGTTGCCGTGTGACCCAAGCGAGTGAAGGCGCGACCCAGCTGGACGACGGGTCCCCGCTCAGTGGGATGTGCATGATTTCTGGAGGACACCACACGTTTGGTGACTCCCTTCGAGAAGTCATGGCAACTAGCGGTGCTCCAGAGCGCAAAGCGGCCCAGGCGGAAAGGATTGGTGCCCCAGGCATGGCTTCTGAGCCCCCGACGACCGCAACACGCGCGTAACGACCCTTGTGAACGTTGCGGGAACGCGGCTCAGGCAAATGGGAGGAGGCGTCCGCCACGAGTAATCGAAACGGAATAAGTTTGAGTGCTTCTTCTGCCTGTGCAGAGATTCCAATCGGGAGCACTGCAATCTGCCCGAGATAGTCAATGGCGGGGTGTTGTACCATGCCGCGCTTAAGACACTCGATTGCAATGGTACGATCAGCCTGCACCGCAAAGCTTGGCACTCCGCCCTCGCTTGCATCTAGGCCAGACGGAGCATCCACTGCAACGACCAATTGAGAGGGAGATTTGCTGCGAGCTGTATTAATGCACTCGATTGCGGTGGCGACGCTGCCTCGTGGGCTGCCTTGATGCCCGGTGCCTAGCAAGGCATCTAACACGATCGATGAGCCTAAAAGCAGCTCTTCGAGCTGTTGCTCCGTGATGGTGGGAAGAGAAAGCACCTCGTCTGGTAAGCTCTCAGTACTTTGGGAGGAGCTTTCGGCGGAGTTCTCGGAGGAGTCTGAGTCGGAGAGACGAAAACAAGAAAGTGTAGAGCCCTTTCCCGAGCGAGGTTTTTTTGGCGCATCCAAACACAAGCTGCTTAGTTGCTTGAGGCACCCAGGACTATATCGGGACGCGGTTACGAGAACGATGTCGATGTGATAGCCCTGTTGCGCCAAGAGTCGCGCGACGACGATGCCGTCACCGCCGTTATTTCCACTGCCGCACACGATTGCGATCGGAGAAGTTTTCTGTGATCCCAAATCGGCCAAAGCTTGAGCGATTCCCGCACCTGCTCGTTCCATCAACTCGAGCGCAGGGACGCCACCGGATATAGCCTCCTTGTCCAAGACGCCCATTTCAAATGCGCTGGGTAAATATAGATTCTTAGTGCAGCTCGCTAGGAGTTCTGGGCCAAGAGCTAGGAACTTAAGACCAGGTTCCTTTGTGACAGCTTTTTTCGCTCGACGAGTGGGTGGCGCTGGCTTGTTCGCTGCGTCGGATTTTGACTTAGGCGATTTTGACTTAGGCATGGTCGGGACCCCACATTCAAGGACAATTCAATTTTTAACGCGGAGGTGGCGGGGGACACGGAGGGTGGTCGAGAATTCTCCGTGCCCTCAGCGTCCTCCGTGTTAAATCAAAATCAAAGGCCAGCCACAATAGCCAGAACGGTACACCACCAACACAACACTGACGCGTCAAACCGTACCGAGCTCCCGCTCAATCACCGAGGCAACATCTTGGGCATGACGCTTACAGTCATCCTCACTTTCGCACTCCACCATTACTCTGACTTTGTTCTCGGTACCAGAATACCTGACTAAGAGCCGCCCTTGGGTAGAGAGTTCTCGCTCTTTGCTGGTAATCACTTGATGAATGGGATCAATACTATCCAGCGGCGGTTTTCTTGCGACGTTAATGTTGATCAGTTTCTGAGGAAACTTTACAAATTTCGAGTTGAGTACTGAGAGAGGCTTACCGCTACGCAGCACGGCCGCGATAACCATTAATGAGGTAAGCAGACCGTCTCCGGTGCTCATGTGGTCTATGAAAATCGTGTGTCCGGATTGTTCTCCTCCAATCTGGGCTCCGATCTCAAGCATGCGTTCGAGCACATAGCGGTCCCCCACGTTCGCGCGATCCACTCGAATCCCGTGCGGCTCAAGTACCCGCTCTAAGCCAAGATTGGACATGACGGTAGCTACTACGACTGAATTTTTAAGCAGGCCGCGTTCTTTAAGGTCGATAGCACAAAGTGCCAGTACCATGTCGCCGTCTAGAATATTGCCTTTCTCGTCCACGACGATGACGCGGTCAGCATCTCCATCGAGAGAGAAGCCGATGTTTAGGTTCTGTTCCCCAATTAGCTTTCTTACTATCTCTGGATAGAGGCTTCCGAAGCCAGCATTAATGTTGCGCCCATTTGGGCTCACACCGCGCGCCACTACGTCAGCGCCAAGTTCCGTGTACATTTGGGGACCTACCACGTAGGCGGCGCCGTTGGCGCAATCAAGCCCGATTCGTAACCCCTCTAGGGTAAGTTCTCTAGGAAACGTGTTTTTAAGGAACACGGTGTAGCGACCTATCGCGTCTACGATACGAGTAGCTTTACCGATGGACGTCGGTCCGGCATTTGCTTTTGTGAGATCTTCCCCGGCTGGGCTGGAAGGATCGAGCTGAGCTTCAATCTCAAGCTCTACGCTGTCAGGAAGTTTTAGGCCGTCGGCGGCGAAAATTTTAATGCCGTTATCTTCAAAGGCATTATGCGATGCGGAAATCATAATGCCGGCGCTCGCACGCATGCTTTTGGTGAGGTAGGCAACGCCAGGCGTGGGCACTGGCCCAACTAACAGCACGTCGGCACCCATGCAGGTCAAGCCAGCGGCGAGACTTGTTTCAATCATGTACCCAGAAAGACGAGTGTCTTTGCCGATGAGAATTTTATGCTTACCCTTCTGCTTAAGGAACGTGCGCGCAACGGCCTTGCCGAGACGAACAAGTGTCTCGGGATCGAGCGGAGGCACGGAAGCGACTCCTCGAATCCCATCAGTTCCAAAATAACGACGCTTCGTTTCAGCCATACGACATTCTCACTGCTTCAAAAGTTTCTAAGTGCGGGTCTTGGAAGAGCCCTTCGCTGCCCCTGATTTGTTTTGCTTAGAGAGAGGCACTAACGTTATCAGTGCAGGTTCAATGCGCTTGATGGTGACTCCTGCAGGAAGATCGAAAGAGACTTTAAGCTCTCGCTGCACGGGTGCTTCTCCTTCAGCTTCTGGAGGAATAGTCACCGAGGCATTAAGTCGGGCAGCATCAATAGTCGATACGATCCGCTCTGGACCTGCCACTTCCAAGAGAACGGAGCCAGGGCGAGCTTCATACATTTCAGCTGCGGGGCCGCGCACTACAAGTGCAATGTTTCTCAAAGTCAGCTCGCGTTGCACGACTTCAACTTCTACGTGTACCTCGATGGACGGACTGCGAGACTCGATTTGCGGACCTGGAACGCGCACGCTGAGTGTTCTTGAGGTGCTCTCTTTAAGATCTCGAAGGTCGAGAGGAATAGTTTCAACAGAGACCACTTCGCGCAGCTCGCCCTCGGGCCCATACAGCACTACTTTCTCTGGCTGAATTTTCAGGGAATGAATCTGCAGTCCCTTTGCGAGCTGGCCAATGTGAGGAACAATTACTGGGACGGTTCTCTCAACCAGGCGATCGAGCTTAAATTCAAATTCAGTTGGATTGATGCTGAGGATTTCAACATCTCCAGGAAGCCTAAGGTCTTCTTTGCGCAGCGGAGCCAAGAACCGGCTTTGCACCCCTTCGGGGACTTCTACTCGAAACACCGGTGGCGATGAAATAAGCCGAGACAGCGACATCGAGGGTCCGCGCAAGGCAATCTCAGCTTGACGAGTGGAGGGCGAAACTATCGCAAGATCACGCGGCAGTTTTTCTACTTGAATAGGAGCAATCAGTTGAATAACGCTGGTGTCGCTCTGTTCGTCGACGAAGAAATAGTGAACGAAAATGGAAAGCACTGAGGCCAGCACGAGTGACAGAAGTCGAAGGGGGAGGTTTTTCATGCGGGGCGACCTCCTTTTGGCTCAGTTTTATCGGCTGTCGCATGATCGCCATTAGAAAGGCAGCGGTGCAGCTCGTCGCGCAGCTCGGCCGGTGTGAGATTGCGAGTGAGACGGCCTTCAACCGCAAGTGAAAGAGAGCCATTCTCTTCAGATATTACCACTGAGAGCGCGTCGCTACGCTCGGAGATGCCGAGTGCTGCGCGGTGGCGGGTTCCAAGGCTGGGGTCTAGGTCTGGATTAAAACTGAGCGGAAGCACACAGCCGGCTGCCTTGATGCGATTTCCCTTTATCACTACAGCGCCGTCGTGAAGTGGTGAGCCTTTCATGAAAATTGCTGCCAGGAGTTTTCTGTTTAGGAGCGCATCGAGAGAGACGGCATCTTCTATCAAATCATCGAGTCCTACGGAGCGCTGAATCACCAGCAAAGCCCCTACTCGTTCTTCAGAAAGAGTGCGGGACAGGATCGTAATATCTTCAAGCATCTTGTCGCTTGCAGTGCGCTCTTCTTTCACGAAGAAACGCTGTAGGCCCACCTTGGTTAAGGTACGGCGAATTTCATCCTGAAAAACCACCACGATTACAAGAATGATGGAGCTAAGGAAGTTCCCGAGAATCCAACTAAGAGTTTGCAGGCCGACTTGTTTGGCGACCAGGTAGACGCAAGTTACTACTACCAAGCCCCACAACATGGGCAGCGCTCTGGTACCGCGAATAACAAGCAAGCCACGGTAGATAAGGAATGCGACAATGAGTACGTCAAGGAGCGAGAGCACCCAGTAGGAGTCAAACTCTAAAAACTGCGCTACCCACTGAAGCATCGGTTTCCTAAGCAAACGCTTAAGGCACGAACGCTGCAGTTCGTGCCCTTAAAACGACAGACCTAAACCACAGGCCTTTTCCTAAAACGGGACTCCTGAGCGACTACATTAGGCTGTCGCGATCACTGCCCCTGGTGGCACTACCTCTTCCCCTTCTGACTTCTTCTCCCCTGCCTTGGCCGCGGACCCGGAACGCGGAGGAACATCAGGAGCAGGTGGCGGTGGCAACTCTTCACCGCGCATCAACTTACTAATCTCGTCAGCGTCTAGAGTCTCACGTTCGAGCACTGCTTCAGCCATGCGATGCAAAATCCCTTCGTTCTCTCTTACGAGAACGAGCGCTCTTTGGTGCTGCTCTTCGATAATGCGCTTCACCTCTTCGTCGATCGATACTTGAGTCGATTCAGAATGCGCACGAGGCTTGCCAAGGTCACGACCTAAGAACATGTGCTCGTCCTTGCTCGAGTAGTTAAGCGGTCCTATTGAGTCGCTCATGCCCCACTCGGTCACCATGCGGCGTGCAATCTCGGTGGCGCGCTCGATGTCTGAGCTTGCCCCGGTATTGATGTCAGAAAAAACGACTTCCTCTGCCGCTCTTCCGCCAAAAAACACCGCAAGTTGGTCTAACCAATAAGAACGAGAATAAGTGTGCTTATCAGCCTCTGGGAGCTGCTGCATTAAGCCGAGAGCCATTCCACGCGGCACAATAGTCAGCTTGTGTACCGGGTCGGCGTTGGGCAGGAGTTTGGCCACCAGCGCATGTCCAGATTCGTGATAAGCGGTAGTCTTCTTCTCCTTCTCCGAAAGAAGGAGCGAGCGCCGCTCTGCACCCATCATGACTTTGTCTTTCGCGAACTCGAAATCGAGAGCGAGAACTTTGTCTCGGTTTCTTCGTGCGGCATGCAATGCTGCTTCATTCACTAGAATTTCAAGATCTGCACCTGAAAATCCTGGAGTGCCGCGCGCTACCACATCGAGCGCAACGTCGTCTGCAATGGGAACTTTTCGGGTGTGTACTTTCAGAATCCCTAGACGACCGGTCAGGTCTGGTCGAGGCACGGTGACTCGGCGGTCAAAGCGACCCGGTCGCATCAAAGCGGGATCGAGCACGTCAGGACGATTGGTCGCGGCAATCAGAATGACGCCCTCGTTGCTCTCGAAACCATCCATCTCAACTAGTAACTGATTGAGAGTCTGTTCGCGCTCGTCGTGCCCGCCGCCCATTCCGGCTCCGCGGTGACGACCTACTGCATCGATTTCGTCGATGAATATAATGCAAGGAGCGTTCTTCTTGCCCTGGATAAACAGATCTCGTACTCGAGACGCACCCACACCGACAAACATTTCAACGAAGTCCGAACCCGAGATGCTGAAAAAAGGGACTCCTGCTTCTCCCGCGATGGCCTTGGCCATCAGGGTCTTTCCGGTACCTGGAGATCCAATTAACAAGACGCCCTTAGGAATGCGTCCGCCAAGGCGCGTAAATTTCTTAGGATCCTTTAGAAAGTCGATGATCTCTTCAAGCTCAGCACGGGCTTCATCAATACCGGCAACGTCGTCAAAAGTGATGCGTTGCTGGCTTTCGGTCAGAAGCTTGGCGCGGGATTTTCCGAAGCTCATGCCCTTGCCTGCGCCCATTTGCACTTGGCGCATAAAGAAAATCCAGATGCCAATCAAGAGCACCATCGGCAACAGGTTTATGAGGAAGAACCAATACCAGGATTGCTCAGAGGGCTCTTTAACTAGGATCTCAACGCCGCTTTTACGAAGCATAGGAATCAAGGAATCGTCTTGAGGGGCAACCGTGCGGATGGCGGCGGAACCGTCGAGAGGCTCTGCGGTGATTCCGCTGCCTTCAATGGTCACCTTGGAAATGGATTTACCCTCTACGCTGGAGAGGAACTGAGAATATGGCACCTCAGCAGAGGTTTCAGGGGCTGGCCGCACCAGGCGCCACATGGTGAGAAACAACAATGCCAGGATTAACCAAAAAACAGCGTTTCGACCTACTTGTCCCACAATCCAGATCCTCTAATATTTTCTACAAGATACCTACCGAGAAGTGCATGAGGCCGCAAGCGCTACGACCCCTAGATACTCATAATAAGATTAGTAATCCTCAAGAAAAGCGCAAAATTCTTTGGCGGTTTTAGAGTACAGCGGAAAACCAGGTCAGAGGACCGACTTTAGGGAGCGATTGGGCAGACCGTAAGTGCTCCTGCCGAGCGACGAACTTCAGTTGCGCCAGGTAGTTGAGCCGCCACCTGAAGCCCCTTCCAGACCCTCAGAACCTCCAAGGCCTTCTCCCTTCCGAGACGGTATTTGAGGTGGGGGTGCATGCAGCGCTCTACTACACGCCACTGCAACCCCAACGGGACTTTCAGAAGTTCTTCTCGCATCCGCTTTAACCAGGCGGCTGAGAGATAAGGCTCACCGGAACAGCCCTCCAAGATCTGGTCTGCGAGCGAAGCGAACGTGTCGCTATCGTCGGCCAACGCCAATGCGCGCTCGAAAAGGCTTCTCCAGGAACTCGTCCCGAATTCCTTTTCAAGCAAGGGCATGAGCGAATGTCTGACTCTGTTTCGTGTATAGGATCGGTCATCGTTGGTCTCATCGTGGAAGAACTTGAGGGAGCGCACTTCCAGAAATTCAAGAAGTTCTTCATGGCGAATCTCTAGAAGAGGACGCACCACGCAGCGTTCAAAGTCGACTCTAAGAATCGAGCGCGGTTCCTTATTAGCAAGCAGACGCATCAACAGAGTCTCAACGACGTCGTCAGCATGATGGGCCGTGACGATGCAGGTCGCTGAATGCTCAGAACGCAGCTTATTGAAAAAACGGTAGCGCGAGGCCCTGCCCCACTGTTCGACATTCTCGCCAGTGACTGGGGCATCCAACGTCTCAACGAATAGCGGTAAGCCGTAAGTTGCGCACAGCTGTCGACAAAACTCTTCGTCTCGATCGCTCGACTCTCGAAGTTTGTGGTTTACATGTGCGACTAGAAGGGCACATTCAAATTTTCGGGAGTCGTGGGGCCTCCGGGAGTCACGGAGCAGAAGCAGTAAATGCAAAAGCGCCACGCTGTCTGCCCCACCCGAGAGCGCTACTACGACTGTGGGAACGGGACTAATGACTGGAGTGCTCGCGGAAGTTCCAGTGCTGGGTTCGCCGGCGCTGGAGTTATTGTTCGAGGTCAGAAGTTCCGACACGCCAGCTTGCAGGGCTAACCCCACCCGAGCGGCGAGCTCGCTTTCCCCTGTTTCATTAATCGCCATCACGCTCTTTTAATAGCACAAATGTCGCGCGCGAGTAATATGCCCTCGGTGCTCAAATGCAGTAGGCCCCATATTAAAGCGGACCCCGCAAGCAGGGTCCGCTCGAGTGACGGGAGTCATCCCAGTGTTGGGTTGCTCTCTATCCGTGAATGGCAATCTTCTTTGATTTAGCCTGAGCCGCTGGGGTTTTTGCCAGGGCCACCGAAAGAACGCCATTTTTGAAGACCGCATCCACCTTGTCAGTGTCGACTTCGCAGGTAAGTGGAATCGAGCGTTGAAACGACCCATAAGATCGCTCCATGGTGTAGACGTGCGGTGAACTCTCGGACTCGCGCTCTTCGCGCTTCTCACCTCTAATGGTGAGCGCTTCAGGGGTGAGTGTCAGTTCGACATCCTTTTGCTCAAGTCCAGGCAGTTCCGCGGAGACCATAATTTGGTCCGAGGATTCGCTGACGCTTATCTTTGGCATGAAGCCCTTTGAGCCGAATGCTCCGTCGCCGCCCCAACCAGAGAGGAAGTCATCGAATACTGAGTTTAGCTGGCGCTGCAGCTGAGACAGCGGGTGCGCATCTCCGTCACGCGGGGAGCGCTTGCCCCAATTTCCCAAAGACCAATTGCCATGCGCCAGATCCTTAATCGACTCTTTCCATGTGCTCATAGTAATTTCCTCCTTCTGAGTTTCGTAACTATGTTCTTACCTTAATCGGAATTTTTCTCGCCTTTTGCTTTTCCGATTTTGGAATGTTGAGTGTCAGTACCCCGTTTCGCAGCTGCGCTTCGATCTTTTGAGGATCGAAAGCGTCGGACAGCGTAAAGCTCCTACGATATTGCTGCTTAGTGCCCGAGTTACACGAGCATTCACAGAAAATCGGCCGAAGCTTACTCGCTTGCTCCGAGGATATGTCCCCAGTTACCGTGAGCGTACTTTTCTCGAAATGAATGTCGAGACCCGACTGCTCTACCCCTGCAAGATCCATTTCGAGTGTAAGCGCGTCCTCGTGCTCTATAATATCAACTCGAGGTAGTCGACTTACGGAGCGATCTTCTAGGGTCGTCCCTTGGTTCGGAACAAAGCCCTGGTTACGTGTTGGGGTCGACGCGTTGCAATTTTCCTGTGTCATAACTCTTGTCCTCCAAGGAAAAATATTTCTATCGAATGGAAATTTTCTTTGGCTTATCCGCGGCCGCTCTTGGAAGAGTCACTCGCAGAACGCCATTTCGATACTCAGCACTTACCGCCTCGGATTCTACCGGAAACGGAAGCTCTATCGTTCGAGAGAAGGTTCCAAATTCCCGCTCCCTGCGAAGATAGCGGCCTTTTTCAAGAGCCGCAGATTTCTCGGGGTCGACTTTTCGTTCGCCCTTCATGGTGAGAGTGTTGCCTACCACTGAAAGATCGACTTGCTCAGCAGTAACGTCTGGCAGCTCTGCGCGCACTATTGCTTCATTATCATTGGCGAAGACGTCAACCAGCGGAAAACTTGATCCGCTCTCGCTGAACGCTCCGTCAAACAAGCGATTGAGCTCCTGTTGAATGCCGCGCATGCCAAATGCTGGTCCAAGCAGGGAAGTTCCAAAGATGGGATCTCTTTCCATTGCTGCGAATCTGGTCATGAACATACACGCCTCCTATGACGCTGAGTTGGAGTCCTCTTTCGTTGGCCAGTACATGACTGGCTACGAAGGATAGTTCTCCACTACAGCGCTAAACTCTATAAATTTAGCTGTTATGGTGTTCGGCAAACTCTCTTGTTTGCCTCACTACTCAGGTAATCATTACTCGGAAAAATTCAAGGGAAAGCGAAAAAAATCACACGAACGTGAAAATGTTCGCGGCTAGTCCTCTCAAGCAAGATAGTAAAGGGCGATTCCCATCCCTAGAGAGGTTAGAAAAAACCCAAGAATCATTACGTAACCGTCCTTAGCGCTTAGGCCAATGGACATGACGGCAATCGCCAACGCCGGAAAAGCTGAGGCGAGAGGCACAACTTCTAAGGGCGGGATGAGGAGGGCTAAAAGAATGCATAAGCTCGCTATAATTTTAACGCCGTGACCAGAAACCAATTGTTCAAGGCGGGGTTTTAAGAATAAATCTATCTTCTTTGTATAGGGCTCGACTTTCTTACGCGCAGATTCAAACTTCTCTTTCTTAATGCCACGCTCTCTCAAAAACTTAGGAACCCAAGGAGACTTACGGCCGAACAGCATCTGTACGGCAATAAGAATGATAAGCAGAGCTGTGATACTCGGTACGCCTGGAATTCCGCCTGTGGGCAGAATTATTATCAGCGAAGTCGCTAGCAGTAGGGGCCCGTACCCTCTGTGCTCCAATGCATTGACCACATCGCCGGCGGTAAGCGTGTCGTCATCCGTAGCACGATGAATTTTTCTTAACACTTCTGTCAGGTCTATGGAGTCCCCCATATGCCACCGCAATAAAAGAAATCTCCTGATGCCCTAGGTCGAAGCAGGGAAGCTTAAGGCATGACCGCATTTTGTGGTTATCCGAACTAACCATGCTCGTCACCCTAACACAAACCAGCCTGTTCCCATCCGCTTGTAGATCAAATAAGGAGTCCCTCGCTTTCCGAGGCGACTTCTTTGAACAAAGCAGAAAATTCTTTCCGCACCGAAGCACGATCGCTCAATTTACCCAGACGCTTTGATATCAGACCTGTATCTAAAGTTACTATCTTGCCGAGCCTGACGAGCGTAGGTTTTTGGCAGCTTTGCCCAGTCATGGAAGCGGTACTGAGACGACATCAAAGGGTGTCATACACGTCATCTTGAGTATTGTTCCAATCCTTAAACAACTGATTGGCGGCGCTTAGAAGACACTGCCCTTCCTCTTGGCCAGAGAAATAGCGACTCAATGCTTCAATCAATATGTGCTTTTATGTGACTCTCCGTTGAGCTGAGTGCACGAGCAAAAGCTCTAGAAGTTTTGGCTCATCTGAGAAGTCGATATTAAGCTTAAGAGATTTTTTCACATTGGTAGCTTACTGCAAAGGCAGCAAACAACTCATGTCCTTTACATGGTCCTTACGACAAGCCCAACGGCCTTAACTAGCGAACGATTTTAGGGCGTAATCTGTAGCGCGAAGAAGTAAAGGCGCAGAGATGTAACAGCAAGGGTCTGGTTCGTCGCCACGACTAGGGTGCGTCATCCAGGTCCTGAGCCATCAACCCGTCTTGCGGAAGCGATCAATGCTGAGCGCCCCTGCCCCGCTATACAGCAACGAAAGAGCTGCGCCGAGAAGAAGGATGTCCTTGTTGAAAGGTCTCTGCTCTCGAATTCCGACGGCCATGATGAACGAGGCTAGCATGAGACTACAGAGTATGGCGGCGAGCGTCGTCCAGCTCCCCAGGATCAGCATGGTGCCTACGCCTACTTCAATATAAGGGAGAAGAATTCCGTACAGAGTGGCGAGCGGCTCTGGAATTATCTTGTACTGCTGTACAATCGCAATAAAAGCATCTGCGTCTTTGATCTTCATTAATCCAGCCAGGACGAAGTAGAGTCCCAGTGGTACTCGCACAAAGAGGCCAGCGTACAAGGCGTTGCCCATTGGTTCGTGAAACTTCATGGCCATGGCACACCTACTTTGATCAATCAGAAAAACAACAAATTCTAAAGGCGCCCTCCGGAGAGGGCCGTTTGGCCTATGTTAAGGTAAGAGGGTATAGGTCGACAATTCCCGATTCTTCCCTCGAGGTCGCTTGTAGTGTAGTCGGGAGCTAAGCCATTCGATGATCGTGAGAGGCGTTTCTGAGCATGTAAAGGCCTAATGAGTAGGTACAATCGAGTTCTGCATATATTTAGGCGAGACCTTCGTCTCGAGGATAATACCGCATTGAGCCATGCCAGTGCCGATGCACAGGCCGTATTGTGTTGTTTCTTCGTGGACCCGCGCCAGGTCGAGCCTCATCCCTTCCGGGGCACAAATTCACTGCAGTTCATGCTGGAGGCGCTTAAAGAACTATCGACTTCAATCGAAGAGCGCGGGGGAGAGTTCTGTCTGCTTTACGGGGAGCCAAAAGAGGTACTACGAAAGCTGATTCCGCAAGAAGGTATCGAAGCGATCTATTTTAATCGCGACTATACACCTTTTGCTAGGAACCGAGACCGCAGAGTGAACGAAGTCTGTGCCGAGCTGGGCTGCGCCGTTCATCAGTTTGGAGACGCCTTGCTGCAAGAGCCGGAGGCCGTGCAGCGCAAGAGCGGAGGACCTTACAGCGTATATACCCCTTTCGCAAAGTGCGCGGCTCAGTCGGAAGTAAGCCGACCAAGCCTGATGCGAGTCGAAAACTTGGTGAAACCGAACAGCGACATTGGGTGTGGCGATGTTATGCCCAACATTTCCGAATCATGGGACATGCTTTCGCAGGCACTTGGAAAACCTAATCCGTTGCTGTTCGCGCGTGGTGGACGTTCACATGCGCTCGCGACGCTCGAACGCATCGGAGACTTCGAGCAATATCACACGCAGCGCGATAATCCTTCAGAGGCCGCGACCACGGGGCTCTCTGCTCATCATAAATTTGGTACCATCTCGGTGCGAGAATCATACTGGAAGATTGCCGACAACTTTAATGCCGAACACACGTTGATTCGCGAACTGTACTGGAGGGATTTCTTTACGCACATCGCTTTTCATTTTCCAAAAGTGTTCTCCGGCGCCTTCCATTCTAAGTACGACAGCCTGGAGTGGGAAAATAACGAAGAGCTCTTCTCGGCCTGGTGTGCGGGACAGACGGGATTTCCTATTGTAGACGCGGGAATGCGGCAACTCAATGTTACTGGATTCATGCACAATCGGGTGCGCATGATCGTGGCATCGTTTCTCACCAAGGATCTGCTAATTGATTGGCGCTGGGGTGAGCGCTACTTCGCCACTAAGCTCGTAGACTACGACCCCGCGGTGAATAATGGAGGCTGGCAGTGGGCAGCATCTACCGGCTGTGACGCCCAACCATATTTCCGTATTTTTAATCCGTGGTTGCAGCAGAAACGTTTCGATGAGGATGCAAAATACGTAAAACGTTGGATTCCTGAGCTGAAAGAGCAGCCTGCTCAAAGACTTCATAAGCTACACGAATCTCCGCTTTTAGGTTCCCTCTACCCTACCCCCATAGTTGAGCATGCAGAGCAGAAGGCAAGGGCCATAAGACTGTTCTCGCTCGATGCGAATAGTGCCGAGTCTGATGAAGCCTCTTAGGCCTCGCCCATAAAGCGCTGATAGAGAGTGTCAAACGCGAGGCGCACGTCTTTTCTGTCGAGGTACAGAATCAGTTCCGTTGCAGTGGACGCAATTTCGATGATGTTAATGCCCTGCACGGCGACTTGCTGCAGAACGAGATACAGAAAGCCTGGGGTGCGGATGTAGTGCTTCGGAAAAGCTACAGTGAGAGCGCCTACCGAAGCGTGGCGCGCCACTAATGGCACCGTCAAAATTGATTCCACTGAGGCAAGCGCTTCGAAGTCGAAGATCAGAGTAATTTGGGTCAAGCCTTCGGTGAGCGTAAAGTAATGTCGCTGCTTCTCGAGTTTAGAATACAGGGCGTGTGCTTGGCGCTGCGCTTCTCGTGTCTTTTCGACAGTCACCACACAAAGTCCGCTATGGACGCTAAGCTTATCAAGGTGAAAGCGTTCCTCCTTGGGCCTAAAGCTTTTGGGAAGGTCCCTCTGGTGCCGAGACAGGGCCATGGTGATGGCTGAGGCCTGCACTTTGCGACCAATGCGAGCGCGAAGAATGGGCGTCAGAAACCGGGCAAGTTGGGAAAGATTAAACAGCCGGTGATGAAGTCCGAGTTGTAGGTGCGGGTTTGAGTTGAGAACTTCAGACAGCGCGAGCGAAACCTTAGCGCCTGAGCCCACTGGTTCAGTGCGTTCTGCAAGGGAATGCTTTGAAGGGTGCTTCTTTCCCAGTGGAATGTCCTTTGCAGCCTTTGGCGGTCTTGCCACTTCATTAGCCTCTACATCCACCCTTTATTCTCCCCCAAGCGCCCGATCGTCGGTCTGACTAGCTTAAGGAGGTGTGGGACTGTGACGTCTGGAGTTTGCCAGGATAGTGGGCCAGCAACAAGCATATCGAGTCACCTCACCCCCTGATAAACGACCAAAGAGAGTAGCTAAATTGAGGTGGCGTGTAGGGAGTGGTCCGACTAGATTATGAGGTGATTGTGAGCAGAGAGGAGCTTGTGAGCGAGATTCAGACAGTAGATAGAGAAGTGCTTCAACATGCCGCCAAGGCTTTTGGTGCCATCCGTGCAGAAGTGCACCGCGTCATCATCGGGCAGGAATATTTAATTGAGCGACTTTTGGTCGCTCTGTTGTGTGACGGCCATGTTTTACTAGAGGGCGTTCCCGGCTTGGCTAAGACCCGCACCCTCATGGCATTGACGACCGTGCTTGATGCAAGCATGTCGCGGGTTCAATTCACCCCGGACCTTTTGCCATCAGACGTGATCGGCACTGAGGTATATCGCCCGCAGTCAGGCGATTTCGTCATTCGCAAGGGACCGGTTTTTACCAATCTCCTGCTGGCGGATGAAATTAATCGAGCGCCTGCAAAAGTTCAGTCGGCGTTGTTGCAAGCCATGCAGGAGCGAGAGGTTACGATTGGAGATGAAACTTTTCCGTTGCCGCGTCCTTTTCTAGTACTCGCCACTCAGAACCCCATCGAGCAAGAAGGTACCTACCCCCTACCCGAAGCCCAGCTCGATAGATTTCTCATGAAGCTCACCGTGGGCTATCCGCGCGAAGAAGAAGAGCTAGAGATTCTAAAACTTGCCGATTCTGAGGCGCGTGCCCCTGTGAAGATCGAAAGAACCCTGACCCTTCCTCAACTTGAACAACTTCGTGCCCAGGCGCTAGACCTCTACGTCGAACCGCGGGTGGATAAGTATATCGTTTCCCTGGTTCAGGCTACGCGACACGCCGATCAGTTTGGACTTAAAGGGATGATTGAGTGGGGTGCTTCCCCAAGGGCGAGTCTTGCGCTCAAGGCTTGTGCTCGTGCGCTCACCTTTGTGCGAGGACGCGGATTCGTTACTCCTGATGAAGTGAAAGAAGTCGCCGCGGATGTGCTACGGCATCGTATTTTGACTTCGTTCGAAGCCGAAGCGCGTGGTCTTCGCAGTGACGATATAGTGAGGCAGTTACTGAAGAACGTCACAGTACCTTGAGGAATAGGCCCAGACGAAATTATTCATGAAGGTTTATCTCTCAGCGTGCGTCGAGGAAACTAGGCGATATGGTTAAGGCAGAGTCTCGTGTTACGGAAATTTTGAGCGCAGACTTGCTCGCGGAACTAAAGCGCTTGGAGCTTCGCACTCGGCGAACTCTTTCCGCCGATATCATGGGGAATTATCGCTCTGCTTTCCGTGGCTCTGGCTTGGTGTTCTCGGATGTTAGAGAATATGCGCCCGGAGATGAAATCAGATCGATTCACTGGAAAGCAACGGCGCGTGGCCAGAAGGTATACGTCAAATCCTACCATGAGGATCGCAGTATCGAAGTGATGGTATGCGTAGACATTTCTGCCTCTACCGGGTTTGCGGCGGTTCCTCACGAGAAGGCAACTTCGAAGTCCCTGCACAGAAAGGCTTTTGAGATTGCGGCAAGCGTGGCGCTCCTCGCTCAGCAGAGCGGTGATGCGGTGGGATTGATGTTGTTTGGGGAATCGGTGAAACAATACGAGCGACCGCGCTCTGGTCGAAGGGCGGTTGAGCATTTGCTGTTGTCTCTGCTCCGCGGAGTTTCACTCGACGGCGGAACCGATTTGGCGGGAGCCATAGAGCATGTGCTCAAATATCAGCGTCGGCGCTCAGTGGTGTTCGTGATCTCTGATTTTTTCGCGCCTGATTTCGAGCGACAGCTATCCCATTTGTCGCGACGTCATGAAGTGGTGATGGTTTATCTTGAGGCCATAGCGAGGGCTGACTTCGCGCCTGGTTCCGAAAGGCCTGACGGCAAGGTGCCGTTGCGTGCGCTGCCTCGTATGGGACTTGTTGCGGTGCGAGACCCAGAGACTGGTGCAAGGACCGTAGTCGATACCAGCAGTAAATCGGTTATGCAGGCCTTGGAAGCTAGACTGCAAAAGCACTGGGCTACTTTGAGTGCGCTGGCCCGTTCCCAACAGGTGGATCTTGTCAGAGTTCAGGACGAGCGAGTGCTGCATCCTCTGGTTGAGTTAATGCATAGAAGGCAATCTCAGCGTGGAGGAGATCGAAGCCACATAGTGGATGCGAGACCTTCGCCATAGAATCTTGGTGGCGATTTTTCGCTCTGTTCCTCTGGGAGAGCCAAACAAGGCTGAGGGTGAAACCTCACGTGCCTGAGTCCTAAGATTCTGGAAGGCCTTAGGTGTGAAAGAGAACGAAACTGTTATTGAAGTATGGCGACTGTTGCAGACATTCCACAAGAAATACCTCAGCCGTTTGATATAGCGCCGCTGCCGTACATCCCGTCCGGTCCAGGCTTGCTTGAGTGGTTGCTGTTCGCCCTGCTTTGCGGAGTCGGTGTCGCGGTGGTGTGGCTGCGCTCTAGACCTGTCCGCGTGGTACGTAAGTCACCCCTGGTTGGTCAACAGGTGCTTCATGCTGTGAAGAATGTACGCACCCTGTTGGAGGGCCCCTCCCCGCGGCCGGCGTTTGTAAAGCAGTTACTCGGAGAACTCAGTGTTCTCTCCCGGCGTTCAATTTGGGACTTGGATCCCAGTCGGGAGGAGTTGGTGAGGATTGAGACTATGACTCAATCAGAGATATCCCAGGTGCTTGAAGAATACTCACAGATTCCAAGTGCAAGCCTTCTTCGTGCCCTACTGCTAGTAGAATCTTATAAGTACTGTCCCGACCGAATAATTCAAACTGAGCTTTCGCGCATTCGTGTGCGAGTAGATGAGCTTGAGACAGCAGCGGAGTCATATTACCGCTCGATGGAGGAAGGCTCATAGCATCGTATGGATTTACTCTATCCCTTCACTACGATGAGTTTTCATACGCCGCTGGTGCTACTGGTTCCCGCGCTGATTCTTTTTTTGCTGACAGTTCAACGTCGCGTAAAAACGGGAGCCGTATTCCCAAGTGTTGCGGTGCTCGAAGGGCTGCCACAGTCGTGGCGACAGCGCCTCAGAACGCCAACCTTAATGTTGTTGATGGCTGCGACCGTAGTGTCTTGGTGCGTTGCCGCAGCGCGGCCGCAGCGCGTAAGTCTCATTTCATCACCGAATCAAAGTCGTAACATCGTGCTCGCGATTGACGTCTCGCCAAGCATGGGGGCCAGAGACTTCTCCGGGATGTTAGGAAGCGTATCCAGGCTTCGTGCAGTGCAGAGCGTAGTGGGAAAGTTTGTTGAAGCCCGCAAAGGCGATCGCTTAGGGCTGGTGGTGTTCGGTGGTGGTGCTTTCTTGCAAAGCCCATTGACCACAGACCACGAAATGATCAGCAAACTTGTCGAGCGCTTACAGGTTGGAATGGCGGGTGAAGGTACTGCCATCGGGGACGGGCTCGGTGTAGCGCTTAAGCGTGCCAAAGCTCTGCCTGCCAAGAGTACTTCCGTGATTCTGCTCACCGACGGAGTGAGCAATTCCGGTCAGGTGAATCCACTGAAAGCCGCCAAGGTCGCACGCGACCTTGGGATTAAGGTCCATACCGTGGGTATTGGTTCTGAACGTGCCGTCACTGTTGTGCAACCAGGCAATATTTTTTCGAATTTGGTGCAGAGACAAGTTGAGTTCGATGAAGAGACTTTGAAAGAAATTGCTTCGCTCACAGGAGGTGCATATTTTAGCGCTTCAGATATTGAGGGTCTCGAAGGAGTTTACGATCAGATTGACCTACTCGAACGCACTGCTGACGAGGATAACGAACAGGTTCTTGTCGACGAGCTGTTCCCGATCTACGCGATTTGGGGCGCCCTCTTTTACGGGCTCTATCTGTTGATGTCGCTGACCGTTTTCATGCGAGTGCCAGAATGAGCGAAGATTTTGGCCTAGTCTATTTGGAGAGCGCTGTATTTCTTCTCGCGCTGATTCCTATGGGCATACTCGTCTTTCGACGACTCCAGACCCGTTCGCAGCGCGCTGCGTTGCTTGAGCGCCAAGCGGTGCTTCCGCCACAGGCAGCAAATGTTTCGCACTTTAATGACTTTCGATGGCGAGCTGCCATTCTTCTACTGGTGTTGCTTCTTTCAGGGATAGCAGCGCTTCGCCCCTATTTAGGTTTCGAGGATATCGAACTTTCAATTCCTGGTAGGGAAATCGCGGTAGTGGTCGACGTCAGCAACAGTATGTTGACTACGGATGTTAGTCCGTCCCGCATTGGGCTCGTCAGGCGAAAACTAGAGGATCTACTACGACTGCTGAAGAAGGAAGGGCGGCGGGATAGAATCAGTCTGACGGTGTTCGCGGGTAGCGCGCAGTTGTTCGCTCCGCTCACTGCCGATCACGTAGTCATGCGTTCATTTATCAAAGCGCTGTCTCCTGACCTTGTCGTGCAGGGAGGATCGAACCTGATGGGCGGCATTTCGGAAGCGTTGGAGTCTTTCGGCGAAATGTCGAGTCAGCCCAGATTGATGCTTGTCTTCTCTGATGGGGGTGAGGACGCACTAGATACCGACGACCTGCAAGCGTCTTTTGCGGGAACACCGATACGGACTGTTTTTCTCGGATTGGGCACCTTAGAAGGCGCGCGCGTCATCTTGCCGACGGGACAGCCTGTTGTCTCTAATAGCGGGAGCGTGGTGGTTTCTCGATTGAATGAGGAGCTACTTCGGCAGGCGGCGGAAGCTTCAAATGGTAGCTATTTAAGGGTGCGGCCAGACGACGGGGATCTTCTGCGGGCGTTACAGATTTTGCGTGAATCCGAACAGATGTTTGCGGACGGCGGGACTGCGCCTTCGTCTGTGCGTGTGTTTGGCGAACTCGGCCCGCTACTATTAAAAATAGTGCTCATAGTGCTGTTGGTCAGCGTTGGCTTCGGCTATCGCAGAGTTATCTTTCCTGTAGTTCTAATGTGCGCTCTAGCGACCGGAGCGCCACGAATTGCCTTTGCTCAAGCGAGCCCCGCCCTTTCAGATACCACACCTCCAGATCTTGAGACCAAGAGTGGCGCCGCAACGGGCAATGCGGCCTGGCGTGCCTATGATGAGGAGCGATACGGCGAGGCGGAAGCCTTGTTCGAGGAGCTGATTGAAGTTCACCGTGATATGGATTCAAGGGTGCTGCAGGGCTTGGGAAGTGCTCAGTTTAAGCAGCAGAAATTCTCGGAGGCTGAGCGCAGCTTTTCTCGGGCAGTAGAGCAGGCCGAAACAAGCGATCGTGCCTTTGACGGACATTATAACCGAGGGAATGCGCTGCTTGCTCTCGGGAAGTTTGACGAGGCAATAGCAGAATACGACAGAGCCTTGGGAGTATTTCCTGAAGAGCCTCGTGCGACCCACAACAAGCAAGTAGCTCAGAAACTTAAAAAACAAGACCCTCCACCTCAGTCACAATCACAGACTTCTTCGTCCGCATCTTTAGATCAAAACAGTTCTGCCAATAGTTCTTCGAACGAGAGCGCGGAGGGCTCGCAGAATAGCTCGGGATCAGAGAGCAGCAAGCAAGCCAGTGGCGCTCAAGAGAGCGCTAACGAAGATTCTCAAAGTTCAATGAGTCCAGGTTCTGATAACTCTTCCTCGGAGGGTCGCTCTCCTGGAAGTTCTCAGAGCGATAGCTCGAACAGCAGCACCCAAGGTGCTTCAGAAAATTCTCAGTCAGCCAGTGCTCCTGCACCTAGTTCTATGGGAGCGAGTTCGTCGTCGGCAGCTGAAGGGAGCGAGCAGAGTGCTTCGGGGAGAAGCGGCAGTTCGTATAGCTCAGGCAGCGCGAACGAAGAATTCCGAGGTTCTGAGGAGCTTCCCAAACACGATCCGGAGGCCCTTCGTCGACGCGAAGCTGAAGAGTGGCTTGAAACCTTACCGGATAGCCCCATGCTTTCACCGCGTGACAGTCGACGGCCCCAGCGCCAAGGGAGTTACACATGGTGAGCGTGCGGAAGGAGGCTATTTCTCGTTCGGCGAATCGCACCGTGTTTGAAGTGCGTTCGCTCGCGTGTTTCTTAGCGATGCTGCTAGTCGTACTCTCGCACTTAGGATTCACTACCCTCTCACATGCCGACGAGCCGCAGTTACTTTTGGCGGTCAGTCCAAAGCAGGGCTCGATTGACGATGTGTTTACCCTTAACGTGATAGTTGAGGGACTCGGGACCGAAGGGTTTCCGGTGTTGCAGGGTGGGAATGATTTTAGGCTTACGCTTAATGGCTCTCAGGTAGAGATGGTAAGCGGCGCGCACGAGCCGCGGTTTCGCACTGTTTATCGTTACCAAATGTTCCCAAAGCGTACTGGCGTGTTGGACACGCCTAGTGCTGAGCTTCGTCGTGGTGCTTTGCACCTCACTGCGCCTTCTCAAAAGTTGAAGGTGGTGCCCTCCAGCAGCAAAGTAGCTGCGCGCTCGGAAGATGTGTTCGTTTTGCAGTCGCTTGGCAGTGAGGAGGTGTTTGTCGGACAGCAGGCCGGGCTGATGATAGAGCTTTTCTCTAAGCGAGAAGTATACCGCCCGCAGTTCGTTGACCTCACATTGGATAATTTCATTGTGCAGAACCTGCCCCAAGAGGAAGCATTTGAGCGCTCCATCGAGGGCTCGCGTTACCAAGTACTGCGGGCGCGAAAGGCACTCTACCCTCTGCGGGAGGGAAATCTTTCGCTACCCTCGGTCGATATGAAGGTTTCGGTAATGATCCAGAGGAGGGTCAAGATGCCAGCCTTCGGTGGGTTTTTTAATTTTGAATCAATCGAACGCGTTCCAGAAGAGCGAGTCTTACAGTCCAACCCGCTGACTTTGAAGGTCTCCCCTCTTCCGCCATTACCGCGTGATTTCTCTAATTGGGGTCAAAAAGCGCCGCTGGTGGGTATTACTGATATTCGAGGGAGTCTGGACCGAGAGCTGCTCCGTACCGGTGAGACTGCGACTCTTACCGTTACGCTCGCCAGCACTGGTAATATTCTTGGAATTAAGGAGCTCCCGCTGACCTCCACAGAGAGTTTGCGCATCTATCATGAGCAAACAGAAGAGCAAACTCGTGAGTATCTGGGGCAGTTAATTACGACCAAGCGCTTCGCCGTGTCGATTGTTCCCCTGCTACCTGGCCGACATAAGATTCCAACACTCGCGCTAGATTTTTTTGATCCTGAGTCGCGCAGCTACAGAAAGGCGGTTTTGGAACCCATGGTACTGAATGCGCACGGGAGGCCTTTGGTGGCGGAGGTGACGTCTGCTGAAACTCAGACGGGAGGCAGCGAGAATTCTTTCTCCAACAATATGAGCGCTTCGTCTGTTGCGGGAGCGGATGCTAATAGCCGCGCACCGCTGCTCCGTTCTCCGACGGTGATTGACCGTTTGTGGTCGATTGTGAGTCCTGCCACCTTGCTCATGGCGTGTTTTGGGTTAGCGGCCCTTATTCTTTTCATTTGGCGCATTGTTCAACCAAAGCCAGAAGGCTCTCAATGGACGGGGCCAACCGATCTTCTGGTACCTGCATTTTTGAAAGCTGCGTCCGCTTGTGCGGGAGTGGAGTGGAGCGAAGGAGACGAGATTCCTTTCGAGGCCCTCCGCAATGCGCTTCGAAAGAGCACGCTGCTTGAGCGCGCGGTCATTTTTGAGCTTTGCGCCGTGCTTGATAAACTAGAACGCCTCGGAATCACGGAGCTCGACGAGGCTTCGCATCCAGAAGAGCCCTCGAAGGAAATTAAATTGGGAAATATCTCAGAGGGCTTGATCAAGCGCATGGAAGCACTTGTTCCAGCACTTCGCTCGCCGGCGCCGTCCTGATCTAAGTGATCGCTTGCACGAGAAAGGCTTCGAAGGAGAACCGCATGGTGAAAAGCTCGAGAGCTACAAGTCTAATTGGCCGTTAGTTACGTGAAGGCTTGCGACAGTACGCTTTTAGGACTGCTACTAGGGATCCTAAAAGGCCAAGTATGGATAACCCTGCACCAGGTACGGCAATATAAATCAGCGCTTCCTTTGCAGCGCTTGTGCTTCCTAGGCCAGGCGCTGCAAAAGCGGCAAGCAACCAAAAGACACTATAAAGTAAAGCGCCAAGCCCTAAGGCTGTTGAGGAAAGTGTTTCGAGGCGGCCTGCATTTCCAAGAAGGATTAAAAGGAGTGAAACACTTAATGCGACCGCACCGATTGCTCCGCCATGCAAATGCGCTCGTTTCATATAAGACCAGGACTTAGCGAGAACTGCCTCCTTCTTGTCCAGATCACCTTTGTAAACTGTATCGATAACCAGATCGGCTCGATAATTTAAACTGTCTTTAATAGTCCCTTCAATTGAACCAAAGAGTCCGCCTAACCCAAATCCAAATAAAATTGAAATCAATGCAAATAGGACTCCCGGAAGAAATGGTTTTAATAGAGAGGGAGGAATCACACCGGAGTAGGCAGCCAAAGTTGGATCTCCTAAAATGAAAATTACTTCGATTTATTGAGCTGACCGAAGCCTCCCATTTTTTGCATCTCGAAGCGAGATCACGTGTTAATAGAAAGTCATACTTGAACTTTACATTATACTACTATCGGAAATTCGGCATTGAGCGCTACGACTTCCATTCTGATTAGCGCACGGAGACTTTGCAGATCGGGAACGCCGGGAATCTGCCTTCCGTTAATCATAAAGGTTGGTGTTGCATTTAAGCCAAACGACTTACCAACGCTAACGTCCTTCATCACCGAATTAAGAGGCCACATTGCTTCAGCATCATTACGGTCATTCTTCTGTGACTTCAAAAATGGCTTTACGAACGCAGCAGGGAGGAGATGAACCTTGTGACCTTCCCGCTCAAACAGTCGTCCCCAGTAGTGAGAACCAGCGCTACTACAAAAATACGACGGCGCCCGATGAGCGGAGGAAAGTGGTGAGTTTTCTTATTGAAGATAAGAAGCTATCTGAGCGTCGGGCATCGCGTTTGGTGAAAGTGTCGCGAACTGTTCTGCGGTATGAGAAACGAGAAGACGGAGACGGCGAGTTGCGCGAAGAAAATTCGGCGCATGTCGTTTCGGTACCGCACGGACGGTTATCGGATGATTTACCGTCGGCTTCGTCTTGCTGATTGGGTCGTAAACCATAAGCGAGTAGAGCGTATATATCGTGAAGAAAAGCTGGCAATTCGCAAGCGGCGACGAAAGAAGCTCCCGGCGCACCAGCGCGTGAAATTGCCAGTTCCGGTGGCACCAAACGAGCTGTGGTCACTTGATTTCATCAGTGACGCGACTACGCGGGGAAGAGTGATTCGAGGTTTTGTGAGCGTGGATGATTTTTCTCGCAAGTTGTTGACGCTCCATATGCGGCATTCGATTTCTGGGAGGAAGGTCGCCGAACTACTTGATCAGGTTGCCACGTTTCGGGGCTATCCGAAGTACGTGCGTGTCGATAATGGTCCCGAGTTTCGCGGCAAAGACTTCCATGAGTGGGCGGCCAGTCACGGCGTGCAGATTGTTTTCATCGAGCCAGGAAAGCCACAGCAAAATGCCTTCGTTGAATCGTTGAACTCGATAATTCAGCGCGAGTTTTTGAACCTGCAACTATTTGCTGCTGAGGCGGATGCGAACCAAAAGGCTGCGGTGTTCTTGAAAGAATACAATACCGAGCGACCTCACGGCTCGCTCGGTTCGCCGGGGGTAACCCCGGCCATGTTCGAAGAAGGATACAGAAATCAGGTAATTAACCAGGAGAAGACTCTAATTCAAAGTGGTACTAATAAAGGGGGCTGACCAGGGGACAGATTACTCTCAACGTCTCAGGGCGTTGTTAAAGGCAGTAAATCGAGGCGAGTGCGAGGCTAACGTTCAAAGATACGGTGAGCTAGAAGTTGCAGAACTTACTTTTGGCCCTAAGGAGAAGAGAGACTCCATTTTCATCTCCAATCCCATGGATAGAATTCCAAGAGTAAGGACGAACTTCGAAGGTGATCAAGTGGAGGTGCCTACATGGTTTGTGCATTTTGGTAATGACACGTTCCCTATGCGAAACTTGTCCGAACACGTTCTTCGCAAAACTGATAAAGGGCAGAAGAGTGCGAAGTCGCCTCAAGTCGCTGAATCCTGATTTATCAATTCAGGAGAGTCGCTCACTTAGTCGGCTTTATCACTCATTGGGCGCCACGGTTTTAATCAGACAGAAACAAAACAGAACTTACCTCAAAAATGAGTTGTCGAACTCTTCTTGAGGGTCGTCATGCGCCATCGGATGACTCCATGCGATTGGTGACATGCGAAAGGGAGAAGGTAAATCCATATCTACTTCCCGACCAGCCCCAAGCATTAAGTTCACAAGCGGCTTAAGGATTCCTCGGTCGGCGTTCCTGATGCGAGACATGTAATCCACGCGCTCAGAGATAACCATGTCGGGAGCTCCAAGCTCTCGCATTTGCGAGTAAAGAAGAGAGCGTCCCGTACGTCCATTGCCATCACGAAAAGGATGAATGCGCTCAAACTTTCCATGGAAATGTGCGATAGCTACATAGCCGGTGATATCCCGTCCAGAATCTGGATCAATCACCTCGTGGCGCAGAATCCAATCCGTCTGCTTGAACAATAATTTTAGTTCGGCCTCAATACGATTACTTACCGCTCCTTCGTGGTCCCCAAACTTCACTCCCACACCAGGCTCTCTAAATTGCCCAGCCCAGGGATGAATCTTTCTGAAAATTATCTGGTGATTGCCTGCTACTTTCTCAATACTGGGCTCAGTGAGGCATTTCTGTGAGTCGTAGACGCCACGGGCCTCGATAGATCCGAGCTCGACCGCGAGGGCGTAATCCTTCTTAGAACGAATGCCCGGAAGAAGGCCTAACTTCCTGATATGAAGGAGAGAAGCGTCCTTCGGATCTGGTACTAAGTCGGTCTTGCTCACGCTTCAGGTATCCAAACCATTGGTGTAAATCGAGCCCATTTGCTACAATGGTGGTACTCGTTTAGGCGACCTTGTTATGGCAAACGGCACGTTAGATGTATCACCAAAAAATTCGCCCTTCGCTCCAAGAGCGGGAGGTGGACGGCTGCCTATGAAAGGAGAAGGTCACAGCACTCGTGGACCTACCGATCCGGATATCCTCGCGAGACAAATTGAGGGAAGCAACCGCATTGAGGGAATCGAACCGTCCGGTGAAATTCGAGAACATTTACCATCAACTCTGCCTAAAGGCCCATCTAAAGGGCATGGCGGATCACCATTCGACTCCCTCTCGACTCCTCAGAGACCTCTGAAAGCGACCGCCTAAGTTTGGCGTCTCGCGCGCTGAGCACCTGGATATTTCTTGCGTATAGACGAGCGCCTCAGCTACGAGATCATTCGGTTCAGCATGAGCGTCCACTGATCTTCCCCCAAACAGGCATCATCCAGCCCCACATGATTAGGAGTGGGAAGATCCCTCGCCCTAGATTCAATCGCACTCATGCAGAAATCTTTCGCGCCACTGCGCCTCCCCCAAGCTTCGAGCATTTGCCAGCTAATAAACTCATCCCGACGACTGATGAACACTCTCGTATCTACTCGCTGCAATCCCCGAGGTCCAGGTACCACCTTCTTTTCAAGTGGGGCATACAAGTAATCTTCTGAAATCTAAGCGATTTTTATGCCCCAATGACCCAATTAACCACAAATGGTCCGAGTTTTAGCTAAACTCGGATCATTGGAGATTCTAATATGTCCTATTCGCACTATTCACCACGCCACAACAGCGTAAGCCTTTGAAAGTACTTGGACGGTGCGCCAAAGAGGACACTGAAGGTAACCTAAAAGAAGGTGGTACTTTTTAGAGTGGGC
Organism: Bdellovibrionota bacterium; assembly: GCA_041739995.1. Taxonomy (GTDB): domain Bacteria; phylum Bdellovibrionota_C; class UBA2361; order UBA2361; family JBGSMV01; genus JBGSMV01. Next base: position 54,383 of record JBGSMV010000044.1, read on the forward strand.
CTCACCTGCAGTCTGCACAGTGAGGACAAGTCCGGGGCTTTGAGTATCCGAACCAAGGGCTGCTTGCACGGCACTCGCTGCCGCCTTAAAGAGGGTATCAAGCAGGCTTCGGTCATAGCGGAAGAAGACTCTCAGCCGTTTGGGGAGGGTGAAACCGCAGTGTCGGACTTCGGCGAGCTCAGTCGAGCCGTGCGGAACTCTTTCAAGCACTGAGTCGTAGATGTGCTCACCAAACTTCACTGCTCGTTTAGCGTTGCAAGACGGGCACAAGCCTCGTTTCTTGAACGAGAATGCTACCAAGAGCGAGTGCTTGTAGGTATCGCAGGGGAATGCTGATTGCTGGTTGGAAAACCAATTGACCTCATGGTGTGATTGAGAAAAGGAGAGGTTGAAGAGCCATCAGGATAAATTGCATGAAGTTGGAAGCAGGCGACGGGGTTATTGTGCTTGGCAACGCCTGTGGTTTGAGACGCAGAGCCGAGGACGGGTTGCACGGCGCAGCTGCCGCCTGAAAGAGAACGTTATTAAGGCCTCGGTCGTTCCTAAAACACTCCATGAGCCGCATTGGGAGCGTAACGTCGCAAGGTCGGTATCCGCTCAAGCAACGGCATTTTAGAGGTGTTCGCCAAACTTCACGTCGCATGCCGGATAAAGTCCTCGCTTTTTAAAGGAAATAGTTTATAGCAACGCGTGCTTGCAGGTGTCGCGGTAAGCTGGTGCCGCACTATGCGTCAGCAGTTCAGATACTCTTCGAATGTGCTTAAAAACTCGTCGTGAAACCCGCCATAGGATTCTCGAATGCGCCCTCTCGGCCTTAGCCCCGGTACAGGTGGGGAAGTTCTATGGGGCCCAGAATACGGGTATTGATTTACTCACAGTTGAATTCTTAAAGGGGGCTAGGAAAAAGCACTCCGGGAAGTTACTTTCCTTTCCGTGCTCTTACTCATTTCCACTATTATCGTTTTCGTTTGCATCGTAGGAGCGCTGGCTTTTTCGCTACGGAAGGAGGCCGAACTTGCTGAGCGCTCTCGAATGTTTAGCAGTGAACACTCTGACGGGGGGCAGCCTCCCCTCTTGCAAATAGTTCGAGCTGAGCGTGATGACACGGGCACTTTGGCGGGCGGGGTTTACGTTCTGCTGCTTCTGCTCGTATTAGGCCTAATCGGCGGCCTTGCAGTCCTCTTGGTGCCATCCGACCCTAGTAAGAGTATGCGACCGGGAAATTTACTGATGTTGGTCCTATTTAGTACTGTTATTCCTTTACTCTACAGCAATGCTAGGAGGTCATTCGCGCTCAGTCGTCTAGTTGCTCAGCTTCCCCAATACCCCTCTCTTCGACTGTACCGGGACCGCATCGCTATTCCTGCAAATTTTGTCATTGACCCCCAGCCTCTCTTCATCGCACTCAACTCACCTGAAGTGATTTGCCTCTTGAGACACATCAAAGGATGGCACTTGGGCCTTGCTAACGTTAGGCCCCCAATACCACTACTCCGGTTGGACTGCGGATCTAATATGAACATCTCGATTGTCGCTAATTACCTTGACGGTAGAGAGCAGGAGGTTGTTGCGCTTTTGCGCGATCTAGGGGTACCCGAAGATACTGCTAAGCATGAGCGCTGATTAATTGATCTTCCCCCGATTTTATTGCCCCTTTAAGGTGTTCCTAGGCCTCTTAAAGAGCGTCATTGAAAACCAACCAGGGCATGCAGTCTGGGGCCAAAGACGAAGAGTCCAACGAAGATCGCCCCGATTACACTAATCAAAACCGCTCCGGCGGCTACATCCTTTGATTTCTCAACAAGTGGGTGAGATTCGGGAGAAACGACGTCACAGAGTATTTCGAATGCGGTGTTCAGAGCTTCGGTAACCCCAACCGCCCTGATCGCTAATGCAATGAGGGCCCACTCAACGGCTGATACCCCAAAGCCTAGACCCGCAATCACTACGGCCAGCGAAACTGCTGCATGAACCCACGCATTGTGCTGCGAATGGAGCATGCGCCTCACTCCGCACAGCGC
>JBGSMV010000069.1:0-23849 GCA_041739995.1 Bdellovibrionota bacterium
GAGGCTTAGAGCCTGCGCTTGGAGATTGGCACCTTGGGGTAATCGGAGTGTTGGGGCTTCCGATGCGCAGCCGCACGGGACTCCTCGATGCGCTAAATCGCCTAGCAATTCCCTATCGATGGGTGAACAGATTTGTTCCGCTTGGAAAACAAGATGCCCTAAAGGAGCTCAGAGAATACAAGCGAAAGTGGTTCGCGAAGAGAAAAGGGATAGGGGTTATTATTAGCGAGATAATTTCAGGTGCTCAATCGGCGATGGTTGACACTGATGCGCTAAATAAGAGTGATGATGCTGATCAGGCTCTACAGGAAGTGGCGGATGATCACGTGGCGTTTGGCTACTATACGCCAGTAGTGGTCTTGATGGACCGCGAGGCTGATAAGCTGCGCAGTCACGTCCGTGAAGTGGAGCGAGTGATTAATTCCCACGGATTTGCAACGAGAATCGAAGACCTAAATGCTGTGGATGCGTGGCTTGGCTCAGTGCCTGGAAACTGCAGGCACAATGTGCGACGTCCCATCATAAACACGCTGAACTTTACTCATCTGATGCCGCTCTCGGCGGTGTTCGCTGGTCCGAAGCGTAATCGCCATTTGGATGGCCCACCACTATTCTATGCGAGCACTGGAGGGAGCACCCCATTTAGATTCGTTCCGCACATCGGAGACGTGGGGCATACGCTGATACTTGGTCCTACTGGATCCGGAAAGTCGACGCTCCTGTCATTTCTTGAGCTGCAGTTTCAGCGCTATCCAGACGCCCAGGTGTACATCTTTGATAAGGGGGGCTCTGCAAAGATTGCGACCTATGGGGTCGGAGGTGACTACTACGAGCTCGGCGAGGATTCCTCCAAGTTGAGTTTCCAGCCCCTTGGTCACATCCATGAAGATAGTGAGCGGCGTTGGGCGCATGAGTGGTTGCTTGATATTTTAGTGCAAGAAAACGTGACGCTTACCCCGTACCACAAGCAGGAGGTGTGGAGCGCACTAGGAAGGCTCGCTACGGCCCCTACGGCACAGAGAACGATGACTGGTTTTGTGTGCATGTTGCAAGACAATGAGCTGCGAAGGGCGCTGCATGGATACACGGTAGAAGGCGCGCATGGCGGCTTGCTGGATAGTGATAGCGACAACTTAAGCTATGGCCACTGGCAAACGTTTGAGACTGAGCATCTCATGAATCGAAAGCAGGCTGTGGCTCCGGTGCTGGCGTACTTGTTCCATCGCTTGGAGCAGCGGTTCAAAGGGCAACCGACGCTACTTGTTCTGGATGAAGCGTGGTTGTTTCTCGACCATCCGGCATTTGCAGCGAAGATTCGCGAGTGGTTGAAGGTGCTTCGAAAAGCGAACGTGATGGTTGTTTTTGCAACGCAGTCACTCGCCGATGTCGACCAGAGTGTGGTGGCAAAGACAATTCGAGAGGCGTGCTTCACAAAAATTTATCTCCCAAACGGCGCAGCGTTGAACGAGGATGCGTTCGAAATGTATCGACGCTTTGGTCTTAATAAGAGGCAAGTCGAGATAGTCGCCAAGTCAATGCCGAAGCGGCACTACTACTATACCTCTCCACTGGGGAATCGGTTGTTTGAGCTGGGTTTGGGGGAAGCGGCCCTTGCCTACTGCGCTGCGAGTTCAAAGGAAATCCAAAGTTTTGCAGACGAGCTTAAGCAGCGCACAGCATCTGCCTCCGAGTTTAATCAGCACTATCTCGCGGGGCTAGGGCGACAGAACCTCGGCGTAAAGTTAGCTCAGCTTGAGAAGGAGGAAGTATGAAACGGCACATAGTGCGAGTAGTTCTCTGCGTGACCCTTGGGGTCTATGGGGTGCTTCAACCGAGTGGTGTACGAGCAATCACGGTATTTGATCCCTCAAACTTCATGCAGAACGTGCTGACGGCGTTTCGAACACTGCAAAGCAATGTGAATGAAATCGAAATGATGGCGAATCAAGTTCGCCAAATTGAGATGATGATAAGGAATCTGGAGAAACTCGATTTTGATATTCTAGATGATTACAACAGCCAGTTTCAGCAAATCTTTCACCAACTAGGTACCGTAGATGGGCTCATTAACGGACTAGATACTCTTGCGGACAAGTTCGAGGAGCTCTACCCGTTGTTAGATGAGCAGGGACAAGCGCCGATGACGCCCGAGGAGTTTGATTTCAAACTAACAGAAATGCGCCGGCAGAGTCAGAATATGGTGCAAGGCTCGCTTCGCGTAGCGGCAACGGTAATGGAGCAGCTGCCGCAGACGCAGAGTCAGTTTGATCAGCTCGTCGCTACCTCCCAGGGTGCAACTGGTATTTTGCAAGCGACGCAGGCTGGGAACCAAATTCTTGCCACACTTGGAGGTGAGACGATGAAGCTGAACACCATGATCGCCCACTTTCAACAGGCGACTGTTGCAGCTCAGGCCCAAGAAAATACTGAGCGTGCAGCGGCCAAAATCGCAGATAAGAAGCTACTCGCCGGTTGGGAGTCCCCAATCAAACGAGTGCGCGTAGGTAACGATCCCATTCGGTAGAGGAAGTATGGCGGCCCAAGAAGGAGTGGTAGCGACGATTTCGCCGTTGAACGAAACTGTTCTATTGTTCGAGGACACAATCAATCGCGGGATTCTTGCGATTGGCCCTTACTCGCTGTCTTTGCTCACGTCGCTGCTCATTATTGAAGTGGTTGTTTTGGCGTTACTTTGGGCTGCCGATGGGGGTCCCCAACTTGGAAAAGCGATCCAACGAATTTTCGTAGTTACCATTCTCTCGGGGTTGCTCCTGAATGGAGGACAAAATTACAAGGATGCAGTTGATGTGGTGAGGAGATCGGCGGAGGCTGTGGGAGGTAAGACCGGTGCTGGCTCGCGTGTGGGAGGAGTGCCTGGGCAAGCGGAAGTAGAGCCGCTTTCGGTGCGCCAGCCGGATTCGATTATCGAGCGCGGATTCCTACTGGTAGGAAAGCAGGTCGCGGAATCGAGCAGTGGCGTGTTCGGAATCCTTGCTGGAGGATTCACTCTATTATTGGCTTTTATGACCTTAATGGCTTTCGCCGTGCTCGCGCTTGTCTGTGCCGTTACTTACATTGAGCTACAACTACTAATGGTGTGCGGAATGATACTGCTTCCGTTTGGGGTGTTCCGGCCGACGGCGTTTCTCGCTGAAAAGGTCTTTGGAATGATCGTCTCCTTTGCCGTTCGCATATTAGTTTTGAGCGTAATGATCGGTATCGCCAATGACCGACTTACCACGGTGGGTCCGGCCGACATTTCGAATTGGCCTCACATGGTGAATCTAGCGGTGCTCGCGTTGCTTCTGTCTGTGCTTGGATGGCATGCGCCGTCTATGGCTGCGAGTCTGCTCACGGGCACGCCGAGTCTCAATCCTGGAGCGGCGATGGCAACAGGAGCTGCGATGGTGGGGTCTTCGGCAATGCGAGTGGTGGGTAGTGCTGCGTCTGCGCCGTATGCCGCCGGCGCCGGGGCGGTTGCGGGCGCGCTGGCTGGAGGCGCGAGTGCTCTTGGTGGATTCATGCGAGGCGGAGGATCTGGTTCGTCGCCAACGCCGCCTACTCTCCCGAGTTTAGGCGGTGATGGTGGGGTGCCAAAGCCGAATTCGAGTGCCATGCCAAAAGGAGGAGATAGTTCGAGTTTCCCTGGAGGTAGTGGCGCAAACGGTCCTTTATCGACTGCTTCTGCGGCATCACAGCGAAGCTTTGTTGGGGCGGCGCTGAAAGGTGGCCTTGCAACTGGTGCCGGTGCGGTATTGGGAGCAGTGGGCGGTACCGGAAGCGCTGCAATAGCGCAGCTAGCGGGAGGAAAGAATCGCGCAGTAGGTGGGGCGTTTAGTCCAGCCGCCTATTTCAACTCCGTGATCAAACACGCAGGAGCGGGTGCTCTCGACGTGGGCAAGAATGTCGGCCAGAAAATGGCTAACCCCAATGAATCAAAGAAATAGTGACGCCTCCGGCAATCGTCCCCATCTGAGGTAACCCCCGTCGAAAGCGGAGAACGGTAGAACTGTACGTGCGGTATGCGTATTGGTCTCTAACCGCGGAGACTATGAACGGGGGCCTATGAGAAAGCTTGTTCTGCAGTTTGTTGGCGACAAGGAGTACGAACTCTTCGAAAGTTGTTTTGTTCATCCTCTGATTGAGGAGGAGCGACGCTGTGTTCGGGGAAAAAGGAGTGGAGCCTACCGAGGATTTAGTACATTCCAATGGACGAAGGCTGTACAGGCAGTTTCTCTGCTCTTCATAGAAGCCGCTATTCGAAAGTTCCAGCCTGCCTATGGGCCTCTCCTGGTTGGCCCAAAGGGAAGTCCCGCGAGTTCCCTCGATTACGCCATTGATAAGCAAACGGAGTGGTTGACGGAGATGTTTGGGTGGACACCAGCGGGCACTGGGGTGACCAAGAGACTGTTCCTTCGCTCAAACCCTGGGCAAAGATATCAGGGCCCAGTGGGCGTATCCATTAATTTGAACTGCCTCGCCTATGAGGAGATCGAAATTCTTCTAAATTACGAAGTACAACACTCGCTTCTTCAACTTACTCACCTGAAAGAAGCTATTCAGCAAAGGGCGCCGGAAGTCTGCACAAAGAAGGTACCTGCTCTTGCGCTAGTCAGGAGGAAGTCGCTCCTAGGAGAGCTCGATGGTGTGTTGGCGTTGGCCGACTAGTCCGTGAAGCAAGATAGGGGGCAGTACCCATCTGTGTACCCCCATGGAGAAAAGAAACAGAGGTAAGAGGTGAGTATGTCAACAAAAGGCGAATTGTTATCAGCCCCACTATCGATGAAACCACAAGCTGGCCCGGCGACTCCGTACCTGCGCGCGCGACAGGAGTGGGACGATCGGTTGGGTGGTCTTTACCAACAGAGCTGCATGTGGAGGGGGGCGACGTTTGTCTCGTCCTCCGCCGCTGCGGTCCTTGCGGGCGCGCTCTTTATAATGGTGAACAAGGCGAGCGTGGTGCCTGTGATTGTGGGACTAGATCGCGAGCGTGGTGAGCCGGTTGTGATCGGGCCAGCTGCGCCAGGTCAATTTAGGCCAGGCCCTACCGAGGTGAGGTACTTCCTTACCCAATTAGTGAACAACGTGCGTGGAGTGCCGCTTGATCCAGTGGTGATGCGAAAGAGTTGGGAGCATGCGTATGCGTATCTTACATCTGATGCGGCAACGCTGATGGGGGAGTGGGCGCGTAAACCTGAAAGCAACGTATCTCAAATCGGAAAGCGCACCGTTACCGTGCAACCAATTGCAATCACCCAAGTAGCTAACAGCGAGTCGTATCAGGCCAGGTGGCAGGAGACAGTATACGACAACGGTGGGCGAGTCTTAGATGAGTACACGATGACTGGGTTGTTCACTGTGGTGCGAAAGGACCCCACAGGAGAGGAAGTGTTGTGGATGAATCCGTTGGGGCTCTACGTCTCAAATTTTCAATGGTCGAGGGAGTTAACCCCGGAGCGAAACGTGTATGCACAAAGGGCGTTGCATGAGAGCTAGAATCTTACTAAGCGCCACTCTCGCGGTGCTCGTGCCAGTAATTGCCTGGGCGGACGGGCTTAGAACACCGTCGGCTAAGGAGCAGATGTTGCGTGAAATTGTGGAGAGCGCTGCCTACGACGCCAAGAAGGACATGGAGAGAACTCTGCAGGTTGACGCTCCAGAACAGACGATGCCAGAGGAGGTGGTGCCAGCGCCTAGAAAGGCCAAGGGAGATAAGACTGCGGAGCTAATTAGTGAGCTGTCTCGAGATGTAGATCTTCTGCAGTCGCGACTGGTGGTCCAGCGTGCCTCGCTGCTCGCCACAGAAAAACCTAAGAATGCAATCACCATGAAAGCGAAGACAATCTATCCCTATGTGGAGGGCGGGGTCTTCGAGGTGCACGCTGCCAAAGAGTTTGTGACCGACATTCAGCTCGAAGATGGCGAAGAGTTGCTCAATGCCCCAATTGCTGGCGATACGGTCCGTTGGAAGACGGCGGTGGTGCAGAGTGGGAAACGAGCGGAGCGAAAGACTCACATCATGCTTCGGCCACTCGACGACCATTTAGAAACAAACATTATCCTCACCACGACTAAGCGCACGTATCACCTCAATGCCAGTAGTGGTGCGTGGCATATGCCGGTCGTTGCGTGGACCTATCCACAGGACGAAGAGGAGCAGCGTTTCGCCCAAGCAAGGGAGGACGATGAGGAGGATCTGCTTGCGGGTGTAACTCCGGAGAAGTTGAACTTCGAATATGCGGTTTCCGGTGAGGATTATGGGTGGAAGCCGATACGAGTATTTGATGATGGCGCTAAGACCTACCTCCAAATGCCCCTTGCCATGAGAGTCAATGAGGCCCCTGCGCTGTTCGTGTTTGTAGACGGGGATCCGAAGCTTGTGAACTACCGAGTAGCGAGAGGCTACTTCATTGTGGACCGTTTGTTTGAGGATGCGGAATTGAGGGTGGGTCGTGATAGGCGAGTAACGGTGAGAAGTAGGGAGCGCTCACAAAGATCGTTTCTTGATCGGCTTTTTGATTGAGGTGGTGTCATGCAACAGCAGCCTGTTTTGCGCCCTGCGGGACGCTTTCTCAACCGGAACCTCATTATTGTCGTAGTCGCAGCGCTGATGGTGATGGTTCTGTACTCAGTGGTGCAGGGGTTTGCGGCGCAGAGGCAGAAAGCTAGCCGACCGCAGGAGGTTCAGGTCGCAACTAGCACTGGAATTTTGCAGCAGTTCCCAAGTTCCTATGACCGCATTCCCAGGCCTGTCGCTACGCAGCAACCGGTAGAGATTCGAGCACGCATGAGCGAGCGTAAGGTGGAGGCGGCGCCTCCTTCCGAACTCGAGCGATTGAGGGCGAGACTCGCTCTTCAGGCACTGCAAGCGGACCTTGTAATGGATGTGCGAAGTGCGGGTCGAGCTGGCTTGCCATCCACTGAGGTACAACCTGTCGCCCAAAACGCAGTGCAGCAGAACGGGCTCTCTATTGGAGTTTCGCTTGGTGCTTCTGGTGGTGGACCGGAGGTGTTGAATCCTCGTGATGGTTCCTCGCGGCAAGATGAGAAAGAGCAGTTTTTATCGAAAGCTCGGGATCCAAGTTTCGAGCATTCTTTCGGACTTGAGCCTGCTGGAAGTCCGTACACCATGATGGCTGGAACTATCATTCCTGGAGTGCTGATAAGTGGAATCAATAGTGATCTTCCAGGCCAGATTCTTGGGCAGGTCTCCGAAAACATTTTCGATACAAAACTGGGGAGACACTTGCTCGTTCCGCAGGGGACAAAGGTGATTGGACAGTATGATTCACGGGTGGTGTACGGGCAGGACAGGGTGCTTGTGGTGTGGACTAGGCTTGGGTTTCCAAATGGCACGGCCCTTTCGCTCGACGGTATGCCTGGAATGGATATGTCTGGGTACGCGGGACTTAAAGATAAGGTGAATCATCACTTCTTGAGGCTGCTCACTGGAGTGGTGCTCGGCTCGATGCTCGGAGCTGGGGCGCAGATAGCGCAGGGCGACACGGGGACGTTGGATCCTTCCTTTTCGCAGCTAGCCTTGCAAGGTGCGGCGCAAAACATAAATCAGGCGGGTCAGCGAATTACGGAGAAGAATTTAGATATTCAGCCAACGATAGAAATTCGTCCTGGTCATCGTTTCTCTGTCTTCGTCACTAAGGACGTAGTGTTGAAACCATACAGAGAGTAGGGGGTGATATGAACAAGGTGTTTTTAATGGGAGCGGCGGTGGAACGTCCGGAGCTCAAGAAGGGTCGCTCTGGCACGCTGTACTGTGAGCTCAAGCTGGCAACCAATGATCGGCGCCGAGCTGCGGATGGAGTGCTAGAGAGAACGGTGAAGTGGCATAGGGTGTTGTGTTTCGGTGACGTTGCTCAATTGGTCAGTGAGCAAGTGAGGTCGGGAACGGCGGTCATGGTTGAGGGTCGGCTGGAGCCGAAGCTCGTTCGTCGACAGGCAGGGAGTGACTTCGTGCAAACGGAAATTTTTGCGAGCAGCGTTGAGTTTCCGGAGGGGCGCTTACGGAGACGAGGTGCGCGAGTAGCTGCGATTAGCGCCATGCGCGCACGGGCAAATGGTCCGATGGAGGTGCGTGATGAAAGTTAGGTTGGAGGTGGTCGTAGTGATAGTGGGTTTGTTGGTAACAGGCTGCGCCCCCAAGGTGGCTCCTCTAGGGTCGAGTGCGTCTCTTGGAACGTATCAGTTTGACTATCTAGTAGAGGCGGCTGGAAAAACTGGGACGGTACAAGTGTTCGATGATTGTCAGCAAACCTATATTCAGCTGTATCCGACTCCTAGCGACATAGGAAGGTTGACCTTGAGCGCAGATGGAAAGCAGCGAGGACTCTCCTCTAGTGGGGGGTTCTTAGTGACTCCTGGGCTCTTTGAAACGGGCACGCTACGTTTCGGCAAGGCTGAAACGACGATAACTAGGCAGCACAGCTCGTGTTTTCACAATGGCGGAACGTAACCTTAAACTCACGGAATAGATCAAAAGTTCAGTAGACTCAGAATAAACTCGAAATATACTACACAGAACGTCTGAACGGAGTGTCCATGAAAGCAGTAAAAAGGGCTCACGGTTCGGCTGGGGCGTATTTATTGGAATACGCTGTGGCTCTTCCTCTTCTTCTAACTCTTACCCTAGGCGCGTTAGACACCGCTAGGGTGTTGCAAGTTAAGTCGGCTGTTACAAAAGCTGCTGAAACTGCAGTCCGTTGCGTGTACACGCTAGACGGTGGCGTTGATGGAGCTCGTCGTTGTATCGACACGAGTGCTGCTCCCCCAACTGCGCTCTACAACTGGTATCGAATTACCACGCCGCCCCGCTACGAGGTGGATCGCTACGATTATGACGGAGAGGCGTCGTGGTTTGATCGAAAGCGAGAGACGTACACCAACATGACTGCGCGAATTCTCTCGGATTATCGCTTTAGTGTGCAGCGACAAAACCTTCAGGCGAGACTTGTGAGCTATCCGATTGAAGCTCAAGGAGAAGTGTATGTGAAGAACCACCATCTTCCTTACATTTCAGGAGATCCATTAAACCCAACCTTTAGATATCGGTTTGAACCAGGGGCGTCTGTGGCGCCGCGACTGACTGTAAGCTCTGGGTTGTCGTTGAGCGCTCCTAGCGGGGGCAGTCAATCAAGAACGGTCACCTTCCGAATAACGCGCCCGTTTGCAAATCCCAATGCCCTTAAGGCTAGAATTAAGCCTGCGCGCTATGACAGAACGCCCCCATATTCGATCGCGGCAGATCATTTTAGGGATGCTCCTGGTACTGATGAATTCCGCTTTTCGGAGTTGGAGGATGAGTCGTTGGTAATGTTCCATATTCGTGGAAATGGGATCGGTGCGGGGCGAGTGGCGATAGATCTTTCGTGGTCAGGTGGTGGAAGGGGTCTTGGGGGAAGGGTGTTTGGCAGCTCGGGGCCAGCGAATTTTGTGCCTCGTGGTGCAGTTGAAGCCTATACAGATCCTGAGCTTTGGGGCGGCGGATATCGAGAGTTCGAAGACCACTCGAGTATTAAGGTCCCTTTCAATAGGGATATCACTCTCAGGTTCACGTTAAGTGCGGATGCTGGGCAGGATGCGGGTTGGAACCTTTCCAATATTCGACTGTGGACGCCGGAGTACGCGCGGATTTCAAGGAATGATTGGCGTTGTTCAGATGGTTCCGGAACTATAACGAGAGGGCAGCATTTCCATAACCAAGCTACTGGTGCGGCTGTGGAATGTAGTTTGGGGATTCCCTCAGCGTTAGTAGAGCAGGTCTCGGTGCGGACGGCTTCGCCCATCTATAGCAATTTTGCCTCGATTGGTTGTGGATTTGGGTTGGAAAACGCCCAAGTCCAGGTAGCGCAATCTCACGGGGATATCGAGGTGGCTTCGTATGATTATGATGTGTCGCAGAGCTGCCAGAGTCTTGTAGTGCAAAGTGCTCCGAATGTGTGCGGTGCTTTTGGCCAAACTGGTGTTCCTGGAGGAACCCCGAACTATGGAGTACCTCAATTGGCCGGCGCGGAAGGGCGCATTTGGGATTCCTCGCAGGCTCGATCAATTTGTCCTGCACAACCAACTGAGGACATGCAGCGCTTTGGCGTTGCGGTTCCGACCACGGTGAGTTGGGGTGAGAGAACTGTAACGGTAATGGATCCGGCGCATCCAGGAACCCCGTTGTCGTTTACACATCTCCGCCAGCACTGCGAAGACAATGCGGGAGTTGCTCCGGCCCTACTTCCGGTCCCTGCGGCGAAGCGAGGAATTCCCGCTCCGACTTTGACTGATGAGCCGCTCTATACGTCGGACCAGGACCCGCGGGTTATGGCGGCGCAGCAACCTGGCCTCTATTCTTGTGCACAGATGCCTATTGCGTCGCGGACGTTCGGGGAAGAAACGCGACCTGAATTGCCGATAACTAGCATTTTCCGTGGCGTGTATGAGGATATTGGGGATGGGTGCTGGGAAGATCGTTTGCAGACAGAGGCGCGTAATCTTGGACTGCCCGTAGCTGCCTACTTTGAAGGGGCTCGAGGGAAGAGATCTCCTGTCGTGTATGAGTCGATGCCAGCCACCCAATGTGGCGCATCGGTGCGAATACGGTACGAAGGTAGGGGTGATGAGGAACTTGTAACGCATGAACCTGTTCGCGGAAGAGAGAGGCCGTCCGAGTGTGCTTCTCCGGCGGTTTGTCGAACCGAGCTAGTTGGATTTGAAGGTGGGCAATATTCTGGACCGGTCGAAGACTTCGATGCTGCGGCGTCGATGGGCTTAAGTGAAATTGAGTCAGTATTTCCGGCAGCCGTTCGTTGTCCAGAAATGGGTGATAGTGCCGAGCCAAATTGCGTAGATGTTCAGGTAGTGGGTCAGGACGCCGCACTCGGTCGATCCTATTCGGCGCAAGCCCAGGCGGAGGTTCCTCTTAGATTGTTCTTTGGACGCACATTGCGAGTGAGTTCATCTTCTGCGGAAGTGGCAGAGAGGGCCTTCGCTCGGTAATTGTTGTCCTACCCCAAGATGGAAATCGGGTGTGCCCTGGATATCGCAAGGGGTTGAGAGGATCCTAGTCCAGGTGCTTGTTGTGTAATCGCGAAGGAGTCTTTGAGCGAATGGCTCACGGTGCAGCGACGGAAAGTGCAGCGCGGCTAACAATATAGAGAAATGAGCGCAGAGCCGTTCGTGCCGGGGAATTGCGATTCGTTCATCGCTATGAATGCAGGGCACAGGTGGAGAGGCATATCTGCTCATCCGGAATCCAGAGCCAGCATCCGTCGCAAGGAGTTGAGCATGTTGTGTGAATCGACCCTCCTTCAAACCAGCCAACACTCTCAACTGTTGAGCGAAGGGCGTCGTTGAGTGTTGAGGATCGTGCGCCATTAAGTTCGTAATGGGTTATTGGGTCACCCTGCATAAAGCCGGCCTCGTACCCGTCTTTGTGGCGGGTAATTGTTAAGAGTCTCCCAAATCTATCGGCGAGGGTGAACGGCATTAATATGCGACCTCCGACGTTCAGCTGTTCAAGCCACGCACGCTTTATCGTGTTTCCGCCTGCGCTAAAGATGACAACATCCCATTGCCCTTCAATAGAAGCTCCCCCATCTCGATGCAGGACTTCTGCGTTTGGATAGATTGAAAGATTACCTTTCGCTTTTAACCAACTTGAATAGCTTCTTAAAATCCAACTTCTGCTTCAGGAAGCTCAATGCGACCAAGCCCTCTATAGGATAGGTGCGTGGCGTTATGTCTTAGTCCGTGCCCCAGTAGTAGGGCGCATTTCCTAAATTGTAGCTTGGGCTAACAACAGCTACTCTCTTCGTGGTTTGTGCACAGTCTATCCACGACCCAGACAAGGATGCACCCATGCGGATACGCGCTCTAATATCAGCCCTTTTCGCTTTTGCAACGTTTTGTAGTTTCGCATCGGCGGAGATTTACAAGTGCAAGGATCGCTACTCCTCTTCCCCATGTGAAGATGGGCAGCTGATGGCGGGGACAGCCAATAGTGAGGAATCACCGGTAAATGTGAAAGGTAAGGCCGATAACACGCCTTCCGCGCAGCCGGCCCGCACAGAAAAGTGCGCGGCCGGACAAATTTTTATTTCTACCAGGCGACCTCCCCGCGGCGAGTGGGGAAAAAGAGAAAAACTCTTAGGCGATTTTCGAAACGAGGTGGTACTCAAAGGACGCCTCTTTGGTCAAGGTAAAGTATCGGCCGAGATTGTCGGAACCACGCCAGATTCTTCCAAGAAAAAGATTCTTACATCTAAGACGCTCAGATTTCCAGATGAAGGAGGCGAGAAGGATTTCGAGCTTCGATTTATTTTCACTAAGGGGTCGTGGGTGCTCGACTTGCAGAATCAAGGGCGCTTCAATGGATATTGCACGACTGAGTCTCACGAGCTGGTTCAAGCAAAGAGACGAGCGGAAGAAGCCGAAGAAAGGTCAATAAGTGCGGAAGCGCTAGCAAGCAAGGCACTGGCAATCGCGGTGGAGAATCGAAACGATTGATAGGGCGTTTAAAGAGAGGCTCCTTTTCCTCTACACATTATTTTGAGCTTCCCCCCGATTAAAAAACTCTTCTTCGTGGATTAAGACTTTGCGTCCTATTCGGCGGACACAGCGCTCGAACCCGTTCTCATTTGCCTTAAAAATGAGCGCGCGAAGACCTCCAACGCGCGGGTAGTCATGATACGAGTGCCATTTAGCAACTGGGATGAGCCTCGAGGATGGCCCACTACCTTCAGCGGTTTATGACAGCTTGGCTGCCAACTTAGCAGTGGCAGGTTAAATTCCATTTTCCGCTGAGGCAGTACAGAAGCTAGGAAATGGGTGGCGTCCCCTTTTGAAGAGTTACTACATTCGCACCAATTTTCCCAAGAGCGGGATCGCAATCCACGCAGGCAAAGACCGACTTCCCTGGAGGTTGACGTGGATAGTTAATAGGCACATCCCAAGTGCCAGAGTAGTAATCCGTATGCACTTGGATGCCGGCAACGGTTCCCGGCCGGCGGTAGTAGGTTCTTGGGGTGTTCTCCAGTAGGTGTACGGTAACGTTTTTTAGTAGAGTGGCCGTGTCAAATGAGAAAAGATCGGAGTCCGAAGAGAAGATGTGTACAGAGGCGGCGTACCCATCGCTGTGTGCTTTGCGTTCGTTGTCTGGAATGCGTGGGCGCCTATACTTTGCGTAATACTCCGGGTCGCGCGGGAAGAGTTGGTGGTATCTAGATCTTGAGCGAAGAGAGATTCGTAAAACCTTTTGTCGACGGCCCCTAATTGAAGAGAGGGTGGAGGAGGCCCTCATCGCGAAACGAATAGCAGTGGCGGGGTATGAAGTTAGAGCGCGAGGGTTGTTGCGAAAGCGAGATTCGCTCAGTGTCCAGATGGTACCGTCGCTGGTAATGAAGTTCTCGACTATGGTTGGCTGTTTGTGGAACCAGCGAATTGACCTACTCCCTCCGCGCATTCCGCTAACAGGTGGGATATTGAGAGATTCAGTTTGAAAGGAAACGGGCCCATATATGGAGCCAGCCTCTCCCAGAATCCCCCGAGCTGATTCACTTTGCCCCGAGAGTGCTCCGTCGTAAAAGCTTCCTACGTCAGGACCATATGCGCACTGTTCGGAAAAAGAATTGTCTGGGTAAATTCGAGCAACGCAAGGAAGGCTACGAAATACGTACGAGGCAAAGCCAGTTCCATCACTAAGTACCCCTAAGCCTCGTAGGCTTTCGGCGTTGTCAATCGTGATAAGGGAGAAGGTGTCGTCAAGATTCAGCCGGGCAATTCGGCCAGGGAGGAAGGGTGTGTTGGGGCGGCCGTAGTAGTCGGTCAGAATTGAGTTTGCAATGAATAGGACCGATCCGTCGGAAGTTAGATGCGGGCGATCTAAGGGAGAGAGCCGAAACAAGTAGGGTAGGAACGTACGAAAAGGAATGAAGTTGGTGAGCTGCCCATTTTCGAGTTTGGATACCCCCGAATGGGCGGTGTCGGGAGTATTCCGGCGGCTAATGACCCACAGGCTTCCGTCGGCGCGACGAAATGGAGAGCCGTAGGGAATCGGTTGAGTTAGATCGAACTCGCGAGTGGCGGATAGAACTTCGATTGTGCCGTCATTTGAAAGATGACTGATGGTGGAAATGCCATTAGGGTCGCTGAGCTTGGTGATAAGGTCGCGTTCCCCTCCGTTGGTTGAAAAAAGCACACCATCCCCATCTGCCACCATGCCGTCCACAGTCATGGCGAACGTAGTGTTCGGATTTCGAAGCACGGCCCCAACCTCGTCTAGTGAGTGCTGAGTGAGTCGTAGCGTAGTGGTATCGAGGTGAAGGATCTGTCGGAGGCTCTCGTCCTGAACAAGGGCCGTGAACCATAGGGAGTGCATATCACCGCCTTCAGCAAAGACGGAGTTGGATTGGGATATTATTGATAGAGGAACTGGGACAAAGTTCGCTACCCGAGAAGGCTGTGCGTGCGCAGTGCCTACACCAAGAAGGATCAGAAGCAGGATTTGTTTCATGCCTTCCAGTCTACGAGTAATAAAGCTCAAATCAATCGAGTTTCGGCCTGATCCCATCTAGAAGCCTCTGGGTGCGATGTGTGGCCATCGCACCGATGTAGCCCCAATGCACTGCTACGCTGTAGCAGTGCTGCTCCACTGTAGCAGACATGCACTTCGACCCCGCTGCGAAGGTAAGTATATCTAGATAGTTACGCACCTTGGCATGCTGGCACGTTCCGTGAACTAGACCTTCTCCGTCTCACATGACGGAGGAAAAAATGAAGCGAGTTTTCAAGCTATACTTTTCGAACCAAGAACAACTCACCCTCATTCGCACTGCGTATGGTGTGGAGGGTAATCCCACAATTCAAAGTGACAGGGGGTCTTCCTATTTTGAAAGTGCTACGCGCACGCGGTTTGTTTGGGGCAACTCGTCCCAGGCGTTGGCGGTGATGTGCTTACGTACAGCTGCTGCGATTGCGGAGGGTGAGGTGACCGAAGAGGATATTCCGTTCGTGCTCAGAAGTGAGGAATCGAACTGCGCGAAGTCGGTGTGGAAGTCTTTCTATCGTGGCACGGAGCGTAGCGTAGCCAATGTATTCTTTGGCTCTTCCGCATGTGGGAGCTCTGGTGCGTCGGCTGTGATGGTCTGTGCTCGTAGTAGAGGAGGAGTTCGTACCGCATATTTCAAGCCACAGCGGGTAAGTAAGCTCGTTTTCGAAGTGTATGTGAACTCGGAAAAGGTGGAGTCCGCGCAGGAGCTAACGTCGCTTGCTGACTCGGTGGAGAATATCTTCGAGGTACGAAGAGCAAATGATCCGCGTGTAAGGAAGACAGAGACGCGTGTGGTCAGAGCTGCGCCTTCGGCTGAGGAAGGTGAGCTGGTATCGAAGCGTGAGCAGTTAGTGTTGCAGGTCGGAGCCTTAGAACTGCGACTGGCGCAACTCAATGAGATGGTGGCGCTGGCTGAACAAAGGGCGGATACGCTTGTGGGTCAGCTTGCCGGCAAGCTGCGTGAGGCAGTGAAGGGTGAAGCGGGGGTCGGCGCACTCATGCGTGTCATGGGTGAGCAAATGACGGTTAAGCCAAAGGCGAAGGTGGCAGGCAGTGTGTTGCACTAAGGGGGTGGAGTTGTGGGTCCTGAGGAGCAGAGGGTAATCGAGTATGGGGAGTCCGAATCGGTGCCCAAGGGGTATCGGCGGTTTCTCTCTCGACTTCTCTTTCAGGCGGTGATGGATGCGTTGGAGCGTAGAGAACCCCAACGGCGAGCCGTTTACCTGTTGCATTATCGCCCGAATCCTCGAGCACTTAGCTGGTTTAAGTCACGAAGCCTTCATTGCTGCCCAGAACGAGGGGTGAGTTTCGAGTGGATCTGCGAGCAGTTGGACCTCAACCCAGAGATCCTTCGGTCAGTGGTTTTACAGCAGAACGTTGAACTCGTCCGCAGTGCTAGAAGTCCTCTAGGTTTTCTCTTGGTTTACAGACAAAACGCGAAGAAACCGAACTATTTCGGATAGTTGCGATTGTGCGACTTAGAACCGAAGTGGTGGTAAAACCTGTGAGGCCAAATTGAGTACAAGCCGGCCCGAAAACTGTCCGGCTACGAACTGTGCTCGGTTGCCTCATGCAAATGCGCAAGGGGAGCGGAATGCTTAAGGTCCTGGTTGTTGAAAGAACGGGTGAGGCGAGAGGTCGAGCCCATGAATTCATTCAAGGATTAGTGCCTAACGAAGCCTCGTCTCTTGAATACGTTCCTCGCATTGATTTGTGTGCATGTAGCCCTGAGGAGCTTCGCTTCCGCGACTCTCCTGAAATTCTCATCATTGGTCCCTCCATTATTAACGAAGACATGGTTCAGGCGGGTGCGCTGCGTAAGTTGCATCCAAGTGCGGCGTGCATTGCGATTCTGCCAGCGCGCAGAGCGGACCTCTCATCTGTTGAGCACCTAGCTCGGATGGGAATTGATGATGTGGTGTCTCCTGGAATCGACCCCGCGGACTTCCAACGACGGCTAGTTCTTCTGGCGCGACGAATCGCGAGACCGAAGACGGGTAAGCTTGTGCTCGTGGAGAGTGCAAAGGGGGGAGTGGGTGTTACCTCGATGGTGGCCGCTCTTGCTGATGCCGCCATGCAGGAAGGGAATAAGGTTTGTGTTGTAGATCTTGATTTTGAGACGCAAGACCTTAGTCGATTTCTTCAGGCGCGGCCGTTTGTTTCCGAAGCGGTTCAGCAACTGCTCGATGGTGAAAGGGCAATTTCTTCAGAGTATATCGACCAGGCATGTGTCCCTGTACAGATAGGAGAAGGCGAGTTGTCCTGTGTTCCTCCTCCGCCAGAGACAGATGCAATGCATGAGAGTAGGGGTGAAATCTCAAGGCGCCTGGTAGGCATCACTGAAGCGTTAGATACCGAACATGACCTCGTGTTCATTGATGCTGGGGCGTGTCATGGAAATATGCTGCGAGTGCTCGAGCGTGTTTCGGATGTTGTAGTGTGTCTAGTTTCAAATGACCCGGCCGCCTTGTATGCCTCGTTAGAGAAGATTCGAAAGGTGCGCGCACAGATGACGCCCACTGCCCGTCTGTTGGTCCTGGAGAATGCTGCTGTGGGGACCGGGCTCGATCACAGTTTGTTGCGCGAGGAGTTCAAACGTTTGGCGGGACTTGAAGCGCATGAATGGGAAACTCCTGTGCCTTACTCGAAGTCAGCGACTACATGGCCTGGTTCGGGGAGCACGCTTTTCTCACTCATGAGCAAGGCGCAGCGAGTCTCTATATCTAAACTACTCTTGTCGATTGGTGCTCCGCGGCAGGGCGAGGCGGCACTTGAGGTGGAGCGAGTCTCTAAGGTGGGACTGCTTACCAGAGTGTTCGGCAAGCGAGGTAGGGTTGCGGATGCTAAGCTGGTTGAACTCCCGTCTGCACCAACACTTCCGCTCCTTGGTAGTGATGAGAGTAAAGTGGTCTCTCTCGCGCGACAGCGACATATAAAGTCTCAAACCAATAACGATGCGTCTGTGTTTAAGGTCCTCCAGATTTCTGAGGGGACTGGAGAAGCGCTTGAGGCAGCGGGAGGCGAGGGAGCGGTGAGAGAAGCGAAAGCGCTTATCTCCAAGGCTTCTCTGGTTTGAGGCGGGATGAAATATTGTACAAAAGAGTAGGAGTAGTATGAAAACCTTTCAGATATTGAAGACTAAGAATAAAGAAGCTGGCTTTAGTTTGCTGGAGTACGGCGTCGGCGCGGCTGTGATTTTAACCGTGGTCTTTATAGCGATGGGGGACTTGGGTAACTCGATGTCCGGATTGCTGAATTCAATCGGGGGTTGGGCCGAGCAGCGAGCTGGAGAAATCGACGGTCAATAGTTGATGAGGAAAGGACCTATGGTAGCCCGAGTAGAGAAAAATCAGCGGAAGATGCGGCGTGGGGCCGGCACCAAGCTTTTGGCGCCGACGATTCTGCTTGCAGCTTCCTTGATTGCGGGCGCCATAGTTCTAAAGCCTTCGGCGCGCGACACAGAGGCGGTGGCGAGAGCCCCGCAATTAGTCGGAGAGTTCGATCAGGTACAGGTCCCTGTCCCTTCGAAGCTTGTCCCAATTGGGACGCGCCTGAAGGACGTTCGATTTACGCGAGTGGCGTTTCCGGCCCATCAGGTGCCATCAGGTGCCTTGACCGATGTCTCGCCGTTTTTGGAGGCGATGGCAATCGCGCCGCTCCCCGCCAATTTGCCCATATTTAGCGAGAACCTTTCGCTTACGTCATCTTCGACGAATCCTGTAATCGAGAGAATTCCGGATGGAATGCGGGCAATGACGTTGCGTGTCGATGCTACTGCGGCTGTGGAAGGTTGGGCTGGATCTGGTTCCGTGGTGGACATTGCTCTTATTGAGAGCGAGCGAACCACAGTAGTGGCGGAGCGGGTTAAAATTCTTTCTGCCGAGCGTTCCGTCATCCCCGTAGATGGGAGCACGCCGAATGTGCCGTCTACAGTCACTCTGTTGGTGACTCAAGATCAATTTCTCGCAGTCTCAACTGCGGTAGGGAAGGGGAAAATTACGTTTGCGTTACGCTCCTCTCGGGACGAAGGCTCTTGGCAAGAAAATACGTTCTCAGCGCCTAGTTTACATAAACGTGCTGCCGCTGAACCGGTGTCGGTGTCCGGAGCCATGATCGACGCGAAGGGTCGAAAGCTTGTCTTGGTTAACGGTAGGTGGTCTGAGTCGACGGTGGTGCCTGAGGGCTTTCTCCGTGGGGCAGGCACCGAAGCAAAATCTGAATAAGCGAAGCTGAGTAGTTTATCGCCTAGAGAGGTTCCCGATGAAAGCAGCGGACAATCATGGAAGAAGGTTGGCGCTGCTGCCGGTTCCCGTAGAGGGAGCTTCTGGCGTAGGGAGTTCTCGCACCAATGCCCTCACTCCTGTCCTACAGCAAATTCTTCGCGAAGCGCGCCAAGAGCTTGGCGTATCCTTGCTTGAGGGGAGTGCTTCGGGAACCGAAGTAGAGGTGGTGGTAGCTGAGGCATGCGAGCGCTTAGGAATAAAGCTAACTACTCTCGAGCGCGATCTTGTAGTTGCAGAGCTGGAGAAGGAGTCTCGACCCTTTGGCCCACTTGAGCCGCTTGTCAACGATGTCTCCGTCAGTGACATTATCATCACTGGTTTTGATAAAATTAATGTTCAGCAGGGACGAAGAAATTTTCTTACCGACATTCGCTTTCCGTCGCAGACGGACTACGAGGCGTTTGTTGAGCGTCTATTAATGAAAGCTGGCACCACCTACTCGACGAAGAAACCAGTAGCTGATGGCATGATGGATGGTTTCGCGCGAATTCACGTCGTCCATCGCTGTTTGTGTGCTGAGGGAGAGGGTCCATACCTGACGATTCGATTGAATCGTTACGCGTCTGTGCGCACCGGTGATCTTATCAAGGCAGGGCTCGCACCAGCTGAGGTATTTCGTTATCTAGAAGGAATCGTCCGCGTTGGCCGAACTGTCTTGATTGTGGGCGAAGTCGGTGCTGGAAAGACAACTTTGGCTCGCGCGCTTGCGGCGAGCATTCCAGAGGATGAATCGATTCTCGTAATTGAAGACACCCCGGAGATAAAGCTGGACCACCGCCTTGTCCGTTCAGTAGTTACGCGCGAGGCAAACACGGACGGTGTTGGGCGCATGCCGCCAGCTGAGCTGATTCGAGCTGGGATGCGTATGGCAATGAACCGAATAATCTTCGGTGAAATGCGAGATGCAGAGGCCGCCGAAGCGTTTATTGACGTATGCGCGTCGGGGCATCCGGGGCTCTCAACCATTCATGCTCGTTCAGCCGCAGAGGCACTTACGCGACTAGAGCTGTTTTTAGGGCGCGCTCAAAGAGGCGTATCTAGAGAAGTACTCAGCCAGCAAATGGTTACTGCAGTAGCGGTAATCGTGTATGTCGATCTGTGTCGCGAGACGGGGCGTCGAAGAATCATGGAAATAAAGGAAATTGGACCAGTTGCGGATGGAAGGATCCGTGAGCGCGACATGTTTGGGTATCGTGTCGAAGAGGGTGTGCCTGTGTGGAGTGTTGCCCAAAAAGTGTCCGCGCATCGCTCGCTACTGGAGCGCCTTGATCAGCCGGTGGTTCTATCTGAGTTTCCACAAGAGCTGACAGTGGATCTGAGCTCCGAGTTCGCGCATGCCGCTGGGAGGACGTACTGATGCGTTATTCACCAGCAAAGAAACTTGAGCGCGCACATGTCATCATGGGGCAATCGGAGGATGCCGCAGTGCCGCGGGGAAAGCGTGCGGTACGCCTGGGTGCTGAGAAGCATGTTTCAGAGACTCTTGGGCAGATCACCTCGGAGCTCCTGTATGCGGGTCTCACACCGGAGTATCTCCGAACCGTAGCGTTGCATTCTGCGCTTGCGGGGATGGCGTGCGGGGTTGTGGCTCTGGTGTCGGGGGTGTCCCTGATTGTTGTCCTGGCGCTGGTAGTCCCAGTGGTGCACTGGTTTCGAGTGAAATCTATGGCGGCTCGGCGCGCGTTATCGTTTGAGCGAGACTATACGGCATTCCTGTTGGCATTAGCCTCCTCGGTCCGAGCTGGACTTGACCCATTGAATGCAATGATTAAGTGCGTGGAGCTGTTCCCGAAGGATAGCGAAGTGCGCAGTGCGATTTCAAAGTTGAAGGTGGATATTGATTCTGGGCGTACGGAGGAGGCGGCTTTTGGTCGCTTTGCGGAGGATATCCGCCATCCCGACATTGGGCTGTTTTCAACCGCGATTGTCTTGGCACGGCGAGAAGGGTCCTCGCTTGGTGGGTGTTTGGAGCGCCTCGCTCGGGTGACAAGGCAGCGGCAAAGTTTTCGTAGGAAGACAAGGGCGGCTGTCGCGATGCAACGCATGAGTGCGATAGGGCTCGCATTTATTGCGATTCTGATCATAGGCATTCAGTTCATCGGGAATCCGGAAAGTTTGCGTGTGGCCTTGGCAACGGACTTCGGGTTTCGCGCGATGACGATTGGGACTCTCGCAATAGTCTCCGGAATTATCTGGATGATCCGGCTCGCGAGGACTCGCATATGATGGAAGTGGTACTGCTCGCACTGTCTGTTGGCGCGGCGTGCGTGTCGCTCTTGTTGATGGTTCGAGCCTCATCGCGTTCAGCTGTGGAAGTGCATGAGGACTTATTAGCCGCTCAGGACGCCCGAGTGGAAAAGGAAGCTGCTGAGGCGGCAGGGCGCCTTAAGATTGATGGAGAGCGAATTTATCTAAATGATGAGTTTGCCGCACATGGCCTTCTCACGGATAGGCAGCGCAGAGCATTTAAGTCGGGAAACCGAATTAGAATCGTCTATGGTGCGCTCGTTGGTGTTGGAGCTGGACTTTGGATTGCGAATAACCCCGTTAACTTTGGGCTCATGATCCTGTGTGGTGCCGCTGTGGGGTGGTTGCTTGCGCGGAATTCGCTTAAAGCGAACCAGCGCAGATTTTTTCGTGAAATTGAGTATCTGCTTCCGATTGTGATGGAGCGACTGGTAATGGCAGTCCAGGCTGGGCACGATATATTAGCCTCGGTTGGCCAAGTGTTGCGCGTTGAGGGAGAGGCTAGAAAACATAAGCGGGTCAAGTTTGTAAAGTCTTACGACCCTGTGACGCAGCTCTTGCATGTCGTCTACTCGATGACAGAGAGCGGGTGTAGTTTTGAGGCGGCGCTGAGCTATGTAGCTCAACGAGTTGAGTCTGCCCCACTTAGACATGCGTTCATTCATTTAGGAATTGCGCACCGAGAAGGTGGGGAGCTCATTAAGCCTCTTCGAGAGCTCGCTGACGCCACTCAGCTATATTTTCAGGAGACTGTTGAGGAAGAGATAGCGAAGATGCCAATTCGCGCCACTATGCCTTTGGTACTTACTTTTACGGGGCTCATTATATTTTTCGTTACGGCGCCTATTTCCCAAGTTTCAGAAATTGCCGAGAAGGCTGCTCCGCGATCGGGGTCGAGCAAGACCCAACAACAGCATCCGAGGAGGGGGTTGTGAGAAGTCGAGCTAGTCAGTGTGGCTCCGTAACGCTTCTTGTGGCCGTCACCATTCTACCGCTGCTGTTTCTTGGATTGGCGCTTTCGGTTGATATGGCGAATTACTATGGAGATACCCGAGCGGTGCAGTCGGCGCTAGACGATGCCGCGATGCACGCCTATCGCTTTTTGCCTTATCAGGCGGACGCGGAGCGAGCGGCCACATCATACCTTGCTACAAGATATCCACAGTACTTTGAGAACGGACAAAATGTGGAGATGAGGGTTACCGGAGATGCGATAGCGCTTCGCTATGTGGGGAGGAGTCCTCTAGTCTTTCCGAGACTGTTTGGGCTCCTCACACAGAGTGACGTGCCAGAGGATATCTCGATCGCAGCGACGGGCGTCGCTCGTGGTACTGCGATGGATGTGTTTATTGCGTTGGATGCATCAGCGCAGTACATGGCACCACCTCTTGCGGGTCCTGCGTGGGAAAGTGACACAGACTGGCCGGCGGCAGGGTTCTTTCAGAATCTTCATACTTTCATTGGCGCAGATGGACAGCCAATCGATGCGCGAGTTGCGACGCAGCAGTGTTGGAACCCGGCGCTGGGAATGGTCAAGAGGGCTGCGCTTCGAACTTATCAGTACTTTAGTGCCTTCAATCGGGATCAGGTGGGTGTAGGGGTTTTCCCGGGGTATGGCGCATATGTAGATGTGCTTCGCGACGTGTTGCCACTTGATGTTCCGGTAGAAAGTGGAGCAGAAGCCAAGTGGGTTGATTTCTATGGTGAGGCAAGAGGGGATGCTTACTGTGCGGGCGCTGCGGAACGAGAAGTGAACGAGGCTAAGTATCGCCTGCCATCTAACATGGAGAACCTGCCTACGTGGACACCGCCGAGCGGGGCGCCGGCTCAAATGGTCGTGCCGCCAACGTGGAATTTTGATCCTGACTACGCAAGCTACCTTCGGGTGTCGCAAGCAATCTGGTCGGCGGCAAGCAGAGATGGTGGGATGCCTGAGTTCGCTTCATTGCTCCAGTACTCGGCATCGATGTTGCTTGGAGCGCCAATTCTCGAAACCCGCACGTCGTTGAAAATGCAAACAATGAAGATAGGTTTCATATTTGCAGGAGACCTGCCTTGGGTTGCGGGAACTAGATGGACTCCTGGTGGCCCCAGCGAGCCGGCGCTTAGGCAATCTCTGCAGAATCTTCGAAGCTTTGTGGAACAGGATCTAGAAAGCTTAGACATGCGCCTACAATACTATTATGTCCTGTTTGATCACCCTGGTAACGGGGGCGTAGGAGCTCTGGTCGATGAGTTGCAGGCCGTGTTTGATGATGAGTTAGGAACAGAAGAGTCGTCGCGCGTTAAGGTAGATGTGGTTTTTGCGCAAAGTGCAGAACGCTTCGGGCGTGAGATGCTTCCGCCGCTGTTGCTCACCAAGCGAAATGTGATGGTGTCTCAATGAAAGCTCGATCTCATTGCATAGAGGGCGGCATGGCTCTCCTTGAGGCGGCGATAGTGTCCGTGTTGCTTATGACTCTGGTGATCGGAGGCATTGCGGCGCGGCAAATCATAACCCGAGTTGATGAGGTGCGTTCGATCGCTAATCGACCGCTTCTCCAGATGTCAGTGAAGCCGCTTGAGATTAGGTTCACTCCGACAGGGGAGCCTGAAGTGCGTGTGCACATAGATAGACTTAGCGTGGGAATACGGGAGGCTGCCGAAGCAGCCGAGATTCAGCTCCGGCAGGCCCTTTCCAATAATGGAACCCCGGAAGAGCCATTCTTTATTGAGGCTAAGTTTGCGGTAGTACATGTGGACCCTTCTACGGGGAGGCCAACTGGGCA
>JBGSMV010000080.1:0-106844 GCA_041739995.1 Bdellovibrionota bacterium
CCGTCGTTTCCTAAGCTCGTCGAGCCACTACTGGCTCGGTAGCGAACCTCCACCATCACACCACACTCGATTCCCCGGTCGAGACGCACGGCGTGTGCCTGCGGTTCGGTGCAGCTGCGCTGATGACGCTGCGCCTTGGGATCTTTATGCTCTGAGGGCGTGTGCTTTTGAGCCTCGGTTTGGGTGGGTTCGGAGAGGACGGGGCGGTAGCCCCGGTACAGCGGAGCCGGAGCGGCGGAGGGCGAGGATTTACAGCTTTACAGCTTTGGAAATCCCTCCTTGGTCACTCGCTTGAGGGCGGCGGGGAGAGAAAACTTATTCTCACCGACGGCTGAATATGAGCCCATTGCTCCCGTGAAGTCGTGGAGTGTACGAAAAAACTCTGATATTTCTGCACTCGAGCGATTCCCACTATCAAGCGCGCTGTTGATGAGCATCACACAATCGTGGCCGTTTGCCGCTGAGACCAGAGAAGCCCCCGGATATCGCCGACTATATTCCTGCAAGAACCACTCAGCGGGATCGTCATACGACGCGTACCAGGTATCAAGTAGCGCTCCGTTAGAGAGCACCACCGCTTGGGGATCTTCGAACATCTCATATCCAAAGAACGGCTGTTGGAATCCTAGTTCCCTAGCCTGTCTTGCAAAGGCGGCGGCCGGTTCGGGGAAAAGAATTGGCAAGAAAGCGTCAAACTCCTTGCCCTTTAATTTCGCGAGCATCGAGCGAAAATCAAGATTATCCCCAGTAACGTCTTCATCGAAAATAAGATCGAACCGGTTGGCCGAAAGTTGATCAAACGACTTCTTCACCGCGAGGGTCCCGTCATGAATCGCACTGACCCTTACCAATCGTTTATACCCTCGTCGTTCTGCCTCAGGAAGTAACGCTGCGGTTTCAGCATCCGGGGTCACCCAAAGACTAAACACATGGGATTTTCCGCTCGACACTCCAGGATCAGAGGAAATCGAAAGGAACACTATGCCTTTCGCCTCTGCAAGCTTCGCGATTGCATTTGAGGTAGCCGAGCCCCATGCGATTACTACGCTTACCTTATCGATAGATACGAGCTTAGTGAATGCGCTTACGGTGTTCTTAGGAACAAACGCATCATCCTCGTATACCATGTGGATTCGGGCGCGCTGTTCCGGGGGTAGCCGAGATAACGCCATTTCAATTCCATTCTGGGCTGCTACTCCCATGGAGCCAATCGGTCCGCTCAAGGGCAAAATTGCGCCAACGGCGATCGAAGCAGGCGCACCGTGTGGCATTGCCCAAACGTTCTGGGGGTAAAAAAAGAACGCAAGTACGAGAACCAAAAGTACTCGGGAATTCATAACAAGCCTACCGTCACACATTTTCCAAAAGCTCCAAAGCCGTACCTCTCATGCCTCTCCTACATATCCATATAGGGCATCGGTGCAACTTTATTACAAAGTCGCGCATACACGGTCAGCGCTCCACGATGATGCGCCGTGTGCTCTACAATTGAACCGAATGCGCAGCACTTTGGCTCACCGCCCATTACCGGCCCGGCAGGAAGAGGTTCTTGCAGAGCGGCGTCAGTGATCTCCTCTAATGTAGCGTAAGCCCGATCATACGCCGCGGTTAACAACTGGCGTGCACTCTTGAGAGAAGTCTCTTCCTCGATTGCAGCCTTGTGGAGCTCAAAATCCATACTGAACCCCTTAGGTTCCAGCGCGCCATCAATTAACCAATGAATCGTATGAGCAACATGAGCTACTTGCTGGCAGACTGACATCGCTTCAGGAGTCGGGCGAAAAGCAGAGTCCTTCTCCTCTAGAGATCTTGTACTTCTATCGAAAAATTCTTGAGAACTATGAATCTCGCGAATAAGTTCAGCTTTGTTCATATATATTACCTCTAGATAATCGGTGCCGCATGCCTGGCCTCAGAGGGTAACATATCCGGACTATTCCCCCAAAAGCTGAAGATGCCCCAAGAAGCCTCGCCCCCGAGCCCTTCGGTGTCGAAATAGGCATCTACCTTTGGGTTTCTAATTAGCAGCAGTGCTATCTCTGTTAGAGCTTGTAGTCAGTCGGTGAACCGCGTTCGAGCGATCAGCGCACCATCTTTACATCTTGAAGAATAGTGAGAACCACTCCTTCGATTGTGCGAACGTGCTGGTCGATCAAGGTCATGAGCTCAGGCATCATGAGCACCGAAAGAGCGAGTCCAATTCCAATCAAGAGCGGAAAGCTAACAATAAATATGTTCACGGTTGGCACCGCTTTCGAAATGAGCCCCATTACGAAATTCGTAAATAGCAATGCGACGATTACAGGCGCCGCAACGGTCGCTCCAAGTTTCCACATGAGAGTCGTTTGAGCCGCAAGCGCCGCCCAAGCATTCTCTCCTACAATGAAAGTTCCCGGAACAATCGCACCCCCAAGCCCTGCCGCAGCATACACAATCACATGATGTCCATTTATCATGAGAAACAGGATCGTGGCCAAATCCGACCATATACGCGACACATCGGGTAACGGGACTTGAGAGGTTGGGTCAATCAGCTGAGAAGGTTGCAACCCCATGCTTGTACTTGCCAAGTTACCGGCAAGCTGGACACCCGCCACGATCAATAGGGGAACAAATGCGAGACAAAGTCCAAGGGTAAGCTCACTCACCACCTGGGCCATGCAGAGCACCAGGTCCTTCGGCAGCTCAGCCCACTGTCCTCCTACACAAGAAACTGACGCCAAGACGATAATGCCTGGCATGCGCACCGGTAGACCTCTGGCACCTCCGCCAAGTCCAGGAAGGCTCATCAGCACTGCAGTAAAGCGCACGACGAGAAGAAAAAACGTCCACAGTACCTCTAGGTTACCGAGAGCGTAGCTTGGTATTTGGAGCAGCTCCATTACCGTAACCTCGACTGACCGAGCTGCCTGCGATCTTCATCACAATCAGCGCTCATTTACTAAGGAGTAACATTAGGAATCTGCCCGTAGATCCATTCAGTGAATCCAGCGATGCGATTAACCATAAAGTGACCAAAGATCATCAAGCCAGCAACCGCCGCACCAATCTTTGGAATGAATGCCAGCGCCGCATCGTTAATTTGCGTCGCTGCTTGGAAAATACTGACCGTCAATCCGGCGAGTAGTCCCAGCACCAATATCGGAGCTGCGACTAACATCGCTGTTTCAATTCCGACCTGTCCAAAACGCAAAAACTCGTCAATTACCATAAGTCCCTCACTGCTTTACTTGCGTGCGCGTCAACTTTGTTCCGCTCCTCAGCCGGTATTATAAGTCTGTACCAGCGAAGCCACGATCAAATGCCAACCATCAACCACCACAAACAACATGAGCTTCAGCGGCATTGAAATAACCACCGGCGGCAATGTGATCATACTCATTGAGGTGAGCACTGATGACACCACCATATCGAGCACGAGAAATGGGAGCATGATAAGAAAGCCTATTTGGAAAGCCACTTTCAGCTCACTCATCACAAAGGCAGGCACGGCAACATGGAATGGCACATCCATCTCATCTTCAGGCACCGGGGATTTTGTAATTTCAAGGAATAACGCGAGATCTTTGTCCCTCGAATGCCGTATGAGAAATAGTTTCAATGGGGCAATCGTTTTCTCAAGCGCTTCATCCTCCCCCATTTGGCCCTCCATGTAAGGCTGAATGCCTTCATTATACATCTGCGTATACACAGGCTGCATAATCGATATGGTAAGAAACAGCGCGAGGCCGGTGATGACGGTGTTAGGAGGTAGAGTGGATGTTCCTAGAGCTGTACGTACCATTCCAAGGACTACCGCCATTCTAGTGAAACAAGTCATGGTGAGCATTGCTGCGGGAGCAAACGAAATCGCGGTTAACAGCAGCGTTATTTTAAGAGCCGCCGTCAGCGTTCCATCTGAACGCATCTCATCACCACCAATATTTATTGAGATGTCCGGTAACACCGGCGTATCGGCGGCAAAGGCAATGCCTGGCACAATCACCGCAGCCAATGCGAGAAGTGACGAAAGCTTAAGCGCCTTCATTTAGCTCCCCCCTCTGCTTGTGTGCTCAGACTAAGAATCTCTTCAAACCGCGTGGGAACTTGCTGTTCTTGGTTGTTCGAATTTGGCGTAATCCTCGCAGGACGCATGGTCGAGCGGGTACCTAGATCGGTGATAGTCTCTGCTCCTACACCTACCAGCCTAGTTATTCCATCAACCTCGACCAGCAGCAGAGCGCTCTTAGGACTCACCGCAAGCTTTTCGAGAACGCGCAAGCGACGCCCGCCGCTCGGCTGAATCCCTCGATTGAGCTTTTTAAGTAAGAATACCACTACACAAAAGGCTGCAAGACAAAGCGCCAGGCCCCGCACCATTGGCCAGGCATCAAAATCCGGTTGCGGAGCTGGGGTAAGTCTCAGTGCCGCTACGGCTGCATGAAGATCTCGCTTTACCGCACCCTCCGTTTCGGAGTCGCTACTGGATTGCACGACCTCACTCGCTGAAGATGTTATCGAGGATTCTGCCGGGGCATCAGCTTCGCTCTGCTGACTGCTGTTCGCTTCTTCGACGAGCCCTTCCTCCACGCGTGCTTGATCGGCACCTTCAATGGCATACGATGCACCCACCCATTGAGTAGCAACGACCACTAAGGCCAATGCAATTGTTCTCTTCAGCATATAGGTCCCGTCCTTGGGAGCTCTCAATTTAGACGAGCGAATCTACTCGATCATCAGGAGAGACAATGTCAGTCAGTCGAACACCAAACTTTTCATTCACGATAACGGCTTCACCACGAGCAACCTGCTTTCCATTCACGTAGATGTCGAGCGGCTCTCCAGCCAACTTCTCGAGCTCCACTACAGATCCTTGGCCAAGTTGCAAAAGATCTTGAATGGTCATGCGTGCTCGACCAACTTCGACGGTAACTTGCAAAGTCACGTCGAGAATGAAATCAAGCGTTCGTGGCTGTTTTGGAGCAGCCGAACCCGCCGCAGCCTTAGCGACTTTGTCAGCCGCTTGAGCTACGCCCTCTAATCCCTCGGAGACATCATTATCCGCCATGTTTCAGAAGCTCCTGCTTGTTCTTCCAATTAATTAAATCTCGCTGCGGGATAGGCCGCGTAATTCGCGCCGCCCGATTTCCGCGAAAGGATCCACAGTATGAGTAGAACTTAGGACTACCCTCAATCATCACCAGCGCTTCGTCCGATGGATTGGTATCAAGGGTAATCACGTCTCCCGCTTTGAGCGCGAGAAGCTCCTTGGCCTGAATCGATCCCTCAGCGAGCTGCACACTCATGCCTGCCGTGGTTTGGCGCAGGGTATTTTCCATACGCTTGGACAATGAAGAGTCGACCTCAAGACGTGTGCTTTGAAAGCCAGTAACAAGCTTTCCGCGTAGCGGCTCAATAGTGGAATACGGAGTACAAAGCGTCAGGAGTGTGCTCTCCTGCTCTAGCTCAACTTCAATGTTAACCGTAATAACCACATCAGTTGGTGGCACGATTGCAATGGCGAGCGGATTGAATTCTGATCGTACGTACACGAAGTCGACTGGGTGAATTGGAGCCCAGGCATCTTTGAGGATGTCGAGCGCCATCATGACCACTTTACCGACAAGTCGATTCTCTATCGGAGTGTACTCACGTCCTTCTATCTTGACGCGTCCTTGTCCACTTCCACCGAAAACTGCGTCGATGATTCCGAAGACCAATGGGGATGAACACACCATAAGGGCGTATCCAGGTAAGGGCGGCATACGGAAGATATGAAGAGACGAGGGAAGCGGGAGCTTCTTCATGAAGAGCCCAAACTTGATCATCTCGATTCCGCCTACGTTGGCGAAACAGGTTCGGCCTAGAAACTTTGCCAATACGGTACGAAAGCTTCTCGCAAACCGATCATGGATAAGCTCCATGGTCGGCATACGACCACGAATAATGCGTTCTTGGTTCGCAAGGTCGAACTTCTTCGCATTGACCGTGGTATCAGCTGCTTCAACACTGTCCTGCTCAATGTCTGAGTCGGATAGCCCGCGGAGCAGGGAGTTGATTTCGTCTTGTGTGAGAACTTGATTCATACTGCAAGCCGTCTCTCAAAAACTTTCTTAAAACTTCTACGAACTAAAATCTTTTTTACTAATTCGCTACGCTACTGAACTACGAACTGCGAAAAATACACGTTCTTAATGTCTTCCCGGCGTAGCAGCTCATTCACCTTGTCCTTAATCTCGCCCTTCAATCCTTCCTTACCTTGAGATGTAAGAAGGTCCTCTGCTCGTTTCACCGAGAGCAGCTGAATAATGAGATCTCTTACGGGAACAATTCTTGGAAAAAATCGCTTTGGAACCTCTCTTCCCTCGAACTCAAGTCGTAGCTGCGCCCGTAAGTACCTTCCACCACTGAGGTTTAGAACAAAGCTCTCAAGCGGGTAGATAGCTCCGAGTGCCTCTTCGCCCTCATCTAGCTCATCCTCCTCAGTCACCGCGTACAGCTCGTCCTCCTCAGCGTGTGCAGCATCAGAGGCAACCCCACTTACAGTGATGGGCTCCTCAACTGGCTTTTGGTTCATAAACATAAAACCAGCGGCACCAAAACCTGCGAGCCCGAATAGAATCGAAACAGCCAAGCCGATAACCAAGAGCATATTCCCCGAACTCGCGGGCTCAGCCTCTACGGGTTGCTCTGCATTTTCCTTTTCATCTGCCATATTCGCTACTTCGTACTCGAATAGCCGCTACCACTTCTTCACTCGCCTCAAAGCCAAATCGCTTTTGAAGCTCTTCACACGAAATTCCAAGCTCTGTGAAGCGAACGTGCTGTGCCACTCCAAAAGCCAACTCAATTCCGGCCTGAAGCTGCATCAGCGAAGCAGCACTTGCAGCCTTGCCGCAGCCAACCACATCAACCACTGAGTTCGCCGATGTTTCGTATCCCGCAAACCATTTGATCAGACCCCCGAAGGACTCCTGCTCAAACGTGTCGCGACTCAGAAGAAAGAAGTCCCCCTTCTGCAACCCTGGCCCTTCGCCACTAAAAGCAATCGCGGTGCCAGGTGGAGTCGAAGGTGTCTGAAACGCAGTTTGGCGTCGCAACTCTCCGTTTTGATTGATTTTACCCTCGCGAGTAAGTGAGAGTACGGCAATAAAGAAGCACAAGAGGAGTGTCAAAAGATCGCCAAAGCTAGTCAGCCAGCGCGCATTGATTTGACGCCTGGGCTCCCCTCTCTTACCCATGTCAAAAGTACCACAGCCCCCCACGGCACCTGGTGGAGTCAAAGAGGGATATGGCTGCTGAGAAGTTTCCATGATGAATATAGCGCGCCTCGTAGGTCTGGGCGTTGCCGCCTACGCCAATCTCCCCTTTTCAAGCATGTACCACCGTTCTCTCAGCTCCCTGCCGACATCCTCATCATCAACCACGATAGACACTCGCAAGAATTCAGTGCGTTCTGATTCAGGATCCAACAGCAGTCTAATCTCTCGTTCCTGCATTAATCCTTCAGACAAAGAAGGCGAGGTAATCTCAATTTCTAGGACGACATCATGCGCTCGCAGCACCTCTTGGCGCGCCTGAACAACTTCAGGGGTAAAATCCAACATTCCCCCTGGAAGCACGTTCCACTTGGATGCGCGGTCAAGTACTTCAAATTTCTTACCGCTCTCCGCATCAGCTTGGTTAGTCGGCACTCGCGGCCGAGTGAGAGTTCCAGAAATAATGGTGAGAATTATCAGCATCAAGCTAACGAATTGGAGAAAGAAGCCTTTCGTTGCAGGGTTCGCGCATGCGGTGGTCAGCTGCGGGGCCATTGCTTGGTTGTCCTCAAAATCTAGTGTTTTCCGGGGAGAAAACTGTGAAGTCGCTGTTCCATCACGATGGTATTTTCCTGTCGGGCCATGCTGATAGCGCCTTCAAGCGCGATGCACTTCAATGTCCACTCTTCCTCGCTACGATTACGAAGCTTTCCCGAAACCGGCAGAAAAAATAGATTTGCGAGCAAGGCGCCGTAGAGCGTGGTGAGGAGTGCCAGTGCCATTGCTGGACCTACGGTTGACGGGTCACTCAGCGCGCCGAGCATCTGCACAAGCCCAACCAGGGTACCAATCAACCCCAGAGCGGGGGCGTAGGTACCAAGGGTCTCAAACACCTGTACTGCACGCGAGTATTTATCGTGAGTGGCGCGCATGTCAGTTTCAAGAATGCGACGAATGTCCTCCACTGGGGTGCCATCTACCACCAACTCGTATGCCTTGCGGAGAAATGGATCCCGCTCTTGAGAGCTGGCGCGCTCTAGTACCAACAGCCCTTCCGCCCGAATAGCTTGATTTACGCGTGCAAGCGTACGAATTCTAGCGATTGGCTCTCTTACCGGGTATTGAATCACCCGCAAAAAGGAGGTCCAGGCGAACCCCATCTCTCTTACGGAGAAATTGGCCAGTGTCGCTCCGAGGGTCCCCCCAACGACCAGCAGGAAGCCTGGAACGTCGATATAGTTGCCCACGTGCCCGCTTAGGATCACTGCGAGCCCCACAATCAGGACCGATATCCCCACACCCCAAAGAATACTGCGGTCGCCTTCGGCGTGCAGAAGGAAGTTAAGTTGTCCAACTCTCGTATTCATAGCCCGAAGTAACAGCAACCAGCGTGCCGAAGCTAAGTCACTGAATCGCATCACGACTTGGGTTTAGCGATGTCAAGAGATTGGCGCTCTCTAGCGTTGGTAGAAGACACCATCGGGACTGCTGCTCTCCGTTGTTGCTCTGGGCGTCAGGCGCGCCCTCTTCGGTGGGATTCTTGGGGAAGCGATTTTTGAGGCTTTGCGATCCAAAACTTTCTCTGCTACCTCCCATGTGGTGACACATACATCCATTGGCTGGCTCAACACCCTTAACCCCTTTCTTATTCAGTTCACCGATGAGTTCGGAATTCGTTGGTATGGCCTAGCCTATCTCCTTGGGTTCCTTCTCACCTATTTGATTGCACGAGCCGTTGCTCGCAAGCACGCTTGGCCGAACGGCGCATTGTTGGCAGGAGACTTCGTTTTCGCTGCGGCCTCTGGGACGATAATTGGTGGTCGCCTAGGCTATTGCCTGCTCTACGACCCCTCACTGTTCATGCGCTTCACTGGAGAATTCCCTTTTTGGGGTCTCTTCATGATCCACAAAGGGGGAATGGCAAGTCATGGCGGCATGCTCGGTATTTTCGTCGCCTGCCTGTGGTTCGCCAAGAAGCATGGTCTGAGCCGATGGTCATTGCTCGATATCGTCGGTCTGGCGGGCTGCGTTGGAATTTTTTTTGGAAGAATTGCCAATTTCATTAACGGGGAGCTTGTGGGGAGACCTGCACCCGAGGGGCTTCGTTGGGCAGTTCGCTTCCCGCAAGAATTAGCAGCCTTCCCTTCCGCAGGCATCGAAAAGCTCAAAACCTTAGAGCCGGTTGTGGAGCAACTTGGAGTTTCAGCCTCTCAGTGGGACCACATGATCTATCAACGCGGCATGCCCGGTGTCCTACAGGCTCTCGACAGGATTAGTGTTCGCTTGCAGGAAGGGGATCCAGTCCTCGCAGAAAAAGTAGCTACCGTTCTCACTGCCCGACACCCTTCCCAACTGTATGAAGCGCTTCTCGAAGGACTACTTCTCGGACTGTGTTGCCTTGCTACTTGGACACGCTCAACCCGTCCCGGTGCCGTTGCATTAACCTTTCTACTGCTCTATCCACTGGCCAGAATTCTTGGTGAACAGTTTCGCATGCCCGATCCACAGATTGGATTTGAATGGTTGGGGTTGACCCGTGGGCAGTGGTTAAGTGCAGTGATGTTTCTATTGGCGATTTTCTTTTGGAAAGCTCGTAGTCGCTTTCTTTCTCGCAGCCAATAGTCCCCCCCCGTCGTTAGGGCCCGATTCTACAGATTGTCGATACCGAAGCTGAACTCCACCAGCCGCCCGCGACGAAAGTGATATCGACCATAATACGAGAGTGCGTCGAAATATTTGAGGAAAGTAGAACTTAAATTACTTTCAATCGAGTAAGTTAGTATCGTCAGCTCACCTTGAGTGCTGACTCGAAAACGCTCGCCAAAGTTTGAAGTCAGCTTGCTTAAGGACATCCCTAAGTACACTCCTCTGACACTTTCAAAGCGCTCCACATCCAAAATGCACTTACTACTCTGCGCGTCTTCAGTCTGCGGTGCGGTCGCTTGTGCTTCAGCCTCGCTCCCATCACTTGCACTCTCTACCGCAACCTGTGGAGCAACCTCTCCGTCACTCTGACTTAAAGGGCGGACCTGGAACTCCTGGAATGTGTGCGGGGCGCGCCCCTCATGATGCAATAGCGTCAGTTGTTCGGTGCCTACCTTATTCTGACACACGACTTCTAAAATTCTCGAATCCCGTTCGCGGAGTTTGAACTGACCGCCCAGCACTTCCTCCGCATTTTGTCGAAAATTCAGAGTGATACCCGCTACACCAATATCAACATCTCGCGGGTAGGTTACTGGAGGGGATTGTGCTTCAAGATTGAGTGCTACTACGAGTCCACTGATGAGCGAACCACAAAGACACTTCATCAATCTACTTTTCAAAACATTACTCGCTACTCTCATGAAAAACCTTCTCTTCATCCAACGGCGCAATTCTGCACGGTTGCTTCAAGTGTACCCGGAGTGACGATCTTATGCATTCACTAATTCATGCAGGGACTGAAGATTACTCTTAGTTCGTTCGCCCCACATGCTACTGGCGGTATGAGTCAACCAACGGTGGCCTTCAAAGAGGGAGATTGTCCTACGTGCCAGCACCTTAGGTTCAACATCAAGCTCTCGTACAAGCAACTCAAACTGTGCCCAGAACGAAGCTCTCCCTAAGTTCGCCACATCGGCGTCAAGAAGGTAGGGACTAAGAAGATGTCGCGCGATATGAACAATTCCCGCTGATGATTGCTCAATCGTGGTGTCAAGAATCATTCGCTCGACTGCGCAGATATCAGCAGTTGAGTATCTTGCTTCTTCCATCGCGGTACGTGCTCGCCGTGCCCCGAAGGGCTCGTTCTGCTCCGACTGATCGAGGAATCCAGCATCGTGGTATGCCGCAGCAATCGCCACCAAAGTCTGCTCCGAACGACTGCAGCCTTCGGCCTGAGCGAGCATCAGCGCATCAGAGAGAACGGTGTCTGTATGTTCAGCCGAGTGGTAGGTAAGATGAGGATCGAGTTCGCGTTGAAGTTGCAGTAGAATCGCGGCGATGATTGGGATCTGCCTGGCGTCCTCGTTAGACAGTTTTTCCTCTACAGATTCGCTCACAAATACACTCCAAGCCTTCGCTCACTCGTCCCAAAAAAGAGGCTTCATTTCTCGGTAAGATTCCACTGCGGACTCCACTGGGAACGCCACTCCGAACTTGCCGGGTCCCCACCTTTGGTCTGTTCGAGTTCAATACGGGCACAATACTTTCGTGCCACTGGATCTTCGCTGAGCTTCCCAAAAAGGACTCTCGCCTGTTCCAGCTCGCCACGCGCAAATAAATCTAAGGCCGCACTATAAGTAGCCAACATTGACGGATCGCGCATCGGGTGGGCACTACTGAGAGGTTCGAACACTTCCACCCCTTCGGTTTTCCCCACTACTTTCAACTCTCCGATTTTGCGGCAGGCCGTCTGCGGCCCTAACAGACTTCTGGTCCTATCAGCGATCATCATCAGCGTCCCAAAGGCCTTGTTTGCCCCCTCCAGTCGAGAGGCCAAGTTCGCCGCATCTCCAATTACGGTATAATTGAAGCGCGCCGCAGAACCAAAGTTCCCGACACTGACCGCTCCTGAGTTTAGCCCTATTCGGGTCTTCACCACGACTCCATATTCTTTCTCGAACTTTGGCTGCAAACGTAACAACGCCTCTTGAATCTCAAGCGCCGCATCAACTCCGCGCTGCGCGTGATCAGGAACTGAAAGTGGCGCGTTCCAAAAGGCGACCACCGCATCTCCCACATACTTATCGACAGTACCGCCGTAGCTAAGAATGATATCGGTGACGGCCGTCAGATACTCATTGAGTAGAGCAACTAAGCGCTTGGCATCCAAGGACTCTGAAATGGTGGTAAATCCGGCAATATCGCTGAAGAAAATTGTAAGTTCTCGCTTTTCCCCGCCGAGCTGTAGTTGCCCAGGGTCTTCCACAATTCTATCGATGATCGCAGGACTCACATAGTGCCGGAAGGCATCCCGAATAAAGCGGTGCTGCTGGCCTTCAATCAAATACTGCATCGCGAGAGATGCCATTAGGCTCATCGCCATTCCAAGCAGAGGAACAGCCATCGGTACCCATATGCCCGCGTCAGCAGCAAGAAACGCTGCTCCAATGTAGCCGCCTACCAGCAACACAATGGCACCACTCTGCCACTTCCCCGACAAGAAGAGCGAAGCACACGCGATCATGGCAACAATAAGCAGCGCGATAATGCTATCCCACGGACCTTCGACTCTCCTTATGAAGATGCCATCCAGCACATTTTGCAGAACTGTGGCATTTAGCTCCACTCCGGGAAAACTAGGCGATAACGGAGTGGGACGCAGATCAAGTAGCGCCGGCGCATCGGTACCAATGAAGACAATTGAATCTTTATACTTCTCTAGAGGGATGAGAGGGGAAAGTCCCGCTTCAATGTTCTGCCAGCTAATAAATATATTGGCGAGAGATTCGGTAGGGATCGTGCCCTTTGGGCCATAGAAGCGCACCGGTAATTTACCGGAGGAATCAACATAGGGAGTAAAGTCGATGGTGGCGGCCGGTCGCGCAAGAGCGAGCAATGCAAGCGGAAGCTTCAGCGTTTGAATCTCTCCTCCGACTAAGTTCTTGCCGGCAATTTTAAACCTTCGATAGATGCCGTCGCTGTCTGGCGCACCTTCAACGTCACCAAATGCATGCGACTTTTCGAGCAGAGGGGCAACGGGAAGGCTCAACCCTTTGAAAAACTCTACCGCGGATGATGGGATCTGATATTTCTTTAAGAGCGGGGCATTTTGTCTCTGTCGCTTCACAAACGCTGCCACATCGTCAGCGCTCTCGGCGGTTTCATCGCGCCGAAGCACTACTGCCGTCACCACCGGAAGCTCCGGGGTAATGGTGTCCGCCAACGACCTATCGTCGTCTACCCCATAGGAAGACGGCTCAAGAAATACCATATCGAAACCCACGGCCGTAGCACCCGCCGCTTTCAGATAGTTCAATATGGGAATGTAGATTCCGCGCGGCCACGGGTAGACCAGGGATTCATTGGTCGCAAGATAATCAATTGATGCCTGATCGATGTTCAAAATTCGAAGAGGGGTATCAACCGGCGGAGTCGCAATCGCGCGCAACCGCCAGTCCCAGGTACGATACTCAAACTCTTCGGTAATGGAGGGGCGCCCCATCACTAGCGCCACACAAAAGGAACCGACAAAAATTAGAATTCCGGCAAGTGCCTTCCATCGGAAAACATGCGCCTCGGCTGACGCCACCTGCTAATGAACTCCTCGAATTGCACCATTGAATCGCGCAGTCCGCACGGACAATCCCTTCGATACGGAGGCCTGTGTTTGAGCATCTTCAAGCTCATCTATGCGATCATCGGGGTCTGGGTGGGTCTCGAACCATCCCCCGCTTTGAGATGAGGAAGCCCTGAGTTGTTCCAACTTCTCAAGCACTCGCCGTAGCGCCTTACGATCATAGCCCGCCCGCCCTAAGAGCTCGACGGCGTACTCATCCGCTGAATACTCCTGGGAGCGTGAATATCCGCTAGTCATCAATGTCTCTGTCACTTGTGACACGCTCTCACTGAAGAGATCCGTTACTTCATTCAACGCGCCGCCAGGGTATTCATTCGCAGCTTCAGCTCCCACAATGCTGACCGCTTTGGTGAGCTTACTTTGAGAAACAGCATTCACCCCATGGTTGTACACCACATGCGCCACCTCGTGGGCGAGCACAGCGGCAAGTTCGTCTTCGCTGTTTAGCTGCTTGAGCAAGCCACGTGAAACAAAAATGAAACCAGAAGGCGCCGCCATCGCATTGAGCTCAACGGAATCGAGTACGAGAAAGTGATATCCCCGAAAGGTATCTGGACGGTCCGAAACCCCCGCCATGACATTCCCCACCAAATTTACATATCTTTGCAGAGCTGCGTTTCTGTAAGGGCGATAGCGCTCTAGGATCGTGGCCGATACACCGCGTCCCAGAAAGTACTCCTGCTCGTCGTTCAGCGGTGTAGCCGCACTAATCACATGTTCGCCAGCCTGGAAGAATGCATCAGCTTGAGAGGATGACACTAAACCAGTACTCCCCAAGACTTCCGATGCAACTGAGCGAAAACTTTGGCCCGCGCAACCACACAAAGTGCTGGATGAAACTCCAGCGAAGAGGGCAATTTGAATAAGACGGAAAGCGATCCCGGTAGAACTCATGCCTGTAGAACTCATGGTCGCCCACCTCCAAGCTTTCCAGAGGAAACGAAGCCTCGTATTTCTTGATCGCTCACCTGAACACGCATCATTTCATTGACCGCCGCAAAATTGGCGCCACCATCTCGCGCTGCATAGGTACTTTCAACCTTTGAGTTAAAACCTTTACCGGCGAGCACCACATCTTCAGAATTCGTCTCTTGTACCGAGCCTCCGCGCTTGCCCTCAATCACTACCTGGCGATTGGAAACGGCGGAACGATGGATAAAGCCCTCTCGCGCTCCAGACTTAACCTTGAGCCACCCGGGAGCGCCCTCTTTGTTCTCTGGGACCGAAGAGAGAAGCGCGAGCTTATCGCCATAACGCAAAGAGGCGACCGTGCTGGCCCAATGCTGCGGAGCACTTCTCACCGCAGCGGTTGCAATCTGCACAAAAATCTCCTCAGCATTCGCCAAGCGTCCTGAAATAGGACTCCCTGGAATGAGCTGAGCAAGCAATCCCAGCACCAGAAGCGTTCTAAGCATAGGCAGTTCCTTACGACCAAGAGCCAACGACCAAGAGCGATCGAACAGCTACCATTAAATAGGTGCCAAAGCGTTCTTTCTATTAGCACGAGTTCGCAAAATCTTGGTACTAGTGTTCCGCTTCATAAATAGCCGTACAATCGCAAGCGTGGTGCATCGGAACACTAGCCGATATTGATGGTCAGTGTGCAGGCCATGGAGGGCCAGCACTGACGAGCTCCAAGCTCAGCGTGGGGCCCTGCAAGCCCTCGCTTCGCGTCGCTCCAGCCCGCTGCGCTGGCTGCCCGGCCATCCTTGGCCGGCTAGTGTGGTGCGCTTTACTTTTGCAAGAATTCATTGACTCACCACACGAGCTTCCAACACAAATGTGAAGCACCACCGCTGCTCTCCTCGACCATCAAGGGTGCCCAGAGGGTAATATCAACCCTAGCGGCGCATCGATCCGTCCCCTTTTACCGTTGCCACTGTTCACGATAGAACTGAGCCCATGAGCAGTCCTTCTGAGCCTCCGTCGTCCACTTTAAGGCATCCCCCGAAGGCCGCTTCCGCTTCGCTGTTACAGTCTCTTCGCCTGATGTGGTCGCTGCTTAGCCCTCATTTTACAAAATTCTGTTTTGCTCTGTTCGCCCTCCTGGTGGGAAGCGGTATCAACTTACTCTTCCCGCAACTGGCTCGAGTCGCAGTCAACGACAAGATGCTGCACTCGATCGTCGCCAACCCGTTGCCCGTGTTGTTGATAGTCGGCTCACTCTTTGCAGTTCAAGGGCTTGCATTTTACGTCAGGGCGCTCTGGTTCGGAACAATTGGACATGACGTGGTATTTGCTTTGAGAAGTCGTCTGTTCGCCTCGCTGCTGTCCATGCCGATCGAGTTCTTCGACCAGCAGAAGAGTTCAGACCTAGTGTCGCGCCTCACGGTCGACTGCGCTCAGATTCAAGATGCAGTCAGCATTAAGCTTTCAGTACTGGTGCGCTACACTCTCCAGGTTCTGGTAGGCGTACTACTGATGGCATTACTCACACCGACGCTAACAGTCCTTCTGGTGGTCGGCCTGCCAGTTCTAA
This sequence comes from Bdellovibrionota bacterium, assembly GCA_041739995.1. Classification (GTDB taxonomy): domain Bacteria; phylum Bdellovibrionota_C; class UBA2361; order UBA2361; family JBGSMV01; genus JBGSMV01. Next base: position 16,001 of record JBGSMV010000080.1, read on the forward strand.
TTGGACTCACCGCTGTACTCAGTAGAGTACTTAAAAAAGTGTCTCGCCAGTTACAGACAGAACTCGGTGCAACCTCGGCAATTGCGGACGAAGTTTTCTCTGGACAGAGAGTAATAAGAGCTTTTGGAGCCGAGCGCAGAGAATCTAACCGATTTGGATCGGCAAATGCGCGAGTACGGGACCTTGGCGTTCGTCGTTCCAGAATCTCTGCATTCTTCTCCTCCTTCGTTAATTTTCTAATGAACGGTTTTTTGATTTTTGTCGTGCTGTATGGGATCATATTGGTGGATGGTGGCACACTACTACCAGGAGATCTCACCGCATTCCTACTATACGCCGCCATTGTAGGAGTCTCTTTTGCCTTCCTAGTAGGCTCGTATGCTGAGTTCATTCAATCGATGGGTGGTGCAGAACGCGTCTTTGAGCTTCTTCGAGGCAGTACTGATTCCAAACTACCCGAGCTACAAACCGTTAAGCGAGAACCGGCTGCCGTCGAGTTCCGTGACGTGCAGTTCGCTTACCCCTCCAGACCGTCGGTCGAAGTGTTGCGTGGAATAAGCTTCTCGGTTCTGCCGGGCTCTACCGTTGCCATCGTAGGGGCATCTGGAGCAGGAAAGAGTTCGGTAGTTGCGTTGCTCCTCGGCCTATACACGCCTAGCGCGGGATCTATCATCGTCGACAACCAGTCGCTTACGCCTGAGAATGCCACCGAACTCCGCTCACATTTCTCCTACGTGCCGCAAGATCCGGTACTCTTTGGCGTTTCCTTGCGTGAGAATCTTCTCATGGGGGACCCCACTGCCTCGGAAGCTGAGATGACCAAGCTCTTTGACGAGCTTGGTTTAGGCTCGTTCCTTCGCTCACTCCCCGAAGGCCTAGATACCCTTGTGGGAGATCGTGGAATTCAATTAAGTGGTGGGCAACGCCAAAGAGTGGCGCTTGCCAGGGCCTTGTTACGGGGCGCTGGAATTTTGATCCTGGACGAAGCTACTTCTGGCGTTGATAGCGAAACGGAAGATTCGATTCGCCTAGCCCTAAAGGCGCGCCATCGACATAAGACCATTATCGTAATTGCTCACCGTCTTGCGACCGTGAGGGACGCCGATGAAATTCTTGTACTCAATCAAGGATTGATTGCGGAGCGAGGGCGCCACGAAGCGCTCTTGGAGGCGGGAGCGCTCTATAGTTCATTAGTGGAACGTCAGGATTTACGAGTGGCTTCGCAGAGCTCCCCTGCGAGGAACGCATAGCCCGTGGATCCAAGTCGCAAGTAGGAGTAAGCTTATCTTATGGCTCAGCAAGTCTTAATTATAGATGACGACTTTTCTTTCAAACGAGTACTCGAAATTCGCCTCAAGAGCTTCATGCCCGATGCTTTGATAACGCACTTTGGAACGCTGAACGAAGCGCGAACGAATCTTCAGGCTAACAAGGACAGGGGCTCCCCTGCAGCTGATTTTGACTTGGTAATAATAGATCAGCACCTACCCGACGGGCACGGGAGCGATTTCGTCGGTGAAGGCTGGTTTCAAGACAGGGCGGTTCTTTCTGTAAGCTCCGACGATGCTCCCGAAATTCCCGGTGCTTCTGTGCAAGCCGGAGCTACGTTTTTTCTTAATAAGCGTAATGTTTCAGAGCCGCTTTTTCGTCCGCTCGTACTTGGCATAATAGATCGCAATCGCATGGTGCGAGCTCTCGAAGAGTCGAGACTGAGCGCTGCAATAGTTGAGAGTGTCAGGACGCTCGTCAGCACCTTGCGTCATGAGATAAACAACCCTCTCGGTGCAGTGCTTGGAGCAGCGTATCTCTTGCGCACTGCCCCGAATGCAACTTCTGAGCAAAAGGAAGCGGCCGACCTGGTTGAGTCGAGTGGCCAGCGCATCAAGCACGTACTTGAGCAGCTTTGTAAGGCGGTTGAACTAGCCCCAGTCGATAAGGCGAATCAGCGCGTATTCCACATTCCGGGCGACAAGCCCTGGGGGCAAAAATAGACGCCTCCCCCAGCGGTATTTTCCTGAGATCTTCGGGCTGGGGATCCAAAAGATGAATTAGCGCTCTTAAGTTTTGCGCAGAGATATATACGCGCACTGCTCCATTGTCTGTGCAATCACATGGTCTGTGCAATCACATGCGGGCAGCAGGAGACTCTGCGCGACTGAACACGCACCACATCAAGATTTGAAGAGTAGAATTCTAAGAGTGGCTCTTTAAAGGCTTATGACTTCACGCTCGTGAATGGCATAAGTCCCAGGGTCTGGGCACGCTTAATTGCCTTGCTGACCTTGCGTTGATTGTAAGCGCTAAGACCAGTCAAGCGACGCGAGAGCATCTTGCCACGCTCGCTGAGGAAACGGACGAGAATTGCAACGTCTTTGTAATCAACGCTCTTGGTCGGATCTTCCATGAAAGGATCGATCTTCTTACGACGCTTGAAGAGCTGCATACGCTGGATCGGAGGAAGGTACTCACGTTGACGAGGACCTTCACCATCATCCGAGCCGCCAGATCCCCCGCCCTTACCGCGATCTTCGACAACCTTCATAGGTCGGCCGTTGAGCGCACGATTATTCAGTGTTTCGATAGCTTTTTGAGCATCCTCTTCGCGCTCCATTTCCACGAAAGCGAAACCTTTAGAGCGCTTGGTCTCACGGTCCGTGGCGATGACCGCACTAATGACACCGCCGAGCTCAGCAAAAAGATCGCGGAGGGCACCTTGGTCGACTTCAAAATCGAGGTTACTTACAAAAAGCTTCTTCGGCATACACACTCAAAATTCAAGAGAGACTCACTCGAGCAGCCCGGCATTGTCTGCGAACGTTAGCCCTAACGGACTGCGCTCGAAGCATGGGCCCAAAGAGGTAAACTCCGCTGGAGCTCAACCACCCAAGGTCTTCATCGGTTACAAATTATCCCAACTAGGAAAATTCCCTTTGGGAGCCGCGAAGTTATGGGGTTTTCGAAATGAAGTCAAACCTCGAGCGTGGCATCAAAGTCAGCGAATGATCACAAATTCAGAGTTCAAAACGCTGTTTCGACTTTCCTACAAAAAGATCAGTAAAAAAAACTAGTTGACCATTCTACTTTAAGTCGCTAAAACCTATCGAATTGCTTTCCTGTAGAGAATTTTCACTAGTTCTTTCAGAGTCATAAGCGTTGCTTCGCTCACCGATCTTTGTCGAATATTTGCCGAAAACGTCTCTATTGAGTCTCACCAACTGGGTCAAAATAAAGAGGAAATTCAGGTGGATATAGCAGCACGATCGTTCAAGCCTCCCAGTATAGATAGTACAAACAGCTTGCACTTCTAGAGAGCAGACTTTTGAAGATTCCAAGTCGAAGTCTCCAAGGCAAAGTTTTCGAAGCGAAGGACGACGCGAACGGAAGACTTGCGGGTAGACAGATGTTTCTCTCGACCACTGATTTTCAGCCAAGACGTAGCGTATTCCAATCGCATGTCTCACCTTTGTCGAAGGCCTTGTCGAAGCCCTTTTCGGTCTCCTTCCTCTCTAAAAATTGTCGGGCTCCTAGTGCCCCGAGCGATCACCTAAGAACAAAAATTTTGTGCCCGTTTATTTTTGAATTACCTCTTCAGGAGCAACGTTAACATGAGCAACTCTTCAGCAATGAGCCGATTTTCGCCAGAGCGCGAAGAAGATCTTGAAGCCTATTCGCCAGTAAAAGCTGAGCGAAATCTTTTGGCTGCGGTACTTTCTCGTGCAATTTGCGATGCGTTTGGCACCGCTCACTGTGAGCGCCACGTAGTACGCAGTGCTCGTCAGTGGCTTTTTGGTAAACTAACTCCTAAGAAGCCTTTTAGCTTCGCGTGGGTTGCGCTGCATCTTGATCTCGATCCAGTGGCTCTTCAAGAAACACTGCGCGGCTATGAAAAAATGCCGGAAGAGTTTCAAGAGCGCCTCACTCTGCTTCGATAAAGAGACTTCGCTAAGAAGGCTTCGCGCAGCACTGATTTCTTAGCACTACACCCGCTAACCCGGATTCGCCCTGACCCTGGCTGTGCTAAGGAAGCATACTCATTCAGCGTCTAGTGTTCCGAAGTCGAAGTTCATTGAAGTAACTTTCTCGCTGTTTTCGCTGAACTCCGTGTGTATCTCATTAAATATATTCACAAAGAGATCAGCGAGCGCGGCGAAAATTTTACCCTCAGCCACTAGAATTACGTCTCAGCTCATTTGACTCTGATCAAACGTTTTCCCTCGGTCAGAAGCTCTCCACTTACGCCGCTAATGCAGACGATCATATAAAAACGCTGTGCCCTTGCTGACCAACTCAAAGACTGGTTTTCTCGAGGTAAATTAATCGACTCTGCGTATAGACCCAGGTCTGCGCGAATAGGAGACTCAAGCTCGGCATGAATGAACAACCCACTGCTCCCGAGCACACCAATTCGAGTTCGAACACTCAAGATCCAGAAGCTGCGCGTCTGATCGAGGATGCAGCCCGTACACACAACTGGAAACGCTGGGGCAGCTATCTCTCTGATAGGCAGTGGGGCACCGTTCGCGAGGACTATTCGCCGGACGGAAGCTGTTGGGACTATTTCCCGCACGATCACTCCAGGAGCCGAGCGTACCGCTGGGGTGAGGACGGACTATTAGGCATCACCGATCGCGAATGTCGCCTGTGTTTCTCATTCGCCTTCTGGAATGGAAGCGATCCAATTCTTAAAGAGCGCCTCTTCGGACTCACTGGCAGCGAAGGCAACCACGGTGAAGACGTAAAGGAATGCTACTACTTTCTCGAAGCTACCCCGACCCATAGCTACATGCGGGCACTCTACAAATACCCCCAAACTGAGTTCCCCTACGGCGGCTTAGCTGCAGAGAATCGCGCTCGCTCTCGCAATGATTCCGAGTTCGAGTTGATCAACACGGGGATCTTTGATGAACAGAAATATTTCGACATCTTTGTCGAGTACGCCAAGGCGGGACCGAATGACGTTCTGATCCGCCTAGTGGTCCACAATCGCGGCCCCACAGTCGCGCGCCTACATGCCCTTCCTACCCTTTGGTTTAGAAACAACTGGTCGTGGGGACGGGTCGGAGAGGGCTACGTACAGAAAAAACCATGCATCAATCTTCATTCTCCAAACTCATTTATCACTACGCATGATTCGCTTGAACCGTTTTACCTCTATGCCGAGGAGCCTTCTGTTTCCTACCACCCAGTACCTCTATTCACCGAAAACGAGACTAATATACAGCGCCTCTTTGGCAGCCCACTCGCAAGTCCTTATGTAAAAGACTCTTTCCACGATTATGTGGTCCACGATCGAAAGGACGTGGTCAATCCTGAGCATGAGGGAAGTAAAGCGAGCTTCCATTCAAGCCATGATATTGAGTCCGGCCAAAGCCTCACTTTGCGTTTTCGCCTCTTCAATCAAGCTGAACAGCCCAGAGAAATATTCGGCTCCGCATTTGACCAGGCCTTTGAATCAAGACGCAAAGAATCAGATATTTTCTATAAAGAGCGCCTTCCCACGGGAGCGACGGATGAAGAACGGCAAATTGCACGCCAGTCATACGCCGGCCTACTTTGGTCCAAACAATTTTACTTCTATTCGGTGAGTGAGTGGCTTGAGGGCGATCCTACCCAACCGCCGACTGACCCAAAGCGGAAGAAGGGAAGGAACTCAGACTGGGCTCATCTCTATAACCGCGACGTTATTTCGATGCCCGACAAGTGGGAGTACCCCTGGTATGCCGCCTGGGATCTCGCCTTTCATATGGTACCGCTGTCTCGCATTGACCCAGAGTATGCCAAGGAGCAGTTACTGCTTTTTCTGCGCGAATGGTACATGCACCCAACCGGACAGATTCCGGCCTATGAATTCGCCCTTGGAGATGTAAATCCTCCGGTACACGCCTGGGCCTGCTGGCGTGTCTATAAGATCACAGGGGCCAAGGGAAAGCGTGACCGTGTATTTCTTGCGCGCGCATTTCAAAAGCTGCTGATCAATTTCACCTGGTGGGTGAACCGCAAGGACGTTGGCGGGAACAACCTGTTCTCCGGCGGATTCCTTGGCCTAGATAATATCGGCGTTTTTGATCGCGGCCAGCCAGTACCAGGCGGCGGAGTGCTTGAACAAGCTGACGCTACTGCATGGATGGCATTTTTCTGCGGCACGATGCTCTCGATGGCGCTAGAACTTGCATCAGAAGATCCTGCTTATGAAGACGTCGCTTCGAAGTTTTTCGAACATTTTATTTCAATCACTGATGCCATTAATAACTTCGGTGGTACCGGACTCTGGGACGAGACGGACGGCTTCTATTACGACCAACGCCGGGTTGACTCTGAGGCTCATCCGCTGCGAATTCGCTCATTGGTAGGCGTGATTCCGATGTTGGCAGTAGAGGTACTTGAAGATGACGTGATCAACAAACTGCCTGGGTTTAAAAAGCGCATGCAATGGTTCGTTGAGCATCGCGGCGATCTTGCGCGCCACATTTCATACCTGGTCTCAAGCGGTGAGCGCGTGCACGAGCATCGTTTGCTTGCCATTCCCTCTAAGGAGCGCCTTTCAAGAGTTTTCCACTACCTCTTTAGTGAATCAGAGTTTCTAGCACCCTACGGGTTACGCTCGCTCTCCAAGATTCATTTGGAAAAACCGTTTGAGTTTCGCACGGATGGGCATGTAGCTTCCGTTGAGTATGTACCAGGAGAATCTCGAACCACTATGTTCGGTGGAAACTCTAACTGGCGTGGCCCGGTGTGGTTTCCGATCAACTACCTAGTAATCGAGGCACTGGAACGCTACTACCACTTCTACGGAGATAGCTTCCTTGTTGAGTACCCTACCGGCTCCGGTGTCCACCGTACGCTGCGTGATATTGCGAAAGATCTCTCGGCTCGCCACGTCGGCATTTTTCTTCCGAATGATGCTGGATATCGCCCGTGCCACGGAAACGATCCTCGCTATGCGGAAGACCCACTTTGGAAGGACTTAGTGCTCTTCTATGAGTACTTCCATGGTGACAATGCACGAGGCTGCGGAGCGAGCCACCAAACAGGTTGGACTTCGCTTGTTACTCGCTGCATAGAACGAAAGTACTGACGGACGTGCGAAGGTCTCGGAACCGCCCTTACGGCTCAAAAACTGAGCGGCGACGTGCGAAGAAATTTGAATGGTTCTTTGGATCGTCAGCAGGATGATGAAATGCGTAGAGGCAGGTTGGCAGCACTCTCTTCCAGTTCTCCGGATCGTATCCGCCCTCTAACACGCCGCCATGCCGCGCCTCAGGAAAGAGCAACCGAAGCCCTCGAATGAGGGTATAGAAAGAGCCCGGGACATGCCCCAAACCGCCGAGCCAGTCACCGGCAGCCGAGTCAATGCCAAGTGACCATAGGATCACGTCAGGCTTAAACTCTTTGATCTTTGGAAGGACCTTATCTGTGAAGGTATCCACGAGTACCTCAGGTGAGGTTTTGGGAAAGCGCTGTTCGATAATGTTATCAGCCTGCACGATTGGGTAGGCCACTGCACCAATCGATGCATCATCCCTTCGGTAAGGATACTCTTTACCAGAGTTACTGAGCGCTCCCGTCTTTGGATCAATGTCATGATCTACATATTGCTTGAGGCGCTCGTCGTAAGCAGCTACGTAATCCAAATCAACTAGAAGAATGTCCCTTTGGTTCGCAAGAGCGGATCTCGTACCGTTGCCGGCATGGTGATCAATATCAATTACCAAAACTCGATTGGACGATTCTGGTCTTACCTGTTGGGGGCGGTCCCGGGCGTACCGAGCAGCCACCGCCACATTATTAAGATAACAAAACCCCATAGCTCCATCGGGCTCGGCGTGGTGTCCGGGCGGCCACACCAGAGCAAACCCAGTTTGGTTCGCCTCTTCAAGAATATGATCCACCATCTCAAGAGACGCTCCCACGGCACTGCACGCTGCTTCATAGGTTCCAGCCGAAATACCCGCCTCCCGACCGAATTCAATAACTCCCACTTGCGTTCGAGCTACCCGATCTCGCTCTGCAAATTTATCTAGGTATTCAGACGTGTGTGCGAGCTCAAGCTCCGCACGTGACACGCTCCTCACACTCTCCACCATCACGATGGGGGTGATTTCAGCACTAGTTCCTGCGGCCAAGAGAGAGGGAGCTATCGATGCAGTCCCTTGGGGCGCTGCCTGTTCTGTGAGAGTGGTAAGTTCTCGGGCCGCCCTTAGGGTACCCTCTAGCTTAGCTGCACAGTCAAAGGTGTCCTGCGGGTTATCCCGATCAGGATTTCCCTGATGCCTTCGCCCAAGAGTTTCATTGGTGAGAATCTTAAGGCCCATACTATCCCTAAGACGCTTTATCCGCTTTCATTGGTGCACAAAGAGTACCAGGTCGAGAATTGCTACTAAACTGGAGACGAGAAAAACGTGGGGATTCAGAGCCTTGTATACTAAGCCAGAAGCCCGACAGCAGCAGAATCTCCGTATGAGCTCTGCATGACGCGTTCTACGGCACGCGGTAGCAAAAAAATAAAGCGAGATTCATGCTTGCCACTACTGGGCGGAACTCTACTGGGCAGAGCACTACTGGGCAGAGCACTACTGAGCAGAGCACTGTGGGCATTCCACCCTTTGTCGTCCATTAAATGCGAAGAATCCATTTGACGAAAACAACCCGTCACGCAATCCAAAGCCGCAGAACACTCGACACATTTTCGCACCTGCAAGAGGAGGCTCCATCACCGGGTACTGCGCAAGGCCGGGGAGCACTGCCTCAGTCTTGCCCCTCCGTCTGAACGAGCATAATCCACATTCAGCGGCTACAAGTTGTGGCTTTCTACATTCACCAGTACTCGTAGTGCAATTTTCAAATGGCTCACAAGAAATTCTCTCAAACTCATCTCGGATCTGGCCGTCGCAGCGCCTCTTTGCTGGTGGACAATGCGCTGATCCGTGGGTCACTTCGCTCTTTGCCTTTAACTGAAGCTCGGCACACGTCGCGCCTTCGACCCCAAAACATGCCCTCAGCGCGTTTGAATAGGCAGGAGAGTTCCCAGTGCCACAGCTATTCATCTCTAGGTTACAGCGTGAACCAAATTTTCTTCGAATCTCTATGTCCGACGTAGTACATTCCATTTCCCCTAGTGGTATTGCTCTCGAATCAAAGGAACAATCTATGGCTCCAGGAAACATATCTTTAGGCAAACCCTTCCACGCGGAGCAGTCAGTCGAAGGTATCCCTTCCCGGTCAAGCACATCCTTTGCGGTGCACCAACCTTCGCCAGAAATCGTCTTGCGGGAGACACAACCCGCTCTTCCTGCAGGACAACAATGTAGATTATAGCTCGAATCTCCGACTGCTTCAGCGGTCACTTCTGCGCTGCTCTCCCAGGTCGGTGCGGCATGGGCATAATTAGCAACAATGTGAAAAAGCAATGCGAAGGTCACCAGACTTCTAGGCGCTCTCATGTAGGATTCCTCTCCTTAAGTTTCATGGACAAACGAAGCTATCACACTTCGAGAATCTACACATGCTACGCTATTGAAATGACTACGCTTAGACAATCCAATCCTGGTAGGGCAGCCCGTGAGCCCTTTTTAGTCACCCTACTACTCGTTTCAACGCATAACTAAAAAGAATTCTAGCGTTGAGACATCGAGATGAGCCTAGAGCCGGTTCCGTCCAATTTTCAGGAAAAATCGGAGCGATTAGAGCTGCCTACTCCCAAACAAAACGGGATGGATGCTGCTTCGCTTTTGCTTCGTCCGATCTCCGAGCTCTTCAGCCTTGCACAGCAGCACGCCACTCGTTCGAACTTCGCAGCAAAAGAATTCATTTATGAACAAGTCATCCGCCTGCATCCCGAAGCTACTCCGCTCGATATCACTCGGCTGGATATTGCTGCTGCTGACCGTCAGCGACGCTCTGGGAATAGTGATGTCGCCCTCCTTGCTCTCGAAAAAATAAAGCTCCCTGCTGAACCTAACCAAAAGGACCCTTCAGCGTGGGCAACGGCGAACTGCGATCTTCTTGCCGCAAAGGCCTGGGCGCTCTTCCACTCATCTTGCCAAGATGGCGATGCGACCAAACTTAGATCGGCGGTATTGGTCGCTGACGAAGCTGCTATTTTTGCAAAAGAACACCGCTATGTGTTGCCAGCGGAGCGACTTTGCCAAGCACTTGAGGGCGCTATCGGAGTTCGAGTTTCTGGTCGGGTTGAGCTTGATGCGGTTGCTCCGAGGCTACAAGAGTATCGCGTAGCGCTTATGCTGATAGATGACGCGCATTTAAGGAGCAGGGCTTTAAACCAGTACTTCGCCGTACAGACGGAGACGCATCTCATGCAATCCAATCACACCGCGGCAATCGAAACTAGCACTGCCTACCTCAAGGCCGCTGAAGAGGAACTAGGGGGCTATTACAAACTTGGAGCCGCGATTCAGTATTTAGTGGCCCTACACAGAGCCGCTCACCCAGATCTTCACTCCACCCGCGCTCTGGGACTTGCCGAGTATGTGGCAGAAATGACTGCAAGCGAGCCAAATACTCGAGATATCTACTTAGGGTACTTGAGCGAATTGGCGGGCAAGTTCGACTGCATCGCAGTCAGCCTTAAAGCGCATTAACCAGCTCAACCCACCTGCAACAGGTAGCTCACGTCGAACTCATCGTTATCCTCGGAGCCGTTGTACTGCACGGCCGTCACCAGTCGAGCCCCCTGGGCATAGAACAATCCAATCAGCTCGTGCTCCGAAAACCGAAGCTCTACCGTTTCCACTCCGTAAGCCTTCTTCAAAAACTGGTGGGTCGCTCGTTTTCTACAAACGGGCGTTCGGTGAACCAGAATCAAATCGCTTGAAACACGGACGGTTTCGCGAATATGTGCGTCGTAGTTTGGAACATGCAATAGCACACATCCTGAGATCACTATTCGGAATGACTTGTCGGGAAACGGCAGTGCGGCACCATCAGCAACTTCGAAGGTTGCCTTTGGATATAGCTCTTTGGCCATTGCCACCATTCCTGGCGAATAGTCGACTCCAGTGTAATTGAGCCGACGATTGAGCAGATATTCAAGAGCTTCGTAGTAGTAACCGCTCGAACACCCAATCTCTAGGACACTGTCAAAGTTGCGAACTCGCCCTTTGAGTAACTCAGTGGCAACTGCAAAGGGGGTTGGCGCCTTACCTTTGTAAAGGGATTCCAGCTCGCTCTCCACTAAAGCGCGCTGTTTGTCAGGTATGGTTGAATCCTGCCAAGCAGAGGTGTGCTGTTTACTCACTTCGTTCGCAGAAATCGGCTTATAGTCGTAGGAAATAAGCCGTAGATCAGGAGCGGCATATGTCCTCACGCCCTGCCGACGGTCAAGGAGTCGAGAGAGCAGCTCTGCAGTTTGTGCGAGCCTATTCGTATACGTATGCTGCGTTAGAGTTCTTTGCTGCCCTGCAGCAGCGATGCGTGCTGCTTCTTCCGAGTGTGTTGAGTAATAATTCACTAGTTCGACGCACTCTTCTGGCGAGCGATAGGTAACAATTTCTTTTCCAACTTCAAACAACTCGCCCAGATTGTCCTTGTGGTCTGTAATAAGAAGTGCACCGCATCCGGTTGCCTCGAACAGCCTCATATTATTGGCATATCGCGTAGTAATAACTTCCTGTTCGTTCGCCACCATTGGTCCTCTGCACCCTGTGACCTCACCATGCACATTGACCGTGAGTTTCGATCGAGAAAGAGTGTCGAACATCGAGAGTCCCCAAGCTTCCCCTTGATATCGAGGAACGATTGGAGACTGCGGTGAGATTCCCTGAATACCCATGCCCCAAAATTGAATGGGAGTATGAGCAGCCAGCGTGTCTAACAGTAGGGCGCGCTCTTTATGAACGCGGGAGGAAAGACTTCCCACAAACGAGCACGTTATCGGTCGGTCCAGAAAGGGCGGATTGGTAATATGAGAAAGTACGGAAGGGTCAAACGCGAGCGGCTGATAGTATGATATAATTCCGAGCTCCCTAAACCACGCAATAAATTGTTCAAAGGAACTTACTAGAACATCATAAGCGTCGAACGGAATATTTCCGGCAGAAGAAGCAATCTGACCAGCGATTAGCGAAGTATGGTTTCGCAATTCCGCAAGCGTCTGCCGATTAAGGCCGTGCATATCCTGGCAGTAGATCACATCAGGAGCGAAACGCCGCACCTGCTCGAGCATAATCGTATTTAGGTCGAGTGCTCTTCCTGGGGGCATGTTTTCGCCTGCCCATGCGGCTTGCAGTGCGGGTGAATTGACTATCAGGTTCTCTGCTTCCCATCCTGCAGCACGCATTCCGTCAGAGTAGAAGGAGCTGTCACCAAAGGCTTGCGCTTGAAGATCTGCCAGTTGCTCTTGGTAGCCAAGCGCTGCGACGTGTGGATTCGCAAGGTAATAGCGCTCAAGAAAGGCATCGTAGTAGGTGTTAATAAATAGGCAGCGATACTTGCCGTGCGACGAAGAATTCGCCCGAGAGGTTGCCCGAGAGTTTGATGGAGACTTCTGAGCAGGTATGAAGTCTATTCCTTCAGGATAGAAACACTCCCAGTGCTCGTCAATCGAAAGATGTTTATGTGAAATTCCGGACTCGTTCAGTGCTGGTATCAGCTCCTTCACCGCCAAAATTACTTGAGCCGGATCAATCGAATAGGAAGCCTTTGACATGCCGTGGTTAAAGCTCGCGTCCACCTTCGTCACCAGCTGAAACGAAAAATGTAGCTCCCTAAGATATGGCGCGACAGTAAGCTGTACGATATCTAGGCGGGTTCGATATCCAGCGTCAGCGGGGAAAGCCAAAAATGGATGGATGAATTGGAAAGAGTGGAAGTGAAAGAAGACTATCGGTTGTCCATTCACTGTGGGGCAAGTGCTGCTTCCCGCAAAGTTATACTGCTCTTGATTCCAAGGAGCGGTTCCAACGCCAAGATGCTGAGAGATTGTGATGCCAGAAAAACGTGTCGGCCAGTCGGTGAGATATCCCTGGTCGCCCATTTTGCCGTTTTCTGAGTGTGCATAGCACCACTCAATGCAACGCTCCCGCCACCAGCGAACCACTTCGAGCCCAGCTTCACTGTTTCGAAAACAGAGCAGTCCTACATTGAACCTTCCATTCTTCTCGAGATGCGCGTGCCGAGGAGAGAATCGGTGCTCATGAATCAGTACCTGAGAGCTTCCAAGTTCCTGATAGATTGGCTCTGGTGAGGAGAAGAAAAAGAGATCCGCATCGAGGTACGTGAGCACATCGATCTCAGGATTTCGTTCAAGCACGCGCAGTATGATGGTTGGCGTCGTTGTCCAAAGATATTCGACCGCTGTGCGATTAGCCTTGCAACTGACCAGGGCGTCATCCCCAGCCTCAATATCCCGCAGTGCAATCGGGACTACTCCTGGAATCGACAGCTTTTCAAGCAAGTCGCGGGTGAGGTCATCAAAACACACTATGAAAATAGTAGGTGGAGAAGCGGAGTGCCCAATAAGCGACCGAATCATCGTGAGACCCTTCACGAAGTAGTTCCGGTCAAAATATGTACAGAAATAGCGTTTCATTTTCGGGCCCGCGCTCTAGATATGAATTATGACTCTCAATTCCTATAAAAGGTTACAGATTTCACTATCGACGGTCGTCGCTTCGACATCTAAATTCGGCAAGGAAGTCGTAGGCCGAATAGAGGGAGTTTTGTGCAGGGAAAGAGCGTTCTGATAACCGGTGGGCTGGGGTTCATTGGGTCAAACCTGGCAAGGCGCCTGGTCGAAAGTGGCGCTCATGTAACTCTGGTGGACAGTTTAATCCCTGAGTACGGCGGTAACCTGTGGAACATTCACGGGCTCGAGGACCTCGTTAAGGTCAATATATCTGACGTCCGCGACGACCATGCGATGAAATTTCTCATTCAAGGTCACGACTACCTTTTTAACTTGGCAGGCCAAACGAGTCACATTGACTCAATGGAGAATCCCTTTCCTGACCTTGAGATCAATGCTCGCGCACAGCTCTCTATCCTAGAGGCATGCAGGAAATTCAATCCTAATATTAAGATTGTCTTTGCGAGCACTCGCCAAGTATATGGCAAGCCGCGCCAAAACCCAGTCGATGAAAATCACCCAGTGGTTCCGGTTGATGTGAATGGCATCAACAAGGTGGCCGGTGAATGGTATCACCTACTCTACAACAAAGTTCATGGCATTCGAGCAACTGCCCTGCGATTGACCAATACTTACGGTCCTTGCATGCGCATTAAGGATGCCCGTCAAACATTTCTCGGTATTTGGGTGCGGCGCCTAATTGAAGAAAAACCTTTCGCTGTCTTTGGAGATGGAAAGCAAGTCCGCGACTTCAACTATGTGGACGATGTGGTGGACGCCTTGATTGTCGCTGCGGAGAACGACGACGCAAATGGTGAGGTTTTTAACCTCGGTGCAGACGACCCAATTTCACTCATAGACACCGCTAAATTAATGGTAAGCGCCGCAGGTAAAGGTTCTTGGGATATAGTGCCCTTTCCTTCAGATCGGAAGGCAATCGACATAGGTGACTATTACGGCGATTACCGAAAAATTCGGGCGCGTCTTGGTTGGAAACCAAAGACACCTTTGGAATCCGGCATTAAAAAAACTATTCAGTACTTTGAAACCAATTTCTCGCACTATTTATAGGCTCTCCGTATGATACTTCCCGCAAATCCAGGGGCCCAGTACCAGGCTCATAGAGAGCAGATCGATCAAGCAATACGGAAGGTGCTCGATAGTGGGTGGTATATCCTCGGAGATTCGGTCAAAGAGTTTGAGAGAGCCTTCGCCCACTACATCGGTGTCTCAGAATGTGTCGGGGTGGCGAATGGCACCGACGCTGTGGCCCTCGCCCTTAGAGGCTGCGGGATCGGTCCTGGTGATGAAGTCATTACTGTTTCGCACTCAGCCGTGGCTACGGTTGCCGCGATCGAGATGATCGGCGCGGTTCCTGTATTTGTCGACATTGAGCCGAGTACTCGGTGCATGGATCCCCAAAAGATCGCGGCGCAGATTTCACCAAGAACTCGGGCGATAGTGCCAGTACACATTTACGGGCAGCCGGCACGAATCGAAGAAATTCTGCACATCGCTCGTACCCATAGTCTTAAGGTAATCGAAGACTGTGCTCAAGCACATGGCGCAATGGTCGGAAGCCGACGAGTTGGGTCTTTTGGTGATGCAGCGGCATTTAGCTTTTACCCCACTAAGAATCTTGGTGCGATTGGGGACGGTGGAGCCGTCGTGACGAACCTAAAGCCCGTGGCTGAGTCCGTACGCATGCTTCAGCAGTATGGGTGGAAGTCTAGATATGTAAGTGACATTGCAGGGGTAAATTCCCGCCTAGACGAACTACAAGCCGCCATCTTATCCGTAAAGCTCCCCTACTTAGATCAAGACAATGCTCGTCGTCGCGCGGTAGCGGAGCGATATCGCGCATCAATCGATGGAGAACGTCTTCAAGCTCCACCCGTGGTCGAAGACACCACGCATGCGATGCATTTATTTGTTGTTGAGTGCCCAGAGCGAGAAGCGTTCCGCGACTTTCTTACCCAGCAAGGGGTTGGAACGTCGATTCAGTACCCCTTCGCAATCCATCAGCAACCCGCCTATCAGGGTCGAATCCGATCGGGTGCGCTCGTTGAGACAGAGACGCTGTATGAGAGGGTTGTCAGTCTTCCAATGTTTCCTGAGCTCGCAGAAGTTGCGGTAGATCAAGTGTGTCAGGCACTCCGTGAATGGCAATCCAAATAGCTTGCCTTGAGATCAGAGATTTAGCGGCTAGAAACGCTTAAAACCTTGGTAGCCACGGCACTCATGACTCAGACCAGACCAATTATTGGAATTACCACTCGCATAAAAGTGCTTGCCGATGGCAACACGATAAATGGCGTTGATAATGCGTATATTAATGCAATAGACGACAGCGGTGGAGTTCCACTTCTGATCCCTGTAACCCAAGATCCAGAGTCCCTGCGCCCTCTCCTCAATAGCATCGATGGAATTGTTTTCACGGGTGGCGAGGACATACACCCTAGGTTCTATGGAGAGTCTGCGCACGAGAAGCTTGGCCATGTAGTCGAGGCGCGCGATAAGGTGGAGCTACTCTTTGCCCGAGAAGCTTTCGAGCGGACGATGCCGATTCTTGGAATCTGCCGCGGACTGCAACTTTTAAATGTTGCGCGTGGTGGGTCGCTTTACCAAGATCTCAGCTCACAGCTTCCGGCCAGCCAAAACCACCGCTTGCCGCCTTGCGAAGGAAAACCACTCCTCGAAACCACACATCCAATCAAAATTTCATCTCAAAGCCTACTGGCGCGAATTCTTAGCCTGACAGAGGTCGCCGCAAACTCGTCCCACCACCAGGCCGTGAAAGCTCTCGCACCTGATCTGATTGCCTCAGCGTGGTCCACTGACGGGGTGATTGAGGCGCTAGAGGCAGCAGACTACGCGGGCTTCTTTATCGCGGTGCAAAGCCACCCCGAGCGCCTCTACGAACAACCTGTGCCTGCATGGAAACCGCTCTTTCAGCATTTTATTGACGCTGCCTCTGCCTATTCTGACGTCGGGGCATGACGCAGAGCTGGTGGCGCCTTCTGGCTACAGCCTTTCCATTAAGCAACGCGTACCAAAATCATGGTCTAAAGCTCAGGCTTAGCTCGTCCACCGGCGTTAAGTCGAAGCAACTCACGGCGAGCATGTAACCCATTGAAAGTGCGAGTGAAAATGTCCTCGTTAGTCCGACAAGAATTCTAAGTTTCCATGAAACCCTCGGGGAAATAGCTCTCATCCTATCCAAGGGGAGTGGCACGACTTAAATCACCATCGTCTTTCTAGAGCCGCTCCATGTTAGCGCTATGAACAAACGCCTTCAGCTATCCACCAAGGCGCGCACCCTTCATGCGTTGCGGCCACTGCTTTCTTTAGCCTCTGTGAAGCCGGTGTATCTATCGACAGTCGGCGACTGGCTACGAGGATCAGAATCTGTCGTTCGCGATATCTCAAAAACGTTCTCAGGCAAATCAGTCATCGTACGAAGCTCCGTGACAAATGAAGACTCACTCTCATCTTCCTGTGCCGGACGCTACCAATCAGTGGCTAATGTCGCTGCGGATAGTGCGACCGCACTCCACGAGGCAATCAATAGAGTCGTCGCATCCTACCAGAGTGAGGACCCTGACAATGAGTTCTTCGTTCAAGAACAGCTTCACGGGGTAAAGTGCGCCGGGGTGGTCTTCACGCGCGACCTCGATACTCTAGCTCCCTACTATGTCGTAAACTACGACGATCATTCCGGACTGACCGACTCTGTCACTGCTGGATTTAGTAACGGGCTTAAAACCTATGTGCGATTCAAGCAGTCACCCCACCCTCCTGAGACTGAGGACCTCAAGCAGATTATAGATGCAGCTGCTGAGGTAGAAGCGATCGTTGGCAACGACGCTTTGGATATCGAATTCGCTTTCACGACCAGTCAAGAACTATATGTTCTGCAGGTTCGTCCAATAGTGCGGGAAGCAAAGCCGCAGCCCGTGCAATCTGAAATCTTCGGCTCATATCTCGAGAAGATGCACCGCAAAATTCAGAAACTAAACGGTCCACACCCTGGCTTACATGGCAATCAAGCTATCTACAGTGTCATGACGGACTGGAATCCAGCTGAGATAATTGGAATTAAGCCGCGAAAGCTTGCGCTCTCACTTTACAAAGAGCTGATAACTGATGCGATCTGGGCATATCAGCGCGACAACTATGGCTACAAGAATCTTCGCAGCTTCCCTTTGCTGGTCAGCTTTATGGGGCTCCCCTACATTGATGTCCGAGCCAGCCTCAACTCATTCGTTCCTGCCGAGCTCGATCCCACCTTGACGGGAAAACTCGTGGATTACTACATCGACCGCCTCGTCGAATCACCGGCAGACCACGACAAAGTCGAATTCAACATTGTTTTCTCATGCTACAATCTAGATCTTGCTTCGCGGTTGAAGCGTCTATTGAGTCATGGATTTACAGAGCTTGAACTTGATCGGATAAAATATTCGTTGCTGGATCTGACCAATACAATCATTGCACCAAAAGATGGCCGCTATCGCCAGGATCTTGCCCGGGTATCTCACCTCGAGCGTCGGTTCACAGAAATCACGTCGAGTTCGTTACCATTGATCGACAAGATTTACTGGTTGATTGAGGACTGCAAGCGCTATGGCACTCTGCCATTCGCGGGATTGGCACGAGCAGGCTTCATCGCGGTTCAATTCCTCAAATCATTTGTTGATCTTCAGATCATCACGGCGGAAGAGCTCGATGCATATATGAACTCGCTCAATACTGTGGCGAAACAGCTCTCATCAGATCTCTGCGAATATCGCTGTAACCAGGTTTCTCGGGAAATTATGGAGCAACGCTACGGCCATCTCCGTCCAGGAACCTATGACATTCTGTCGCGTCGCTATGATGAGAATTTTGATTCTTATTTCACGAAAACGACTGAACCATCGAAGGATCTACCGCGGGCGCGTTTCGAATTTTCAGAAGTTCAGCGCCGAGCTATTCAAGATCGCCTACACGAGAACGGCATTCATGCGAGTTTCGACGATCTAATGCTATTCATCAAGGAGGCGATTGAAGGAAGAGAGCACAGCAAGTTCATTTTTACTCGCTCCCTCAGCCACGTATTGGTACTCCTTGAGCATTTGGGTTCGCGAATAGGATTGTCTCGCGAAGAGATGTCGAGTGTCGATATTAAGACAGTGATTGATCAGTACGGAAGTCTCTCACATCTCGACTTAGGCGACATCCTGCGTGGAGACGTCGAACGCAATCGTGACGCCTATGACGTTACTAGGCTGATTCGATTGCCGCAGCTCATCACTTCCGAGTCCCACGTATACGACTTTCACCTGAGTCGGACCGAGCCGAATTTTATTACTCAACGTCGCGTCAGCGAACTCGTGGTACTAGAGGACGAGATTCTTAATCAGGATCTCTCAAGGCGAATCGTGTTTATTCGCAGCGCTGACCCTGGATATGATTGGCTGTTCTCTCGCAACATCGGAGGATTAGTCACCATGTACGGTGGCGCAAATTCCCATATGGCGATACGTTGCGCTGAGTTAAGTATTCCGGCTGTTATCGGGTGCGGTGAGAAGAACTTTGAGTCATGGAGCCGCTCACGTATGCTCGAGATTGACTGCACGAATCGATTAGTCAAAGTGCCTAGCGATCTTCCATCGTAGTGTGATGATTCCGTATCGTCCGAATTACCTTGCTGATTCCTGTGTTCCAGTAGTCTGGATTACTGGCCTTGCGGGTGCGGGCAAGACGACCCTTGCAGACCGCGTATGGGCCGAATTGCGTCCCACACTTCCAAATATTGTGAGACTCGATGGTGATGCGGTCAGAGAGATCTGGGGGGGAGAACTTGGATACACTCTCGAAGATCGCATTACGAATGCGGAGCGCCTAAGCCGCTTGGCTCTGTGCCTCCATCGGCAGGGGCTTGTAGTAGTCTGCTCGACCATGTCGCTCTACCCGCAAATTTGGGACTGGAATCGTGAGCATTTTAATTCGTATATTGAAGTGTACCTGCGCGTTAACATGGAGGTGCTTCAAGCTCGCAACAAGAAGGGGCTTTACTCAACCTCAAATGCTGATGACGGACAAACAGTGGTAGGACGTGGCCAGGAATTTCATGAGCCCACCGCAGCGCACCTCACACTAGTAAACGAGACAGTGGAAAACCTGGAATCTAATGTTATTCAAATCGTTCAGGCGATTAGGCAGAGCATGAACCTCAGGGGTCAGATATTATGAAACAGGGCGATTTTACAGACTTGGCGAAGAACTACATCAATCGCCCTGGGTACTCGGCAAATGTATTGCGTGCTCTCGCAGAATACACTGGTGCGCGGAAATCTTCTCAGTTTCTCGTTGCTGACGTTGGTGCGGGAACCGGAAAGCTAACTGAGAACCTTGTCGAGCAGGAGCTCAAGGTCGTCGCTATCGAACCGAACGACGCAATGCGCGAAGAGGGCATGCGCTATACGGCTCCGCACCAAATTCCCTGGTCTAAGGGGAGTGGAGAGTCCACCGGTCTAGCTGCCACCTCGGTAAATTGGGTGTTGATGGGGTCGTCCTTTCACTGGGTCGACTTAAAGCTTGGCCTCGCTGAGTTTCACCGGGTACTAAAGAAAGGGGGTCATTTCACCGCACTTTGGAATCCGCGAGATTTGGAGCGTAGCGATCTACACCGTCGCATCGAAGAGCGTATTCATTCAATTGCCCCAAATATTTCCCGGGCCTCCTCCGGAGCCGGCAAATACACCGCCACCCTATTCGACGATCTCGTATCGACTGGACACTTTAAAGAGCCACTTTTTGTCGAGGCACGTCATGAAGTCGTGATGACGCCCGAGCGTTATCTCGGCGCATGGCGTTCGGTCAATGATATTCAGTCACAGGCAGGGCCAGAGAAGTTCGCCGAAATTCTCATAGCGGTTGAGAAGGAAATCGCAAGTCTCAGCGAGATCGTCGTTCCGTATAAAACAAGATCATGGACGGTCCAGCGCGTCGATTGATCGGGAGTTAGAAGTCAATGAAAGGGATTGTTCTTGCCGCCGGTGAAGGCTCCCGACTCCGTCCACTCACCGACGATCGGCCCAAATGCATGGTGGAATATCGCGGGAAGCCGATATTGGACTACACCATCGAAGCCTTTCAACAGGGCGGATTAGCTGAAATTATCGTTGTCGGCGGCTATAAAGCCGAAGCGATTCAACGTTCCAGTGTTCGGAGTTATCTAAATCCACGATACGCAAGCACCAATATGGTGCACACGCTCTTCTGCGCCGAGGAGGAACTCACAGACGATATTATAGTGTCTTATGGCGACATCATTTATCATCCCGACATATTGAAAACGCTTATTGCTGACCCCGGCATTATAGTTGTCGTGGTTGATAATCGCTGGGAGGAGCTGTGGCGACGTCGTATGGCTGATCCGCTCAGCGATGCAGAAACCATGAAGATCGATCCTTCGGGGAATATCGTTGAGCTTGGGAAGAAACCGAATTCGTATGCGGATATACAGGGGCAGTACATAGGTCTATTCAAACTCGCGCGAAGCATCCTTCCGCAAATTCGAGATTTTTATCACTCGCTTGATCGCACGGCTCAATATGATGGAAAGAGCTTTGATCAGATGTATATGACCAGCTTCCTTCAGTTAATTGCCGATCAACTTCATCCAATTCGCGCGCTTCCTATTGAGGGAGGCTGGCTTGAGATCGATTCCGAGACCGATCTGGAGTGCCAGGCGGTTTAAGGTGACCCACGCTTTGTAGCGCTATAGTGCTTTTAACACCGCGTCAATCCCTAGCCTATCGTAGTAACCCGCGATCCGTTCTGAGCCCTGCCTACTTTTTGAACCTTGAACGACTGCGTGAAAATCACTGACTGCTTCATGACCTTCTGCAGAATCTGGCGCAACGCGTAATAGCAATCCGCCTGCGGCATAACGAGCAATGCGGCTTCTCGATTGCGCCACACGACGAAGTCGATCAATCGCATATGCTTCATGGGTACGGTGCAGAAGGAGCTGCAACGCAAGATGACACTCAAGAATCGGGAGTTCGTCAACAAGCATGCAGTATTTCTGGAGCACCTTCTCAAATTCGCCAAATTGAAATTGCGGTTGCTGAAAATTACGGCGAATAGAAGAAAGCATGCTCTCGATCCAGAGATCGCGCGCCACGGTGAAAACGCTCAGATCCCACGTGAATGCGGGTATGACAGGTGCTATCGAAAGATCGTATCGAGCTTGGTGTTCTGTTCTCACCACACTTGCCACCAATGCGTAGCGGTTCAGCACACTTTGAGAATTGGCACTTCTCCACCGCTCTGCTCTTCCAGAGGTTGCTGCAGAATTTGGGTAGGCAGTCGCCTTTGCGCGTTCCGAGTTGCTCACCGCGGATTGAATAGCTTCGTCGCCTCGTTCGATCTCAAGAAACGACACTAAGCCACGCACCGCCCGTAGCGCACGATCGGGGTCCGTAAGATCCTCAAAGTAGAGGTGCATCAGATTGTCAGTGGGAACGCAGACTTCGAGAAATGTCTCTACCAAGAGCCACTCTTCAATCGTCGCCTGTCCAAAGATTCCTTCGCCGCCGTTCGTGGGAAGGTCAAGAACGTCATCCACACAAATCTCAGTCGTGTTTGATTGCAGGTTATTCTGTTTCGAAATACACACGTCACGTGGATCGCGAACGATTCGAACATGCTTCTTTCCGCTAAAGATCGCGGGCGAGAGGCTATGGGAAAACTGTGCCCCTACATCAACTTCGAAGGAGAAGTCCCGCCGACCACCCTGACGGACGACTATCGGCAAACAACTCGTCAGCCATTCGTGATGCTGCTCAAGCAGCCGAAAACTTCCTGCATGGAAGCGGAACATATCGTGAAAGCGTCCAAAATAGGTACATATTCCCAATTCTAGGAGCAAGTTCCATGTCTTATAAGTGCCACTGCACTCCATGGACGAGAATTGAACCTCGCGAAGAAACGCACCATCGGCTACTCCCTCTGAGACTAAACAGATGCCATAAAGCGCCGACGAATTGAGGATAACTTTTGCCGGATGAAAGTCAGGGCGCAGTTCTATGAGTTTCTGGAGCAGAAGAGGTCCAAGATTGGGTTCGCCCGCGGAGCAAGCAGCCTGCGCCGCGTACCACAGAATGCGCATCCCGGGGAAACCCATCTCGAGCGCCTTTATGAGATGCCCAAGTGCGACGGAAAATTCTCTCGCGCGGTAGGCGAGAACTCCAAGCCAGAATGGTCCGAATGGATCAGCGGGGTGTTGAACCGAGAAGAGTTGTGCCGCCGATCGGATCTCGGCAAGGTCTGCGTTTTCCCCTAGCTGACTATCTTCAACCGCAAAGATGCGTGAGCTTTCAACATTTCGGCTATGACGAAAGTGCTCAAGGTATTGTCCAAAGATGTCCAAACCAGACTGGTCTGTCACGGTATCCGCCTATAGCGAAGTGTAATCACGCAGCAATGCTGAACCCTTCCAATCTATAATGAAGCTTGCAGAATCGCGCCAGCAAAAGTGATATAGCATCGAGACAGAGGACGAACTCTCAGACCGTCGCTAGAGTTAAGATGAAATACTCAATATCTTGATGATTTTAATGTTCCACAGCAACTGTAGACCATTCGTATTCATACGAACGCCGTCCACTGCAGCAGTCCAAGAGCGCAGCTTGTTCTCCTTGGCCGGAATATCAAATGGCATCACCTGTTCGTCTACGTCGCAGCGCCACCCCAGCTCAGCAAGCCTCGCACAGAAGAGACCGAGAGGATACTGGTTGAACCCCGTGTGCCACTCACTGCTCCCCACACGCCGGTATTTGAGGGCGACCTCGAAATCGAAGTCATTAAAAACTCCAGTGATTACTGCGAGACCGCCCGGTCGCACATGGCGCAGGATATTCAAGGCAACGGGGATGGGGTCAGTCCAATACGAGAGAAGCGATGTCGCGGTGACAAGATCAAATTTCTCGGAAAGACTGAAGCTTTCGGCATCGCCTACTTGAAACTCGATTTTCTGCGCTTCAAACCGTTTTTTTGCGCTCGCGATTAGCTCCTCCCCAATATCAACTCCTACTTTTCTCCCCGTAGGGAATACACTCTGGGAGAGGTGTGCGAGCAGTTCCCCGCTCGCACATCCAACATCGAGACAGGATACCCCTTTGGCCACGTCGAAATGCGCGGTGGCAATCGAACTAATCCGTTTGAAGAGATCTTTAACTTCGAAGTGCGCGTCGTCTTGAACATGAAAATTGGAGGGGTTTGTCATAGCGGTCCATGAACTAGTTGCTGATCCAGTCAAAGAGAGAAGACTTGGGCTGTGGGGAGCTAACCGGTTTGTACACAACCCATGGTGCAGCTACCCAAAAATACTCATAATTTCGCGAATCCTTGGTCATTTTCGCAGACTCGAAACATAGAGAGTAGTGGTACGTTTAGTGAATAGTATCAATTAGGTACATGGATTCCGATGTCTCAGACTAGAGTACTGTTCTACGTTCCCTATGGGGGCTGGACTGTCCACAACCAGGTGGAAGCCGCTATCGCTTCCGCGCTCAGGGTTCGGGGCGCCGAAGTTATGGTGGTTGGGTGCGACGGCCTATTCTCGGAACGTTGTTATATTCTTAGTGGTTCTAAAACACCCGAAGCCGACTGCGCCCATTGCACAAAAACTGGGGTAGATTTTTTTGGAGCATTTCAATTACCGCTAGTGCAACTACGCTCGGCCCTCCAAAAGGGCGACTACGATGGGATCGATAGCTGGCTGAACGATCAGGATCCTGCGCACTTCCCCGAGCTCACTTTTGAGGAGATTCCTGTTGGTAAACTGACTTCACCAGCAGTATGTGGGTTTCATACGATAGGTCCCACCCTGCTCCGAGAAGCCGACCCGCAGTACACGCATCGGCTTTATCTGAAATATTGGCTGCTCACCTATGCCGGACTCAATCGAATATTCGAACAATTCAAACCAACTCACACGGTCATTTTCCACGGAGCTGGTTTCTCGCATTCAGCAGCACTTTCACTTTCGAAAAAACGTGGGGTACCGATAGTCACGCATGAGAAGGGCTGGGTACCTCGTTCCTTCCTGATGGCGATCGATGAAACCGTGATAGGACCTTATTCGCGCGCAAAGTCTTCACGAGCCTGGCTTCCGTACCCCTTATCTGCAGAGGAGGTGAAAAAGGCAGGGGAACTCTTTACCGACTGGGAGGAAGGCAAGAATAGGGTCACCGGACGATTCTTTTCCTATTCAACCGATCCTACTCGCCTGCGGGAGCATCTTGGAATCCCCTCCGATGCCAGAATTTTCTCCGTCTTTACCACCAGCGAGCATGAGATCCTTTATCTGGATGAATGGGGAATCTTACATGAACAAGTTCTGATGATTGAGCGTCTCGCCGAGATATTTCGTTCGAGAAAAGAATACTTAGTTATCCGTCACCACCCAAACGTCTGTAACCCTCTTCATCCAGGTCCCGACTCAGATTACCTCGAGAGGCTGCTCGCACTTTCGCAGCGACTTCCCTCAAATGTGCGAATGATCATGCCGTATGAGTCGGTAAATTCTTACAGCCTCCTCTGGCATAGCGACGCCACTTTCTCGACAATCTCCACCATTGGTCTTGAAGCCGTCGCTCGCGGCATTCCGAGCGCTTCGCTTTCATGTTCAAGTTTCAGCGCTTCGATGCAAATGACTCTCGAATCGCTCGAACCTTCCGACCTCGAAAGAATGGTCAACGATCTCCTATCGACACCTCTGAGCGCCTCTCTCGAGCAAATAGCGAAGGCCTATCGCGTCCTTTTCACGCAGATGTTTAGGTTTCCCCTTACCTTTAAAACCATTGGTGTCGACGAGAACCGGAGGCCTGAGATTAAGATTGAATCTGTAGAGCAACTTCTACCTGGTGCAGATCCGGTGATGGATCGAGTATGCGACTATTTCCTGAGGGGAACTTCTCTGCATGAGATTCCAGGTGACAACGCGCAAAATCGTAACGAGCATGATGAACGAAACGCTCTCGCCGAGGAGCGCGAGCGCTTCGTGCAGGCACGCGCGTTAGCTCGCGGGTCAGCACAAACTCAGGCGCCGCTCCCACTTTCAATGGCCGTGGTACTCGCTCGATACACCGATGGAGAGGCTCAGCAGCCGTGGTGGCTGGGCCGCCAAAGGACTAAACAATACCGCTTCTATCCCGCACAAGTACCCTCTCACGCTGACTGGCGAGAGCAGCTGATCTCGTTACAAAGAGTTATTATGGAACGCGAGGAAGCGCTTGTACTACCGGCACACCCGTCTTGCGAGTATGATGAATGCTTGATGCAATCGTCAAGCGAAGCCATAAGCTGCTCCGAGCGTCACATTGACGCGGTGCTTTGGGGAGCATGGCTGTATGATAAGAATTCAAAGTTGATTAGCGGGGCCTATACTCCCTACCACAAAGTGAGTTCGTGGGAGGAACTCCTTAAGCATATGCCACAACTTGGAACGGTTACTGGGCAGCTAGGCCTGGGAGTATTCAGACGTGATTTTTTAGTGAGACTCCTCTCTGAGATGGGCGCTGCGAAGAACGAGCAGGTTGCTGCCTTTGAACTATTTAGACTGCTCTCGGGAGATGCTGTACTTCGGCTCGAACAACCAATGGTGTTTTATAAACAGGATCTCCAGGGATGAAAACCGGTAGCGCCACCGCAATGTTTGATCTGACCGGAAAGGTGATCGTGGTCACCGGTGCTGCAGGTATCCTCGGCGGTCATTTTAGTCGTGCACTTGCGGGCAGTGGCGGCACCCTCGCACTTCTTGATCAACAACGACTCGAAGTCGAGGAACTCGCAAAATCGATTGCCCTTGAGTTCGGTGTTGATGCGATTGGACTCCATTGTGACGTGACTGATCCGAAGTCTGTCATACAAGCCGTAGATCAGGTCGAAGACCGATTTGGTCACATCGATGTCTTACATAACAATGCCGCAACAAAGGGGAAGGATCCCCGTGCCTTCTTTGATCCTTTTGAGGACTTCTCTCTCCGTACTTGGCGCGAGATTATGTCGGTCAACATCGATGGGATGTTTTTAATGGCTCAGGCCGTCGGTCGAAAAATGAAAGCGAGAGGCAACGGTGGAAGTATAATTCAAACCGCGTCAATATATGGAGTCGTTGCGCCAGACCAGAGAATCTACGAAGGCTCGAACTACCTCGGAGGCACCATTAATACTCCTGCGGTATATTCAACATCAAAGGCAGCGGTCATTGGCCTTTCGCAACATCTTTCAACCTACTGGGGCCCACTTGGAATTCGAGTGAACACTCTCACCCCTGGCGGCGTGCAAAGCGGCCAAAATGGTGAATTTGTGCGCAAGTATAGCGAACGAGTCCCGCTCGGACGCATGGCAACACCCGATGACCTTAGTGGCGCACTGGTATACCTCGCATCCGACGCTTCTCGCTATGTAACGGGGCAGAATTTGGTGGTCGATGGAGGCTTCACCGTTTGGTGACCAGCAGGAGTTAGTATGGGGTGCTGCACCCGCGTAATCGCCCGCTTGGACATTAAAGGTCCAAATGTAATTAAGGGACTCCAGTTCGAGGGGCACCGCGTTTTGGGCACTGCGGATGCATTAGCAACTGCATACTACCGAGCCGGGATCGACGAGATAATTTATCAGGACACTGTCGCCAGCCTCTATCAACGCTCCAACATTGCGGAACTCATCAAGCGCGCTGCTACCGGTATCTTTGTCCCCATAGCGGTTGGAGGCGGGCTACGAAGCATAGAAGATATGCGAAACGTACTTCGCGCCGGGGCGGATAAAGTTATCTTGAATACCGGTGCAGTAAAATCTCCGTCGCTAATAGACGCAGGTGCCCGCGAGTTCGGATCTCAGTGCATTGTTTGCTCAATCGAAACCGCTCGAATCAATGGTGAATATAAGGTTTGGGTTGACTATGGACGTGAGGTCTCCTCTCTAGACCCCGTCAGCTGGGCTCAAGAAGTAGTGAATCGTGGCGCTGGCGAGATTATCATCAACTCACTTATGCATGACGGCATGGGTGAAGGGTTCGATTTGGATATAATCAGCCAAATTGCAGAAAAAGTCTCGGTGCCGGTGGTAGCCTCGGGTGGTGCTGGCAAGAGGGAGCACTGTCTCGACGTGCTGCGCTCAACCTCCGCGAATGCCGTAGTAGTAGGCTCGATGTTTCACTACCACTATCTGCAAAACTCCACTCAGGCATTACCACAGCAACCTTCTCACCTACTCGGCGGAGAAATCGATCAGGGAAACTTCGATTTTATAAAAGATGGTTATGGAGGTGATCGCGCCATTATGGTGCAGCCAACCTCGGTGCAAGAGGTCAAAACGTTCTTGAGTGAAAATGGGATTGTCGTTCGCACCGCAATTTCGTCACCTCTGCCTGACCATAGGGTGTCAGAATGAAAACTCAATCAATTGTAGTGATTGACTATGGTGTAGGAAACCTCTTCAACGTTGAGTCCGCTTGCAAAGCGCTCGATCTTGATTTTCTCACCACCACCGATCCTCAGGTAGTTAGTAATGCTGCTCGCATCCTATTGCCTGGAGTCGGCGCTTTTAGACCAGCGATGCAACGCCTCCATGACGGTGGACTGATAGAACCACTGCGTAACTTCGTTACATCTGGACGGCCACTTCTCGGTATATGCCTTGGCATGCAGTTACTTTTCTCTACCTCTGAGGAGCACGGCTCCTGGAACGGCCTTAATTTTATTCCTGGAAAGGTCGTACGTCTCCACGAGGGTGCAGCCGCTTCCAATTCACAGGTCAAAATCCCCCATATTGGGTGGAATATGGTCAACCGTAGCCCCGATCACCCCTCTCAATCAGTTCTCGATGGTCTACCTGCTCCAATATCGGTGTACTTTAACCACTCTTTCATGGCGGTACCGGTCGACCCAAATGTCGTGCTCGGACATTGTTCGTATGGCGAGAACTCTGTCGCATCTGTGATTCGACATAACAACATTCATGGATGCCAGTTTCATCCAGAACGAAGCGCGGATGCGGGACTACGAATTTTGTATAATTTTGCTCACCTAGATGGTCTAGGATCAACCCACACGGGAGGATATTAAGATGAGCAACCATCACCACTCCCAGCTCGACCGCCAGTTTGATTCTCTTCCGAAGGAAGTAGCCTTCTGCAAAAACTGTGTGGTTTCCAATCAGCGTCCTCGCACAAGATTCAACGCAGAAGGGGTCTGCTCGGCCTGCCAGTGGGCTCACGAGAAGGACCATCTCGTTGACTGGATAGAAAGGGAGCGTGAGCTGAAGGATTTATGCGACCGCTTTCGAAGTCCCACTGGTGGCTTTGATGTGGTGGTTCCCGGTAGCGGCGGAAAGGACAGCGCATACGTTGCGCACCAACTAAAGCATCGATACGGCATGCACCCTCTGTGCGTAACCTGGGCACCCTTCGAGTGGACCCCAATCGGCTTTGCTAACCTGCAAGCATTTAATCGCGCCGGATTTACAAATTTGATTACACAACCCGACGGGAAATTGCATCGAGCTCTCTCTCGTCTCGCATTCGAGCTCAAAGGCGATGCATGGGAACCATTTGCCTACGGCCAGAAATCGCTTGCGTTTCACCTTGCCTGTCGCTTCGGTATTAAACTTATTTTTTATGGCGAGAATGGAGAGCTAGAGTACGGGGGTTCGGAACGGCACAAGAATCTCCCCAAGGAAGGGCCTGAGGAGTGGAAAGACGCATATTTCAAAGGAGCGTCCCTCGATGAGGTTATTGAAACTGGGTTGTCTCGGGGAGTGATAGAGAAATTCGATCTCTGCAACGCTTCGCTTGAACTTTACAAAGCGCCACCTCTACAGGAAATCCAAGAGCATGGCGCTGAAATGCACTGGTTTTCTTATTATCGAAAGTGGACCCCTCAGGAGAATTTCTACTATGCCGCACGCCATACTGGATTCTTAACCAACCCCGAGGGCCGCTCAGAAGGTACTTATACCAGGTACGCGAGCTTGGATGATAAGGCAGATGGATTCCATTGGTACCTGAGCTACATGAAGTTTGGCATGGGTCGAGCCTCACGTGATGCGCAAGGCGACATTCGCAGACATCACCTCACAAGAGAAGAGGGCGTTGCGCTCGTACGAAGATATGACGGAGAGTTCCCTGCTCGATATTTTGATTGGTTTTTGAAGTATCTCGAAATTACCCGAGAGCGTTTTTGGGAGGTAATGGACATGTACAGGTCTCTGTCTAACGTGTGGCGCAAAGACGGGAAGGAGTGGGTCATGACTCATCCAGTGAAATAATGACTATTCGAGTATGTGTGGTAACGGGAACAAGGGCAGATTACGGACATCTTGCAAGTCTGCTAAAGTTGCTACGCGACGATCAAGAGATCGAACTCCAACTGATTGTTGCAGCGATGCACCTCTCGGCAGAGCATGGCAATACCATTATCGAGATTCAGCAGGACGGTTTTGAGATTGCCGCTAAAGTTGAATCTGTAGTCGAGGGGAATGATGGCTCAGCCGTTGCACGATCTACCGCGCTCGCCCTAGTCGGCTTCTCGAATGCTTTTGCCAATCTTAGACCAGACGTGGTTCTCCTTCTCGGGGATCGCTATGAGATGGGGGCAGCAGCTCAGGCCGCACTTTTCTCGAAACACCCTATCGTGCACATCAATGGTGGCGATAACACCGCCGGAAGCTACGACGATGCGATTCGCCATTTCATCACCAAATGCGCTCAGCTTCACTTCGTAACCAGCACAACCGCTGCACGACGAGTTGCTCAGCTTGGGGAAGCTCCCGACAGCATATTCAACGTCGGAAGCCTCTCGCTCGACAACATTAAACAAACCGCCCTTCTCTCACGAGAAGAGCTAGAGAGCTCCCTGGACTTTCGCTTTAAGCAGAGAAACATTTTAGTCACTTACCACCCAGCCACTGCAGACGAAGTAGACGCTACAGAAGAACTTAACGAACTATTGGCCGCACTTGATTGTTTCGGCTCAGAAGTCGGCATAATTTTTACAAAACCTAACCACGACACAGGCGGAGCTGCAATTATTGAAGTCTTGAAGCACTATGTTTCATCTCGACCACATACCGCGTTAAGAGCAAGCCTCGGTCGGCAACGCTACTATAGCGCGGTGAACATAGTGGACGTGGTCTTGGGAAACTCTTCGAGTGGGATTCATGAAGCTCCCGTACTCAAAACACCCACCGTTAACGTGGGAAATCGCCAACGCGGACGCTTCATGCCTAGCTCGGTACTCTCAGTCGACGGGAAGAGAGATCAGATTCACCAAGCACTCCTTAAAGCTTTTGCTACCGCGGTTACTGACACCTCCACTGAATACGGGGACGGAACTGCAGGTCCGAAGATATTGGCGACTCTTAAAGAGCAATGGAAACTGGGAAAAATGAGGAGTGTCTTAAAAGACTTTCATGACTTGTAGCACAGAGAAATCTGCCCTTTTAGTGGGGAAAGCCGGTCACCCCTTTCTTCCACAAGCGATAGCTCTTGCCAAAGAAGTCTTTGCATCCGTCGAAGTTGTGGAAGGAAAACGAGGTGACCCGCTACCTCAACAGTTTGCTACCTGGAGAGGCGACTATCTCATCTCTTATCTTTCTCAATGGGTGATTCCTGCCGAGACACTCCAACACGCTCGCGTAGAGGCGATCAATTTTCATCCTGGGCCACCAGCATATCCTGGCATCGGGTGCACCAACTTCGCGCTCTACAATCAAGAGCTGTCCTTTGGAGCAACGTGCCATCGAATGGTAGCTAAAGTTGATACAGGTGATATTCTTTTTGTTGCGCGATGCCCAGTGCTGGTCTCCGACAGTGTTCTTAGTCTAACCGAGCGCTGTTATGCCCTCATCTGGGAGCTCTACGCTGAGACTTTGGGGAAAATTCGTGATGGCGTTCCATTCATACCTTGTGGTGAGACGTGGAGCAGACAGCCCTACACACGAAAGGAACTAGATGCCCTTTGCCAAATCACCCCAGACATGTCCGTTAACGAAGTAGCTCGGAGAGTGAGAGCTACAAACTACCCAAACATGCCAGGCCCCTTCGTCGAGATCGGGGGATTTAAATTCAACCTCGACCTGCACGCGATGTCTTTGCCTAAAGGTTCTTCCTGTAAGAAGTAATGCTGTCTTTGTCGCCGCACAAAACGCCCGCACTGCGCTGGCGCAAGACCAGCGTGATACTTGGCTCCGCTACGGCATCCG
Organism: Bdellovibrionota bacterium; assembly: GCA_041739995.1. Taxonomy (GTDB): domain Bacteria; phylum Bdellovibrionota_C; class UBA2361; order UBA2361; family JBGSMV01; genus JBGSMV01. Next base: position 47,844 of record JBGSMV010000080.1, read on the forward strand.
ACAAGGCTTGCTCCCACACTCAAAATATCTTTATATTTCAGCTCGTTACAGAGCGGCGCTGACCCAAATGGAGGGGAAAGGCCTGAATCCCTAGGGACCGCCAGCTCATCAAAATTTATTGGAACAGTTCCAAGCGCAGTGTCTTATGTCTAATGCACCCGATCATTCATTCGAGCTACTTGGCCACCGATTCTTTTTCGGAGAGCCCCCGCCAACGCACGCCCAAGCTATTCAAGAGTGGCAAAAGCAGTACAGCGGCATGGCAGAGGCGGAAGCTGCAATAGCTCAGTACAACTCTGGGAACCTGGAAGAAGCACTGCATCAGTTAACTCGCCTTGTAGTCTTTCAGCCAGATTTTTTTTCCCTCTATATTCTTAAGGCAGTGGTAGAGGTGAATTTGGGGAAAATAGAGGATGCTCGCAAATCGCTAAATTGGGTGCTGGTTAAAGACCCCACCTCTACTCAAGCCCGTCAGTTATTGGAGCAACTGGGATAAACAGAAAACAGATCAGGGATTGATCCAAAATGGAACCCTCAATAAGTCGAACAGAAGAACAGTCAGGCGTCTTTGCCGGTCAAGGCGGCGGGGATGCTATCGTTTGCTATTGTCACCGCCTCACCCACACCGACCTGGTGGAAGCTCATAAGAAGTGTGGAAGCCTTGCCCAACTAGAAGAGACCACGAGGGCAGGACGTGGCTGCGGCGGATGTAGAGTCGTACTGCAATCGCTCTTCGGTGGCAGACATAGCGATGTAGTGGACTTCGACAAGGTCGCTTCCCAAGGAACTCTGTGCGTAAAGCCAGGGCACAAAGTGATGAAGGGGTTCGTGGTCGCCAACGAGCACCTTGAGTCTTCTGTATTCTCATCCAACTGTGTGGCTCCTCAGCTAGGCACCTGCGACACCACCACTCGCATCGAGTATGGACTCATCGACCACAAAGGCACTCCGGTTCTTCATCGCCATGAAGTCGTGCCGACGAATGCGACATTTCGTTTTGATACTAAGAACGAAGATATTCCTCGACCATTCTACGGTATGTTCTTTCTCACACTCGATCGCGAAAATGTTGGTGCAGCTCGATTCAACATCTACTGGCGCGGACAGAATTCCATTTGCTCCACTCATGAAAATGCGAACACCGGTCGCCCTCGCGTCTCTGTTCCCATTATCGTAACCGAAGATTTTCTTCGAAGCTGCAATTCCCTTTACGTTGCGCTTATAAATCCACATTCGCGCGCCAATCCCTTCGCGCTCACTGTTCATGAGGTAGATACTGGCGAGGTCCTCACCTGGAAAACAGATCTTGGTCCGTTTGGTTCGACCTGGATTAACGCCAGTGAATATCTATTTGGCCCTGCGGTCTCCAAAAACAGAAAAGGGCGCTTTGCCCTCACTGTAGAAACCGCGACGCTGCACCCTCAAGGCGCTATCACCGTCTACTTTTTTGTACATAATCGGCGACACAACACATGGACGTCCAACCACCTCTAGCATACGACCCGGAAACGGTTCGGCAGGAATACTGTTGCGGAGTGCTTCTTCCGACCGACGAGTATACTACGTCGATCACCAATTTCCCTGGGGGAAATTGCTTTCCCTACTGGGACACAAAAGGCGATTTCTTTTTGTCCTGCTCTATTTTTTCTGACGGCAAGCGTCATGCAGTCGTACATTCAAAGCACTGCAACGAGAAGGGTTATCTAGAGGTCCACATCGACCATGCCACACAGTTCTCCGAAAAGCCGTTGAGTGGATTGGTGCTTATTGAACTTACTCTCCCGAAGAAGGTTCCCGTCGACCTCTACACCGCGCATGTACATAAAAAAACGGGCATCTACGTTTCGTACCCTTCTGGTCATTTCGTCGGAGATACGCTCTACACTGCCACACGCGCCCGCGAGCTATTCAATACCGGCTTTTGGCCTGGATTAGTGAGCAGCGATACCGCTGAGACTTCTGTTATCTTAATGAACCCCTACAAAATTCCGTTCTCGTATCAACTGTCGCTCTTTCTCCCTGATGGTCGAAAACTTCAAACGGACGTAATGAAAGTACTCCCCTTTCGCTTCCAGATACATGCGATTGAAGAAACATTCCCTGAAGTCAAAAACTTGAGTGTAGAAGATAGGGAATGCTGCTCTATATGCATTTCTTCACAGTATAATCTTGTCGGATACGTCATGATTAAAGACAGAGGCACCGGCGCATTCACGTCGATTGACCACCTCCACCCTTATGTTTTGATCTAGCCATGAGTAGCTTTAGGACAACCCAACATCAAACATCTCTCCCCAGCGGCGCCAGAATCGCCGTCGATGTAATCGAGGTGCTGAGCGATGAGAACTGCCGCACCCCCTCTTTTGGTCAGGTGCTCAACAGCGAATTAGCGCTTAATCAAGGTGAGGTGGTGATACTTACCACTTCTTGGGATTCGGTCAGGGCCGAGGCAGAGAAGTCCCTACCACTACTTACCACCTCACCGTCCGTGCGTGCTGTTCTTAAATATCAAGCGCCATGGTTTGCGACATTTACTCGCCAGGCCCTTCAAAGCTCAGGAAACTTTCCGAACGAGATAACTCTGGAAGATGCGCTGTCGCTTTTCGTACAGCGTGCAAAGTTACGTCGAGAATTCTCATTTATTGAGCTGACCGATCCCATCAAATTCTCAAAAAGCGAGATGAAGATGGGAGGACCCTGATAGAGAGGACAGGATGTCCGACCGCGGACTGGAGCAAAGCGTAAGTACGCGAAGTGACGTGGATTTCGCGCCGCTCGTCGCGCGAAAGGAGCTTGGAGCGAGTGAAAAAGTGCCAAGGAGGGCATTTTTTCACCAGCCTGCTAGTGGGTTTCGCTGTCGCACTTCCTATTTAACAACTTGATTCTGAATCGCGGCACGAAACTCGAGCAAACGTTGGGCCTTCAAGCCTTTCCCATGTTGACCACTAGGACGAGCACTGCCTCTTGCTTTTATTTACCAAGAACTCCGCGAACTCAAAATCAAGCGGAGAATCAATATCTAGTGCCCTTTCACGGGGAACCACTACGGCCTTCGTTTTCCCTGCGAACAGTCCAGCATTCTGCAACACAAATTCTGGCCTCGTCGCATAGGCCACCGTCGTTATATCAAATACTTCGGGAGCCTCCTGCCGCCTACTATGACGGCCTTCAGAGGGTATCACTACGCGCGCATATCCTTCGGAATCAAGTGCCACCATATTGTAGTACGGATTTCTCGCTGCGGGGGTAACCGTTAACACCAGGTCGGCATCGCTTGTGCTAAGAAGTCGAAGACATGCCTCGATATCCACAAGAGATCGTAGCGGCGAGGTAGTTGGAATGGTCAGCAGCGTATCGAATTGGTCACCACCACGGGTAAGCTCCTCAATTGCGTGCCGCCACACCAACCACTCAGGAGAATCATCTTGAGCAAGACGTGAGGGGCGCATGAAAGGGACTTCGGCACCAAAGCTTTGAGCAATTTGTGCAATCTCTTGATCCTCCGTACTCACTACCACTCGCGAAACAAGATCACTTTTCAATGCAAGTTCTATGGCATAACCAATGAGCGGACGGCCTGCCAGGAGCTTTATATTCTTTCGCGGCACTCCCTTAGAACCACCACGCGCACAGATTAGAGCTATAGTTCGTGGCTTAGCGATATTTTGGTCGACCATAGCTGCACTACACAAACAGTTGGAATCTCCGTGGCGGGGTCAGTTCCTCTACGATGGAACATGCGAGCCGCGAGACCCGCGTTTCGTCTCAACGGACCGACAACAATAAAATACTTGGTTGGCTCTGGCCCGGATCCTACAACAACACTCAATCTCTGCACCACAGGCAGTGTGTTAGGGTTCTTGAGCTCGGGCATAGTTTTCAGGGAGACCTACATCAAGCCATCGTTCATGGATAGGAAAGGCACCCACCCGCTTATTCAAACTGACGAGGCAATCGATGAACTCAGTCATACCGCACGGTCGTGCCTTCGGAACCAAAGGAAGCATGTTCGGATCAACCACGTACAATCCCGCATTGATCGAATAGTAGAGGGTTGGCTTTTCCTGTACTCCGGTAACCTGATTCTCCGCATCGAGCGACACCACTCCGTAGGGAATCTTCACCTCATAGGAACTGACAGTAAGTGTGAGGTCTGCACGATTCGCATAATGGAAATCCACGCACGCACCAAAGTCAACCTCGGTTACCAAATCTCCATTCACTACCAGCAGCGGAGCACTAATTGATCCGTTAAGGAGGCGCAACGGGCCCGCCGTTCCAAGCTCTGCTTCCTCGCGAATATAGGAGATTGAACATCCAAATTGCTCACCACTTCCGAAATGCTCTTCAAACTTAGATCCAAGATAATTGATCGAAATCGCTATGTCGGTGAAGCCTTGCAGCACGAGACGTCGAACCAAATGCTCGATCATAGGTCGCCCACGTACAGGCAGAAGGGGTTTCGGCGTAAGATCGGTGAGGGGTCGCAACCGCTGCCCTCTCCCACCTGCGAGGATAAGTACTGGATTCTTTCGTGGCTCTTTGCGCGGAACAAGTTCAGGAGAGGTTATGATATCAACCAGCATCCTTTTGTCGTCCACCACTGGAATTTGTCTGATCTGATTCGCACGCATCAGGCTGTAGATCTGCGGAAGGCGGAACGATCTATCTACCACCACAAAGCTCTTGTTCATTATCTCTGCGGCGGTGATGGTGAGATTCTTGCGATTGATCAGCGCACGACGGCAGTCACCGTCCGTTACGGTACCCAGCACCTGCTTATCATTCCCAACGACGATACAGATCCCAAAGGGACTCTCTTGCAGAGTCTCCAAAACCGTCTCGAGATCGGCGTCGGTGCCCACACATATTTTGTCGATTGCATTCGACATAGAAACACTACTCCTCGCCACTTTTAGATGCGGCGCGAGGCAGTATCGCCGCAAGGCGTTGTTGGCCCTAACTAGCTATAATATCTATATGTTTAGGTGAACGCGCAGCCTATTCCTGCTCCTGGATACCAGTGAGATTCTGGGCGCTCAGGAAAGAAGAGGAACTTCCTGCCCGTGCGGGAGGCGAACTGATAGAGACTCTCTGATGAGTGGGCGTTGTCACCAAGGACAATGGCGTGGTCAGTGAGCATAGATCTGATGGTGTCATATTCTCGTGCCTCGTACTCGGCCGAGTGATCGCTATCATTGATAAACAGGTCGATTCGCTGATTTAGAGACTTGAGCGATTCGATAGAATCCCCGTACACGATCTTCCCTACCTCACTGTATTTGCCCTGAAGGAGGTATCCTGCCTGAGGATTGATATCGGTCCCAATGTAGACTCCCGGCGCACCTTCAGCCGCGTTTCGAAGCAGGGCAGAAGCCAAGACGACGGATCCTAATCCTTGCTCGACTCCTGTTTCGACGATTACTCTGGGCTTCATGGCGCGCGCAATCGCGTACCATCCCAGGCGACGTCCAAAATCGAACTGTGGATCAATCCCCATGTACACACCGGGTTGATTGACGAGCGTTGAGATATGCTTTCGAATCTCAGAATCTTGATCGAGCTCGGCAATGTACTGATGGACTCTCTCTGGGGAGGTCCGCGCAATAACTGCCACAAAGGCAGCTAAATAGTTCTTGTTTGTCTGATTAATCGCGTAGGTAAAGTTTGAGCCTTCTTGCGAACGAAACAGCCAAGAAAAGATATCTTTCAGCGAAGGCTCGAAATAGGTCATGGCGACATGGAGGCGCGCTTCGAACTCTTGTGCCTGGCGGTCGGAGCACGTCAGCCCTTTATTGGTGGCCTCCGAAGCACAATGCACCAGGATCTTCTCGAACGCCTTTTGAAAAAGGCCTAAAGCGTGCCCAGCCGTCGGTGAGACTGAGAACTCTGTAGATTGAGCGGCTTGATTGGTCATAGCAATTTCCTAGGGGTCCTCGATAGGGTCAAAAGGTTTAGATGACTCATCAAGATGAGAGTTTCACCGAACTAGGAAGGTTAATAATTCTGCCCACCGCCTGCTCAGTGGTAGAGAGGTCCATTCGAGGGCAGGCCGCGTACATGGGTAGCGTATGCAGAGGCTCCCACGCAGGTCGAACAAAGATATTCTGGGCAACAGCCTCGTTTATAAGGGAATCACGGAGACCTATATTTGGCTCATCAAGAAGCGCCGTATTCAACCAGTAGTTGCTTTTGGCGTACGAGGGCTCTTGAAAAATTGTGAGGCCCGAGACACCCCGAAACAACTCCAGGTAGCGTTGAGCGAGCGTCCGCTTACGACCGAGAAAGCCAGGAAGCTGCTCCAATTGAGCCACTCCTAGCGCGGCGTTGATGTTGGGCAAGCGGTAATTGTATCCAACTTCATCATGGGCATACCGCCAGGCATGCGGAACTCGAGCCGTTGTCGTGATATGCTTAAGGCGTGTGGCCAGCCGCTCGTCATTTGTCAGTATTGCTCCGCCGCCACCCGTCGTAATGGTTTTATTCCCATTGAAGCTCAATGCCGTCATTACTCCGTGGCTTCCGCTATGCCGCCCTCTATAGAGTGAACCAAGAGACTCAGCAGCATCCTCTATCAACGGAATTCTATATTTTTCGCTCACGGCTTTTAGGGCGTCCAGATCGACGGGGTGGCCGAAGCAGTGCATCACTATCAACGCTGCAATTCGTCGCCCAGACTGGCGATTACGAAATCCTTCCTTCTCGAGCGTCCCAACGCGATCGAGGTATGCGTCAAGTTTCTGTGCATCGATACCCAAGGATCCCATTTCAATATCTGCGAAATGACACTGAGCGCCGCAGTACGCAACGCTGTTAGCTGTCGCGATAAAGGTCAACGAGGGAAGCAGTACTTCGTCGAGGGAGGTAACCCCAAGCACTCTTAGGATCGCGTGCAGTGCCGACGTCCCGTTTGCCACTGCAACTCCAAACTTGGTTCCCGCATATGAGGCGAGCTCCCTCTCATAACGGTCAACGAACGGCCCCACCGAGGAAACCCACCCAGTATCTAGACACTCTTTCACGTAGCGCCATTCATTTCCCTCAAAACACGGCTCGTGAAGCGCATATAAAGTTTGTGGATCGGGACAAACCTCACGCAAGGCTTCGACAAATCTTTGAGGCAGGCTGTCACTCATGTGCTAAGTTTATATTGTGTCCCATCAATCCCGAAAGTAATCTTTGCAGGCTTTGGTTCCGAAGCGCCCCTATCAGCCGTTAGAAAAGATTGGTTTCTATGAGTTTGAAAAATAAAAAGGTCCTTGTCACCGGTGCAGGCGGCTTCATTGGTAGCCACTTAACTGAGGCCTTAGTCGCTCAAGGAGCCTCAGTGAAAGCCTTTGTTCACTATAACGCTCTTGATTCAAGAGGATGGCTCGACTCCATCGACTCCAAGATTGCGCCACACATCGAGGTAATCTCAAGTGACATTCGTGACCCTACGGCTGTACGCAACGCCGCAAAAGGCATGAATGTGGTGTTTCACCTCGCGGCACTAATCGGCATTCCCTTTTCATACGAGGCGCCGGATCTCTACGTGGATACAAATGTGCGCGGAACGCTCAATGTGCTGCAAGCAGGTCGAGAACTGGGTACCGAGCGCCTAGTGGTCACCTCAACAAGCGAGGTATACGGCTCAGCTCAATCGGTGCCTATGACCGAAGCGCACCCGCTGCACCCACAATCGCCCTACGCGGCAAGCAAGGTCGGCGCGGATCAACTAGCGCTTTCATTCCATCGCTCCTTCGCTACACCAGTGACTGTCGTTCGCCCATTCAACACTTACGGGCCACGCCAATCTTCGAGAGCCGTTCTGCCCACCGTCATTAGCCAAATCGTAAAGGGAGCAAAGACGCTAAAACTTGGCGCCCTTGCTCCCACGAGGGATTTCTCCTTTGTAAGTGACACCACCAGCGCCTTTATCACCGCAGCCACCAACGAACGCGCCATCGGAGAGGTGATTCATTTTGGGAGCGGATTTGAAATTTCCGTGGGCGATGCGGCGCGTCTTATCGCTCGCCTCATGGACTGTGAAGTTCAGATTGAGGAAGAAAATGTCAGAGTGCGCCCTTCTACCAGTGAAGTTGACAGACTTTTCGCCGATATCGGTAAGGCTCGCGAACTTTTGGGATGGCAACCAGCTTTTTCTGGGCTCGAAGGCTTCGGACGTGGCCTTAAAGAGACCATCACTTGGTTTAGCAATCCAGCGAACACTCAACGATACAGAGCTAATCACTACGCGATATAGAAAAACGCTCACTAGGAGAAATGGGGGTGCCCCTGCCTCGCTTTTGCCTCGTAGGCTTGAGACATTTCGTCAAGAACGTTCAATGTTTTCTTACTCAATCCCTTCGCAAGCGCTTCTCGTCGATCGGTACGGCCCGAGGAAGGCTCTTTGCCCGGTAATTTTTCCCTCTTCTTAATCATCTCCATCGAAGGGAGGACAGGCTGCTGTAAGAACTTGGCCAAACGATCAACCTCAGCATCAGGAGAAACAACCAAATCTTCGTATCGCAATTGAAAGACTTTCTCCTTCTCTGATGCCGCAAGCCGGGTCCATCGATCTTCCGAACGCTGAGCAATGGTGGCGATCGACCGAACAACTCGCTCCTCGGCCGAAACATCTGCATAGTCCTCAGCCCAATCTAAGGCGAACCAAGGCACCAACCCCTTCCCCTTTTTGAACGGAATGACGAAGCCCTTAGGGTCCGTTCCCCAGCGCCCACCCCAACCACGCTGCAACCAAGAAAAACAAAGATCCAAGGGGTGCCGATCTAAACGCACGACTCGAAGCTCCGGAAGGAAAGAGAAGAACAGATCGATGAAGGGGAGAACTTCGTGCATCACATAGGGGAGATAAGGAGGGTCCGATTGAAGCTTTGCCATGACCTCGGTGTCGTCCGAGCTTAAGCAGCGCTGGAGGTAGTCAGCAAAACGAGGCGACTGAACAACCGAAGATTTGTCCGATAGTCTGAAGTTCAGACCTCGACCAACCATTAAATCATACGCGGTGTTGTCGAACTGAACTTGCAACAGAGAAGTCGCCGTTTCCCTTGAAATTTTTCCGAACGACTCAAGGAACGGGACATGCTCAAAAATACTGTGGTATTGAAAGTGCTCAACATTCGAGATACCTGACAGCACGTTGGACACGAGAAACTTTCCGGAGCGAGTAACTCCTTCTACGAATAATATGCGCTCCACCAACCGAGCGCGATCTCCTAGCGGATAAGATTTCATAGATTCTAACTATTCAGTAAAGACTTTGCGGCCAATAGCTATTTCGGAAAGCAAATAATTGGAAATTTCAGGCCTCACCAACCATTCAGGCGGTCGCTCTCCTTTCAAGAGACTGGAACGCAGCTCGGTGCCACTAAGCGCCATAAACGATTCCTCGGCAGAGGTTCGTTCGCCATAAGCACCTTTCGCTGCCAAATACCCCACTTCGTCAAAAAATATTGGCTTAATGTCAAGATCAGGAAACTCTTCGAATATGCGCCGTGCTGCGTCCTTTGCGTAGAACGACCCCACTCCCGCATGGTCCCTTCCCACAATGAAGTGAGAACACCCAAAATTCTGCCGACAGAGCGCCGTGAATACTGCCTCTCTTGGTCCTGCAAATCGCGAATATGAAGCAAAAGTGGAGAATAAGACCTTGTTCTCTGGGTAGTGCGCCCGCAAAAGAATCGAGTACGCACGAATAATTGCCTCTGCTTCAAAGTCGCCCGCCTTTCGTTGGCCCACCACTGGATGGATAAATAGGCCATCACACTCCCCACGTATCATCGCCTCGTGATGAAGATACTCATGGGAGCGATGAGGTACGTTGCGCGAATGAAATCCTACTACTCGAGTCCAACCGCGACTCTCGAAAATCTTGCGGACTTGAAGCGGTGTAAGTTCGAAATTCTTTTGCTTCGCAGGAGGTCTACTAAAAAGTGATACTCTGCCGGCCACCGAAAAGCTTCCCCCGCCGAGTATTCGAGCAACCCCCGGGTGTTTAGAATCAACGGTGCCAAACCAATCACGACAGAGGTCCTCTACCTTAAGTGGGAAGACCTCTGAAACATGCAACAGCCCAAACGGGACTTGATCTCCCTCCGATACCAACTTAATCACTGGGGCGCTGCCAAAACTCCGTGCCCGCGCTTCCTCTACCTGAAGAAGGATCGGCATCGGCCAAATCTTCCCACCCGGAAGACGCTTATTTGCCAGAACCGAAGCGAGCTCTTCGGGCCCCATGAACCCTTGAAGTGGACTATAGGTGCCGATAGCGAGCTGCTCAGCGTCCATCGCTTGCTCGATACGAAGCTCCAACGCCGGAAGTGACGCCAAATAATCCTGGGGAGGAGGTCTCTGTAAAAGTCTATCGACGAGCTGTCCTCCGTGTGGACGAATAAGGCTGGCACCTACCGTGGGGCTAGTTAAAAATTTCGAGCGCTCGAGAACTTGTATCAGTTCTTGAGTGCCTCCTCTCATTTCATCAGTCGAACCAAGGAAGAACAGAGTCTGCTTCCCTACGGTTTGAATTAAATTGATAGCCTCAATCGGGTGCTTCCCGACCGCTGTCTCAGCTGCCAAGACCAAGCCATCTGCGCCGTCGACAAGCGTATTAACGATATCATTGATCTCGGCCCGACTGGGCTTGAGACTGGCCATCATAGTGTCTAAGAAATTGGTGGCAACAAATACGGGTATGCGCTTACCGTTTGCTCGATGGATGATAATCTTTTGCGCAAACGCTACCCTTTCAAGAGGGACTTCTCGGCTAAGATCTCCTCGATCAATCAGGATGCCATCGGAGCAATCAAGTATTGAATCTAGGTTCTCTACCGCTCGCTTGGTCTCAATTTTACTGATTACAGTTGCCTCAGGGTAGAGCTCTCGCACTTCCTGAACGTCTTCACGAGAGTTGACAAAGGAAAGGTTGAGAAGCGTAATTCCGTGTCTACGAGAAATTTCTATCGCTGCTCTATCCTTCTCACTCAGCGCCGGCAGTTGAAACTGCTGGTTCTCTACAGAGACCGCTTTATTGTTACCAACGTCTCCTCCCGTAATTACAGTGCACTCCACGTAACCAGCACCACTCAGGTCCGTGAGGCTGTCGACTCGTAGAATAGCAGTGTCAAAGTCAACGAATATAAGGTCACCAACTCTCAGACTTGCGACCGCTTCCGCCGGCCTCAGAAACAACTGACTTGAGCTGCACTTGACGGCCTTACGGTATAGGCGCAGCGAATCTCCAGTGCGAAGAGCTACCTTGGCGACCCCTAGGTCCCCGGTACGAATCTGGCACCCTTCGGTGTCAACAATGATAGGTGTAGAGATCTCGTTTCTTATCGCGCGGATCGTTGTTTCGAGATCTTCGATCTTGGTATGTGACAAATTGATACGCACATAATCCACATCCCTAGCCGCGATTTTGCGAAGCATTTCCGCTGAAGACGTAGAGGGTCCCAAAGTGACGATGAGCTGCATTGCTCCGCCCTTCTCGCTCCGAACCGGTAACTTCGCCATATCTCTCCTTCTCTCGCCTACCGCATGGAAACATGCCACGCCCGAACAAGAGAGCGCCTTAACATGATGCCTCAATGAAAGTGTGTTTGAAAGTGGCTATGGAGCAGGTGTTAGTGTCAGCAAGGGCTCCCGCTGACGAGCGACTCCAAGCCAAAGCGCGGCAAGCACCGAAGTAACCACAGCGCTCAGAATCAAAGTGCAGGCGAACTCAGATGAAATAGCCCCTGCGGCAAGCGCCGTGGTCGCAAGCACAATCCCGGGCCCCCCACGTGCATTCATGCACACTCCGAAAGTAATGGCAGTAGAGGTACTCAACCCGTTAAAACGGGCACTCACAAATGCACCAATTATCTTTAGGGCGCTGGTCGCAAAGAGGAACAGAACAAACTGTGACAGTATGAAGTTCTCGCCAAGATGAAGGTTGAGCCCAACAAGAAAGAAGTAGACTGGCGCAAAATAAGCCATCACTATTTCTCGAAAGTGCTCGTGGGCCCGTTGCACACTTGCTTGGTCACAGGCTCGCGCTCCGATGCCGCCAAAAAATGCTCCGATGGATGGGTCAATACCTCCAAGGCGGGCGGCGGCTGCACACACCAGGCAAGCGATAATCAGAATGCTTAGAGGCGCAGGCTCAGGGGCATCTTGTTGAGTTGCCGATGAAATAGCACGATGAATACGGGAGCGCAGTTTGAGCACTTGGGCCAACAGCCTGGGCACCAAAAAAGGAAAGAGAAATACGAACACCAAGAAGGGCGCTCGAAATAGCATATCCATCCAGGTTGTCTCTGCTGCACCTGCTTGAATGGAGAAAGCCACGGCCAGCACTGCCTAAAGTAGGAGATCCTCTAACGTCGCGGTCGCAAGCACAATTCGTGCAAACCGCGTCTGAAGGATTCCAAGATCCATAAAGATTCTGGTGATGACAGGGATTGATGTCACGGAGGCGGCTATAGCAATCATCAATAGCAACGAGACAGGGTCGCACTTCACTCCGCATAGAGTCTGATAATCAAGCGCGGGGACGATGAGCAATGCGGCCATAAAGGGAAGCACCGCGCTTCCGATCGCGAGTCCAAAGATCGTCTTACCCTCCTTTCCAATCGATTTTCGACCTATTTCAAATCCGGCAACAAACATCAAAAGCACTGTACCGAGAGCACTCAGCAGAATAAAAACTGGGTTGGACTGAGCATTCTCCCCCCACAATATGCGGTGAGCTCCTGGAATCAATCGACCTAAGATATCTGTCCCAAGCAAAACGCCGGCGAAGATCTCACCAACCACTCTTGGAATGCGCACCAGCTGGCACAACTGCCCAAGCCCTAACGCCACCGCAATCGCCACAGCCAGGGTGATGAACACGTCACCTACCATCCGCCCCCCTGAGTGAAGACAGAATAACTTTTTCTCCGCTCTCACTTGCTTGCCTGCACGCAGCGATAAGGCGCAGTGTTTGAACTCCTTCGGCAAACGTGACCAGCGGATTCTCAGCGCCCTGAGCGCATTGAAGAAAGTGTCTCATTTCTTCTAGATACATCTGATTTTTATCAAGTAACGCGGGCGAATAGACTTGTTTTGTTGCTCCGTTAGCGAGCACCGTTACTATGTGCGAGATCCCATCCCACACAAGCGTCCCTTCCGACCCCACCACTCGACAGACTCGCGTTGGGTGACGCTGAATCATATCAAGGTGGACTTGCACTCGCAGGCCACTTCCAAACTCGGCAATCAAGTTGACACAGTCCTCTACATCAATATCGAAGGTGCCTGATTTCCACGCGATCCCTTGAACCGCATGGACGTCTCCGAATAACCATTGAATATAGTCAAGCTCGTGACTGAGCTCCAGTAGTGCCCCTCCCCCAAGCTTGGCTATGGCACTTGCTGATTTTGTATAGTCCTTACCGGGCCTCCAATCGGGAAGATATTGGCCAACTTCGGCCGAAGCGCAGACAAGCTTTCCAACAATGCCCTGCTCAAGAGATCGCTTGAATGCTCGCAATGAACTTGAGAATCGAAGGTGATACCCAACTAAGCAGATAGCCTCGCAACGCTCCAGGATTTTCGAAACTTCTGATATCCCTTCATCGGAATGCGAAAGCGGTTTCTCCACTAAGGTGTGAATGCCGGCAGACAGTAATTCCTTTAAATAGGCAAGATGGGTACTGGAAGGCGAAGCGATGATTGCGCCATGCAAGGGGGCGGTCAGCGCTTCAGCGATTGAGCTAACTGACTGGTCAGCAAACTCGATACTACCAACACTTCGCACCGAGGGCAGTACAAGTATATGAGCCGCTGGAACCAAGGCCCTAAGATTATTCGCGTGACGTCGCGCGATGTTTCCGGCGCCCACTATCAGAAACCGAGACAAACGAACCTCTCTGTAACTTCATGAGTTAAACGACATCGCACAGTGCATCTGCGGCTCTTGGGCTGTGACCACAGCCCCGCGAGCGAGCATTGAGTAGAACTCCCTTATGGTTTCCTCGATCGAACAAAAGAAGTGGTTCTTCTTTGGTGAACGAACTGCCGTGACACAAAGCTCCCAGTCCCCGCCACGACCATAATGTTGATACAGGTAAGATGTCATGAACAACCCGTACTTGTTTAGCCAGGAAGCCATTGCGATATGGTCCCACACCGACATGTCATCGGCTCCAAATGCGCCTAGCGAATGCGGTCGACTGCCGTAGCGCCATGCGGGGACAGCCACTATCAGCGAGCCAGAGCTCTTTAATGATCGACCTGCGAACGAGAAGAAATCATTTGGGTCATAAATATGCTCAATCGCGTGGTTGGCGAAAATGAGATCATACTGAACATCTCGCGGCAAATCTTCAACCGTCGGCACAATGCGCGTATGAAAATGTTCGTTTCCAAACGCAGCTCGACTTCGATCGATTTCGACGCCCCAGAGCGAGTTATGCTGGTTGGCAAGAAATTCAAATGAGCCTCCGATTCCGCATCCGAAATCCAGACAAGTTCCATTCGTGATGAGACGCGGATCATGCGCATTCATGACCAACCAGGGGAGGAATCGAATAAGTTGATGCGGCGCAAAGTCGATGTAGCCCGGTGAAATCGAAGCACCCGAGTTCGCTGCAGAATCTGCGTATGCGCTCTCGAGCTCCGCTCTAGTTGGTCGAGGGCTTTGAAATACATATCCGCAAGATCCGCATAGCTTCCATGAAGGGCTATTAGAAATGGCCTTTCCCGCTTCTGAATGAGACCCCGAGGGAAGTTGAAGTCCTATGAGAGAAGCTGAGGCACAGCACGGGCACTCTTGCAGAGTCAGCGTCATAAAGTCCCTAGAAAATGTTCCGTTCAGAATAAGGCTAAGCTACTAAGATGAGGAAAAACGAGCAACAGATTCAACCGGTTGAGAGTACATGCGCGGCCTAGAGGAACCTCACGACGCACCCTAGAGCCACCTGCCCACTCAAAGCTATCCTGGCAATCGACGGCGCGCTTAAAGGTTCTGAGTGGAACTACAGTTTTTACCCTTCCTATTCACTAGACGAACGCTCAGGTCCCGACGGCGCAATACGCAAAGCGCACTCGATGAGCCTGAGAAGTGTGGAGCGCATCGAAAGGCACTTTGGTCAGCAGTAGCATTCCCGTAGGATTGCCCTCTCCAATAGCATCGAGGCCCTACACCCGGAGAACTCTATGTTACAAGGTGAGTAAGGCGACTACCCCCTATGAAGTTGACCCCTCAAATGAACTTCGTTTTTTGGGACAAGCGAGAGTTATGAATATTCCTACTGGCCTTACCGCGATTCCTTTCGGTTCGAAGCTCATTTCTGAAGCAACCCCAACCTTCATTATTGCCGAGATAGGCGTAAACCATAACGGAGATGTTGATCTTGCCCATAGGATGATCGACGAAGCGGCGGCTACTGGAGTTGATGCCGTCAAGTTTCAAACTTTCCGTGCTGAGACACTAGTGTCTCGTGATGCCGCAATGGCTGAGTATCAGAAGAAGAATCTAGGGCACACGGGTACCCAGTTCGAGATGTTGAAAGGACTTGAGCTGCCGCTTGAATCGTATAGCGCGCTCAAGGAGCACGCTGAACGACTAGGGGTAGTCTTTCTTTCAACTCCATTCGACAAGGGCACTGCTGATTTTTTGAATACACTGGGTGTAGTTGCATTTAAAATCGGCTCCTCGGATACGGACAACATCCCTCTACTTAGGCACATTGCTCGGTTCCATAAGCCCATGATTTTATCATCTGGCATGTCCGACATCGAGGAGCTTAGCGCAGCAGTTTCGGAGGTTTTAGCGTTGAATCAAGCTGTCGTCACACTTCAATGCACCACTGATTATCCTTGCGCTGCTAAGTATGCGCATCTCTCAGCACTTTCAACGATTCGAGATCGCTGCAGAACTTTGGTTGGATTTTCCGACCATACTGAGGGCCTCTCTGCTGGGATTGCCGCGGTGGCTCTCGGAGCGGTGGTGATCGAGAAACATTTCACCACCGATCGTTCATTGCCTGGGCCAGATCAAGTCGCCTCAAGCGAACCAGCAGAGTTCTCAGCGCTCGTTCAGGGCATCCGCAAGCTAGAAATCGAGGCTCCTAAGAGACGCCTCGCGCGAGTGAAGGCCTTTCCCGAGTTCGCCGAGTTGCTCGGAGATTCGAGCAAACAAATTGCAAAGAACGTTATTTCTTCGGGCGTTATGAAAGTTGCGAAGAAAAGTATCGTCGCTGCCTGCCGTATTAGTGTGGGAACTGCTCTCACAGAAGAAATGTTGTGTGTAAAAAGACCGAGCGGTGGCGTCCGACCGCTTGACTTCAGTCGTCTTCTCGGACGCTGCACCAATCGAGTTATTCAAGTCGACGAGCCCTTGAACTGGGAGGATCTTGTGTAAGAGTGAATCGAAACTCTACTACAAGATTATAGGCCACTAATTACTTCATGAGAGGCTCCCATCTAAACGCTGGGAATGTGCTAAGAGAATCTCTCCCGTAGAAAGGGTGACTTCTGCCTGGCAGCGCGTCTTTAACTCCCCCCCTGACTCAATTTTAATCTCAAGGTTCGACTTTCCTGCATCAACCCGAGTCTCGATAGCGAGGTAAATGGGTTGATCAATTCTCCCATTCACATCTCCGTACTCACGCTGCTCTTGGATATTACCATTTACAGAAACGGTGCCGGTATGTTGCAGAGGCGTGCGCGTACAGATTTCCTTTGGACGCATATGCAAAGGAAGCCCCCTATCTCATCTTCGGCGCGAGGATGACATTGCTCTGAGTTCGAACTTGCGAGAGCCCCCGCTACTCTGACGAGCGCGAAAGGTAGAATCGTACCGTTGGGAACTTGAGCTACAAACGCGCACAATCCCAATAACATGATTGACATAACGGAAGCTCGAAGGCGCTTGTTCCAGATGGAACATGTCGCGGACGGGGCTACCCCACTGCGCAATTGAGCACGGAATCCTTCAAGCGCATCGAAAACTCTGCGGCTCTCAGATTCGGGAAGGGCAGCCTACTGTGGTCAATGGCTCGATCAAGAAAGGGAGCTCGCTTTTCAAAAATTCGCTCTGCCAAAATCAGATGCTCACACTAACTACTATACGAACATCAACCGACTTCGCGAACTAACGCTGTCAATAAAGGATTTCTATGTCTATTATAAGATGCGAGGCTTGTGCTTACGTCTGAAACGCTGAGATCGACTGAGTAGTTACGACACTAAAAATAGCCCTTTTTGAAGGTAATTAGCTGACTCTGTGATTTCCCAGCCTAGGAGCCTGTGTCTGCGTCAGATAACTCCTAGGATACTCTTATTTTAAACTACGTATTAGAATCATAGCGCTGAAGGGAAATAATGCTTTCTGTCTCCTCAAAATACGCGATTCAAGCTCTGCTCACGCTCGCCAAGCACGAGGACGGTGAGTTTGTGCGCGTGGAGGAGCTCTCCCGAAAATCTAAGATACCTGGCCCCTACCTGTCGAAGATAATGAAGAGCCTTGCCCAAAAGAAAATCATTGAAAGCAGACGTGGCATTTCTGGAGGAGTTCGACTTCCGCCTACCAAGAGTAATCTAAGTTTCTACGATGTCTGTCTGGCACTGAACGAGCCGACACTTAATTCGCAGTGCTTGCTCTCAAAGAGAGGCTGCAACTTACAAAGCCCCTGCGAAATGCATCAACGATGGAGCACGATGCGAGAGTCCTTTTGTAAATTCCTCAAAGATGCGCGCATCCGTTAGCTACTTGTAGCCAAACAAAGCGCCTGCTGCATATTCCAAACCGCCAGAAGTTGAGTGGTAAGCTCATGTATAATTTTCTGAGCAATACTTTAATGATCACTTCTCATTGAAAGCGCGCACTTGGCAAACAAAAGAGATATGTATATCTTTTATTTGTTGCCGACCCAGCTTCCTTCTTTACGAGCCAAGCCTTGAATCCGATAAGCACAGTGAGTATTGATATGAACTTGTCTTCCATTTCCAGCGCTCTCGCCAGAACCCTGTGGGTGCTGGCATTTTCTATAGTTTTCGATACCTCGCAGCTTCACGCTCAAGAAAGACATGAACTCGCACCGGGCGTAACAATCGGAGGCAGTCTCCGAACCCGTCTTGAGTACAAGTATGACTTTAAGTTTGATGAATCCGCCCCCGGCAACACTGACAACTATTTCCTCTCTCAAGTTCGAGTCAATTTAAAGTGGGACATCTCGGATGCGTTCTCGGCTTATCTGGAAGGTCAGGACGCAGCAATTCAAGGGTCAAAGTCGATTGATGATGAAGCAACTCCAAATATTTATAGCGACAGCTTCGACCTCCATCAGGCCTACTTAGATTTTACGCAACCTTCCACCTCCCTGCCTACCGCTGTGCGCGTCGGACGGCAGAAACTAAAGTATGGTGCAGAGCGGCTATTAGGACCTCTGGAATGGGTAAACACAGCTCGTGTGTTTGACGCCGCGAAGTTCACGTTGGGCGATGTAAGCGCACGCTCTGCTGACGTGTTCGCCTCGCGAGTAGTTCCAGTCGACCCAGAGGATTTCAACGATTGGGGACCAACGGTGAACAGATACGCCAACAGCTCCTTGTACGGCGTCTATTATACTGACTATGCACTGATCGAATCGTCAGTTCTTGAGGGTTACTATCTTCTACGATACGAGAGCGATATCGATGATGAAGTTCACACCATCGGCAGCAGGTATGCGGGAACATGGGAGCAATGGGATCTGGACGGTGACATCTCATACCAATCCGGTCGATTTGGAGGTCTAGACCACAGCGCCTTTGCGACTCATGTCGGAGCAGGATTTACCTTCTGCCCCTGCAACAAGTCACGTCTCGGGGTCACCTATAACTACGCCAGTGGTGATGACGATCCGACTGACTCCGACCATGGAACTTTCGACAACCTCTTTCCGACCAATCATGCGTTCTACGGCTATATGGACTTCTTTTCTCTCCAGAATATGCACAACGTGGAGTTAACCTATTCGGTAAGTCCCGTTGAAGATTTGAACTTGAGAGCGGCATGGCAGAATTTCTGGCTAGCCGAGGCTGATAGCGATTCCTGGTACAATGCAAGTCTTGGTACCGTACGCACACCGGATGGCAGCGATAATGATTCCTATGTTGGTAGTGAAATCGATTTAACTGCCGCTTATCCCATTTGGAAAAAGCGTCTTAACTTCCTGGTCGGGTACAGTCACTTCTTCACTGGTGCCTACGTGAGCGATACCGGTAGTAGCCAAGATGCTGACTTCGTATACTTTCAGGCCAAGCTGGCCCTTTAGTCGGAATTTTTCCGCACCCTAAGGCCTAACTCCTTGCATACTGCTGTGCCCTCTCAGTAGTCTCGCTGGCCTATGAGAATCCTTTGGATCTGCTTTGTCTGGCCAGAACCCACGTCCTCAGCTGCTGGATTTCGCACCTTACAGCTCATGCAGGCATGCAAGTATGCGGGCTACGAGGTGCGTGCACTTTCCTCATGCAAAGACAATTCGCATCGAGAGGCTCTGGAGCAGTTCGGCGTTCCTACTTTTCAGTGCGATCCAAATGACTCACGCTTTGATGCAGAATTGCTGGAATATCGTCCCGACATCGTCATTTTCGACCGCTTCATGCTAGAAGAACAGTTCGGCTGGCGCGTCCGACAGCATTGCCCTGATGCTGTGCGGGTGCTCGACACTGTAGATCTGCATGCGCTACGAAGATCGCGACAGAAGAAAATCGAGAATGGCGAAAGCTCTTGCACGCTATCTTCCGAGGATTTTCAGTCCGAAGATGCGCTCCGTGAAGTTTCTGCTATTTTTCGAAGTGACCTTTCTTTGCTCGTTTCGAACTTTGAGCGATCGCTTCTTTCTTCGCGCTATCAAGTGCCAGAGGAAATGCTTTCGCTAACCCGCATGCACTACCGTACTCCAGAGAACCAACATGATTTCGAACAGCGTAACAATTTCGTAACGATCGGCAATTTTCGTCATGCACCCAATGCGGACAGCTACCGGGTGTTGCACCAAAAGATTTGGAAGCCGCTTCGTCGTGCTCTATCAGATCTTGGGCTGCCAGGCGTTGAACTGCATATATATGGTGCGTATCCCACTAGAGAATTTCTTGATCTTGATGACCCTTCCACCGGATTTCGCGTATTGGGCTGGGTCCCCAACGCGCAAGAAACACTTTCGCGTTACAGAGTTAATTTGGCTCCGCTGCGCTTTGGAGCAGGAATCAAGGGCAAGATTTCTGACGGCTGGGCGGTCGGAACGCCGTGCGTTGGCACCTCCATAGCGGCAGAAGGAATGTGCGAAAATCTTGAATTTGGTGGGTTGATTTCTGACGAGTGGGATAATTTCATCACCTCAGCAGCTCTACTTTATGCAGAGCGCGCTGAGTGGGTTCAAGCCCAGGCCCGCGGAAACACCATCATTGAGTCGCTCTATAGTGAAGGGACAACTATCCCAGCTATGTTAAACGCCTTAACCGGCGCACTCGCGGCACGAGAGCAACGAAGAAGTCGCAACATGATTGGTGCCATGCTCTGGCAGAATCAATTAAGAAGCACCGAATATTTCTCACGCTGGATTGAAGTTAAAAAACTCCTCGCAACTCCGCCGTCTCAAGCACCAAAGACAGAATCTCTCCGCGATTAGGAGACCCTTATCCACAAGGCACTTTCCCCAAGTACTGAGACTCAAGTCATGTACGCTTCGTCCCCAAAAGGTTCACAGCGAACACCAGCATAGCACTTAGACCTAGCGTTCCTGACATAGCGAAAATTTCCCGGGGCAACCTTATCTCATACTCGCCAAGCGTCAAAGGTACGGTACGAGTCAGCGCAGAAGCGAACAGCAAGCAGAATGCTACAAGCGTAAGCCGAGGATTTATAAGTTTGCGGTGCAAGAGGTTGGGGAGCAGACGATGCCCTACCCCAAACACTAAATGCGCCGCAAATCCAAGCAGAAGGATGTGTCGAATGACTTGCGGCGAAACGACTTCCCGTGATCCGACAAGGAACGCCAAGGAATTCGCTATTTCCAGACAAGCCACTAAGGCCAGCCACATGAATCCAGCGATGGCAAAAAGCTCGAATCTTCCGTACTCACCTCGGTCACCAAATCGCCCGCGGTGAGTTGCCGCATCGCTTCTAAAGACCTTAAGAGAAATGCGTTCAGGGCGCACGCGAAAAAGTAGTGCGTCTAGCTCCCAGATGTACCAGAGCATTGTGACGGAAAGGAACATGGAAGCCCATGCCGCAACAGTTTCGGGCCAGAACAGATCGGGTTGAAGAAGCCCTATGAATCGGCAAAATAGGAGTCCAAGCGTACTCGCCGCCAACATCCACCCTATGTCGCGCACGGGCCAAAGTGGTGCGCGAAGTCCAAGGAACACCGGCAGCATCTTCACTCCAAAACCCAGAATGCCCATCACAAGCACAAGGCGAAGAAAGGCTTCTATCTGAAATGCGGTCCACAGAGGTGAAATTAACCCGGCACTCACAAGGGCTGCGGCAGTGATAATCAAATCGCTCCCGACGAACACCAACCAACCGATCGCCATTGAGAGTAGAAATGGCAAGAGCCTAAGCACATCACTTCTATCGATTTTCGCGAGGCGCACACCGGATACGACAAAGTGTAAATATGCTCCCACCGCGAGCGCCTGAAACACCGCACCCGTAAAGGTCAGCGCACCACAGAAAAGGCGCTGCTCAAGCGGCAAATATCCTTCCGCTACTGGAGCAAGAGTACGAAGCAGCACTCCCACTACCGCAAATCGAAATATCCAAACAATTTGATTTCTGGAGCCGGAAGGATTGCTCGTCATGCGCGGTAGAACATATAAGCTCACGCCTATCAGCAGCATTCCCATCCACCCAAAAATCTGCAGATGTCCGTGGGCTTGAATCAGTGCGAGAAGACTTGGACCTGAAGAAACCCCATACGCGAACACGTACGAAAGATGCCCCGCAAGTCCAAAGCCTCCCAGAATCGCAATGAGAAACGAGGCCCATATAAATGGTGGATATAGATCAGGGTAGCGCGCAGCCGCGCCTGGAGAAGAGTGAGGCATAGGTCCCAGTATTTAATGGATACTAGACGTTCCGTCTATGTTTTCGCCACCTCAGCTCGACCCAAAGGCTCAGACTCCGCAAATCAACCTCCCACACTTCCTAAAACTAATTCTTTAGTTCTGGATGATCATTCTCTGCACGTGAGAGTGAGCTACGGAACATCCAAAGCGCTTTTTCTAGAATCGCGAGGTGAGTAGTCAACATGTCCGAGGTCACTGGATCTACCAATAGCTCTGCACTCTCTCGTGTCTTGGCGGCATGCTCGCGTACCACCACACAACAAGTAATCAGATCATCAAGCATCGCGTCCGCATCCAATGGCATTCCTCTACCGGCAATCGTTGAAAGCTCGTTAAGCGTTTCTAGGCCCACGGGCGCATAAGCGCCAAGGGCTCGAATTCGCTCCCCCACCACATCAACCTCTTCCCACAACTCTTTGTAAAAGTTCTCGAACATCGCATGTGCTGCGTGAAACTGCGGACCCTCTACGTTCCAGTGAAATCCCTGGAGTCGAATAACCAGGTTGTACAAATGCGCGAGGTGTACGCCGAGCGAATCTGCTAGCTCGCTATGAATCTCTTTCCTGCCTGCAACAATCTTCTGCATGCTTCCTCCTTACCCGCTTTCCACGAGTCTTAATAATATCTATTCGTGCCAAACCAAGCTTTGAGCTTAGTGGCCAAGAATTAAAATCTTTTCGTCAGGCAACAGACATAAGTAGCCGTACAGTCGAGGGAGCATTCCTGACCGCAATGCGCTTGGCGAATCTCGTTGAGCCTTCTTCCAATCTCTAATATATCACACTTTTGGCCGAAAATCTCGAGATTTTGTGATCCGCTCTCAAGGGTCAAGAATGTGCTTTGTTAGTTTGTAATTCTTCTTTACATTGAATTTATCAAAGGTCACACAGCTTAAAGCGAGAAATTTGAATGCACTCGAATCTTGGCACGAACGGCTCTCCAAAGTCCCCCGCTCAGAAACTTCCGCCCTGGTCTCAAAATATCTCTGCCGCTCTTCCCTCAATTCCCAATGATTCACCACGGTCAGACGAAACTCCTCTCGAATCCGAGAAAAGTCTTGGCTTCGCTGAACATGTGGTCGCAAAGAGCTCAATACCCTCACAGACCGAAATTGCTGATTATTTGGCAATTTCTAAAAAGATTGCGACCTCTACAAAGGTGTCTTCTCAAGAACTTGTTGATTCAACTCGTGCTGCCTTCGAAATGCGGTCGCGCCTCAGTGGTGATTCTGGTTCCGGCGGAATCGCACTATTGGAACTAAGACAAGGATGGGCGAAACAAGTGGCTGAAGCTCTCCCTCAGATCACCACCTCCATCGAAATGATGTATCAAGAAGCGCCTTCAAAGGTGATTGAGGCCATAGCTAACGATTTTCTTTCCAGGATCAATGAACGCGCTCCCAATCTCGCAGAACCGCACTCCGCAAGTGCGATCAGCTCTTGTCTTGAACAGACCAGACTCATGGTCATTTTCGCAGGCAGAGCACTGAAGAGTGAAGACCATGTTCAGAGCGCTCTCTCAGGCCTTCAGGAACGCTCCTTTGTCAGTGATGGCTCCCAAACTCCCGCCGCGAATGCAAAGGAAAAAAGTGCCGAAGATCGGCGCTCTTCTTTCGAATCACGACAAGCTCAGAAAGCCGCGCAGAGTGCTGCTAAAAAGGCAGCGCTTCAAGCAGGTCAAGCGCTTCCCGTAAAAGATGCTCCTCCGCCAATAGTAAAAGACGATGAGAAATCCGAACTGCTTGCCTCCACCGCCGCCCAACACCGAGGGAACTTTGACGATGCTCGTCCCAGCGACCAACAAAAACACTTGCTTCGACAGCGCGGACAAAAGGAGCTCGAGCGCACACTCGCCGACCGCCTTCGTAGCCCTAAAGGAGCGGAGCGAGAGAAGGAACTGGAAACTACCAGAATTGAACTGACTAATGTGTTGGCAACCAGACTCAAAGACTGGTTCTCGACTGAGATTCAGCTGGGAAAGCATCTTGGGAAGTCGGCGATCGGCCCAGCTGATATTTCAAAGGATGTGCACTCAGCAAATGCTCGGCGTGCGGAGATCGAGACTCACCTGTCTGCCATCAAGGCTCTTCATCAGCAGATAGAAGCTGATCTTCGACGCTCTGCGCGTGTTGCTGAGACTCATAAAGACAAGCTTGTAGGCGCATTCAGCCTCCAAGAATTTAAGCTCTTAGACGAGATCTTGAACCCGCCTAAGCCAAAAGAGACCTTCGAACTGGCGGATTGAAGATGAGGCTTTTGCGAGTTAACTGACGTCGCGACAGTTCAGACTGCCACCGGGTGCCAGGTCGTCTTTATCTCAAGCATGCTTTCGAGCTCAGTAAGGGAGTCTGCCTGAGCCGACTGGGCAACTACCCGCTTAAGATTCTCACCGCCAAGAGCTCGTACCAAGGCAATATCATCCCTCTCTTCGCGGGGAAGACAAACCGCACCGATATCCATGTGAGAACCAAGTGGAGTTAATAGCTCATCTTTGAGACCAGAGAGCAGATTAACCACTCCCGCAGGAACATCTGAGGAAGCGAGCACTTCAGCGAAGCTAAGTCCCACGGTAGCGCTGCGCTCAGAGAGCAGCACTATCACTGCGTTTCCCGCGCACACTGCCGGTGCAAGTGCACGTACAAGCCCAAGAAGTGCGGATGATTCAGGGGCTACGACCCCCACCACTCCAATCGGTTCAGCGCAAGAGAAGTTGAAGAAATTTCCCGCTACAGGATTGATGCTCCCAAGCACTTGCTGGAACTTGTCGGCCCATCCTGCATAGTGGACAATACAATCAATCGCCGCACCTGTCTCAGCAATCGCCTGCTTCTTCGTCGCCCCGAGCAAGATTAACTCTTTCTCGAACTGGTCTCGACGGCTCTCAAGCATCTCAGCCATTCGATAAATTATCTGCGCTCGATTGTAGGCCGTGCGGCTCTTCCACACAGCGAACCCTTTATGCGCAGCAACCACCGCGTTCCGAATATCCTTACGGGTTCCTCTACACACATGCGCGACTAATTTCTGCTTAGATCCGACAACTGGGTACTCGCGTTCTGATTCGGAGCGCACGAATGCCCCGCCAATGTACATCTTGTAAGTCTTTAGGACCGGGACACGCCCGTTCGCTTCAGCCATAGAGGACTTGTGCTGCACCTTCCCGTTACTCGAAGTATCGCGCTTTGTGCTCATGAACTTGCTCCAATCGACAGGTAAGGCAACAGCCCGTGCAGTCCGCCCTCTCTACCAAACCCGCTCTCCTTTACTCCTCCAAACGGAGAAGAAGGGTCAAACTTATTGTAGGTGTTAGCCCACATCACACCCGCATCAATCTGAGAGGTAACCTTAAAAATCTTCGAGCCCTTGTCGGTCCAAACGCCGCCAGAAAGTCCGTAGCGGGTGTTGTTTGCTTTCTCAATTCCTTCTTCCGGAGTGCGAAAGGTTTGAACCGTCAATACGGGTCCAAAAATCTCTTCCTGCACAATTCGAAAGGATTGTGAGACCTCGGTGAAAACTGCAGGCGCGCACCAATATCCTTTACCTGGCAGGACAGCGGAGCTCTGAAAAAGTTCTGCGCCTTCGCTTTTTCCAATCTGAAGATACTCTTGGATTCGTTCCAGCTGAGATTTCGAATTAATGGCCCCTATGTCCGTGTTTTTGTCGAGCGGATCACCCACTCGCAGCGTGGCGATACGGTCTTTAAGTTTTCGAATTACTTGTTTGGCAACTGATTCCTGAACCAGCAAACGGGAACCCGCACAGCAAACGTGTCCTTGGTTAAAGAAAATGCCGTTCACAATTCCTTCAACCGCCTGGTCGATGGCCGCATCCTCAAATATTAGATGCGCAGCTTTGCCACCCAGCTCAAGCGTTATCTTGGCCGAACGCTGCGCATTCGCGGCCAAAATCAACTTCCCGACTTCGGTTGACCCGGTAAACGCAATTTTATCTACGCCCTTAGCTTTCACCAAAGACGCTCCAGTATCACCGCCACCAGTTATAATATTCACCACTCCGGGCGGCAGATCAGCTTCTTGAATAATTTGGGCCAGCAGTAAAGCGGTGAGAGGTGTGGTCTCCGCGGGCTTTAGTACTACCGTGTTACCCGTAGCGAGAGCGGGCGCGATTTTCCAAGCAGCCATCAACAGCGGAAAGTTCCAAGGAATAATTTGAGCAGCCACTCCAAGCGGCTTGGCGTCTCTTCCCTTTAGCGCGTAGCGCAACTTGTCAGCCCAGCCTGCATAGTAGAAAAAATGTGCGGCGCTTAGTGGAATATCAACACTTTTTGATTCGCGTATCGGCTTGCCGCCGTTCATGGATTCGACAATCGATAATGTGCGCGCCTGTTCTTGAATGAGTCTGGCAATACGAAACAGGTACTTGCCACGTTCGAGGCCCGATAACTTTGACCAGTACTTAGTATGTGCGCGTCGCGCGGTGTCGACTGCATGAGCGACATCTTTCTCGCCCGCATCCGGAACGCGCGAAAGAAGTTGCTCATTGGCAGGATTGATGACTTGCCGATACTTGCGCGAGATGGGTTTTGTAAATTTTCCACCAATAAACAGATCGTAGGATTTTTCTATTGAAACATGCTCATGCGCTTCAGGTGCGGGCGCATACTCGAAAGGCAAGTCTTTCCCGGTACGAAAGTCCAAGGGAGCTGGTGAAGTCATGGGGGTCTGCCGCATATTATTCAGTCAGTTTAACAAGCGTATCTAATCTTTACTGAAATACTCCGGATTTTGATATCTTCCGGTTTTTTCTTTCAGCAGTTGCATTTGAATATCATTGGCGAGTCGACTGGCACCAAAACGGAAGAGATCGGGCGTAAACCAGTCGTTTCCCAAAGTCTCATGCAGCAATACAAGATACTGACTCGCATCCTTTGAGGTCGCTATGCCACCTGCGGGCTTCATGCCTATGCGTTTTCCGGTTCTATAGTAAAAGTCACGGACAGCTTCCAGCATGACTGCCGTAACCGGGAGAGTTGCCGCGGGCTGTACTTTCCCGGTGGAAGTCTTAATGAAGTCAGCTCCTGCATACATGGCAATATCGCTGGCGCGCCGCACGGCATCGAGTGAACCGAGTTCTCCTGTTTCCAGAATTACTTTTAGGTGGGCGCTGCCGCAGGCTTCTTTAATTGTAGCAACTTCATCAGAGATAAACTGGTAGTCACCTTCTAAGAAGCGCCCCCGAGAAATGACCATGTCTATCTCGTCTGCCCCCTGCTCGACGGCACGGCGCGTCTCCTCTACTCGTTCGCTTAAGGCCGCAAGTCCACTAGGAAACGCAGTGGAGACCGAAGCTACTTTTATGTTTGTTCCTCGAAGTGCTGCTTTCGCGATTGCTACAAAAGTCGGATACACACAAACCGCGGCAACATGCGGCAGTTCAGGAAGCTCCTCGATGTGCTGGCGCGCCTTAGCGCAGAGTTGCCGGACCTTTCCTTCGGTGTCCTTACCCTCCAAAGTGGTAAGGTCCATCATGCCGTAGGCGGTCAGTAAAAGTTTTACTTTGGCAGTTTTTTTGAGGCTGCGGGAATTTAGGCGCGCGATGCGCTCGTGTAGTGCTACGGTGTCAATGCACGCAGCGGAGGCGCGCTCGTGCGGCAAGGCCTCAGCGAGACCGAGGCTTCCCACCCCGCTCTGTTTTACGCTGTGCTTTCCGTTAGAAGCGGCTGCGATGCTTGGCGACCCGTCGTTCATGCCTTGGAGGCTACCCTTTTCCGTAAGGGGTCTAAAGGAATTGCATGCGGCGCTCGGCTATAATTTGAACACATCGATGCTTCTCCACGTCGGAAGCCAGCTATGCTTAACTCCATGAAAACACTTACAGGTTGCCATATGCTATCGCGGTGGCACGGGGTCACGAGTGGTGACCTAGTGAGCATCGAAGCCAAGGGATGATTTTATTAGCACTTAAATTGTAATAAAATCAGTGTAATAGGCGGATATAGTTGAGTTTATGTATAGTTTTCTATATAATCTGCTTCATGAATGCTGAAGATTTAATTTATCCCAGATCGAGATTTCAAGTTTTACGTACGTTGAATTATTCCGAGACGCCAATATCACTGCATGAGATCGTCGATCGCTCTGGGTTAGTAGTCGGCTCAGTGCAATCTGCATTGAGTTGGTTACTTGAAGCTAAGGTTATTTCAACACAGAAACTCAATAATCGACGATGCTTTCGAATCAAGAATAAATCTGTGATTGAAATTGTTTCAAAACTACAAAACGTTCTTGCGCCGATGGAACTCCAAGAGCGCGCCAAACAATATCAGAATAGGGCACGGAACTTATTGGAAGACATTGAAGATCGAGTAAGGATAATTCACAAAGCTCGCAGTTCAATGAAGTTATGAAATTGAGTGAACTGTTTGAAGCAGCAATCAAAGAATTAGTGAAGCTCAATTGCGCCTTTGCAGTTGGCGGCGGGCTCGCCGCTGACCTGTATAGAACTCAGAGCCGAGTAACAAATGATGCGGATTTCTTATTCCTTACGGAGGGCCTGGAAGTAGAGACTGGAAGGGGACTACTGGAGAACCTCGACTTGAGCGTTGGAGAAGTGAAATTGCACCAGCTTGTGCGCTCTCCCCAGATGAATAAGAAATCATCCGAAACCTACATTCTTGTAGGGCGCAAAACTCGAGATGAACCAGGAGTCGATCTTTTACTTCCACCATTCCCGTGGTTTTCTAATGCACTAGAAAGGGCGAAATCAAACTTAATCGATTTTGGATTCGGAGCTGTGCCTACACTTACCCCCGAAGATGTTATTCTCGCCAAGCTATTTGCCAACCGTCCGAAAGATGTCGATGACATAATTTCGATATTTGAATCGGGTAAAAGTTTAGATATCGCCTATCTGGCCGCAGAAATGGATCGACTGAAATTTACGTTGCCAAAAGAAGCTGTAAAGAACGCTCCAATGAGTTTGCAGAGGTTTGTTAAAAGAGCTGTACAAAAGAGAAAATCTTTTCCTTAACTGAGTCTGCCTCTGGATTCGCCTCAGAGATGCTGGGGAAGGGATGCTGGGCAAAGTACTCGCTCCTAGCTACTAATTAAGATGGACGAGCCTTCCCCCGCTTCTCTAGTGCTCGGGCTTTAAACCCCGCCAGGTCTCTTGGCGAAAGCCCAAGTTCGCTCATTACCCTTCGTGCGCCGAGTTCAGGAGGAATTTTCTCAGATGGAAATCCTGGCAGAATGCGGTGCGTAGAATCTGCCTCTTGAGAACCATCTGGATACCCCACTAGAAGAACCTCAGGATGCAACGGGTTCACCATGATGCCTGCAGAAGCGAGTGCGTCTTTAAGTGGATAGTTATGAGTAGCGACGAGCACTCGACACTCATGTGCAGCAAGTACTTCAAGAATGTCCACGCCAATCGGCGCGGAGGCACCTTCCGAGGTTCCACTACCGATCTCATCGAATGCCACGACACTACAAGAATTGAGTCCCCGATCTAGTTCAGGCCTCAACCACTGAATCTCTTCGCCAAATCTCCCCTGTGTGGACTCGTGGTTGTTCTGCTTTGGCACCGAAAGAATAAAGCGAGTGGCTGGCGAGAAACTACCTTCGCGCACGAAGCTTCGTCCCCCAACTTGTGCCAGCAGCCAATTGGAGAATACGTCCTTAAGCCAGCTCGTCTTTCCTCCACTGTTGGGACCCATAATAATTGTTGGCGCGGCATCTACGACTGACGCAGCATTGTATACCCACGTCTCCTGCTCAGCATGTAGCGGACTGCCCATATCCTGTGCTGAAAAATATGCGCCGTCAGACGGGACCAATCGCATGAACGAAGAAGGATGAGTCGATGACTCGGCGAATCGATTGAGCGCGAGAAACTCTCGAATAAGTGCTGTGGCACCCAACAGGGGCGGAACTTGCGTTTGTGCCTTAGCTACAAATTCATCCACAAATGCGTACTTGAGCGCCACTCCACCCGCTGCCGTGTAGGCCAGAGCTCCGACTGATGCGATGCCCGCTGCCGTCAACACCCGCAAACTTGCGGCAGACATCTCGGTGCTACCAAGAAGCATCACCACCCCCGTCGCCGCCAGAGCGGCTGGAATGTACAGAGGAAAGGAGCGAACCGGATGCAAGGCGAGTGGATGAAAGTTCATCGAAAGCAGCCCACCCTTGGTATCCGCCGGTTCAAGGCCGCGCGGCGTGAATCGAGCTCCATTGGTGTGAAGACGGGATAGTTCCGAGTCGGCAAAAGTCCTCAACTGGGTCACAGCCGAACGTAACAGAGGTGACTGCGGCTCAGAAATTTTTTCGAGATCGGATTTAAACCTATCTAACGCTCTGCGATTCCGATTGTACCAGGCTCTAATGGTGAGCGGGACGAATCGATCTTGAAGTCTGTTTGATGGTCCTGCAAGAAGGGAAACGGCAGACTCAACAATAGAATCGCTGAGCATCGACTCGAATTGAGCTGCGAGCTTCGGATTCTCGCTCAACTCTTTTACTGCCTGCTGTCGCGCGCTGATCTCGCCCGGAGAGGTGGGAAGTTTAGAGAACGATTGAGTTAGAGCAAGAATATCTAGACCGCTCGCAGGCGAATCTCTGAAGATGCTGGCCACCTCGAAATTCTCAGCAAAATGCGTTCGTATATAGGCCTTGTCCTCTGAACAAAGGGCGATGTGACCAATAAGGGACGGCATGCCAAGCGCCTCCCAGGTTTCGGAGGGAATTGAACTATGGCCATAGTGGAGCGCCAAAGACGAAATTGAAATCGAGCGCCTCCAGTCTATCAACCGGTCTAAACCGCTTTGGATTTGTCTCGCGTGCTCTGCGACTAACTCGTCGCACACCGCCGCGGTGACCAGGACACCCGATTGAAAATTGCTTTCATTCAGTGCGAGTTCCGTCGACGGGGCAGCTCCAGTCGGGACCGCCAGAAGAGCGGGGGGCGGAACAGGCCGTGGGACTGGTATTTGCGATGGTTCAGGCATGCGCCTCCTCTCTCCTCAGAAGTCGCGGCAGCTTATAGAGCGATATTCAGACAGTCAAACGATGTTATTTCAGCGCCTTATCCCACTACTGTGCAAGTAAGAGCGCCGGAAATGTCCCGCTTCAGGACTTCGTCTCAGGACTTCGTCCAGGACTTCGTCTCAGAGAGGTTGGGGTGCATCTCTGAAGAAATGGAGCGAGCCTCCTTGTAGAGGCTTTTAGGTTGGTAAGGGTCGACAGGCCCCTCCCCAAGGTCTCTGAGGGAATGGGAAGGATTGATTACGGCATTAAAGAGCATAAACCGCCACTTCAAATAGACATTTTCATCTACACTCTGGTCTATTTAAGTGCCCGACTTCGCTGTGGCACTAGAAACATCATTAACATATTGTATATAATAAGATTAATTTGGATTTGATTTAATGAGGAATCTCACTTTATATCTCCATTTTTGGCTGAATAGCCTCAAATCTAACAAAAAAAGCATTTTACGTACCTAAGAAATTGCTCAGTCGTATAACTATGCCTACGAAGCAAGTGAGGGCGGCTCTTTCGGCTATTACTTAAACAACTCCGGGCATCAGTGATGGCTGGGCCTTCTCCGCCTCTACTTAAAACTTAGGAATCTTCAAACTTAGGGATCCGAGCATGACAACTACAATAGCAACCGTCGCTGACATTCATCACGGACCAAAAGCCTCCGGGCATGGGTCCAGTTTCAAAGCAACCGACGAAGCCCTCCCACGAACACGAGCTCTCGTAGCCCATGTAAATGACCTAAAGGCCGTCGATCACACTCTCAATCTCGGAGATCTCATTGAGCACGCTGGTACAGACGCGGCCGCCGATCGTAATGCGATGATTGCCGGTCTTAACGTATTGGGCTCTCTAAAAACCCCTTGTCACCACGTAGCGGGCAACCATGATTTGATGAATTTGTCCGAAGCGGTCGTTGCTGAACTCTTTAAACGCGAAGCTCTTCACTTCTCGACAGACCTCGGGGATCACCATCTGATAGTGCTCCACTCAAGAGCCGGTCAACGCGATGGCAGTCAGATTTCTGTCGACTCGGCCCAACTCAAGTGGCTTGAACAAGAGCTCATTCGGACTGAGAAACCAACAATCGTCGCAGTTCATCATCCACTCTCCGATCAAGATCTTTCAAACAATAGATGGTTTGCGGAGCACCCTCAGTGCGCTCTTATTCAGAACCGGGATGAAATAAGAAGTCTCCTTCAGAGACATGGGAATGTGATAGCGGTCCTTAACGGACATACCCATTGTAACAGTCTCGAACTCCACGATGGAATTCCTTATGTGACGCAGAACTCCCTGGTTGAAAGAATTGGTACCCAAGGGTTAGTAGCAAACACCCATGGATTGGTAACTCTGAAAGATGCCCAGTTTGGAATGGAGATCTTTGGAAACGATTCCACCATTTCGAGCCATGAAGAGATCGCTAGGCGCCTGGGCGACACCTATGACTCAATCGCCCAAAGCTATAGAGAAAATACTGCTGCGTACGGGCAGGCCGAGTGCAATGAATTTGACCGCTTGGCGGCGATGCGTGGAAAGCGGTCCAATTTATGCGTCGTGGATTATGGGTGTGGGCCAGCTCGAGATGCCAATCACTTTATGGGCTGGGGGTACAACTATGTGGGAGTAGACGCCTCACGTGAATTTATTCGGCACGGACGCGCAGCATATCCGACAGCACAATTTCATCACGGAGACTTCGCTACACTGCGCCTAACCCCAAATTCAGCAGATATCGCGTGGCATTCATCAAGCCTACAGCACGTACGGCGCGATACGCTTCCGCAGGTTCTCGAACAAGCATACAACACCCTTAAGCCGGGAGGTCTTTTCTATGCCCACTACCGCTCAGGGGAGGGAGATAGCATTCAAATATCCGGCGAATATGGTCGCCCGATTGCTCGGCCTATTTCACTGTACGGTGAAGCCGAGATGCAGGCAGCGCTCAGACAAGCTGGCTTTGAGATAGTTCGATCGTGGACGTTCGATCATCAATATCCCGGGCTCAAGGGAACAACCGTAAAGTACAAATCAAAGGTCATCGCTCGGAAGCCAGAGTCGGGAGCGGCGCTATAGGTAGGCTACTAATATTGCTCCATAGCGTTTGGGAGCAAGATTACTCCAACGCGGTAACGCCTTCAAGAAGCACGAATTGAGCCGCCTATTAGGAGGCGCGTATCTGGGTGTTCGCAAGCATTTGTAAGAAAGTTTTCGCCAGTACTTTAAGGGGGCAATTCTCCCTGACCCAGTACCAGTGCAGCCGAAATCACTCGCTCCCTAGATCCGCTGATTGCGGCCGCTTGTCGTCAATGCGGGCCTGATAGATATCAAGCGAAGTCTTCGGCCCTTCATTCGAAATGTGTTTACTCGGCGCTGCCTTAGTGCTGGATGAGCGTGAGCTTCCAACCCCCTTGCTGGTAGAAGATTCCGCAGCAGGCCCCTGAGACACCGAAGCTTCACCACTTTGAATTGCTCGCACCTTGCGCAGCAAACGTTGCACTCTTGGATCGAAGTTGCTTACTCCACGACGCTTCTGCAGCACCACCAGCAGATCCGAAAGCTCATTAAGTCGTTCAGCGCTTGATAACGATCTTTCTTCATCAAATTGTTCAAGTAAAGACTTCATAAGTTTTGCCTTAATTTGCAGATCCGCCACACCGGATATCTCGCGCAGGATATGGCGCGTCACTTCACTCAATAGCTTAAGGCGCATAAGGTGCTGCTGACGCTGAGTACTCAAGCGTCGACTTTCCACAGTTCGTACCTCACGCGACACTGGTCTACGATCGCGTTCTACTTTGCGTAACTCCTGTGGGCGCTCCCCAGCTCTCCGCAGGTGTCGCTCTGCTCGTTCCTTTGAGCGTTCAGTGCGAGGGACCTTGTCGCGAGCGTCTTTCTTATCAAGCTTTTGAACGGACGGTTCTCTCTTGGTGGTGACCTTCTGCCTCGCGAGATCACGCTCTTTGAGTGTCGTAGGTGACTGGATGCGCTGCAGTCGCTGTATGGCAGAATACTTACGAGCGAAAGTGGTTAGTCCATCGACCTTTCCACGTAGCTCCTGCATCGAAGGAAGTCTCGATACCAGACGTTTACGCTGTGCTGCAATCTGGTCGGGATTAGCACGAACACCAACTGCCGTGCTCCTTTTGCTTATTAGTTGGGCAGTCGTCGGTTGGTTCCTCCGAAGCTGCAACGATTGGATGGCCGCCATCCTTGCTTGTGCCTGTTGAGCGCGCAGAGATGCATTTTCAGCTACTATACGAACGCTTGGCACTTCAACCTTTTTATTGCGACTGCGAACGGCCGATGCCAGCACCTGCTCCGGTCGTTTGTGACTGCTGTGTCTACCTTTGACTTCCTGTCGAGCAATTGTTCGGGAAGCAATTGGACCTCTGCCCTGACTCGTCCTAGATAAAGTTGCGGCTACCGAACTACGAAATCTTGGAGCGGCAAGTCTTGGCGCTGAAGTGGGAGGTTCTCGACGTAACGGATTAGAGCGCGTCTCTCGATCACGACGGACTTCGGGAGAGTGCTCGCGTTTGGTTGCCTCTTTGGAAATATTTGACCCCTCGCGATCTCTCTGCGCCCTAGCTTCACTACGACCCCTGGTATCGGCTTGAGCCCTGGATTCGAGCGGTTTAAGTCGCTCATTCTGTTTTGCCAAAATAGCTAGAGAAGTCGCCTTTTCCTTTTCTAGTTGGGGTTCCTTAGGCGTATCGATCTTTTTGGCTCCCTCTTTGCCTTCACGAGAAATCGCTTTCTCCACCTTCTCCTGGGTGGCCTTCGTAACTACCTGGGCCTCTTTGTAGTGCTCGTCCTGTCGTCGAGCAGCAATGCGCGCGGATTCTGCTTGCTCAGCTTCACGAACGGTAGTGATGGTTCTTGGCTGCGCTGCCGTTTCAGTCGAGGGACTCTCTCTTATTGCTTCA
Source organism: Bdellovibrionota bacterium (assembly GCA_041739995.1). GTDB lineage: Bacteria > Bdellovibrionota_C > UBA2361 > UBA2361 > JBGSMV01 > JBGSMV01. Next base: position 82,854 of record JBGSMV010000080.1, read on the forward strand.
GCTAGTTTTTGAAGGGGAGCCTCTCTCACGATCGTAGGCTCGGTGGGCGCTTTGATCAGGCGTGGTTCGGCGGTAACCGTCGTCTCAACGGTAGTCGCAGGTGCCGCGGGAGTGGTCGGCGGAGTATTTACCCGCTCATCAGCTCTTAATGTAGGGCGAAGATTGTTGGGATCATTCACCGGGGGAAGTCCAGTGACATCCACGGCAGGAAGTACCGACTGCATCGGGACAATATCGAGAGGGACCGGAGAGTTTTCCTTGAGGACTAAAGCATTTTCCGGAGAATTTAACTTTTCAAAGTCTTTCTGTGTAGCCAACGCATCTTTGGACAGTTCGGCGTGCTCTGCGATCTTCTGTTCTAGGCCTTGGGGAGTATCAGCAATCAGAATATTGTCGAAATTTAAATCCTCTTCCGGGGGAATCTGCGCTGCAATCTTTGCGGCTAGTTCTGGATCTTTCGCCGCATTCTCAGCGAGTTCCCCTAATTTGCACCCCGGGCAAGCTCCAGTGCACCCCTCGCATTTATGAACGGGAACATTTGTGGAAGTGTCTGTTGAAGTATGTGTGTGATCGGCACTGGCAACAGCATCCGCAACCAGCCTTTCAACATCTACGTTAAATATAGACACAAGCTAAACTATGCTGTGCTGCCTGATACGGCACTGCCTGAAACAGCGCCGCCTGAGCCTGTCAGGATCTGCAGCATTTGTTGAACCCGTGGACTGGCATCGCCTTGCTCCCACTTCCTTCCACCATGATGAACGGTCGCGCTGTTTACTCTGACTGCTCCCGGCGTAGCGCCTGCTTCGACTGCTTTCGCCTCCGACTTAGCGGCCAATCTTTTGCCTGCAGGACACTCGTCAATGGTGAAGCGCATAAACAAATGCGTATTAACTGAACCGTCCTCCAAACCTTCAAATCCGATAATTTTAATAAAGCCACATTCGACCACGCTCGTGGTAGGCATGTGCTCGTCTTTAACCTCGGTCAGCCCCTTTAAGGTCGCGGCTAGAAGCGCCTGGGTCGCCGGAGTAACTTCTAAATCCCTCACCCAAAGTCCACCTTTCACATAACGCTCGAGCCCTGGGGAGCTGGGCACTTGTCGAAACCCGCTGGCTTGAAGCCACTCTTTTGCTGCTGGTTCACTCATAGGGGCGTCAAGTTTTTCCACTGGTGCTCCCGCTAAACTCTGAAGAACATTAAGTGAGATTCGGCCTGTAGTCGGCTGAGATGGAGATATGCTCATAAATTCAACATCTTAACAGTTGGCATTACCATTTGCCGAAGCTATGTATCATTGAACTACATGCTATGGCAAGCAACAACATGAAGGCTAGAAGCTTCTCATGGCACCCCGGCCGAGGCCTCGCGACCCCATGTATTAGGTCCACGAAATGGCAAGTAAGTCTCGGTGGGCCAAGCCGCCGTACGGGCACTCAGCGCATGGCAGAAGTTGCGGCGACCCCAGCCCTTCCGGATTCGTCTCAGAGATGTTGGGGTATGATGTTGGGGTATGCAGGAAACTTCTCGGCGATCGATCGCTGACCCTCCAGTGCTAGCGACTCTCACCACTACTGGGACCGACTAAGGCAGAAACAGCACATTCGAAACGCTGACACCCAGCTGAGTCGGGTTCCCCATGGTTTCAAATACAGTCACGGTTAACGTAACGGTTCGGGCATCGGCGCGCGGAGAGACATTAGCCGTTGCCTGTCCGAAGGCATTCTCGGTTTCCGCAAATACGTTCAGCAGCAGATTATTCGGACGCAAAAGCACGGAAAAGGTAATGCTGTTGCCCTCTGAAAATATCACTTCGCCACTTATCGGCCCGGAGAATGCCAGAGAGAGTCCCTCCCGCAGGGAAGATTCGGCATCCATAAGGCGCTCCAAGGTTCCTTCCGCTCCAGAGTTCCTTCAAACCTTTGGTAACGACCCGACACTGGTGATTAGCCAGCCACCTCCGGCACTTCAAGCTTCCACTCCGGTAACCAACGCTCGCGAAAATCTCGGATGACGTTCATGAAGTTAATGAAGGCCTCATACGGGCTCTCGTATGGACTAAAGTAGGCGTGCACGTCTCCGTCAGCAAACCACTTAGTGCACATGTAATAGAAGTGATCCGACGTAAGAAGCTTGCGCCATGTATCGAGCACCAAAGGATCAACCGCGTCGCCAAACTTATCTTTGAGCCTCTGCCCAATCTCATATACAAGATTCAGCGCACTGTTTTGCATGCGGTTTCCACGCCACGCCGTAAGATCGCGTTCAACATCAGCCCACGAAGTGAGTCGATGAAATGGCAGCTCCGCTCTGGAAGGATAACGATCAATAACCTGTGATGGCGTGGCAAAATTCCAGTCGGGTTTACGAAGAATCATCTCAGGAAGATGTTTTAAGAACTCGAAAATCCCAGTGTCAGCCCACTGATGCTCTCCAAAGGTTTCATAATCCATGAAGAGGTTCACCACATCGCCGCCGCCACTTACCTCATGCACCCAGCCCGCAAACTTTTCTGCAGTGAGCGGCCATTCGGGCCAGCCGCGATTCGAGAAACGAAAGGCGATGTCGTCAGAAAGGCGGTAATTCTTCAGCAGAAGTTTAACCTCTCGGCCTGAAGTAAGCTGCCTTGGCACCGAATACACGAAGTTCGGAGTGCGCCACCCAAGAACGTCGTCCGCACCTTCTGCAATCACTGCATCAAACCCAAGCTCACTGACCAACTGGCCAACTTCATCTGAATAGATAAGTTCAGTATTTCTAAAAACTCTCGGCGTTTGTCCAAATAGCTCTTTTACCAACTCGCGGTGCTTTGCCACCTGCTCGCGAAACTCATCAGCGTGATAGACCGCAGCGAGTGAGTGGTAATAGGTCTCGTTGACGAATTCCACCGCACCGGTTTCGGCAAGTTTCTCAAAACTTCGCAAAGTCTCCGGTGAATACAGCTTCATCTGCTCGATTGCGGTGCCAGTGATCGAGTAAGCAATTCGAAACGCTCCTTGGTGGCGCTTCACCAGCTCAAGCATAGTGGCATTAGTGGGAAGATAGCACTTCTCGGCTACCTTCTTCAGCACAGTGCCGTTCTTCTCATCATCAAAGTAAATGTGATCGTGGTTCACCTGGAAGAACGAGTAGCGCTTTATGCGAAACGGTTGGTGTACCTGAAAATAGAAGCATACTGATGGCATAAGTCTTTACTGCGATAGCTTGGGACCAAGTTCAAAGTTAAATTGCCCCCGACTAACACACCCTCCTGTACACCTCGACCGTTTTTATCGCCGAGGCCTCCCAATGCAATCGCCGCACCTCGTTTCGCGCCATCGAGATCATGTCCTCGCGCAACTCAGGGTGAAGCAGCGCGTTAATCATAAGATCGGCCAAACGCTCGATGTCCCAAAAATCGACTTTGAGCGCATGCGAGAGCACTTCCGACACCCCTGACTGACGCGAGATTATGACCGGAGTCTCAAACTTAATCGCTTCAAGCGCAGAAATGCCAAACGGCTCAGACACCGATGGCATTACGTACACGTCGGCGAGCGAAAACATCTCTTCGACTTCCTGTCCTCTTAAGAAGCCTGGAAAGTAGAAATTATCCTGAAGCCCCAACTCATGCACTCGGTCGATCATGCGTTGGCGCATGTCCCCAGTGCCCGCCATCACGAACAATACATCCGGCACAATCGGCACGACCTTTGCCGCTGCTTCCACAAAATAGTCAGGACCTTTCTGGAAGGTGATTCTTCCCAGAAAAAGAACTATGCGCGATGGCCAGCGCCGATCACTGCGATAGCGCTCACGCACCGTGTCGGAATAAACCCCATTATGTACCACCGCAATTTTTTCAAGCGGGATACCGTATTGTTCATTCAGAATGCGCCGCGTGTAATAACTCACGGCGATGATGACGTCTGCGTTCTCAAGACCCCAGCGCTCGACGCCAAAAATCTGGTCATTTACATGTGCGCCGCTACGATCAAATTCGGCGCTATGCACATGCAACACAAGCGGACGCCCCGTCATTTTTTTTAAAGTGACTCCGGCAGGAAAAGTCATCCAATCGTGGCAATGAATCACGTCGAATGAATAGCCGGAGAAAAGTTCACTAATGCGTGCGGCGTAACGGCTCACCTCACCAAACATGTCCCAAGAGTAGTGCACTGACGGATTACGCGCAGAGGTTGGAGAAAGGGCTCCTGATTCAATGCCTACCGAGTCTAATTCTGCTCGAAGACTGGCGCCGCGCGTTGAGAGCTCGCCTGCGAGCGCCTTCAGTTTCGAAACGTAGTCGTCGAAGGTTTCCGGAGTAAGGTAGGGCATGAGCATGGCGGGAACTCGCTTGGTGCGAACTCTGCCCTTGGCAGGAAACTGTAGCCCGTCGTCCGCTTCCTCAGTTTCGTCTGAGATATGGAGCGTCCCGCGCTCGTCCGTGATACGCCCGTGCGAATCGACAAGGTGGACATGATCTGATTTTTCACCACCGAACAGTTCTGGAACGACGAAAGTGACGTCTACTCCGTGGCGAGCAAGTCCAGTGGTAAGCCCCTCGCATGCGGTACCGAGGCCTCCACTGATGTGAGGGGGGAACTCCCAACCCAACATTAAGACGCGCATGACTACTCCGTGCTTCCCGCTATGACCACACACCGCCAGCGAAAATTCTCACTGACAATTCCAATTCGCCCGCCCAGTAGTAACCCGCGCAATAAGACAGCGCTTTCCACACCCTCCCAAAAGTTCAATCTTCTGAGAGTGCGGAGAAATGAGAAAAATGCAATGACTTCAGACGGCTAAGCGTCGAAACTATAACCACACAATAGTGCAAAGTCCAACTTCTCTGCTCCACCACTCGGGGCGAGTGTGTTAAGACCAACCCGTATGGGCAGCGAACCAGGCAGCCCGCGAGCATACCCACAGGACTACTGAAACGGAGAGATTCCATGACAGACGACTCAAAGACCTCTGACATCAAGGTGGCTCTTCAAGACGGAGCACCATCAGGAAGAATCCTGGTGGGAGATGTCGGAGGAACTAAGACGCAGTTTGGGCTCTACGAGACCAGCGGGGGCCAGCTGGTGCGTACTCACGTGCAGCGCTACCAGAGCGACTCGGCGCCAACGTTCCAGGAACTGGCGAAACAATTTCTCAAAGAGGCCGGGGCTAACGGGGCGGAAGCGGCCTGTTTTGGAGTTCCGGGTCCAGTCAACAAGGGTGTCGTCAAGGCCACCAATCTTCCTTGGCTCTTGTCTGAACAAGAACTCAAACGCGACTTGAACATTTCAAAGGTTCGCCTAGTTAATGATCTGGTTGCCTACACCGCTGCCATTCCGTTTTTTAGCCGTGCTGATTTGATGGTGCTGCATGAGGGTTCTGCTGAACGCAACAAGAGTCTCGCCTGCGTACTGGCACCAGGAACGGGTTTGGGCATGGCATTTCTCCATATCTTTAATGGCGTTCCTCATCCGCTACCCTCCGAAGGAGGACATGCCAACTTTGCACCGAACTCGGATCTGGAAATTGAGTTACTCAAGTATCTAAAACGCGAGTTTCCCACTTCGGTAAGTTGTGAGCGCTTGCTGTGTGGCCCAGGTCTCTACAACATTTACCGCTTTCTAACCGAGACCGGTGTCGAGAAGGAATCGCCGACAGTACATGAGCAGTTATCGAACGGAAATCGCGCTCGAGTCATTTCGCAGATGGCCCAAGAACAAGCAGATCCTGCCTGCGAGAGAGCGCTAGACTTGTTCGTTTCTATTCTAGGTGGTCACGCCAGCAATCTAGTTCTGACTTTTCTTGCCACCGGTGGCGTGTATCTTGGAGGTGGAATTCCGCCAAAGATAGCCAAGAAACTTTCAGACGGATCTTTTATGCGTGCGTTTTTAGAGAAGCAACGCTTGAAAGAAGTAGTGGAACAGACTCCGGTGTATGTCATCAAGGATGATAAGGCAGCATTGTTGGGGGCGGCGGTGCTGGCGCAAAGAATGCGATAGAACAATGCTTGACTGTGAGCGGATCAACTGTCGCAAAGTGGGGAGAGAGACGAAACGTCCGAGCCCGAAGCTTTATTCACTATGGCAAACGCGAGTTCTTTATTTGAACGGCCCAATTCGCGTTAATGCCTGATCGAAGAACGTCACTTGGTCGGGGGTCGGACTCTCTATCGACAGCTGTTCAGCCCCTACGCACAACCGATCGAGCGGGAGTTCCCGCACTAGCAGCCATCGCTTGAGTGCACCCACGGATTGCTCCTCTCGGCTAAATGCTAAAAATGTTACGAATCCAGTAGTATCGAACGCGCCTGAACCGACGATGGCCGCTCCACTTTCAGGACTGACCTCTCGCAACTGTGCGATTATTGGGTCGGCTCCAAGTACTATGATCTGCGAAAGCCTTGACGCCGCTTCCCCCAACTGCTGATCAGCGTCAACTATCGCACCTCTAGGGGTCTGCCCACGCTCTGCCGCTTGAAGATCTGAGTCGAGCATCTTGATCAAAAGACTCGTGCTGCGAAAACGATTGGAGGCGATCTCTTCCCCCCATAATTTCGTTCCGTAAATTGAAACTGCTTCCCTTAAGAGAATTAGCTGTCCCACGCTCTCGCGTATCGCTGAGCTCCCATCTCCGACAGAGTTCGATTCATGCCCATCCGCAAGCACCGCAAGCCTATCCCGCCCCGTTACAGAGTAGACGTCCCGGCTTGAATTCCCTAACCGCTCATCTCGGCGAAACCACTCGCTCAGTTCGCGCGCTGCAGACAGTTTTAACTCCGATGCGACTTCAGGATTTAAACTTGCTTCCTCGAGACTAACTCTACCGGCAACCCGGAGGGCGAAGTCAGACATGGCGCGGATGGATATTCTCTCGTTCGCAGGTGCTCGCGTTCCTAGATCATTCAAGTAGGCACCCAGAGTGGCAAACTCGCCAACTACGGGATCGTTGACCACAGCCGTAAGGGCAATATCTCGCCGCTGATCATTGTTGGCATCTATGGCCGCTCTCTCGTGGATAACCACCGATACGTTTTCAGGAGGTAACCCGCGCAACAGTTGCGTAAATTGATCTTCTGAGAGTACTCCAGGGTCGGAGGGTTGCTGTGTTGAGGTCACGGCGCTCTCCGTCTCAGTAGCAGAATCGTCCACTGGCGCCGAAGTGTTATCCGAAATACGCACTTCTCGACTGTCTGCAGAATCAGAAATACCAGGCGTACTCGAACGCGAACTTGCACAACCAGCAAGCGCAAGCATGGTCGCTCCGGAGATGGCGCCGATTGAAGCACTTCGTGTAAGTGACGGCGGTATGAGTTTATGAAACATGAGAGCAGCACCTCCAGCAAGAATTGAAGGGACACTATAAGTAGATCTGAATTCCTAATCAAAACGCCGTATTATAAATTTGACTACCGGGGCCTAACCTCGCATTGTTTGGGGTCTTCGGGGACTTAGGCCTCCTGGAAATAACCTTCGTGGCGTCCAGGGCGGCGTAGAGAGAACCTTCGACACTGACGACGCGCTTCTAAAACGGCGCTTTTCGCTGAAGCGGCGTCTTCAGATTTACTTTAGAGGAACAATAAAGTGTTCGAGCTCGTATCGACATCGCCAGCAAGGAGAAGTATCGCGGAGCGTTCGCGCGATATGTCTGGCGCATTCTCAGGCGCAAAGCATCCGTTACTTGGCGCTGAGAGATGGTGCGCCCTGCCCGGTCATCTCGCACTCCTTTCTGAACATTCAAATGATTCTGCGCCAGTAATTTTTAAGCAAAGTTCTCCCAACAAATCTTCGGCTACCGAACAGCCGTCTGCTGCAATTAACCCCGACCAACTAAGTCAGCTGGGTCTCAAGGCGGAACGCCTACTCACTTTTCATCATGCAGAACATGGAAGCGTTTTAGTAGACCTCGACAGCTCTCGGGTCTTTTCACTTGAAGATTCCGGCATCTTGCGCTGCCGATTTCAGCCTGGCGCTAAGGTTCCCTTCGTACTTCCTGAGATTAGAAATCTCAGGGTAACCGAGCTTCCTCACGCTTCGAATGGAAGTGATGACGCTAAGCATCAGTTCTCTACGATAGGCACTACAGCGGCAGTCGCAGCCACCGTCGTTCTACTGGCTGGCGCATTTTACGGCCTCTCCCTTCTAAACCGTCCGTCAACGGCACCACAGTCCGACGCACCACAGTCCGGCGCACCACAGTCCGACACACCACAGTCCGGCGAGGGAGAGACCTCTCGCCCAGAACCCGACGCTTCCGGTCCCGATGTTGCACCACCAGCCATTACTGACCCAGTTGCTGTCTCGCCTGCAGAGACCGAGACTCCTCTCGTATCACCGAACAGCGGAGAGGCAACTGTTTCTGAGCCCAGCGCACCTCCAGTCTTGACGCCACAAGAAACCACACCCGTCCTGACTCTGCCTGAGCCGGTTTTGGTTCCTCAGCAACCGCCCGCACCTGCAGCAACTACAGAAGTAGCGCCAACAGAATCGCCAGCAATTAAGCCTGAAGTAGTGCCTGCGCCGCCAACGGTTCCCGAGTCTGTGCCGCCGAGCGCCCCCTGGAGCACTGAACTGGTTACGCCACCTACCACCGAAACAAGCGGCATTGAGGGGCGGGATGCGAGTTGTCCAGAGGTACCGCAGCAGACAACTGCGCCAGCACCACTTCCGGGACCCCTTACGGAACCGCCTACGGTACTTTGTCCGACTCCACCCCCGCCATTTTCTCCCACACGTCAGTCAGATGTTTCTCCTGGAAGGCCTCATGAAAGTGGTCCTGCATTCTCAGGACTTGGTGTTCCGCTTGACGACGATCTGCAAGCGTTGCTTGTACCTCAGATTTCATCCGAGGTTCGCCCCCAATCAGGACCAAACTTAGTGATGCCAGACGGCTTCCCGTCTTTCTTCTTTCGTTCGCATCTTGGATTTCCTCTGCACACCATACCAAACGCCCTACCCAACAACCTCCCCAACATCGGCCCCAACCACGGCCCAGCCGGCATTCCTGCCGGGATCTCAGTGCCACTACCTCCGTGGGTTGACGAGCTCTTCCCTTCGCAGCCTGGTCCGATTTCAGAGAATGGCGCCGCACCAGAAAATCGACTTTTCCAAAGTTGGGTCAGCAAGCAAGAACTAAGCGCCACGAACTTAGGCGTTCAGCTTCCTGACTGGGCTAATTCGCTTTTGGGTGAGCGGTCAGAAAACCTGCGTGGACCGGCTTTGGCCGCTGGCCCCAAAACCGCTAAGGTTAGACCTCCGAAACACGAAGCGTCTGAGCCAACGTCCTCTCACCCAGAGCAATATGACGCAGAAAGAACTCTGCATTCGCCTGTTTCCAGTGCTGAGTTAGTAGGAAGCAAGTAGCCTTTCGTTATCGCTTCGGTCGAAGACTGCGTGCCTGCACTTGGCGACGGCTGATTAGCAGAACCGGCACCACCGAAAGCCTACCAAGAAAAACCCGCTACAAGCGCATTTGTACGCACTCGTTAATCTTGCACGTGTTTCTGGATAATTATCTAAAAAGGGGAAATGAAAGGAGAAATGGCGCAGAAGAGCAGCATGAATTTTCCTCTTCTTGGGAGAACGCCATTATTCACTAGTACTCGAAGAAATGAGCGGGCACCCGATCGCCAAAGTGGTCGATCGGGTGCCGCTCATCGAAACACCTCGCTGAGTAGGGAACCCAGCGAGGCGGACCTGACCGTGAGAGAACTCAGTTTTTCGCAAGCTAATACCCGAACGGGCTTGAGCTCACTATAACCAAATTCCTGGGGAGGGTGTCAGGCCTCTGATCAGGTGGGGTCCGGAAGTTCCGAGTCCTTGCGGTGGTTGATGTCGATGTTCCCATCGAGCGTCCCGCGCCAGTCCTCGTCCCAGCGACCCTTGACATCGAGGTCATGGGCCGTCTTCGGGGTGGTAAGCCCGAAGTAGTACGAGCCTGCCCCGGCCGCCATCCAGGTGTACCCGACATTCGCCAGGTCGCGGAAAAACTGGCCGCGGGTGACCGCGTCCATGTTGTCCACGATGTACTGCGGGACTCTGTAGAAGTCCGCACTCTGCATGATGTAGACGATTTTCCCGTCAGGGAGACACGTCCGCACCATACTCCACCTCGCACCCGTCTCACGGGTGATGAGGAAGTCGAGCCCGATGCCGGTTTCGTTGCCGGTCATCTCGGCGGCAGTCAGCGGACCGCCGTCCCTGCCTACCGGTTGCGTGATTCCGCAACCGCCTGCGATCAGGGTCAGAGCCCCGATGCCAATGAGTCGAACGAGAGTTGTTGTGGCCACAACAAACTCCTTTCTGCGCCCGAGGCGCAAGAGTCTTCATGCCCAGAGTGAAGACCATACTAGTAAAGCGCACGCGCGCTGGGCTTTCTTCTTCCAAGCTACTGTCAAAGGGCACAGATCGCTTGGAAGGAGAAAGCCCAGCTCAACGCACAAAAAAACCTCATCGTTTTGCCCCGGTATCCAGACCTTCGCGTGAACGCTCGTCTGGAGATCAGGGAAACGAGAGAAAGAACCTTAATATGCTGCTCTTCTGCAAATGATTTGGTTGTCTGAAAGATCGACTAAGACGACGAAATTAGGTTTCATACCATTGTTAGTCAAACTTTGTTTCAAAAACTCTTGCTTACATTCTGCCCAAGGTATAGACCGAACTGCCCACCTGAACGTTTTTGCCCCCTGGCTTCTAAGTTCTTTAAATACAGGTGCTTGAGTGTCTATACCGACCCTCAAATCAGAGTAGAGGAGGAGAGTAGCGGCGTGTCGGTCAACCTGAATGAGTAAGGTTGATTCTTCTGACACGACGTCTGACAGGGGGTCTTTGACCCCAAGGAGGATACCGTGAAACGGTTTCCCATTCTGAAGGCTGGAGGATTCATTCCTCTGGTAGTTCTGGCCATGGCACTCGCAAGCGCCGGTGGCTGTGCAAGCTCGAAGCACTGCAGCAACAACGAGGACTGGCATGCTCGAAACCAGGCCGACCGCGAAGCTGGCTGGGCTTTGGCACGGCAGGCGCCGTGCAAGGGTGACTGCGGGGGCTGCAATCAGCATCCTCAGCCGCAGCCACAGCCGCCGGTGGTGATCACCAAGCCGTGCGCCGAGACTGGCTCGGTTCTCGTCGAGGGTGGTGAGTGGACCAAGATCGTCGGTGCCGATATCACCGGCACGATCATGGTCCAGGACTGGACACAGAACTGCGACGGCTCGAACCGTTGTCCGGGTGAGCTGAGGTCGTTCCCCGTCAACGGGACGGTCTCAATGCCGGTCACCACTCGAGTCGGTCCGTTCGCGGTTCCGGTCTCGCTCACCGCGCGGCCTGGCGAGAAGTGTCCGGACTGCGGCACTGTGCACAAGCCGTGACGGAAACGGTCAGCGCACTCCGTTAGACTTCGGTCTTTCGGAACTGTTCAGGACCCCACCGTCACGACCCTGGCCAGGATCGTGATGTAACTCTGGCTGCCGGTTTTTCTCTGGGTTTTTAGACTCAGGGGCCGGCACGCCGCTGCTCTTCTCCTCTCGCTTTCCTCTACACTTTCGCCGATACGAAAACATCGCAGTTCCTGCGACCGAGCTAACTCACGCAAGCGATTCGCTATTTCATCAAGAATCCTCAGTCGTTTTCCTATCTCCCTTCCGTCTTTCTCACGGCATGCCGGTTGCATTAGAAATGTGGAGTGTAGCGGAAAATCGCTCTTTCTAAATTTTTTATGTGGCCATTCGTATCAAATACTGCTCGCTTTTTTCGGGCACTTGAGAATTCAAATCTCGAGCTATTACAGCGGGCACTTTCGCGTGGTGCTTCTGCCAATGCACGAAAGCATGGCAAGTCCGCGCTTGCCTATGCGCTGGAACACCGCAGCAATACTGAACTGGTGAAAACATTGCTTGATGCAAAAGCTGATCCCAATGTCCCACTTCAAGAGGGCCAGACACCGCGCGCATTGCACTATGTATGCAGAAACTTCCCGGAGCGAGATCTACTTGATGCTTTGTTGATTGCGGGCGCAAACCCAAACGTCGCAATTACAAGTAGCGATCAAGAACTAAATGGCATGACTCCTCTACTGCTTGCCGCCACAAGTTCACTCCCCAACATCGCCGAAAGACTGCGCGTACTTTTAGAAGGCGGAGCAGATGCGCAAGCACGCGACGCTCACGGAAGGACCGCCTTGATGCACCTTGCCTCAGCGCAAAGAGAACCACGCACTCAAGAGTTGCGCGGTAGATTGAACGAGATTAATGGCGAGCGAGCATCACCAGGCGTTCACTCGTTAGGAAAACGACCTGTCTCAGACGAGACTGAAGCGCTCGACGCTCTGCGTCTGTTGCTTGCTGCACGCACTGACATCAGTGCAACAGATAGCCTCGGGCTCTCCGCTCTTGATCATGCGCTGCTGTCTAAGAACGACGAGTTCGCGATCGCTCTACGCCTGGCTGGAGCACCGCTTTGCCACGACATTGGTCAAGTCGCCCTACCTCTGGATTACGCTCGCACCGCACTAAAGAGAGCGATTTAGTCCTCTCGAACCAACATTTCTCACTCTCTGACCATTTGATTTTTCGATCGAAAACCTAACTCCCCTATACCCTTACAGATTTGCTCGGCGCCGCACTTGACTAGGATCTCAAGGAGCGTTAACTCAATGATTCTATTTTAAAATTGAGTTTGATTGGCGCTGTTATGAAAACCAACTGTCCGGTACTCCTCACCCCATGCCCATCGCGCGGCTTTTTTCGTTCGCAATTGAAGGCCGTCCGTTTCCGGATGGCACTTTTCGCTTTGTTGTTTATCGGCTCGGTCGCAATCAGCTGGACGTCTATTGCTCACGCCACTCCGCAGTGTGGATTTTCAGCTCCACGTGATGTGGTTTTCATGATGGATCTGTCGGGGAGCCAAACCGCTGACTCCATTCAAGCTCAAAAGGCAGGCATACGCGCTTTTCTTGATCAGTTTCAAACTGCTCCTGTTAAGCCTCACGTCGCTATTGGAACTTTCAATAGCCACTGCAACTGTACGAATCAACCAGGTTCCTATGACACTTGTTCAAGCGGCGAAATTGAATGCTACGATCCTCCTGTTAACGCGGCACGAATTATAGTGCCGCTGTCGACCAACTACACGGCTGCTTACGCCCAGCTCGCAACGGGTTCTGGGATTCTCGGACAAGGTACAGGCGGAAACGGTCGTGGCGGTTCAGATTTGAAGCGTGCACTCGAAGTGGGAAACGCCCATCTCAGCTCAAATGGTAGCCCAAGCCGAGCTAACTACTTTGTAATGCTTTCAGACGGAAAACCTAACTTCCCAGGCTATTATTTGCACCCGCTTTACGGATGCAGCAACTGCAACTGCCCACCCGCAGCTTCTGCCGCTTCAACCGCTGCACAAACAGTGCGCAACTCCGGTACCGCGATTTTTACCAACTTTGTCGCCACTCCATGCGACGAACAACAGTGTGGTCCATGCAGCAATGGCCAGACCTACCTGAGTTCCCAGATCTCTAGTGGCTCAGGATATGCGTTGGTTGGGGCGAGCAATCTCTATCTGATTGCACAAGTAATTTCTGATGTGATCGGATGCAATGACGACTTGTCTTGCACGGTTGATTCCTGCAACACATCGTCCGGCTACTGCTCGTTTGTAGAAACGCCTCCCGGTGCATGTACTCCTCCAACGGCAACACCGACTCGAACGCCTACTCGCACGCCGACAAGAACTCCCACGGTCACTCCTACAAGAACTCCTACTAGAACTCCGACTAGGACGGCGACCCATACCGCAACGCACACTCCGATTCACACCCCCACTCACACCGCTACTCCAACGGTGACACCGACGGGGACGTTCATTCCTCCGCCAACGGCTACTCCAACCGCTGTGGCGACGATCGAAGGCGGCCAGTGCTCCACTGTAGACGTGCAGGGCTATATACAAGCGCTCACCTACACTACTGGTCAGCAACGTGGGCAAGTGAAGCGTATCGATCGACGTATTAAGCTTATTCGGGAAAAGTGTTCGAGCATTGAGGCTGCCAATAACTTCGTCGCTCGCACCAATCGTACTGCGAGAAAGCTTGCGTCGGCGAACCTCTCAGAAGTGGCGCTGCTGCCGCTCTTCACACTTTCTTGTGTTGGCGTTGAGGGCTGCACAAGCTCTATTATTCCATTCAACTCCACCTTGTATTCGAAGAACTCTTCAACATTCATCCGACTGGTGAAGCAAGCACTGAATTTCGAGAAGGCCTGTAATAGTGGGCCTGGCACCTGTAATGGTTCAGCTAGTGAATGTCTCGAGCGCTCAAAGCAGAGAGAACGCAACCGTCGCGCAGAAATCAGACAGGCCAAGCGACTCAAGGTCAACAACAGCGTAACCGTATCTTCTCTGCCGACGACTACTGCTACCTGTCGATAGAGATCTCGCGCTCCAAGACATAAGGCCGCGGAGAGGACAGATACTTTTCCTCTCCGCGACTTCCATGCCCCCCGTGTTACAAAAGGATCTCCAACGGTGACCAAGCACCGCCCACGATACACATCCATTTGTACGGCTGAACGCTTGCGACGCCTAAACAAGAAATGCCGGTCAAGAAAATCCGTTTCTCCCCTTCGCTCTCTCTGCGGTCTCCTCGCAAACAAAAATTAACCAGAAGGCCTGAAGGACCTAAGAACTCAATTGATGGTTGCGCAAAGCCTTAGTGGATGAGCCTGCATTCTGGTTAGGATTTTTATCGCGCGGAGATAGGGAAAGAGCGGAGTGTAGGCCAAAACTGTAGCAGGACTCACGTGTATATAGACGGATCGCTCGAGTTGCCCAGTCTGGGCCTAGAATCCTCGGTATTCGTATCCTACCCGTATAAAATAGCTGCCAAGTTTGCGCCCGTTAATCTGCGGAACAAATTCTTCGATCGGTCCAAGTGACTCGAAAAATTCCTCAGTGGCCTGATCGTCTACGTCCGATTTCGTGCGACTGACCATTACCACCGGGTGACCTTGTGTGTGGTCGACATGAGACCAAAATTGATACATCAAGCTGTACGCGCCTCCAAGCAAGTAGCGCCCTTGGGTCGGCAATGGTACCGCCGCACCAGTGTCGGCTGCCTGCTTCGCGCGATAAAATCCTACGAGCGATCCGACATAATGCGAGTCAGCTCCCATCACCACCGGCACAATGCCGGTGAGCTGAAACGTCTCCTGCTCGACTCGCCGCACTTCCGCCGCAAGCGCCTCTCGGCCTAAAAACTTCTTAAAGGATGACGGGTAGTGCAGGGTGCTCCACCCCACTCCAAGTATAAATAGAAACAAATGCAGGCCACCGACTATCAAAATCACGGTCGCTAACCAACCACGTTGCACCCACGCAAGTGAGCGATCTGCTGACCTCACTCCACTAGATTTTCTCTGGAAGGCCAGCGCCAGGACCGGCACACACACAAGTAGTGCTGGCCCAAGCCAATTTACCTTGAGCTCTTGAGTGAAACTTGCGTACAGAAACATCAGTAACGGAGCTCCCGCGAGCGCGAGAACAAAGAGTCGCACTCGTCGATTAAGATTGAAATTCTCAGCGAGGGCAAAGCGTGAGCGAAACTTGGCGGGCAGTGCAAACACAAACATCCAATACGCACCAATTGGAGTAAGAAGCAGAAGAAAGAAGGCGAGAAACATATGCACACTAAATTCTGAAGCTGCTTCAAAACGCCTGGCACCTTGAAAGGTGAATGACGCCCACTCATGTTGTTGATTCCAGAACAACACGGGAGAAAATATCAGAAACGCCAAAATTGCGGCACTATAGGGCTGTGGGCTCCAGAACCACTTACGAGAATCACGATCGAGCAACAAAAACGCGAAGATCCCGGGTCCTAGCAACACCATCGGATACTTCGCGAGCATCCCAAAACCAATAGAAAGGCCAACTAAGTACCAAGCCCAAGATTGCTGCCGAAGCACGGCCCTATGCAGAAAAAATAGGGCCGCGGACCAGCACACCACCAGTGGTGTGTCTGGCGTCATGTAAAATCCAACGCCGGTAAAAAACGGCAAGATGGCGAGCAGTACCAGAGTTCCACGCGCCACACCTCTTCCAAACCACTCAGTCGCCAGTAGCACCACAAACAACGCCATCACACACCAGCAAACCAAGGCGAGTACCCGCACCCCAAGTTCATTCACTCCAAAGAGCGCTTGTCCGATTGTTATTAGCAGCGCGACGGCGGGCGGGTGATCAAGGTAGCCATAGCTAAGGTTCTCGGCGTACTTCCAATAGTAGGCCTCTTGGGATAACAGCTCGAGCTGTCCTGAATAAAGCAGCCTTGTCGCGCAAAGTGCGAAAACCAAAAAAGCGGCGCTTTGTTCAAGAATCTCCCGGGCCCCCGGAAAGGCAACCTTTGGAAAAGCGCTTACTCCACACGCAAGAACCGCTGCCGTGGTCGCCACGCTTGCCGCCACGACGCTCCACTGTGGGTAATCACCTAGATAGAGCTGTCCGACCACCCCACGCAAACTAAGGGCCATGCAAGCAATCAACGCTAGCCACCACCACGGCGGGCTACCGTTTAAAAGCGCACGCCCGCGGTCACTGAGTCGAAATACGAAGTGTCGAAGTACAAGGTAGGAAACAAGCAGAGTCCCCGCACCAACCAACTGAGCGTCTCGCCATTCGAAACCACGAGAGAGCAGCACGAACTGAATACTCGCGTCAAAAGCCAGCACACACAGCGCGAAGAATGCATGAAGGGAGAATGGCCGAACGCGACTAGTGTTCCGATTCATAAATACCTAGGCAATGAGGAGCGGGATGCGACGGAACTCTAGCCGTGCTGGTCAGTTCAGACCCTCCATGGCCTGAACTGACGGGCTCCAAGCTCAGCTTGGGGCCCTGCAACCCCTCGCTTCGCGTCGCTCCAGTTGCTACGCAGCTGTCCGCCCATCCTGTCCGCCCATCCTTGGGGGCGGGCTAGTGTAGCGATGCTATCACACTGTAAGGAGGCGTTAGAATCACTACACTGCGGGGACCATGCCAAGCTCTATACCGCTTGCGCGAGCCGATGACGAGAGTCGACTGATTGATCTCTAAGGAAATCCTGAGCGGCAGAAATCACCTGCGCCACATCAATCGCCTGTAGGCACTTATTGTCCTTGCACAAGGTGTGACGGTGGTTGTGCGCGGAGAGGCAAGGGCTACATGAATAGTTCGCCCAAATATTAAGCTTTCCTTCTCCTAAAGCGCCGTACAACGCCGGAGTTTCGGGGCCAAAGAGCGCAATCGATTTAATATCAGTCAGGCCCGCGAAATGCGCCGGACCACTGTCATTGGTAATAAGAAGCGCCGACTGCGAGAACAAGGTCACCACTTCCCTCAAGGTTCTGGTCCGTCCGGTAAGATCCACTAATCTGCCGGGCGGAACCACCTCAGCAATCGCTTGGGCGTAAGGTGTAGAGCGTTTAAGCCCAATGACTACACAGTAGAGTTCGGGATTAAAGCTAAGCAATTGCTTCACCGTGGCAGAAAAGCGATCAAGCGGCCATCCTCGAATCGGCAAGGCATCACCAGGGTCCGGGTTTACCACCAGCAATCGCGCACCGGCTGGCACTTTTGGGTTAGCCTTCGCAATCAAGCTCCATATCTGCTGAACCTCTTGAGCACTAGCAGAATGTTTTGGAAGCGGAAGGCAGAATGGGCGAACATCCATCTTTAGCTCAGGAACATCGGCCGCATCAGATCCAAGGGCAAAAACAAGCGCAAGAAAATTTAGCTCCATGTGCTGGTGCGGGTTGTAGAAGACGCGATGCGTCAGAAAATTTCCACGAAAAAGCCCCTCAGCGGTGTAGTTATGAAATCCTACTCGCTGCGAAGCTCCCGAGAGATAAGAGATAATCGCGGTGAACCTTGAAAAGAGTTCTAAATCAACGACCGTATCGATACGAAGGGACCGAACACGCCAAAGTGCTCCGAGAGTACTCCCGATAAACTTTAAGAAGGAGGACTCATCAATCAACACCAGATTTTTCTCGGGAATGATGCCGAGCAAAGACACGCTCTCTCTGTTCTTAGAAAAGACCATGAAAAACAGCTCGGCTTGGGGAAAGCGCTTGGTCGCTTGAGCAAGCGCTGAGTGTGCGATGATGGCACTGCCCATTTCACTGAGCTCAAGGAACAATATCTTCCTGGGCGCCTCCGGGTTCGTCCGAGGCAGAATGAACCCAAGCACCCAGCTACACACACTCAAGAGCGCACACAGAGGCACGCCAATCCAATAGTCTACTATCTGTGTGGTACGAACTTTCATGCCGGGGTCCTTTCTCGAACGGCGATGATACCCTATCGGAGGTTCTTAGACACCTCTTTGGTCAGGCGAAAAAGAGCCTAGCCACTTGAAATCTAATGAGATTTATCCTAATCACGAAGCCTCCTAAATGTCTCGTATGGAATTACCCTGGTGAGCGCGCAGTTGAACGAATCTATTCTTGAGTGTGAGAACCTGCTCAGCAGCTCAGTTTGGAGACCGGTTTCCCTTCAGGTGCAAGGTACCGAAGCACTGATTCCCTTGGCGTGGAGACTCACTGCTCCCGCTGCCGGTCCGCACACGGTGATCTTGGGCGGCATCCACGGCAATGAACTTTGTGGAGTACATGCACTAAGAGATCTACTGCAACAGTTTTCAACCGGAACCTACACGTTGCAGTCCGGCAGCCTGACGCTTGCGATTGGAAGCGCCGAGGCCATCCGAGCAGGTCGTCGCTACATCGAAGCGAATCTCAACCGTCAATTTAGGTTCGATGTCGCCCCGCGTGGTAGCCAATATGAACGTCGCCGAGCAGAAGAACTAAAATGTCTCCTTAAAGATAATGTAGATTTCCTGCTCGACTTACACGCTACTTCAGCACCGTCGAAACCCTACGCCATGATTGAAACGCCTTCGCTTTTGGCCACCAGGGTGTTCGGTTTTGAACGCATTGTTTCAGGCTGGGCTGAGCTTGGAGACTCTTCCCTCGCAGGTGACACCCAGTCATTTGTGGAAGCCCTGGGCGGTTGCGCGATTACAATGGAGAATGGCCAGATGAGCGACCCCAGCTCAACTGCATCCGCAATTGAGACCTGTAGGCGAGTCCTCGCTCAAAGAAATGTGCAGGGTATTGAGCCTGCCATTGTTCATAAGTCTCAGATTTTTCATATGACTTTTGTGCAGCCGCTTGAGCAGCCAGACTTCACGTATGTAAAGAAGTTCGAGAATCTCGAGGCGCTCGATCGCGGCATGTTGATTGGAAGAGATTCTGTGAAAGAGCACTTTGCGCCCACTGACTACGACCCGTTTATGATTCTCCCGGCAAACCCCGCAAACCTTCAGCTTGGGGAGAATCTGTTTCACTATGGGCGTAAGCTGCTATAGCTTGCGTCAGCCACCGCCTGAGATTGAAATCACTTAGGCGTGGAAGGAGACTACGGCCTTATGACCCATGATATGTCACCCGCGAGAAGGACCGTTCAGCGCACTCTTGAAGAGGCCGCTCATTTTGAAGATATCGGCGCTCTGCTTGGTTGGGATCAGGAAGTAAATCTTCCCACTCGCGCCGCCGAGATGCGCGCAGCACGGACCGCCTTCGTCGCCGCAGAATCTCACCGTCGTACTACTAGTCCTGAGTTTCTAGACGCTCTGCGTGAACTCACCGCTCCTGGCTCAACTCTCAGCGAACCTGAAGAGATCAACTTAAAAATTCTACTAAAAGACGCTGAACGTGACGCTAAGCTACCGACTGATTTTGTAGCCGCTCAATCAGCCCTGCATTCCAAGGGATACGATACCTGGGAGCGAGCCAAGCCAAACGACGACTTTGAGACCATCGCACCACTGCTTGAGCAGATTATAGAGGGGGCGCGAAAGGAGGCCGAGTACGTAGGCTTTGAGGGCTCGCCCTATAATGCACTACTTGATACCTACGAACCCTTTGCGCGCATTGCTGAGGTGCGTCCGGTACTACTGGAACTTGCAGAACAACTCGCTCCGCGTGTGCGAGATTTTTCCTCTCGACATCACCATGCATCAGGTTTGGGCTTTACCCTCACCAATCAGCAACAACTCACGCTCTGCAATGACATTGTCGCGGCTCTTGGTTTCGATTTCTCCGCCGGGCATTTAGGTGAATCCATGCATCCGTTCCAGAGTTCGTGCGGACCATACGATCAACGCATGACCGTGGCATTTCGTGCCGAAGATCCGCTCGATGGTCTCTACTCTGCGCTTCACGAAGCAGGACACGGCCTCTACGAGCAAGGACTTCCTAAAGAGTATTATGGTCAGCCCTTGGGTTCAGCCGCCTCATTGGGCTGGCATGAGTCACAGTCCCGCTTTTGGGAAAACATCATCGGACGGAGTCCTGTGTTTGCTAAGTTTCTTGGGCAGCGATTGCAGACTCTTTTTCCTGAAATTGACTTTACTGCGTCTGACCCAAAACAACTCTGGAAGTCACGCAATCAGGTCAGCCCTGGTCTAGTAAGAATCACCGCCGACGAGGTGACATACAACTTACATATCGTGATTCGAACACTACTTGAAGTTGATCTGGTTGAGGGAACCCTCCCAGTTAAAGATCTCCCCGAACGTTGGAGCGATCTGTACGAGCAGTACCTCGGAATTCGCCCCACGCGCCCAAGCGAAGGGGCTCTACAAGACCCACATTGGTACTGTGGGCTCGTCGGTTACTTCCCTACCTATTCACTGGGGAATCTTTATTCAGCGGCTTTGTGGGATAAGCTACGAGCAGACCTAGGTTCGGTGGATGCTGATATTGAATCAGGTTCTTTTGGTCGAGTACTTGGTTGGCAAAAGAGCCATGTTCATCAGCACGGTCGTCGATATTCTCCCGAAGATTTGTGTGTGGTGGCCACAGGGCAAGGCCTTTCAGCTAAGCCATTTCTCGATTATCTCGATGTGAAGTTTGGTCTGAAAAAATAGTTCTGTGAGAACTCGATTTCATTGAGGGCCCAATTATCCAGAAAAAGTGTCTAGAAAAAGGGAATGGTTGGGGATGTCTCCAACCTAAGGTGAGTAATGGTGAGCTCCGCCTTTCGAAGAAGCTCACCAGGAATTCACAGAACCGAATTGTTCAAGGCTTAGTTAGGAGAAGAGTTCCTCTCCAACCAGCTCCAGGGATTCGTGCGCGGGGAAGAAGTACCAGCGACACACGGGGTTCCAGGGCGTCGGGCCGCTTGGGCAAAACGTCCAGAAGATGCAGTCA
Source organism: Bdellovibrionota bacterium (assembly GCA_041739995.1). GTDB lineage: Bacteria > Bdellovibrionota_C > UBA2361 > UBA2361 > JBGSMV01 > JBGSMV01. Next base: position 104,074 of record JBGSMV010000080.1, read on the forward strand.
ACAGTCCGCGCGCACAGGGTGTTCGGAATGATGACCCCATTGCAGCCGCAGTGGAAAAGCCTCACCCCGAAAGCGTTAGACGCGCTATTTGCGTCGAGCGCCGGCATCAGAACCTGGAAGCGAGGAACGTGTGCCTGCCATGGCTCTGCGCTGAGCTCAGCACCTTTCACCCCATACAGGTGAGAGGCGCTGAAGGTGAGGAGACGCCCTTCCCCGGTGACTTCACCGATGGCAGCCTGTTTGTCGACCACGACCACGCCGTTCTGGACGATGGTCACCGTCCCCATCCATCCCAAGTGACGAGCGTCCTCCTCGCCAGGGGCGTTGAGCCGAACGTCCTCGAAATGAAGCGTCTGCCACAGGTTTCCGTCGACATACTTGTCGACAAGAATGCTGTAGGAGGTAACGGACGTGTCCCCACCAAGCAGCTCATGCGTGGCAGTAATCGTCACCTGCTGGTTGGGAGAGTCGATGACGCGCAGGCGGACCTGCGGATCCTCGGTGTGCATGAAGGGTGTGACGGTCGCCTCGATGGTCGATTTCTCGACCAGGAGGTTGGTGATACCCACCATGTCGTTCTGGGCATGGGCAGCCGAGAGCCCGGACATCATGAAGATGACGGCAAAGAAGGCCCGAGTTTTCTGAAGTAACAATTTCATTGCGAAAACCTCATTTACGAATCCAGGTGTGTGGACTTGAGAGACAAACTACTGGAAACATATTCAAGATGTATCCTTGGAGTTCAGCCTCCTTTCGTGGCTTACCGAGAAAGGACTTACCTTGCGTCAGACTCAGCTGTCAGACTCAGCGAACGTGAACACCTCCTCCTCTGCCGCATCTTTGAGTGCCCGCGGCGAATGGAAGTGGTGTTCAAGTTTTAGGTACCCACTGGTCAACTTAGGGCCGGCCATCGTCGGTATCACAGAAGTCCAGGTCTGCAGTGCGACCTGCTGGTCGCTAATGGCAAACTCGAAGCTCATGCGATAGAAAACGCTGCCTCCTTGCGAGATGTCAGCGGTCATGCTCGCCTCCGTTGGCGAGGTAGCGAGCGAAACCTGAGTGCCCATCGCTCCAGCTCGGGTCGGTGTGTTCACGATCCAACCAGCCGCCTGATCAGCGATGCTACTTGCGGTGCTGGCATCCAACGGAAGAAGCAACGGACCTACCTTCTGACAACCGTCCATTCCTACGACCGCAGCGACTCCCTGCATGGGTACTTGGTTGATGTCAAAGAGCGGTCTGACCGCACTTACTCTTCCTTTGTAGCGTTCCTGCCACTTCCCATCGGACAGAAGGCGCGAGTAAAGAGGTTGCCCTGCAGGGCCCTCCTCTCCTTCTGGGCCGAAGATTTCGAGAAGCTGCTTTTCGGTGCCGTGTGTGGTGACTCGGATCCAGAACTGCCGCGTGTCAGCTCCCCACGCTGCCTCTGTAAGCGAGGGGGGAGTCTCCGTCGGGCCGCCGTCGAACTCAAATACCTGAGAGCGAACTTCGGCAAGCCTGACCTCTGGCTCGTCAGAAACGTCGGCGAAAAACTCCCGAATGGGAGCCATGAACCACGGCTCTTGGGCATTAGCCGCAGAGCCACTTTGCGCCGTCCCTGCCGCTTGCACAGAAACTGTGCAGGCGAAGAAAAGGGCAAGAAGAAGGAATCGCTTCACTGGAATTCTCCTAAGTGAACGGGAACCATGCCTTGCAGCAACGTGCCACAAGGAATTTTCAACATTTACCTGAGTGCGTAATTGAAAAACATTTTAGACATCCCCATCCGAGAGCAGGAAAACTCCTCTCGGATGAGAAATGTAAAATTCTACCCAGGTAGGAAAGAAATGAGCGTTAGGCGAAAAGGTGAGATAATGCCTAATAACTACTAATCTATCTATCTTATGATTCTAAGGAAAGTCTACATTTATAGAGGTAATACTGGTAAATACCCTAATAATATTGGGTTTTTAAGCTTGGCTAAAAACTGCCCAGACCACTATCTACGCTGCTTGGTCTTGGCCTCCATTTGATAATCATATTTAATGCTGAAATTAAACATGCGTTGATTTTGAGCAAAGCTAGGCTGTGTAAGTACATGGACGTGCCGGGCTTCAAGAGGAGTTGTCCCCAAAGGTAACTCCCGACGATACGCATCATGCATACTTTCTGCGGAAGGAACTCAGCGTGGAGGCGCTGCCCGCTTCTTCATCACCGAGTGTTCTGAGTCAGAAGTTCATTTAAGTATTTTTCTCGCTGAACTCATTGTGTAATTCGTTGAATATATTCTCAAAGCAAGCGGCGAGTTCGGCGAGAATTATTCATCGAACTCTTAACTCAGGACACCAAGTGGCATACCGACTTCAAGAACGTGGGAACTTACTGATACGTAACAGCCGATGAGGGATATCCATCTCGGGCTTCTCGCTTCGGGGTATGCATCTGAAAAGGAGGTTTCGAGCTTTCCCCGTAGCCCCTGAGGCTGTCCGAAAAGTCTGCAGACGAGGGGGATCGAAGGATATCCTGAGAAGGTGTAGACATGTGGGATGGGAAATCAGAAGTTCCGTGAGCCTGAGTCTAGAAGTCAACTGACGCTATTGCCGCGAAGTATTGAGGATTTTGTGGCTGTAGATGACCGCGTGCGGTTAGTGGATGAGATAATAGCTGAGCTAGATCTATCAGGGATTGAGTCGAAGTACTCTGAGCAAGGACGACCTGGATACTCACCTCGAATTTTAACGAAGATTCTAGCGTACGGTACGATGCGTGGGATTCGTTCGAGTCGCGAGCTA
>JBGSMV010000055.1:0-14602 GCA_041739995.1 Bdellovibrionota bacterium
GGAAGCAACTTCGCTCCCAGTTAAGACAGGTGCTTAAGCATGCTTCGGTAACATCCAATTACGAGGCTTCAGATCAAGGCTCCTTCGGTAACACCTAATTGTGAGGCTCTCCGAACCTCGGTCCAGAGACATGGAACCAACGTGTCCGGATGATTGACCTACGAGGGCCCAGGGCTTGTCGCTATGTGTGCTTTCCTGTCGTTAGTCCAAGTGAGGCTCAGCAGTTTATAGACTCAGAATCGAGAGAAACAGTGCGTATTGTCATCTATGATGCTCTAAAGTGGCTCTATCCAGGAGGTAGAGCTGCTCTTATGAGAACAGTCGAGGAGGATATTCTGGGAGGACGTTACGCACCCTCATCATCGGAGAGCATGCTCTCGTTGTTTGAGGTCCACACTTACATGACGAGATTACCCAGCGAATCGAAGGAATCCGACACGCTTTCGCTTGGTAGGATAAACGAGTGGTGACCTTTGCCTTTCCGGCTGTTGGCTAGTATTTACAGAGTGTATCGCAACTCTTTTCGCATGACCTTTTGACTCACTCGTTTTGATCGGTGGGACATGATATTCTCGGTAGTTATTCCCACATATAACGAAGCCGCCATGATCGAGGGATCGCTCGCCACACTTGTGAGGCATCTCGATGCCTCGCGGGTCGAGTTCGAGCTACTGATAGCTGATAACGGGTCGTTTGACGAAACGGTCAAAATCGCGAGAGATTTTGCTGCGCGAGATTCGAGAATTCAGGTGATCGCCCTTCGGAGCCGTGGTCCCGGGCGAGCGTTTGTGGAGGCTGTGAGAGCCGCAAAGGGCGATTGGATTGTCACACAGGATGCGGATCTCTCCTCAGAACTTACTTTTCTCGACTATGTGCTTAAGCTTAGTCCCCTGGTGGATGCAGTTATCGGGTCGAAAACTTTTGGGCAGCAGAGGAGGAAATTGCATAGAGTTCTTGCAAGTCAGCTCTATGTGACCTTCGCCCAGCTTCTCCTCGACATTCCTCAATCGGACTTTTCGATGGGATGCAAGGCTTTTAAGAGAGAGTTAATTTTTCCATATTTGGATTCGCTTGATCCTTGGACTGGATTCATCATCGAGCTATCTTACTTGCTGTCTCGAGATCGACGAAAGATAGTGCAAGTAGGGATAGATTGTAACGATACACGACAAAGCCGTTTCAATCTGTTGCATGAAGGCATCTTTCGTTTGGGACATCTGTGGCGACTTCGGCGGCAGCTGAGGTAGGGGACGGACTAAGGGGGTAGAACGCGTACGGACTTAGTAAGGAGCGACGCACCACTCTTAGGGTCGAGCAGCTCCAAGAGGAACTCGCCAGGTTCAGTCGGAGTCGGAATGAATAATTCAACTTTCGCATCTCGGGGAGTCAGTAGGAATTTTGCCTCGAGCCTCACATTTGATTGTAACACGAGGCGGTTGGACGTTCTCGACATCCAGCGGGCGATGACCGAAGAGTTTTCTTCCGGATATCGAGAGAGTCGCCCCTCGGCTTCCTGTATCGCAAAATCCAACGCACTATGGGTCCTTGATTCTGCGGTCACTGTATCAGGAAAAATTAGGCGCGTGTTTTTGGCGTAGTCAGCTAGTTTGAACATTCTCCCCGGAGTTGGATCGGCAACTTCAAACACCAACGTCTGGGGCTTCTCGAATGCACGGATAAAGTGAAGGTTATGTGAGGTGAGAATTTCGTTCGTCTGCCAATAGGCTGAATCTCCGAGAGCACCATTCCAGCGATACGGATGTAGGACGACGAAGCGCACGCCGAGCTGACGTACGAGTCTCACCGAGGCATCCGACGGAAAGTGCTGCATTTGCTCCATAAACCATCCGGTAAACTGAGGAAGGTAGCTGGAGTATCCGCCAACTGTGGGTTGCCCATGGTTCCAAAGGGCTCGATACATGGTGTCCATGTCAACAGGCTCTCGTGGGAGCTCCAATATAGGCGACGGATGCGAAGCGTTGCGCAGCCATTCGTCGAGCTGCTCGTGCTCGTCGAGGATTCGCAGCCGGCTTAACGAAAAAGGTGGCGAATAGTGTTCAAGCGCGCCGAGGCACAGGAATGCGAGACCAAGAGTGGCCTTGAGGCTGGCACTACGGAAGCGGCTCAGGAACTTACCAACCCCGAATCCCGCCAGGGTGGCAAGAGCAACTGAAAAGATAATATAGATCCGCGAAGGGTTTCGCACTCCTGCGAAGCCCGGAACATACTCAAAGAAGAGCTGATAGGGACTCCATGCGACAGTGACGGTGTGCAAGTGGATAATCGGACCAAACGTGAGCACAAAGAAAATAGGCGTAAGGGCGACAAAAAGAGAATGTTCGTAAGAGTAGGCCGATGAGGATCCTTTCGCGATCGTCCTGCTTCTGAGAGCCATGTAGGCAAGAGCAATAAAGGAAGCACCACAGATCCATACTCCCTCAGGGTGTCCTAGGCACATTCGAATGAAGCCGATCGAGAAAGTAAGGCTCCCTAACGCAATCGAGAAGAATGAGAGATTGCTCCACTTCACGCGCACGCCGCCTGTCAAAACTCCAAAAACGGCAAAGAGTAGAGTGCTTATGCCTGGGAAGAGCCATGCCCCGGCAGTCTTGGACGGATTGTTTGGCTGCAGGGTATCCCCATAGATCGGGTTACCCTGAATCCCCAGGCCATAGTCGCGTAGGCATGCAGAAAAATAGCTCGCTTCCAGGGGAGAACGGGGACCGCCCAATTGAGATGCACGCTCAAGGTAGGGTTGGGCGTAAAGGAAGGCTAGGAACGCAACGCACATTCCTGCAATTCCTAGTGGGATCATTCGTTTCGCAGACCTCGCATGGTGGCTTAGAAGTGCAAGCACAAGCGTCGAAATGGCGACTGTAATAGCCAAAAATATCCCGTAAGTCAGACACGAAAGGATTTGGGCGAGGAGCGAAACTGCGAACAGGATACAGTCGGCGAGACGGGCGTATCGTGCAAACCGAAGGAGGAAGAGTAGCGTCAAAGGGATGAAGATTGCGCAGGTGTAAGGAATCTGGGCGTAGTGACTGATCATGAACGTAGAGAATCCGAACTGGATCCCCGCGAAAAGGGCCGCCCACCATGACCGGGTCAGGTAGAACACTAGGAGGTAGGCGGCAAGGGCGGAGAGAACGTAGTTCGCCAGAAATAAAACATTGTAAGGGACGGTTAGCCCTTGGGCTAAGCTGACGAGCGGGCTGACGAGGATCGAGGGAAGGACAAACGTCTCAGAGTAAGAAAGTGTGTTTTGCAGTGGGAAGAAATAGGGAGCGTTCCAGTAGCTCAATTGGGGATTCGCGAGCGCCCGAAAGGTCCATCCCACGAGGGTCATGATGTGCAGCGGATCACGTTGGTCTCCGATTACGCCGGACCCGACATTAAACGGAGTGATTCCCGTCCTGTGCATTCCGTAGAGCAGGAAGACGCATAAAGCAAGTATCGCAAGTGCACGTGATTTCATACAAATTCAGTATAGGAGAGGTCTTGCGAATTCATCACAGCGGGGCTCGAATTACGGTATCTCGTTGCATCGGTTGATGCTGCGTGCATTCTATTCCAGTTGCACTGATCAGAGTAGGGTCAACTTATTATTTTAGGCGCTTCGCAGAGTGATGAGAGTGACGGCAGGCATATGAAAGGATGGGCGAGCAAGTTGATCTTAGGCGTTTTCGGTACGGGAATTGGATTGCTCGGCGCTGAGGTGCTTATACGAACTCTTGATTCTGCTCCTCAAGTTGGGGTCACATCCTTTGAGCGATATCGACTTTCCCCTAATCCGCGAATTGGTTACGAGCCAAGCCCGAATGTGCAGTTAGGCGAGGATCGATCGAATGCCCTTGGTTATCGTGGGCCCGTGTATTCTCAGAAGCCTTCCTCAGGCGTTTTTAGGATTTTAGTGGTTGGAGATAGCGTGTCGGAGGGCTTGTTGATCCAAAAGTATTCGGATGTATGGCCCGCCGTTGTGGAGAGGGAGCTTCGACGAGCTGCACTCGTCGCGTCGAGACAGACGCGAGCAGTCGAAGTGTTGAACTTCGGAGTCAACGTTTACAATACGGGACAAGAGGTTGAGACTCTTCGAGACAAGGGGATGCGGTTTTCTCCTCATCTGATTGTCCTTCAGTATGCCCTAAATGACGATCACAAAGACGACGGTGGAATTGCGAGACAGATCGTCGAGCGGGCGAAGGATCGGCCCTTCATCGAAAAAGTGTGGGATCACCCAATTCTTCTCCACTCGGGTCTTTACCGATTCCTAAAGTACATAGTTTTGCGGGAATCTTCGACGAACAAGTGGACCTTGCACTGGACTGAGATGGAGCGAATAGGCAGCAATCGCGTCGGGGAGTACCTGAAGATTCTTCGAGAAGTGGTACACGGCGTGCCGGTTGTGGTGGTGATCTTCCCTTGGTTTCAGAAGGGGCTTGGTCCGTACCCATTCCTTGATCGGCATGCTGAGTTAACCGCACTCGCCCGCGCCGAGCAGTTTGACGTGATTGATCTTTTGCCGACCTTTCAGCGCTGCGCAGCAGAGAAGAAGGAGCCTGTGAATTTAGATCATGTTCATCCCTCGGTGTTTGGGCATCTTTGTGCGGGAACGGCGGTTGCCGCAAGGCTTGCTGAGACTCTTCCTTAGGCGATGAGAGGTTAGTAGAGGGCATAAAGCTCAAGCGTAAAGGGGTGAAGAAGCGAAGTGCAGAAGCGAACTACTGTATCGACGATAGATAGCTCCCCCCACATTCGCTTGGGAACGTATCGTAAGGTGGCGAATTTTCCGCTGCTCACCTACTTGCTTCTCGCCCTTCTCGCCTTTTTGGGATTCTCCCGACAATGTCTCCGCGACGATAGTCTCGGGCTTGAGTGTCTTGCCTCGGCGACCCCCCTAATTGATCGGATGGTTGCAGCCGAGCAGGTGGTACGAGGTTGGATACAGGCGAACTATGTCTCTGCAGGGCTCATCTTTGGGGGTGCGATATTGGTGTTCGGTGCTGCATCAATTGTTACTCAAAGACGTTTTGATGGCATGCGGCTGCGCTGTTTAGAATTAATCGCAGTGATCCTATGTGTTATAGGACAGGGATGTCTCTTTGGTCGCGAGCCTGCTCTGGGCTCTGGGCTCCTCGCGGCGGGTTGCAGCCTCCTGCTGCTCTCGTTTTCGCTTGTGAGGGTGGCGTCAACCAAACCTTACCCGGTCTTCCCGCAGCGCTTTACCTGGACTGAGGGACTCGTCTTATTAGGACTTACCTTTACGATTCTGCTTTCTCGCATGTACGCGCTCAATCAGGTGCCTTCCGGATGGGATGATGAACTGTGCTTCAGCCGAATCATGAGCGTTAAGCCTACTTGTGCGCTAAGGGCCAACTTCGGGGTGAGTGGCGCTGCTTCGTCGAACGGTTCATTGTGGGTACTCATGCATGCGGCACTTGCACGGTGGTTTGGTGCCTCTCTTCTATGGGAGCGACTTCTCTCGACTACGATTGGAGTTACTGCAGCCGTGACTATGTATTTTTTTGCGCGCTCATTTCTTGGAGTGCTTGGCGGGGTCCTCGCTGCCGGACTGTTCGCGTTCTCGCCACTTGAAGCCGGCTGGGGACGCTTGCCAACCTTCCATCATCTTCCCGGCCTGTTTGCTATTCTCATCATGTGGTGCACTCTCACAATATTCAGGAGCAGGACCGGCCCCGCAGTCGCTCTGCTCGCCTCCTTAATTATTCTTTCTGCAGGTCTTTATCCATCCGGGGTGTTGCTTGGGATCGCAGCTCTTAGTGTTCTGCTCATGCACTGGATATTTCGGTTTAGCATTTGGCGCGGACATCATGCCAAAATGCTTGTATTGTTCGGTGCCGGAATCGGATGGTTTTTTTCAGACTCTCTCCTAAAGAGCGCTCTCGTCGGTGAATGGGTTTGGGATTGGCCGGGTCCCGGCCACTACGGTGTGACGTCCCCCGAAATGATCGGGGGACCCAGCACGACAGCCACCTCAATGGTGCTGATCTTTAAAGTGTTCGCCGAGCTGAAGAGCTTTTTCGTCCAGCTTTATTGGGACCCCATTCGGCTTTGGTCCCATTGGTCTCCATTGGCCTCTTTACAGCCCGCAAGCTGGCTCTCATGGGTTTCCCTCTCGTTCCTTCCACTTGGCGTGGTCACACTAGTGAGAAGCTCACGACGGGCGATTCTTTGCCTCTACGCTGCCTGGTTTGTTCTAGGATTGCTGCCGGGGATTTTGTCGCAAGTGACGGACCGCCGTATCGGTAGTGTTACGCCGCTTCTTGTCCTGTTGGCGGCGTTAGCGATCATCCAACTCCTTCCCCCGCTGGATGGGCTCAAGCGCCCAATCATGGCGAGAGTTATGCGCATGACGGTCGGTTTCTTTGTGGTGGCAGGCGCGCTCTTTTTCCATACTGGCGAGTTCTTCTCGGAGAAAAAGGGCACTCCGTTTATCGAGGGATTGGCACGCGAAATGGGAGCTGATGTGAAGCTCCCAGTTCTGATCGTGCCATTGTTATCGAGCTCTCACCAATGCCAGCTATTTTATGCCTTGTACGAGCGCAGCACGGCTAATGGGGGCCTGATAGGCTGGAGCGTACCAAATATCGAGGATCTGAATTTCCCAACGGCGTCATCGGAACTTTCTGTATCGGAGAACTCCATCTACTACCAGTGCACGAATCTACCTGCCGTCGCCGCCTTTCGACCTGAACGCGTTCTTTACGTCGGTCGGGGTGAGACGGGAGGGGCTATGGATGCTTACGTTAGAAGGCGGTGGCCGGGAGTGCTGATTGAAGCAAGGCGTGTGTGTGACCGGCAACCGGAATGCGACTTTTGGATTGCGACAGTCGACCTGGTCGCTTTGCAGCCTGAAGATGTTTCGTTTCGCTAGGCGAACGAAAGTTATTCACCTAAAAGTGGGGAGTCCGGTGCCAAGCGGATTGATCTTCCCCATCAATCCGGACGGAGGCCCCGTGTACAGGCGGGCGTGTTCAAATTTGAGGCAGAAGTTGACGTCGAAATTGGACGCCCCTGCTCGTCAAATCGGCGTTGGCGACTTAGCCTAAGGGCGACGTCTCGCGATGCGTGCGTATGGTCTGCACCATGGACCTTTCGTCGAGTGCTCCTCATCGAGTTGTGCTGGTTGAGATAGTAGCGATCGCCACTTAACTCCGTAAAATAACATCGACCAAAAGGCGAAGAGGAGCACCTATGACGGGAGAAGAACAGCGCGCAATGGTTCGGGAGGACTCCCTTAATCTCCCTCCCGACCAGAGTGGTCCGCGCTTCCCGTCGCATCGCTTCGGAAGAAGGGCGGCTCTTCGGTCGCAAATGCCACTAGAGTAACCGGAGCTCCGAGCTGTGCAGTGGCGAGCATTCGCCCTAATTCAATTAATCCTGCCACTCCGCTGGCATTATCGTCCGCGCCGGGAGGTTCTTCAAAAACATCGTAGTGAGCTCCGACGATGATAGTGCCTCTCTCGTCAGCGGAGGGCTCTGGCCCATACTTAGCGATCACGTTCTAAAATGCTGCTTCCCTAGCGTTAAACTCCTGAAAGGAAACTCGCTCATTCAATTGAAATGTGGGCCTCGCAAGCGCCATCCACATCATGCCGCCAAGAAGCAACACACAGATACTAAACCGCTTAAGTAGACCTCTAAAGTTCACCATACGGATCCACCACCCAACCGGAGAGCCTTTTGAAAAACGCTACTCACTAGTCACTCGACCAGGCGCTCGAATGACTACAGCTCACTTGGGATTTAGGCCACATTACTCAACTGTTTTCTCCCAGGCCGACATCCGCCGCCACATCAAACCACCGAGGTAAAGCAGGGCGCCAATCACCAGCAGCGCTACCACGCGTATCAAGGAAGATGATTCGCTAATGTCAGAAAAGAGAACTTTGAGGGCTACGATCGAAAAGACCCCTAGACCCAGTCGCGCGACATTTGAATCTCGCGACTGATGTCCGAAGAACAAAAGACTCAGCGCAAAAGCCGCCCAGAGTCCCGAAGTAAGAAAATGGGCTTCGCTACCACCGATCAGATTACCGAGGCGATCTAACCCGCGCAGTCCCTGAACCACCGCAAGCCCCAGAATAAGTCCATTGCGTTGCCCACTTGCAAAGAAGTACCCGGCGCCCAGCAAACCGAAAGCTATCAGGTTCAGTACCATGTAGGAGACGGCCATCGCATGCGTATCTGCAAAGAGAATCCGAAAGAACTCTGCCATTGGCACAATGCCCGCCACGATATAGGCGGTCCAATACCTGGCGTAGGGGAACCTTGTCTTGGCCAGCAGAATCAAGACGCCCCCAAGAGCAAGTCCAAACCAGGGGCAAAGGTACTCAGGAAGTAGCTCTAGATAGAGAGCATGCACTACGACCATGGCGAAAAATGTCGCAATCATCGGAGAAGTCTCAAGCGAGTCGCGCTTCAGAAGCTGTCTTGCGCCCTCTGTAATTCCCAAAAGCGCCGTACCAAGAACAAGCGCGACCCACGGCGCCGCCTCAGCATTTAGAGAATGCAGAAGGGAGTACTCCACCACGTAGCAAAAAAGGAGCAATGGAAAGAGCGCCCATGCCTCTGCGGCCGTCAATATCTTCCTGGTGACAAAGGAAAATCCGACAATGCCAATCAGAAAGGTGAGAAACTGTGCACTCTGAAAGAATAGCGCGAACTGAAGAATCTGGTCGGGAGCATGGCGAAAAGTTCTAGCAAACAGCAGGTACCAGCTCGCCATCGCAAGATAGGCAGCAAGATGAAGAAGATGCCGCTTTTCAAGTTTAAGGGCGCAAACAATGAAGAGAAGATCCCAGAAGATAAAATATCCGCCCGCGGAGTGCATTGGCGGAACGCTGCGGTAAAGCAAAAGAGGAATAAGATATGTGCCGCATACGGCGGTAACGAGAAAGAAGTCGTGCACGAAAAATGTGAACAACCAAATGCTCGACAGAACAATCACTCCCGTAAGCAACGTTCCCACGCCCGGGCTGTAGAACCCGTAAATAGTCTGTCCGGCGAGAACGGCGATAAAAAGAACTACGATGCCCGCAGCAGGCAAGAAGGCTGCGTACGCGTGGTCCTTACTCCGCAGGTTCACCCCTGCGACAATCAATCCCAACCCAAACAGAGCAGTGCCTACAATCTGCCGCACCGGCGAGAGCCAGCCGGATTCAATGGCCAGCTTAACAAAGAAACTTGCCGCGAGCACAAAGAAGAACATGCCTGCGTATGCCAGCAGGCTCCCGCCACCAACGGCAGATTCAACAGCAGCGTCATGAACGGGAACTTTCTCAGAGTGGGGGGCCTGATTTGATGGGCTTACCGAGCTTGACCGTGGTCGGACCACCCGAATAGTGATGTTCTCGAGCGAGATATTCTTCTCGGTCGTCGCAGGCGAGGGCGATTGTAATGGATCGGCGAGAGATTTGTCCTCAACGCCGCGCTCATTCTTCGAACTTTTTCTCTCATCCGAAGAAAGGCTCCATTCTAAAGATTGGACGCGCAAAGATAGTTCTCGAAGCGCCTCTTCCAGCTTCTGCACCCGTTGTTCGACCATAGATCTGTCTCTGTAGCACCCCAAACCACTGACTGCCTAGCACAAAAGAGAATCAGCCCTTACGCCCCGTAAAAATAACCGGTCAGACGCTTCCTGGACGTCCACCGCGGGCGCGAACAGGCGCCCAGAAAACACCAGAGAACCAGCACTCCGGCGCGGCTTCTCGCAGTAACCACCCCGTCGCTGCACTCGGAGCAAAAGGGTTCACTCAAAAATTACAATCGACACAACTATACCATTTAAATTATAATACTAAATATAGTATATATGTGGACCGTTGCTGAAAATGCGCGAGTAATAAAGGCTCTTCGAGGTAGCTCAATGGAGCTTATTGAGCGCTACGAAAAATGGCGCGACATCGCGACGATGAGCGGGCCAGTAGGGCTAAAGTTAATTCGAGGATTTCGCGATCAAGGGCTCAGGTGGAAAGGCAAATCTTGTCGCGCTTCTGTGCTGAACAAGGCATATAGGATCATCTATAGAATCGCGCACGACGGACTGCGAGTGCAGGCACTAGAAACGACTGGGGCCACCAGGCCTCGAAGGTAAGAAGCATGGCAGTCAGGACAAAGGAGAGTTTACGGGGCGACCTCGCAGCATCCAAGCGACTCACTAGCCTCTCCGTGGGGCAGTCAGTTCGAGTCATGCGAGAACTTCAAGAACTCACACAAATACAACTTTCAAACCTCACTGCGTTGCCGCAAGGCACTATTTCGGCGATCGAGAATGATAAGGTCGCCTTGGGCGTCGAGCGTGCCAAGGTGCTTGCACGTGCACTGAAATGTCACCCGGCAGTGCTGGTATTTCCCGGATGGCAGGTCAAGAACTCTCGAAAGCCCGGCTAAAAATTCGCCGGTGCATCCAACATCCGAAAAGGTACAAGGCTCACGCAGAGAAATTGTTGCTCGCCCACCATGCCAGAGATACTGAGAGCAACCTCACGGCGCCATTTGAAACACCGGCACAATGAACCACGCCGAGTAATCAACACCCTCTACTGGTGCCTCAATCCCCAGCTGCCAAACCACCGATCCTCGAGAAGTTCGATATCCTGTTTCTGGAGGAGAGGACGGCAGCTTGAACGAGAACGGACTGCCGGCACGTGCGCTACCGGCCTCCACTGCTGCGCGTAGCGAGAAATATCGAGGGGGACCTAGGGCCGAGTTCGTTGACTAACAAATAGCGAACGATATGCTGTCCCGATGAATTTTACGCCTCATGCTGACGGCGGGGGCGGTGCTACTCCAGAACCACGCCGACCCGCACCACTTAAGTCACGACCGTTGGGCGAAGCGCTCGACCTTGTCGTACGCGAGGCGATTCGTGCCCATATAGTCGCCGATCATAAGAATACTCCAGAGCTCCTTACTTCTCAGGTCGTTCTTGACTGGTTGTGGCCTTCAACGGCAAAGGATGGTGTGTGCAATTACGCCAAGGCACCGTCATCTGTGGTTGTGTCGGCGGTTACTCCGCCCCAGGGAGTTGGTCCGGGTAAGCACCGTGGCTTAGTAGCGACGGTGCTTAGCTCCCTCTCAGAGTTCTGGGTGGGGCCTAGTCCTACAACCCGGTCAAAGCAATCAAAAAAGCCAGAATCACCATTTGATTTCAGTGTGGTTGATCTCAACAAACTAGTCATCGAGCTAGACAAAGTGAGCAAGAAGATCGACCCTGATCCGTCTCGCTTTCTTCTTGCCACAGTCCAGGAACTTCCATTCCAAACCATCGGAAACCAGCTTTCGAGCGAGAGCGAATTACCGACTCTCAGCTGTGTGGCAACCTATCTTGCATTTTGCCGCACCATTCGAGGCCTTGCCTGTTCCGCTGGTTCTGGGATGTGGGTCGGGCGTACCTCTGCGGGATCGGTGCTTCAGCTGACCGCATCGCCAAAGCCGTTTTTGGAATTCTGCGATCGGTTCTACACGGCCCTTGAAAAGGCTGTCCCTGAGATTCGCAATGTTTGTGTGATGGACGCTGAGGACTTGGGTCGCCTGGTGGGGACCGAGTACATTGGAAAAAGGCCTAAGGCTTTAAAGCTGCTTTGTCTGCCGATACGCTATGGAGAGATCAGCTATGGCAGCATAGTCATGCCCCTTATTCCGACCGCGCTATTCGAAGAATTTCCGCCGGAGCTTCAGAAAGATCTTGAGTGGTTAGGGCTGAAAGCAGGAGAAGCCGCACATTTGCTTATGGCACGTAACGCTGCAACCACAAGCTTATCCATACAAGACCTCTCAATTACGCCACCGGATGTTCGAGTGATTCGTCCTCAGGAGAAATTTGAGGCGGGTGGCGCAGTCTGTCGCCGTGTTATCTTGCGAGTTAATGACGAAGTAGCGGTGGTATTTATATCTGACGATCAGGCGGAGGGGAGATCGATCACAAATCAAGTTTTAGCGTTAGCCCAGAAGTCATTGCCAGATATCACAGAAGTCCCCCTCCAAAAGATTAGATGGTACGAGCGTCGCACAGGCGGTCGCACAGGCTCGGGAGTTCCGCAAAGTCGTTGCTTTGACGAAGTGCGAATCGATTTCGCTGAGCATACAGTCCGCGGCTGGCGACCGGCACGCGGCTCCCTCGCAACGCAGGTCAGCGAGATGCTGGGTTTCTCCTTGACGGAGCAATTCGAGCAATAAGCGGCGCTTCGCACTCTACGGGACTGTGCGGATTTGGCCTCGAACCGACGCCTTCCCACATTCTGGAGCGGGGCTACTTTTCTTCCGAGAGTTCGCATGCGTATTGAGATTCTAAATACACAGCGCACTCAATGGGTTATCGGACGTACGGTCTCCAAGTGAGGGGGGGCCGCTAGACAAGAATTCCCATTAGGATAACTTTGGCGCCTCTGGACGTCCCGTACATCCTCTGTTCATTTCAAATCTCCCTTACTGAGTAGAGAAATTGCCCTTTGGTTTCAACCGAGGTGCAAACACTGATGTAGGTTTTTCATCAGGTTGGCGTCACTTCGATCCCGTGTCAGTGCGAACAAGAGAAGGAGTTTTTACGATGTCAGAATCACTTCAAACTGCATTGAATAGTGTGCGTGCTGGAAAGGACGCAGCGCTTGGGCGACTGCTCAGGTTCATCTCGATCGGCAGTGTCAGTAACGCTCCGGGCTTCGATCAGCAGCTGCTCGAGGCCGCCGACTTTGCGAGAGAACAGTTGCTGGACGCCGGACTTGAGAATGTCGAACTTCTCAACGTCGGCGAACACCACACGCCGCTCGTGCTCGCGAGCGACGACAGCGCGGGGCTCGACGCTCCGCTGGTGGTCATTTATGGACACTTCGATGTCCAGGAAGGAGGCGACAACTGGTCTGCCTGTCCGGCCTTCATGCCGGTGGTGCAAGACGGTCGCATCAATGGTCGCGGTGCCGGGGACAACAAAGGCCCGGTAGTGGCGATCATGGAAGCACTGCGTGCGTGGAAGAAGGGCACTGGGCGTCTTCCGGTCCGAGTTCGCGTCGTCCTCGAGGGACAAGAAGAGTCAGGCAGCGGCGCCGTCATCGAGTTCGTCGCCAGCGAGCGAGCTGCAGCGTTCTTCGAAGGCGCTTCTGCGGTGCTTGTGTGCGACACGCTCGCGTCTCCTGACGGCAGGCCGTCGATCACATTCGGGCTGCGAGGCCTGAGCTACTTCCACCTGGACGTCTACGGTCCAGCTGTCCAAATGCACTCGGGTCACGCAGGTGGCGCGGTGCAGGATCCAGGAGGAGCGCTCGCGCATCTCCTGGCCTCGATTTGGGATCCTGAGAGTGCGGAATTCTGGGTTCCCGGGCTCATGGACAAAGTCACTGCGCTCAGCGACCGAGAGCGAGGACTCCTGTCCCGCTCACCGATTTCCGCTGAATCTCTTCAGCACGAGAGCGGCGGAGTGCCAGGTCTCATTACGGTCGAGGGGTCTACGCCAGCGGAACAAACCGGGGCATTGCCCGCGTTCACGGTGCACACGTTGCTGACCGGCAAGCCCAACCCAGGAGCTGCACCGACCAACATCCCGATTTCCGCCCATGCGGATTTCTCGATCCGACTGGTCCCCAATCAGGATCCGGACGAGATCGGCGAGCTGGTTCGAGCTCACCTCGAAGCATTCGTGCGAGACTATCTTCACGACACGGTTCGCATCGAACTCACGCTCCTTAAGGGATCGTCGCCTGTTCGCTTCAGTCCGGAGAGTCCGCAGATTGATGCAGCCGCAAAGGCGATGGCTGCCAGTTGGGGCGTGGAACCCGCATTCCTTTTGGCAGGCGGCTCCATCCCGATCGTCGGTCACTTCGAGAAGCGCATTCCAGCCCCAATCATTCTTTGGGGTGGCACGAATGCGGACTCGAACTTCCACGGGCCCAACGAGAATCTGACGGTGGAAAACTTCCACTGTTCAGCAGAAGGCCTGGTCTACCTCCTCCACAACCTCTCGGTGGATCAGGGCGCTACGGTTTAGAGCTCTTCTACGGTTCCGAGTGCCGCTTTAAGTCATAGTCTTTCTATGGCGCAACGAGCGGTACTCATTGGGGTTCCCCCAGTGTTTGCCGCTCGTCTGAAATTGAAGTCGCTAACTTAAGCAGCTTACCCCGTTACCAAGCACCCCTGAGTCGTCAATCTTGCCAACTACCTTCAAACTCACCGCGATGAAATACGCGGAACAACAGCCTCAATGAAAACTGAGCGATGGCGCATCTATGTGCGAGATCCACAGATGCAATCGAAGTCCGGATATGCAAGGCTTCACGAGAGATCTATCGAACCGACTCGGACAAGGAAACACGAAATGAACAATGATGCCGACGCGATGAAAGCCGAACTTGAGAAGCTTCGTGCAGAAAACGAAGCGCTAAAGAAGACCAAAGAGAAAGGCCTCACGATGAAAATCGGAGAGAAGGGTGGCCTGTCAGTCTATGGTCTCGGCCGTTTCCCGGTGACGCTCTATAAGGAACAGTGGTCTCGACTGCTTGCCATGGCCGATGAAATCAAAGCCTTCATGGTAGAGAACGATAGTCGACTGAAGTCGAGAGACTAAGCTCCCCCGTTGATCCGCCTTACT
>JBGSMV010000076.1:0-36486 GCA_041739995.1 Bdellovibrionota bacterium
CGAGGAGCGCCCACACGGTAGCCTCAGAGACATGACCCCACTGGAAGTCGAGAATGAGTTCTATAAAAATAACAAGGAAAACTTACTCAGGACTGGTACATAATTCGGGGGGAGGTCACCTTCATAAGTGAGACGCAACACCAGATTTCTGCCTACCACCGGAATGTTAAAACCAAAACGCCCCATAGAATTGGTCAGAGCTAAGTCGCCTGACTCAATAGAACTCACTCGAATATTCCGAGTGGGCCGATTCCCCGTACATAAGATCTCCCCCCTCTACTCGCGAATCCCGGGCGGGAGTTGGCGTCGGAGCAGGAGTGGTGATTACCTGTGGTGTGCCGGACGGTGGAGTAGTGGGCACACTCGTTGGAGTTGCTTGGGCGGGATCGCTTATCGAAACCGTTCCAATGGCTACAGTATTTGCATCGGAATCGGCGACCAACACTAAGCTCACTACTACGTCGCGATCGAGCAGTCCCGTGAGTGCAAGCAAAGTATCCAAAGGTGACGACGATACCAGAGTCAGATGTATAATCAGTGCAGTCTTAGATTCCTGCGAAGTCTGCCCGTAGGAGACTGTTGCGGGTTAGCCCTGAAATACCTCGCGAAAAAGACATCTAATCCGCGGCTTTGGAAAGCCTGCATCTAAAAGTGGGTTTCGAATGCTATACGACTCACCTGCTCTTGCCAGAATGACGATTAAATCGACCTCTTGTTTAACAGACTCAATATTGAGGCCTGCCAGTATCTTCCGGGTTTTGGCCGGTTCGCTTGTTTCCACTTGGATTGTGGAAGCCAAATTGATCTTGCAGTTGTATTTTTCATTTAATGTTTCAAAAAGCACATGTGCCTGCTTTGAGAGTCCCTGATCAGCTTCAAGACCATCCACGAGAAGCACTCGCTTTCCTTCAGGCGCAAAACACTCCTGCAAACACGCGTGGTCAAAAAGCTCTGGGTCAAGATCTCGGCTCAACTCTGCCGCAGCCTGAAAAACCCCCGTCCATGCTGTTACTTCTGATAGCTGTTCTTTGCTGAGTGCAAGTATCTGCCGCTCGAGGCGCGCCTGCGCATACCGATAGAGGGCGAGATCAAGTTCATTCTGCGCTGCGAGATAGTCTCGCGTCCCCTCTGACACCTCGTTCAGAGCCGGTCTATTCTCGTTGACGCGACGCCTACCAAGCAGCGGCGGCTGTGTTATTCCAAGAATCTGCGCAAGGAGGTAGAATGAAAAGTACCATTGTTCGGTAGTACCCACGAAGCAATAGTCTCGCTCCAGCACTTCGATCGCTTCGTTTAGGTCGCAAATCTCTGGCAACGTCTTACGATAGTTCCCATACCCCAAAATGTAGTTGGCGTGGTCATTGCGGTATGTCGTTCCGAACTGTTCGAGGGTTATCCCGGATTCAACAAACCTCTTATGCATCTCATAGCTGGGATCTGTCAGATATGAGTAGTATTGCGAAATGATGCGATCCACCGGGTCGCGAAACAGCACTGAATAGGTTGTCGGGCGTCGAATTTGTTGGTGCAGACCGTAATAAACACCGTGGCCGGCCATGAACTTCAAACCAAACAGGAATGGCACCGGACAACGTCCGAGAAACTCCCAAGCTGATTGCTTAGTATCAAAGTGGACTGCGAGATTGGTGCCCAAGGAGCGTTGGACGCTATTGATAAGAAAGTCCCCCCCGGTACGACCCACGTGCGTGAAAAGAACGAGTTTGGGGTCCATACTGAGCGGTTTCTCCCCCCTTATGATTCGGTCCCCACGTCTGAGGTCTCACTTAAATTAGGAAACGGAAGCCAAATGAGGCGTTCGGCGCCTCCTTCCAATTCCAAAAAGCATCCTTATTTTGATAAGTTACGGGAATGTTCTGCGAGCCCCCAATAACCTAAAACCTACAAACCAAAAGGACGACCAGCTCAGCAGGTTAGGCCTGCTCAACCTGTGGACGTCCTTCGCTATTCGCTATTTGTGAAAAAATTCCGTACCGGATCGAGACAGACGGCGTCATGCGCTTGGTTGAGCGGTGACACCTCCATTCCTCCCCGCAATGTTCTTCTGGGGACATTTCGCGGGCACATCGTAGAACAACAAAAGGAGCTCATCGAGGTGAGTCGCGTCCGTCTCCCCGAGCTCGACGTGCCAAGCGGTAGGAAGGCGCGCGCTCATCTCTCGCGCTTGAGCACATAAGAACGGTGACGCCAATGGGGAGGTCAACACCAACACGGGGCAGCGAATTCGATGCAAAAATGGCTTCGCATCAAACCCCGCCGTTCGAAGCCGAAGTGGTAATCCGAGCGGCAAGCGCTCTTCAATCCAGTCAACTGCTCTTGAAATATATGACGGGTGCGGACGACACGCCGCGTCGAGCAATGCCACCGTTCGCACCACCTTTGGCTCCTTTAAGTACAGATTCAACACTACCGTAGCGGCTGGACCATAGGCTATGAATGAGGCCTGTCTAACCGCTGCTTCGGTTATCGCACTGCGAAGCTGCTCAGTGACGAACTCCCAGTTATTATCATCAAGTACCGGGAGCTCAATAAGCAGGGCACGGGAGCGCTGTTTTAGCTCATTGTATAAACGTTGACTAAGATCTGCGTCTCGCGCACCCTCTCTTATAAGGCAGACCGTCCTCCCCTGTCCCTCGTCGCCATGTACTAAGATCCCTCGCGCATCGATGCCCTGCACTTCAGCGCCCGGCACTAGACCGTCTGTGGTTAACTTCATTTCTTCTGTCATATTCTGCTTGGCATATTCCGTATGAGCTTTGTTGATTGCCCCGCAGCGCTCTCCCCTAAGGCCTGCCCCTAAGACGCCGAGCGAGTCCTCTGACCACTACTCAAGATTGTCTGAACACGCATTCTAAGTCGAGTAATACTCTGACGACTACCAGAGAGGAATTGTTAGAGTAGCGTTATTGGCGTTCCTCAAATGTAGCCGCTCATTTGATCAGCCCTTGGAAGTGTGCAAGTTTGAGCAGGTGTTCTTTGAACCATGTTTGATTGCATTGTGAAACGTTTAAACAGCGATTTTTAAACAGTGATTTTGCACAGTGGCGATGAACATGATGGAAGCAGGCAGATTGAATATGTCCATGTACACTTTCCCTACCTCGCATAGTACTTTCGGGACAATCCCTTCTTCCAACTTCTGGTCTTCGCCTCTGCATTTCCGAACTCTGAATGACCATCGTTTTTATCTCCTTGGCATCTCCCCGCAAGTTGCCACGCGAGAGGCCCAAATGAAGCGGACGCTTGCATGAAAAAGGCCCGAACAAACGATTTTGGCCCAACAGTCCCTTCAAAGGACCCTTCAAAGGACGAGTGTTCTCAAAATTCCACTGTCGATCCCATTGCGGCGTCGTCAGCAAAGGATTCCACTGGGGTGTCGCTAGAAAAGCAAACTTCCCTTGCTCAAGAGAGCACGCGGGGTGCTGCTACGTTGGGCGCCCAAGCGGCGAATCTTGTGGCTCAAATCGCCACTCCTCGCGGAACGCCTGGTCCCATTCGTATTGATGTTAGCCCTGAGGTATTACGAAGCGCTGAGTTCCCCTCTGGTAGATTTCCACCCCTCAACCTTCAGCCTATCGCCTTCGCCCAGCATCCAAGCACCTCTCTACAGCGCAAAACCACGGCAGAAGCTTCGTTAGGGAACCAACAGGTCGAGACACTGAGCGCTGATAAGCTATCCTCCAAGACTGAGATAGAGACCGAATTTCAGGGCCCGGGAGTCACACCCATGGATCCTCAAGTACTCGAGTTTTGTTCTTGGCTTGAGCGTTCTTGCCTGGGCGGTTCGTTTGACCAGATGGTTAGAACCGCCATTGCCCCCTCAGCCGGTGTACCCCCGACCGGAATCCCCTCATCCACAGAAGCGGGTACATCTGAAGCGCGCCCGCCTTCTGACGAGGGCGCCGCTACGCATCCAATCTCGATCGGTAGACTGTGGGGACGCTCGCCCAATGCGATGTCGAGTGACGTGCCTGCCGACGCCCCTTTTCGTCGCTACGATTGCCAAAATTACGGCGTCTGTTTGGATGTCGCCGCAGCTCTCGATTGGGAAAACTTCACTTGCAGTAACTGCAATGGGCAAGTCGACCAGCGCCTGCTTTGGAGAGCTCGCAATGCATTAAAGAAGGATGCGGTGGCGCAGCGCTGTTGTCACCTGCCAGAGGTCTCTGTATCTGATTCAATCGACCGCACCCCCGAAAATACGGCTCCCGATAGCGCCGCAAAGGCAAGCCCGAGGAACCAGGACCAAGAGAGACTTAACAAGCGATAGCAACCTCAACAGACCATGCCACCTGAGGCCCTGCCGTGCCAGCGAACTTCCTCCATATTTAACCCACACCCACCTGCAGTCCCTTGTTGGTTAGAATTCGCTCCCGCGCTAGTTTCAGGACGCGACTGCTGGTTCCTTCGATGTATGGCGTGGTTCGAAGATGTTAGAGCACCCTGAAAATCTAGATCCTGGAGAATCTCTGCGAGGCGCCCCTCCCCTTTCGAAACCCGCCGATCGGATTGCGCGATGCGCTCGAGTGCTCAGTGAAATTGAGAAAACCCAAGGCAGCGAACAACAGAAGGCGTTTGTCCGCGCGAAAGCCTCGGCGGCGCTGTCGGATCCGATTATTGGAGATGCGCTTCTTGTTGCGCTTGAAGCAAATATCGGCCGAAAAGAAAGCCCTGTGAGCCCTTTGGTGGCAGTGCATGTGCTGCGTGACGGTCTGGTGGACCTCTCAGCCGTTACTCCTGTTCAGATCGTAGTACTATCTCGAATAGTGACGGAGGAAAACTTCAAAGCAGATTCGCGATTCGCCAACGCGCTTCGGCCAAGCCTTTTCCGCGCCGTAGCAGCTGAGCCAAGTGGCGGTGCGGTCGCCGCGGTGGGAGCTCTTGCGCTCGTGTTTCGCGAAGCGATTTCTGGGCCGCATGGCACGAAAATTCTCTCGACGATTGACGTGATGAGTACTGAACTTGCGGCAATCGATCCGTCCCTTGAAGAGGCAAGGTGGTTCATGGGACAAGCGACGGCGCTGCGCGATGCTCTCCCCACTGCTGCTGCGATAGAGGAGCTCGATCTGGTCCTTGATGGCTTAGGATTAGCCCTCGATCGATCCTCACTGCGAAGCCGTGAACGTCATTCGAAGTTCTTTCGCGAGGAGCTGCTCTATTCCCCCACTGAGACGAGCACAGTCATCGCTCGCATGCGGGCCATGACTCCACTGCTTGTGCGCGACGATCTGAGTTCTGCCACCATCGATGGCTTTAGGGATCTTTTAAGGCCAAGGAGCCTCGCGAGTTTCGGAGGAGATCCTCAAGGTGAGAATAGCTCAAATAGCACTGACCAGTGCGAAATTAGCTTCACTGATGAAGTTGCTTATTTCATTCGAACCGTGACCAATGGAGATCCTTCGAACACAGCCATTGATCTTAGCCTCTCGCTCGCCTCTGAAGTGATGCAGAGCTCGTCAGGCATTCCCAGTACGCAGATCTTTTTGAGCCTTGGAGCCTTTGCGGTCTTCCTACGCGATCTCTCCGCTCCGGAACAGGCCCAAGCGCGTGACGTGGCGACGAAACTTTATGGCACCATTGGTGCGGAATCCCCAAAGCTTCCTTATGTCGTTCAGCTCCTTGCCACTGCCTGCGCACAACCAGGTCGAATCGATTTGCTAGAGTTGGTCGGGGAGGCGCTCTCAGTGCATCAGAAGGCATCGGATGCGCAGTTTCAAGCGGTCACGCTCTCGTTGCAAGCGATGATGCATCCAGGCGCCCCCCCCGGACTTGGTGCGCACCTATCAAACCGCTATGAGCGACAGCCGCTTTCGTAATGAACGGGCGTCCCATGCCCTTCTCAAGCGCCTGAGTATGCACGCCGCGCTGTATGTGTTGCCAGAATCTGATTCTTTCTCCGACATCGCTCAGGGTCTTCATCCCATCGCCGCAGGACTCCAGAAGCATCCACATCTGTTTCTTCAAGAGGAACCTGATGCCGATCACTACCGCGAACTTCAGACTGCCTTCTATCCCCGTGTGCGGCATGTCTATGAGCAGGAAAGAAGAAATGGTCGCGACCGTACCACGCTGCGAAAGCCCTTCCACCTCTTAATTCCTCCTCTCCAGCGCTCGCTCGGCGCATTCATCCGTGTGAGCGATGTTCATCATGGGTTCGGAGTGCATGCGATTCCTTCAAGGCGCACGCCGGACGGAGAGGCGCCCCTGCTTGTCAGATTCGGATTGGGGCACGGCGACGTCTCAATGCTCAACACCAATGATAATATGCGTTTTCCAGGGAAAGGATTTGCGTTGTCGAAGCTTGAGCCAGAGCTTCTGTTCCCCGCTCGCCCTGTCGACTTCAAACCGGGCGAGGACCCCTTTGCACTCTATAAGGGCGCCTGGCCAAGCCTTGGCCGGAGCATAGATCATCTTCGACAAGCGCAGTTCATTTTCAGCAGAGGCATGATGGTCATCGCTGGGGTTGACCCTGAGCGATATACGATTACGCGCCATGGGGCCCGGCTACAATATAGCCTAGTGGTCTTCAACGCGCATTTCGAGAATCCATTCAATGAAGTCGCGCTCCTTGTGCCGACTGAGCTACTTCGGGACTTCTTTAAAGGATTGCTTAGTTCGGCGAACGACTACCGCGGCTTCAATTCCCAAAGACCTAATGCATTGGAGCGAATTCCTAACCCTCGGATTTTTCAGCGTCACCCCACGCTTGGTCGTTATGTTATAAATGTAGGACTGCCCGAGAGTGTTATGTTGGGAGTTACCGACTCGCTTTCTAACGAGCACCACGGTTGGTTGAAGTATAGACGCGATGCGATGGAATACGAGCGGCGTCTCCGGGCAGTTGATCGCGGTTTTGCTGCTCGGGCTTTGGGACACGGCGGGCACCCCAGTTTCTTTTCGCCTACCAACTCGCGCGGCGCCGCTCAACAGTTGTTCAATTATACTTCCGCAGACGGAGCGCCTGAGCTCCCTCGTCAAAATGATCTTTTCAGCGAGGAGGCCCAACTTATACGTGAGAGAGGGGGGTTAATAGCGCGCTTCGAGCAGCTCGATTCGCTAAATGACCCACTGGAGCGAAATACTTGGCAATGTGTTAATCGATTGATGGAATTGTATGACGTGTTT
Organism: Bdellovibrionota bacterium; assembly: GCA_041739995.1. GTDB lineage: Bacteria > Bdellovibrionota_C > UBA2361 > UBA2361 > JBGSMV01 > JBGSMV01. The sequence goes on from JBGSMV010000076.1 coordinate 7,144, forward strand.
CGAGTGGGCTTTGCCTATTATACCCGGGGGATGACTACGCCGCGCTCGGAGACTCCACCAGAGGAACTCGAAAGGGAGCTAGGCGATGCCGACGCTGCCGGCTTTAATCCTGGAGGAGACCTAATGCTTAATGAGCTCTATCGAGGACATGCGCTGCACGGCTTCGGCGGGGTCAATCGAGAGCGCTTTCCGATTCTTCTAGATGCTGATGCGCTCTTTTCGTCTCGCTTTCGCCACTCTTCGGTGATGATCGACAGTTTTGATATGCGTGGCTTCGTGAATGACCGCCCAGTTCAGTTCAGTCCTGGTGAAATCACCCCCGAGGATATCGGTGCGTGGCAAGCCGGGGTACTACCACATGTAAGAGATACCGCAGGGAACATCCCTGAGCTTCGCTTGGTTGAACGCGGAATGCTTCCAAAACTAATCGTTGAAAAGCTAGACAAGCGTAAAGGAAGATAATTATGCCACCTCTTGCAGCACCCACGAAAACCGAACCTGAAGCACCCCCTGCGCCAGCGCCGACTCCGGAGGCGCCACCCGAGAGAGAAAGGACGCCTTTTATCACACCGCCCCCCACTCCTATGCCGAACCCGGAAGAAGAGCCGTGTCGCGCACCCGGGGCGCTTCCTGGTTTTCCCGTATGTGAAACTGAGGGGGCAGGGCTTGGCGACGTGCTCGCAGGCGCAAGCTTCGCTCCTAAGCTCAGAGGCCCTTGACGCTAAACTGTTAAACTAAGCGAAGCATTGCAACCTTGCTAAGCGTCAGCCGCTTTATTCTGCTGCTTCTTCGCCTTTCGCGCCGCTCGTTCGGCGCCATTTTCTGCGCCTGCTTCGCTAGGCTCCTTCTTCGCATGTGCCTTTTTACCAGGCGCCTCAGTTACTTTTTGAGGCTTATTGCTCACGCGCTTCGCGCGCTTTTGGCACTTCTCCAATGTGGTCTTGGGGTCCATACAAAACGTTTCGAGTTCTGCTACACCGGGTCCGGCTCCCCCCTCCTTCTTACTTGCTGCACTTTTAGCGTCAATCACCAGTGCTTGCTTCTGCTTAAGAACACCTGAGGCTGCCGTATCTTCAGCATGCGCATCTTCAACATGGCCCAGCGATATCGCCAGAACACCCTGCAAAACCAAGGACACAGTGAACGCGAAACACACATGCATACATGACTGATCACTTCTCATACTCTCCATCCTTCCTATTCAACTTCGTCTCAGATCTATTCTCTCTCGGGTCTATCGACGCCGCAGCATCACAAACACCAAACCACCCAGAGCCGCAAGGATATATGACTTTGCTCGGAGCACCAGTCCCACCGCCAAGGCCTGCCCAGGGGTAGCGCCAAGCCCCTGCAAAAAATAGAGGAATGCCCCTTCTTGAATTCCAAGGCCGCTAGGTGAAATGGGGATAGCCCCCAAAAGTAAGATGATGGGAAGAACGACAAAGAGCTCATCGAGCGGAACGCTCTCCCACCCTACCGCCCAGGCAGCAGCGACCGTGTTACAAACGGTCAGGCTATGGAACAAAAATGACAAAGCCATTGCTTTTAACAACAGTCTTCGATTGGCACGTGCCAAGTTAAAACCTGCTTGGACCCGCTCAAGATGTCCCGCGATTCTCTTTCCCCACGGCAATCGCAAAAGTGTGGATGACGATTTGGTATGGACCGCAAAACACGAAAGCACTGCCAAAAGTGCCGAGATGCCAAGCAGTGCGAAATAAATTCGCCCCGAAACTAATGATGAGCTCCAGCCGATTACAATCCCCAGTGCCAACATGGCAACCAGTCCCGTGAATCGCTCAAGAATGGTCGCGGCCGCCGCCGCATGTTGCCCAGTCACTCGCCCCGCATAGTAACTGCGCACTGCGTCTCCTCCAACGAAAGAAGGCGCGAGCAAGTTGACGAAATAGCCTACTAGGTACAATCCACTAAGCTGCCAAGTGCTTGGCACTATGGTGCCAGGAGCCGTCTCGACTAGAAACTGTCTCCATTTTATTGCACTCACCCAGACCAGCAGGCCCGAGAGACCAAGCAACACTATTACCATCTCCACAGTAAGGTTCTTCAGTGCAGAAAGAAGCTCCTCAGAACCAACCAGATACAACAGCAGCACGAGCAGCGTGAGGCCGCCAAGCACCTTCAGACCGAACCAAGATTTTCTTGTTTCTGACCCCTTCATCACTAACTTCGCCTACTTCACTGCATCAAATCTTCAACTGAACGAATTACTAGCTTAGGCGAAAGCGCTCTGAGTGAACTCGCCTCATCCGTGATAAGCGACAAAAGCGCTCTGGGAGCCACCCGCTCCGAACTGTCCCTTGCTCGCCCAGCCTCCAGCAATCTATCTGGAATCATCTTTCGTTCAATGCCCTCCCTACAAAGCTCTTCGATTCTGAAGGTGAGATCATAGAACACTGCCGCACCGCCCAAAAAGTCCTCCTCCCCAAAGCGCTCGCGATATCGCCGACGAAACTCAGGTCGAACGGCACTCGTAGCAAACCAGGCCCCCTTGAGAGCGCCTTTAGCAGCTCGCACTTCGGCTGCATTCTCTAAAGTGACACAGCCAAAAATCTCTCCTCGATACCCCGCAGCGCGCACTTGCTGGGCCACCGCCGCTACCCTTCCCGCTCGAGCGCAGATGCCAATCCCCATGAGATTCAACTCATCAGACTCTTGTGCTCGGTGCTTAAGCAGCAATGTTCCAATATCACCAATCTCCGGTGGCAGCTCCTCAGCAATGAGCTGAGCTCTGGTTGCAAGCTTAAACCCTTCGGCCACTGCCATCGAATAATCGTCCACATCATTCAGGAACAAAACCTTAGATAGCTGTCGGCGGTCTGCTCCCTCAGCAAGTAGCTGCCCTTCTTGCGTGCCGCTCGCCCAGGCACGAACAACAGAGCCCCCTGATTGCCCAAGCCTCTCATCGCTTGCCACGGCGATAAGTGGCAGGTGCTCACGCTCCGCGATCGGGGCAATTGCCAAAGCAGGAGAAGCTCCCACCACAGTGACCGCATACATCTGCGGCACTGCCATTAATCGCCGAAAGGCCGTCACGGTATTGCGCGGTATAAACTGATCATCTTCGAAGATTATCGTCAGAGACGGATCAGGAATGTCCTCAAGTGCAAGTTCTACTCCGCGACGTGGGGCGATTCCGTAGACGCTTCCAGGGCCAGAGAGTCCAGCGATAAAACCCAAGGTGCACCCAGGCTGAGAACTGGGCTCAGCATTACACGGCTGAGTCCACACAAGGATCCATGCACAGGCTGCCAAACTGAACGAAAGGCTTCTTCCTTTCGTCACCCATCTCATATCCTTCCGGTCAAAAAGACTCCCGCAGCTCTTCCCACACCGGGGACGCCGGGCACTTCTTCGAAGTTCTCATTCCAGAGATTATCAACGACGAAACTAAGTCCAAGCTGCTCAAACCCAGGGATCTTCAACGTGGCCGATAGCGCTCCAAGAGAATAGGTATTGTCAGAACTTGTACGCAGTGAGTTTGGCTCCTGCTCGCGCCACTCCACGTCGAACCGTAGGTCAATCAAATCAGTGGGGGACAGCACCACCGCACTCGTCACGCGATGTTTAGGAAAGTTCATTGCGTAGAAACTTGCATCAACATCGGCGTCCACATCGTACCGAGAGGTTTGGTGCAAGAAAAAATATCCTAAGTAGAGCGCGTGCCAATCCCCCGCATGGTGCGCGGACAACTCCGTGCCGGTTACCCCCACATCGACACTGTTCGCCGTTCTCGCGGCAAAAGGCTGCACTCCCTCTTTATAAGTCCAATCCACTAAATTATCGTCGCGACGGTAGAACACTGCTGCCTCTGCACCGAACGATGGTCGCTCCACTTCGGCCGAAAGTTCGTAAGTAGTCGAAAGAGTCTGGGCAAGATCCTGATTACCCCGGAAGAGCCCTGCGCTCGGGCTCGACCCAATCGCGGTAAATCCAGGAAGCTCAGTCATTTGAGTTACACTTGCAGTAAGCGCCTCCCAATCATTGTCCGCCCGCGCATTAATTAGAGAAATTTCAGAAAGGGGTGAGAGTCTCCCATCGGAGCGATTCGAATCTCCGTATGCAACACCGAGCGCAAAAACCACCTCGGCATTCTCACCGTCAAGATCAACGGCGTAGGTAGGCACCAGAGTGCCGCGCCAGCGAGAACGACTCAGATACTCTCCCGAAGTCAGTGCCGTAGAATCAACATCCTCGTACAAACTTTGCGCCGAGTACCGCAGGCCCGCTGACCCTTCACGGTGCTCGCCGCGCATGTTGAGCCCTGAAGTTTCAGTCGTATGCTCATACGGATTAAACAAACCGGGCTGAGCGACATCGAACTCGTAATTGTCACGATTTCGCCTGAAAACTGGCGCGAATTCAAAGAAGCCGCCGCTCTCCTCAGTGTTGGCTACTAGTCTTGGAGCTCTCAGATCGGTGCTGCCTGCTTCCCCTGACCCGTAGAACATGCGGTGATTCACCATCACCAAGGTCGTGTGAAGCGACTCAGACTCGACCCCAGAGGATCCTACCAAATCATGCAGTTCACGTAGGGCGTACAAGTAGCGCCACGAAAAGCTCTTATCATTGTAGCCGGCAATCAGATCCGTCTGGCTCGAATCGGTCAGGATTTGGCAGCGTCCACTTACTCGTGAGAAGTCCTGGTCTCCATCCTCTCGCGTTCCATTTGATTCAGAATGCGCGGCTCCTACATCACACCCCACACCATCTTCCCCGATGGGACTGGCGATATAAGCGGACTGTACGTTAGTCGCGAAGTCTCCAAAGCCCAATCGAGCACTTGCAGTGGTCTCGGTGATAGGCGCGAAACCCCAAACGACTGAACCGGAACCGTTGTTGAATCCAAGTTCGGCATTATCGAGTCCCGTCACACGCTGCACTGTGCCAAGCATGAATGGATCGAGTGGGATTTCAGTGAGGTAATGCCCCGTCTGAGGATCGAGAATTGTGGCGGCACCGAGTCGTAGACCAGAAGTTTCGAAAGTGCCCCCTCGAATCGCAAGGTCTCCTTGAGCTTCGCCAGAGTTCCTTTCCTGCAAATCGACCAACGGTTCAAATCTCAGGGTGCTCACTGGAGCCGCGTAGGTCAGGGCCGGATCCTCGTTCGCTACACGCTTTGCGTACACGGAAACTTCAATCGGTTCTTGTTCCTCAGCATAAATCCACGATGGAGCGACTAGTGAGGCCGCGGTAAGAATCCAAACACTAGGCATTCGCAAATCGAGTGCTCGTCGCATGAAACTCCCCCTCCATGAACAAAAGTGGCGCCATCAAAGCATAGCTGGCTAATACGATCTAGGTTGAAAGGAAGGTTGGGCCAAGGCTTCGCCCATCGTCGACTCTCTAGGCTCTCACTAGTAGAACCTTAGTTATTCCTTGGGCAATGAACGCGGGGAGAATGAGTCCTGGAAAAATGAGCCCAGGGACAATCGGCCCAGGGACAATGGGCCCAGGAACAATGAGCAGCCGGATGCCGCAGAGGCGACTTACTCAGCGGACCTTTACTGTGCGATACATAGGGCAAATGCGATCACCTGCCAGTTGCTCGTCGTGGCAGTCGTCTCGAACCCCCGAACCTGAAACTGACTACTGGAGAAAAGAAGCGGTGCTGCAAAGCTTATCGCCACGGGGAGACTTGTAGGCACACCAATGCCCTCGATCACGCCTCCGCTGCCGCCGATCACTGTGGTACCGACAGGACACTCGGCGGTTGCCGATTTGGGACTCGTGGAATTAGAGTCACTCAGCTGACTAGCAATGCTGATACCGGCAAGGGCGGGGGCCCCCTGAGGTCCAATAGGTCCCTGCAAACCCTGAAGACCCATTTCACCTTTGGGGCCGGTTGGCCCTTGTGGACCCTGAACACCCTGCCCACCAAGTGAAGCAATATTCTCTGGGGTGATAATTGCAACAGTACGCTTAGGACAAGCGGTGCCGTCAGGAACCGACTTAAGAGCATGTACAACCTTACCGTTCTTCAACCTGGACTTAAGGCAGAGCTGCTCGGCCGACGCTACGCTTGGAATAAGTAGCGCGAGTACACAAATAGCCATGGTCAGAGCAAAGCCGCGAGTCAAAGTCTTCATGGAAATCCTGTATGGAGAAAATAATCGTAGGGCGCGAATGTTAACCGAGGAGTTAGACTTAGTCGAGCAAACGCAAACGATCTTCATACGCACCAAATACCCCCCAGGATTTGTCCGCTACCTCCAACAGCCTAGGAGCGGAGCTTCCCCCAGCCGTAAAAACGTCTCTCTTTCGTTGCAGCTGCATTCACCAGAGTGCGGTATCGACGAACCCCTGCGCGCGGGCTAAAGGCGACCGCCCTCTCTTCAGCCACGCCATAGGTTTCCTGAAACCGATTCTGGAACGCAGATGTGGCTTGTGCATGCGCTCATGAACCACTGCTTCTACTCGGCACCTTGCTAGGAGTCTGTAACACAGGCACAGAGGACGACGTCCCGCCGACTTGTCCCCCGTAGCGTGAGCGAAGGGGGACCTTCATAGACAGGGCTGTGTTACAGACTCCCAGGCATTCTCCGAATTAATTTGGTGAGCACCGCAAACAGGAATGCTAAGGTCTAGTGTTCCGTAACATAAATCACTAGACAATCCGCTGGGCGGGAAGTCGGAATACTAGAAAATATTTCCGATTTAATCCGGCCTTCCTTGGCCGGATTAAACACGCTCCAAGCTCAGCGTGGGGCCTTGCAACCCCTCGCTTCGCGTCGCCTCATCCGCTTCGCGGATGTCTGACCATCCCTGGTCAACCTAGTGTAGTGTTACTGACAAATTGTAAAGAAGCGTTAGTAACACTACATTAGCGTCTGGAAATTATATAAGAGGCTCTTCTATGGCTCCCGATCAGTTTCAAGAAGTTACCCGGCAGGGTTACGGCTCAAGAATTACGAGCTCACTCAAAGGCGCGTTATTCGGAATCGTCCTCTTCCTCGGTAGCTTTGTGCTCTTCTGGTGGAATGAAGGAAACCTCGCTGAGGAAAAATCAGCATTCTCGCAAATCTCAAAAGAAGTAAAGCGCGCCCCAGTCGATCGAATAGATTCCAATCTAACAGGCAAACTGGTCCACGTGACTGCTCATCTTTCATCTGAAGAGATGCTCGGGGACGAGGAGTATCTCGACGAGGGGGAGTATTTAGCGCTCGAGCGCCACGTAGAGATGTTTCAGTGGGTAGAGCGCACCGACAAAGACACCAAAGAAAAACTCGGGGGATCAAGCGAAACCACCACTACTTACCGCTACACGAAGGAATGGAAGAGTGGCCGGGTAGACTCCTCCGAATTCAAACAAGTAGAGGGACATCAGAATCCCGCGCTGTCCGTTGAAGAAGGAGTATGGAGAGTCTCCGAAAGCTCATTTGGCCCCTATGATGGCAGCGGAATAGTCGAGCGCCTCGACCCTCAAGAGGAGCTTCCCTTGTCTTCGGGTATGTTGCTGAAATCCGAGGCAGAGCAAGAGGGTTCTTACCTTACTATTCGAAAGGGCACGGGCGATACGCTGGGCGATATACGCATGAAATATTTTGCGGTGCGACCAAGCACCTTTTCGATAATTGCGGTACAGACGCCGGGCAACGGATTCGAGGCCTATCACCTTCCAAATGATCGGGTGAAGTTTCTTATCGAAGAGGGCACTAAAAGCCCCGAAGAAATTATTGCGAATGCACGCAGTGCAGCCGGAATGTTCGCGTGGATCCTGCGTGGAGTTGGCTTTCTTATGATGTGGTTTGGAATGAGTCTTTTTTTCCAGCCCCTCGCAATGCTCTTGGCTATTGTGCCGCCAGCGGCCGGGCTCGGCAGGGCGCTTATTGGGGGCTTTACCTTTTTGCTCGCGCTCGTTTTGAGCATCGTCACCATTATATTGTGCTATATCGCCAGAAATCCCCTGGTTCTTCTGGTTGCGGTCGTGCTCACTCTGGCGCTTGGACTCTATTTCTACCGAAGGAGAGTGGCAAAAACGCCTTCGTCAGCACCACCGCCCCTCGGAAACACGAGTATCCCTCCTCCGATCAGATGAGGAGCGATCAGATGAGGAGGCCGTCAGACTTGGGGCTTAACGTGAAGGGGCTGCCCCGGATAGTTACTTTCAGTGACTGTAATTTGCTTTTTGCTCCGTCAAAAGTACGCTACCCCTCGAAACCAAGCGCGCAGCAAATCTGCGTTCGAGAGCTGGCTTAGACTAATTAGGTTGAAGTGAGGCGCGGGCTGACTCCTAGCTACGGGGCTCTCGAACAAAGCGCTGCGGAGGACTATAGGGCGTTTTTTTAATAATCTGGCCAGACTTGACGGTGACCGCTCGATACCGTGCGGTGTAGCTTCCCGGCCTCAAGCCGCGAACACTCACTGCGTTCCTCTTCGCCAGTTTGTCTCGGTTTGTCAGCCGAACGCCTCGTCCTCGAATCTTGTACTGATAACGAACCTGTTCGTCTCCACGTGCAGCACCAAGCAATGCTTGAGGACTTCCGGTAGCTGCTGCGGTCAAAATACTGCCGAAAACCTGAAAGGAAAGTAAAGTTCTTTTGCGCTTCACTTCAATATCTGGAGGAACCTCGATCACTGTATCTTCTCGAAAGGCCGGCAGTGGAATGCCCACATCCGCTGAGTACACGTCCGCACTGGTAAGATCATTTTCAATAATATTATTCGCCTGCGATAGGAAAGAAACCGTCCCTTGGATTGCATTAAACCCGTCTGCGACCAGAGTACCTCTCGTACTTGCCCCATCGGGGTCTCCACCAGTGAAGGACACGCTGGCGCGCACAAGCTCAGCTGATTCAAAATCCTTCACGAACACGTCAAGATTATTGTTGTTATCGCTTGGGACTAGATTGGACGAGTCATCGCTGAACGAAACGAATCGTCCTGTTGGCCCAATCTGGGCGTCCTGAGCATTCCCGTTACCCACAACCCCCGCTGAGGTGGAGCTCACCAGTTCGCCAATATCGTTGGTAAAGTCATATCGAATCACATGTCTTCGCCCGGCGGTCACTGCGTCACTAATGTTGGTTGCCTCGGTTACATAGGAAACAAAACGCCCGTTGTAACTGATTGTCGGCGAAGAGCTGTCTCCATTTCCAGGGAGTCCCGTCGCATCCTTGCTGACAAGTGAGGTGGTGCCTCTCGCGATGTCATAGGCATAAATTTGGACAAAACCTGGATTCCCCTCGGGAGTCAGGTTCGTCGCACGCGAAGTAAACACCAGCACCTTACCATTACCGCTCAACTGCGGAGTATCACTGTCGCCGTCAGATTCAGGACTCTGTACCGAAGGTGCAAAAGGAACACTCACTCGCTCGATCACCATGTTAGCGCTTGGGTTCAGACCCTCGATATCACGGTAGGTTATCGTGGCAAGGTATATATCTCTCTCAAAATTTGTGTCGTCCGAAATAAAATTAGTGGCGTCGGATGAAAAAGCCACCAGCAAGCTCTTTCGGGTTGGAAGAAACGCCACACTAGGGGAAAAGCTACCCCCATCGGAGGAGAAGTTGGGCGCAGGCGCTATGGAGATAAGGTTCGTTAACGCCAGAGTAGGAAGAGAGATATAAACGTCCGGGAAATCGTTATTATCGACCAATGTCGAGTCGAGGTTGGTCGCGTCGGACTCGAATACAACCGCAAAAAGACCGTCAGGGCCAACATTGGAGATAGCTGGATTGCGCGACTCACCATCTCCTTCTATCCCGCTGGAGGATACGCTCACTCGCTGCGTAAGATCGGTTTGAAGATCTCGGATAAATACATCGCGAGAAAAATTTTGGTCGCTTGGGACCAACTGAGCGTCGGTCGAATGAAAAGCAATATACCTGCCATTCCCACTGGCGATCGGTGCACCCGCATTCCCTGCAGGCGAGATCCCACCGGGGCCTGAGCTGATTCGATCAAATGTCCCCACAGAAAGTTGCGCAGAACCTTGGCGCGGAGAGCAAAATACAAAAACGCAAAAAACCCCCAGCAGAAATATAAACTGCGTCACTGATCGGCATGGCCACGGCTTTAGTCTCATGATACTGCGCTCCGTCGAAAAAAGCATTCTACACTGGATACTGAATAACACTGGATACTAAATAACACTGGATTTCCGTGAACCCCAATATCCATACAGCTGGATATTCATGAAACAGGAGCGCCAGACCAGAGTAGTTGCAACCTATGAACTGATTCGTCGATTTCTGGCCATTTTACATCACTTTCCCTGAAACACCACCTCTCCTCTCCAACCCGATCCAGGTGGATGCTGCTGATAATACCGCACCTGCGCCGCGTAGAAGTCCTTAAGACGCTGCAGGACACCTCCCTGCTCTCCGCTAGGAATTTTCAGTACTTCAAGCTGCTGCAAGACAGTGTCCCATTCCTTGGCCTGGAATCGAGTCATCACCTCGTCCCATTGAACCACAGTGTCAGAGGGAAGTGCTGGCTCAAACAAAGTAAACAGCTTCACCGCTTCCTTTTTCCCCGCGACTTGAACCGCTCCGGCGAACACAACTCCGGAAATATTACCAAGTTCCTTCCTGGTGTTCTCAGTGAACAATATATTTGTACCAATGTACTTATTCACTCCCTCGACTCTAGAGGCTAGATTCACGGCGTCGCCCACCGCGGTATAGTCAAAACGCTTTGCCGAACCAAGATTACCCACCACCATGGGTCCAGTATTCACGCCAATCCTAGTAAGCAGCGGGGGGAATTTTCCGGTGGCGTTAAATGCCTGCACCTTGCGGTGAATGACGAGGGCTGTCTTCGCGGCACGCTCGGCATGATCATTGATTTTGATCGGCGCCCCCCACAGTACGAATACTGCATCGCCGATAAACTTAATGAGCGTTCCTTCATTTTCAAGAACCGCATCCATCACCTCGGTGAAGTAGGCGTTTAACATTGCTGAGACTCGCTCAGCAGGGAGCTCCTCACTTATACTCGAAAAGTCGGCAATATCGGTGAAAAGTGCCGTGGCATAAAGCTTCTCACCGCCAAGCTTTAAGGCATCAGCAGATCGGCTCATTTCCTCCGCCATCGCAGGCGACAAGTATAACTCGAAGGCTCCACGAATCTTCTGCGTCTGTCGACGCGCATTCAGGTAGTACACTAAGGTACTGACCAGGAGTGCCAGTGGGATAACCACCGAGAACAGCATTATTCCAGGAATGAACGCACCTGAGAGAAACATGAAGTAACTGCCAGCAAACCACCCAATCAATAAGCCAAGCATCACCAAGAAAGCTGGCAGTGGTGAAAGCGCCAGAATCGCCGCACTGGAGGCTAACGCCGCAAAGCTCAAGGAAAAGAGCTCAAGCGCAAAACTCCCGCGAGAAACCCACTTCCCTTCGATTAAGTTTGAAGCGGCAGTGGCATGAATCTCGGTTCCGCTGATCAGTTCTCCATAAAAAGGCGTCCCAAACACATCTTTCTGCGCCGGGCCAATCGCCGTCCGCATCGCAACCCCGACGTACACCACCTTGTCCTTAAACACGTGCGCAGGAAGCGGTTTCTCGGTCTGCATGGCCTGGTAGACCGAATAGGTAGGAATTGAACGCGATGGCCCGTAGTAGTTGATAAGATCTCGCTCACCAGGGCGCGCGTTTAAATCGCCTACCAACAACGCTCCCGCTTCTGACAATGTCGGAAACTCTCTGGTCTGCTCGGTTCGCGCGGTAAGAAAGCGCCGAACAATCCCTCGGTCCTCAGGCAATCCTACCAACGCGAGGCCGCGAGCTTCCTTTTCAAACGGCGGGTACGGCAGCTGAACTTCTTCGAGCATGTATGAGCCGCTCACTGCCCGCACAGACCGAAACATAGCCTCAGCACCAAGGATGACAGGAATCTTCTTAAGGGCGGCTGCAAATGCATCATCCCCCTTTGGGTCTGCCCCCCGATCGGCAAACAAGATATCGAAGACTACGCCCTTAGCACCGTATTCCGCGAGGCGTTCAAGCAGCGTGGCATGCAGGCGACGCGGCCAGGCCTGGTTCAGTGGGACTTTGAGATCGTTGTAACTTAGTTCATCGAGTGCAAGAAACACGACTCGCGGTGGTGGCGTCGTCGCCCCGCGTACGTTGAACCAAATATCGGTGCTTTGCAGCTCAAAGCGCTGCCCAATCGGCGTGAAGAAAAGCGCCGCATGCGCGGCAGCAACAAGCAGGGCACCAAGAAAGATCATTGTCCAATTTCGAGTCATGAAATTTCAGCTAGGAACGGCTCATTGGACTTCCGCAATACGTTCAACGTAGCCAACCGTTCGTGTTTCGCAGGTATATCCATCGGCACAGTTCAGGCGAAATACGAACACCGACTCAGCAGCGGTGACACTGTCTTCGCTTGTCTCGTTTCCAAATACCGGCCTGGCATACGACAACGCGCTCTCGACTTCACAAAGTGCAAATCCTGGATCTTCAAGGGCGTACACTTCCCTCGCCACAAAGCCGCCTTCGTCATCAATCGACGATTCTATGTCGATAAGAAATCCGGCCTCTGAGCTAATCACTAGCTGTAACCCATCTTGAGAAATGGTGTGCACATCGGTGAATCCCCCCTCCCCTTCATCAATCAATCCGCATTCATCCGTCACTATCGTGTAGGAGGCCTGATGTTGCCCAGCGTAGAGCGGAGTTCCCGAAATGCCTGAGCCAGAAGAACCACCAACGCATCCAAGCAAACCGGCAATCAGGATGAAAAGCATTACTGTGCGACAGCGAAACAGAAGGACAATGGCGCGACAGCCGGTAGCTAGTCGAGCTCGAGACTGAAACCTGACCGTGTTTGCCATGGGGTTAACCATATGGAGTTCACCACAGAGGCCTGCGACGAATAGACACACTCGCAGACGCCCACAATTCAATTAAGAGGCAATTAAGCCGCTGGCGATTGACGCCTCCGCGCCGGGAGTATACGACCTCTGTACTCTCTCGCCTACTCCTCTCTTTAGGGAGGCCGCCGTGTCCCGCTCTGCCTTGTTCCCACAGCCCAGCCTCCCGTGGTTCTTCCCTCGCCTAAACGGCGCAAGCTTTCCCATTGGCAAGAGCTGTCGATATGGCATGCTTCCACCACCTATGAACAACTCCAGCCTCCTTCAAGAGCACTCCCCGCGGCAAGACCCTCAACACCTCGGCCTTCGTTTAGTTTCAAGGTCGCTTTTCGTCACTGCACTGTTAATCGTCGCGACCTTGCTTGGCAGATCCGAGGCTTCGGCCGCACCTCTCGCAAGTTTGTTTTCCAAAGAGGGTGTGGTTGAAGGGCAACAACCCGGGGCGACCTGGAACACAGTGGAGGTAGGAAAAGAATTTAGCGAATCAGACAGCGTTCGCGTGGGACGCATTGGGCGCGCCAGCATTCAATTCGTAGACGGTGGATTCATTCGATTGAGCAACGGCTCAGTACTCCGTTTCGAAGGAGTTCGGCGTGAGACGTCTTCGCTCGGCGCGAAAGTCAGTCTAGACGCGGGACAGGCCCATTTCTTGAACAAACTAAATGGTCTTGAACCCGAGGTAACCACTCCTTACGTAAGTGCCGCAGCGAGAGGAACAGAATTCGTTGTTACTGTAAATTCAGACAACACCACCATTTCTGTCTTGAGTGGTTCTGTTCTCGCTTCTAACTCCTTTGGAACTGCCTCAGCGAGAAGCGGGGAGCAGATTTTTGCCGCACAAGGCCAACCTCCACTAAAGCGCGTATTGGTTGACCCACGCGAAGCAGTGCAGTGGACACTCGCTCTTCCGTCTCGTTCCTTCTTGTCGGAGAGCCTCCCCTCCTCGCTCCTTTCTGAGTGCCTACAACGTTACGTCTCAGGGAACCGCGCGGTCTTGTCTGATTGCCCGGCCAGCCTCGCTCGCTCTCTGTTCGAAGGCATAGAGCTGCTAGATGGTGGTAATGTGCCGAGGGCATCTCAGCTTTTCACCCAGATCGCTTCAGACCAAAGCGCCAATCGTGAAGTACGAGCAGCTGCTTTCAGCATGCTGTCCCTCCTCGCAGTACTCTCTAACCAAGACGTGGGTGCCCAGCAGAATCTGACACAGGCCCAGTCGCTTGAGCCGGAAAGTCCACTCACTCGCTATATCGCCTCCTACGTAGCGCAGAGCCGTGGAGACATTGAGGGTGCTCGCCATGCGCTCGACGGGCCCTCGACCCCAAGCTTTATTCAGCTTCGCGCAGTGGAAATTGATCTCATGCGAAACGACTTGTCGGCGGCCACGCATGAACTTGCCGGGACCAAAGACCTCCCGCACCTCTCTGCCGAACGCCTAATACTAGAGGGATTTATCGCCATACAAGAAAGACGCCTCGACGATGCGAAACATGCCCTTTCAGAAAGCTTCCGCATTGATTCACGTCAAGCGCGTGCTCAGTTTGGGCTTGGTCTTGTAGCGGCCGGGCAATCTGACTTTGACGCAGCCTTAACTCACTTCCTTGCGGCCGTTTCACTTGACCCCTCAAATGCTTCGTACAGAAATTACCTCTCAAAAGTATATTTCGAACAGGGCGCTGAGAATCGCGCTTTGGAAGAGCTCGCCGCCTCAATATCTCAAGACCCGCAAGACCCCACACCTTATCTGTATCGTAGCTTCGTTGAGCTTTCGCAGAATCGTCCGATCGCTGCGTTGCGTAGCATCGAAGAATCCATTGAACTAAACAAGAACCGTGCAGTCTACCGTTCAAGCAACTTGCTCGATCAAGATCTTGCAGTACGAAGTGCCGGCATCGGTCACATTTTCACAGAACTCGGCCTTCAAGGTCCGGCTCGGAACGAGGCGCTGCGCTCGATTTCTCTAGATTACCTCAACTACTCAGCGCATCAGCTTTTGGCCGACTCTTCTGATTCATTGAATGAGGCTGATGCAAGCATCTCTGAACGTCGCATCACCTCCCTACTCGCACCGCTAAGTCTCAATAGCCTTTCAAACACGGGAGGGCGCGCCTCGTTTAGTGAATATAGTTCCTTGTTCGACACATCCACGGTACGCACCGACTGGAGCTTCGGCTGGGATGGTCGCGATGATATTGGTGCAGTTGAAGGTTCGCTTGCGCTGCTCGAAGGCCCATTCGGATTTAGCCTACTCTACCAGGGCGCGATGGCGGACGGTTCAAAGTCAAACGACTACTCGCGTGACAACCGGGTACTGACGACCGCTGAATATCAGATTCGGCCGGAGTCGCGCGTGCGGCTTGCACTGGACGGCAGATTTATTGACTTCGAAGACTCTTATCAGTCCCCGCAAGACTCTGAGTTCAAAGGGGGCGCAGCGGAACTGAGCTACACTGAACAGCTAGATGCACAGACTCACTGGCTCTCAAGTGTTCGAGTGGGCCGAGACGATGTAGATTCTGGTGGTATTGGAGAACGACCGGGACTGCTCGTTGACCTCTTCCCTGAAGACCCAACCGATCTCGACACCATCTTTACTGTCGATGAAGACAATGATGAGGAAGTCTTTCGTTTGCAGGCTTCGTCTCAGGTCATCGCAGAGCGTGGGCAGTTTAGCCTTGTGTCTGGGGGCCAGTTCAACTCAATCGATACCGATCGCAAGGAAACCGCGGTCATCCTCGACGACACCTCCGGTCTCTTCACTTTCCTACCGTGGCAACTAAGAAGCGACGCGCAGAATGACCTAAGAAGCTTTGACACCTACTCCTATCTCAACTACCGCCCGATCTCATGGCTGACCGCGACTGGAGGCGCAAGCTTTACCTCTCTTGAGTATGAGCCACGCCCCATCGCGCCCTACATAGACGATTCAAATAGGGAGAATCATGTCAGTCCTAAAGTCGGTCTTTTAGCGGAGCCTATCCCTGGACTTCTGCTTCGCGCGGCCTATTTTGAAACTTTGGCGAAGTCTTCGCTCGAAGATCAGAGCGCCATAGAACCAACAGTGGTCGGAGGATTCTCGCAACGCTTTAATGATCTTGCGGGAACACTCGCCAGAGCTTGGGCCGGAGGCGTGGATTACAAGATACCGGGAGACACTTACGTCGGAGTTGAATGGATCGGGAGATCTCTAAGGGAAGATAGTGTGTACGCCCTACCTGTTTTTGACTTTGACTATAGCGTGCCTAATGTTTCACAGGCTATCGGGGCCGAGGACATCACCGAATTTTCAACCCAAGACCTTGTGCGCGCCTATGCCGCCCAGATACTCAGTGAAAGATGGGTAACAGGACTTGAATATCAGTGGTCAGAATTCCGCCGCACCGACCCAATAGTGTTTGAGTCTCAGCAAACCCAAAGAGTGGGTGGTGCAATACGCTACTTTCATCCGAGCGGCTTCTTTGGGGCCGCAAAGGCAACCTGGAGATCTCAGGATAGGCTCGGGGGAAGTATCTACACTGACGGCACTGAGGACTTCACTATTGTTGATCTTGCTGCGGGTTACAGACTTCCACGGCGTCAAGGAAAATTCACGCTTGAACTCCTTAATATTGGCGACGAGCAGTTTGACTATGATCAGAGCTTTGGATTCGAGCCGTTTATCGCCTCCGGCTTTGCGATCGCTGGTCGCATGGAGCTGAGCTTTTAATCTTTAAAAAAATTTCCCCGCCCGCCCGTATTTTCTTTTCCCTTGTGGAAAAAGAACTTAGACTGCCGTGAGCGAGATCAGTAAAGGATGGGAAATGGTCAGATATTTTAGACGTTTTTTCGAGCTCGAAGCGGCTAGCGGCATTCTGCTGCTCGTCATCACCGCTCTTGCCATCGTAGCGGAGAATTCCGCTGCTGCCCCCTATTACCGTGAATTCACCCATCTAAACGTCGGCTTAACGATTGGCTCCTTCGAGGTCTCCCACTCGCTCGCGCACTGGATAAATGACGGCCTGATGGTGATCTTCTTCTTGATGGTGGGGCTTGAAATCAAGCGAGAACTGCTTGTGGGACAGCTCGCCACTCGCCGCCAAGCCTTGCTGCCTAGCGTCGCTGCGGCCGGCGGGATGCTTATGCCGGCGCTTATCTTTGCACTTTTCAACCTCGGACACCCGGAAGGCATACACGGCTGGGCTATCCCCGCGGCCACAGACATCGCATTCGCACTCGGAATCCTCTCTCTGCTGGGGAATAGAGTTCCCACTTCGCTAAAGGTATTTCTTACCGCGCTCGCGGTGATTGACGACTTAGGGGCCGTGCTGCTGATTGCCTTGTTCTATACTACTAGCCTGAATGCTTCGATGCTTTTGGGTGCTGGCATCGTATTCGGCATGCTCATTTTCTTAAATCGGAAAGGCGTACTAAATCGCGGCCCCTATGTAGCACTGGGATTCTTGTTGTGGATTTTTGTGCTGCAGTCCGGCATCCACGCTACAGTCGCTGGAGTGCTACTCGCGTCAACGATTCCGCTGCGAAGTAAAGGTCCACGTCAGGACTCTCCTCTTGAGCAAATTGAACACGGAATCCAGCCCTTCGTGGCTTTCGGTATCATGCCACTGTTCGCCTTCGTGAATGCCGGGCTGAACCTCGACAGCTTTAACTTACATGAGTTGCAGCAGTCAGTACCTCTAGGAATTATCTTTGGCTTGTTTGTAGGAAAGCAAATCGGCGTGTTCGCCACCGCCTGGCTCGCCATTCGGTTCGGATGGGCCAAGCTGCCTCGCGGAAGTTCGTGGATGCAACTCTACGGCGTTGCGCTCTTAACTGGTATCGGCTTTACCATGAGCCTCTTTGTAGGTTCTCTTGCCTACAAGCTTCCTATTTTGCTGGAAGAAACTCGTCTTGGTGTGCTTACCGGCTCGGCACTCTCGGCTTTTTTTGGACTTATTATCCTCTGGAGGTACTCCCCTGTGCGAAAGTCGGAGAGTGCTGAGGACGAGGAAGCCGCCCAAGATGGTGCCGGACGATAAACATGCCTTTTAGCTCACAGACGCTTTTTGTCGACGATACAGCTCCGCTCTTGAGCTAACTCGGCGCTCGCTCCGAACGACTGCATCGTTCTTGTCAGCTTTGGAATAATGCCTTCTCGATTTGCGATCGGATTGTGGTGATCTTCGCGATGCCTTGCGCCTCACCTCATGTTCATGTCCAGACTCAGGAAGACTCTCAGCGCCTTTCTTCATCCCAATACCTTTCGAACTATTTGTCGACCTTCGCGCTATCCGTCTTGGAACACGTGCGACGAGAAGTTTTTCAACACGCACCTCGAGATCCTCGACCTCACCTTCGCCATCCGAGGAGTGCTCGAGTGCCTTTAGAGCAAGTTCTTCAAGCAATCGTCGCGCAGCAATCTCGGCTCGATGACGTGCGCGCAACTTCTTTCTTCGCCGTTGGATACGAAGCCTTCGCACCGCAGATTCTCGCATTTCATCGATACGCTGCTGCTCCTCTCGAAGATACTGCTCAAGTCGTCCGTCACCATCGTTAGCGCCGCCAGGCACCTCAACCGAAAGGAAAGAGTAGGTAGGAGCACCTCCTAGAAAACTAGTGCGACTTTCAATTTGCCCAGGGGCCGAAGGTGCCTGTGAGGCCGCGATCGCTTCTTTCTTTGACGAGGGCTGTATCACGCCGCTTTGAGTGATGCCTGCGTTTATTGCGGCACCTGCGTGGGATTCTCCGGTTCCTGA
This sequence comes from Bdellovibrionota bacterium, assembly GCA_041739995.1. Taxonomy (GTDB): domain Bacteria; phylum Bdellovibrionota_C; class UBA2361; order UBA2361; family JBGSMV01; genus JBGSMV01. Next base: position 25,714 of record JBGSMV010000076.1, read on the forward strand.
TCCTGCACTACCTGCTGCAGGAGGATCAGCCCAAACCCGGAGCGCATTTTGCGCCAGTCGAACGTGGTACGGCACCGCTGGGTTATATCCGAGCCGGTCAACTACCGAGGGGGAAGCAACTGACGACTCAGAGCCACCCGAGAACACGAATGCGTACCTATTCTGTACCACCTGATTAAGCGCGAGGCTTAGCTCTGCTCCAAGCGGTTGTGAGGTTTTACTGTGGGTCTCAGTAAGGCGACTTTGTATTTCTTGGTTAAGCACTCGATGGAGGATTCGCAAAGTGCCCGCGCCATGAGCGGCGCCAGTGCCAAGAGCAGATACTGCCTGCGCCTTCACGGCACTCGTGTTTGCTTCCTTGGCAACTGCCTCGGAATCAACGCGAGCAACAGATCTGTAGTAAACTTCTTCGGCAACCTTTCGTGGGCGCAACTGAAATACTGAAGGGCTTGAACGCTCAGACGCTTGCGGTGCCACTCTCTCGCTCTCGCTTCGGGCCTGTGCCGAGAGGAATACTTTTTCAGCTTCAGAGTGCGAGCCAGCAGTCGCCACACCTCTGTCTGCCGCATGCGGTGCCATTTCACGCCGGGCATCCTCAACTCCTTGCGCCCGCGCAAATGTTAACGTTGCTGCTTCGCCGGATGGTTGACCAAAAGACAGTGCACGCTGCAACTCGGAACGACCAAGAACTCCGCTGGCTACTGCAGAACTTTCTGCTTGAGACAACCCAGAAGCTCGCGCCTCAGCCGTTGACGCACCGTTCGCCAGCGCTACGCCGTGGGTTTGGGACATCCCATTGGCAGTTCCGCTTGCGAGATCACTAGCCTGCCCCCGTGCGCTCTTTTGACCCTGAACCGTAGCTCGCGCATCAGCTATGGCATTTGCCAACTGCTGCTGCGCCATGGCCTGCAATTCTTCCATCCAACGGCGGGTACGCTCGGCCAAGCGAATTGAATCTTCTATCGCGCGCTGATTTCTTTGCTCAAGAAAGCGAATGCGTTCCAGTTCAAGCTCACGTTTTTGGCCGGCTACTTCTCGCTGCATCTCTGCACGTGCGGTCTCTTGAGCATGAGCAAGCGCCGCTTCCTGCGGAAGGTGCGCTGATGCGATTTTCACCTGTGGCTGCGCATTCTGCAGCGCAGCCGTGTAGGAATTTCCGCTCGGAACCATGGCGATGGAAGCGCCAGGCTGAGAAGCTACTGCAGCACCTTGGTCGTCAGTATTCTTTGTTGCGGGCTCAGCGTCCGGAGCCACGGCAGATTGGGTTTGTGGGACTTGTGGTCGAACGTCGAGTTGCTCGTTTGCGGGCGTTCGCATCCCTATTCCAAAGAACTTGAGCAGAGCCGCTAATGGATCAAACGAGGTGCTTCCTCCCGTGGTGTCTCCCGCTTCTGCTGGAGGTGGTGGAGCACCTGGCGCAGAGTGATCCGGAGTGCCTGGTGGCGGCGGTGGAGTATCCGATGGGGCATCATCACCATTCGCTACGAAATCAAGATTCGGTGGCGGGGGACTATCAGGCGTCACCTCAGAGGTCTGAGTTTCTATCGCGATACGTGCAGGGTCGTTCTGCTTCTCGTCGCCTGCCCGTTCTGCTTCGACAGAGAGTTCAAGGGGAATTGGATCAACAAGCGGAGCGCGCGGCATGGGCACTGGAACGATTTCAGGGCGAGGTCTTTCTTCTATCGCAGGCGGTTGCACTAAAGACATCAGTTGCTTTCGAATATGATTGTCCTGCAGGAGACTTGCCAAACCACCGCCAAGCGCAAGACCTTCCCAGGTAGGGCCAAGTAACCGAATGTTGAGCAAGCCCTTCTCGGTGAGCATGCCTGCGACTCGCGCTCCGGATACAGGATCGCGAACCCACATTGGGCCTACGCGTTGACCGACGATACGCGAAATTTCACGTAACGAGTATTTCCCGCCTTCACGCAAGGCCCCGTGCCCGATCGCCTCCCCGCCGCCGGTAACAAGCACACGAGGACTAAAGAGAGTGCGTGAAAGACTTCCCGCGCCCCAAGCGTTCAAGAAATCACCACCGGTCTGCCAGGCCGAATCGACCACCGCCTGCCGAGTAGTCTTATTGCCGTACTGCACATCCATCGTGCCCTGAACCACGGTGCCCGGCGCAGCAGCGGCGGTAATGAGTAGTGCCGCTTGCCACGCCGGTATCGCCGCACCACCCGTCGCTACCACGACCACCGCACCACCAACAATAATGGTAGCTGTGCGTGCGACCTTAAGTCCTGTTTCGCAGTTGTTTAAGTTTCTGATTGAATCATCCAAGCGTTCTCGAAATGCCGCTGACTCCGCGTTGTACCTATCAAAATTGGGAAGAGCACTGGCCTTAGGACTATTCATCGTCTCGGCGAATTCTGAAAAAGCCAGGTTAGCTCTCTGCGCCGCGTCTTGAGCTGCTTGTTGCCTACCGAATACAAGCGCATTGAGAACTTCGACCTCAGCCGCACGCGCGCGGGCGGCTGCGTCACGCGCACCTTCCTGAGCCGATAGCAGTTCTACTCGCTGCGCTCGATACTCCCCTGCAAGCTGTCTGCAGTTCTCCGCGTCTCTAGTGGTTGCACTCGTTACCCCCGTGCTCCAACTCCAAAAACTCACGAGCATATCCTGCTCATTCATGGTTCTCTCGAGCTCACGCGCATTTGACTCAGCCCCCTGCGTCATATTGCTATTTTGGTGCAAACGCGTTTCCAGGAGCTCAGCCGCTTCCTGGCGCACTTGATCCCGCTCGTGCATTTGGGCAAGAAAGTTCAAGGCTGCAAGAAGTTGCTCTTCCGCTCGAGGTCCGTTTTCCAAAAGCTGGACAAGGATCTCGGCGACCTCTCGGTCCGAACCGTCTACCCTCATCATCCGCGCCAAGAGCGCGTCCCGCCCCGATTCCATCAGCTCAGATTTAAGTTCTTCTCGCTGCTCACTCGACATGCTCTGCAACAGCTCATTAAACCTCAGCAAATCAGCGCTCGAGCCAGAATGTAAGCCCATGGCACTTTCGCACTGAAGGCGAAGAAGCTCTCGAGGACTTCCGCTTAGAGCCAACTCAAGTTCAGCCATTCTTTCAGCGGGAAGAGTCGCTGCCTTTAGTGCTTCCAAGAGGCCGGCGTCATTTCGCTCATTAAACCCTGAGACCAACTCGGCGCGCATGTCAGATTCAGCCGCCAGCAATAAGTTTAATGCAGCAGAACCTTGCTTCGCTCGAATTAGCTCCTCAAGCGTCATGATATTGCACAAGACCTGGTTGCCGCTCTCGACAGCACCCGAGAACTCTAGTAGTCGCTCACCACCGATACTTCTTACGCGCTCCTCAAGTGTGAGCCCATTCGAGTCGGCATGGATTCGGATGGAGCTCATGGCCTCTTCAGGCAACTCCGAGAATAACCTCGACACGGCAAGAAACTGAGAGACACTCGGTTGACCGCCTAACGTATCAAGCTGCGCGAGGAAGTCTCTCGCCGTTGTCTGCGAGGACGCAGTACTGAGGTCTTGAACTAACTTCGAGAACTCTTGGTCCACTTGGAGAATTGCTTCTGGAACCGGTCGATTAAAGTCCTTTAGAGCACTAGCCAAGCTCCGCAAGTACTGCTCTCTGAGGTAGCCTTCAGGAACTTCCTCGATCCTCTGCAACACTTGAGACTTCACCTCTTGCACACGAACATCAGCGAAAGTCTCCAGTGACGAAATTTCTCTACCATTTCTTAGATGCACTGCGGGATCAAGGCCTAAGCCTTGGAACAGGCGTTGCGTTTCAATGCGAAGCGAGAGTTCCCTAGCACTAAGAAGCAGAGAGTCGGTGTGAGGATCGAACTGCGAACTTTCAAGTGTAGTCCCAGAAAGGACGGTGAGCGCCTCTCTTACTGCCTGAACTAAGCCTTCCTGCCCTGCGGCCTGACCTACTTGCTCCCGCAAGTGGGCCAGCGTTTCAGTATCAGCCGCCTGGTGAGCCGCGTCTCTGACCTGGGTAGCCGCTGTTCGAATCTGCTCTAGCGCCCCCGATGAGTACAAACCTGCGCGGGCACTCTGAGAATGCAGCGCTTCAAGGACCTGGAGCTCTGCTCGGAATATTCCTTCATCAGAAAGTCTGTTTCCCTCGCGCAGCGTTAGACTTTGTATCATCAAGAGCTTTGCCGGCTCTTCGCCTGTAAGCTGCACCACTTCGCGCTCAAATGCGGCTAACTCCTCAACACGTGGAAAGTACGCCACCACGTCGGCCAATGACTCTGCCGTTTCGAGGCGGCGCATGAACTGAATGGCCGCAACGCGCGGTTCATGCTCAAGTACCAAGGCATGCACAAGTGCGAGTTCTGTGGCTGAACAGTGTTTGCTGGCTTCAACAAAGAAATCTATTCCGTCTCTCTGATGTACTTCCATCAGGCATTCAATCGCTGACGGATCGTTGCCGTCTGGCGTCTGCTGGCGCCGCTGATCAAGCAGTACTTCTTCTAAGCGTCGAATGCGAGTACTTCTCTCTTCCGAGCTGGAAGCGGTGAGTATCGGCCTCAAGTAGTCACGCGAGAGCACTGTCGCCCAAGCTTCTCGGCGTTCCAGCCTTGTCGCCTCAACGCCCGAATTATTTTCCTGACCTGATCGTATTCGTGCACTTTCGAGCTGGACACAGGCACGTGCCACCGACAAGTGACGACGCGAACCAGTCTGTGCGGAAGCTCCGTTGTTGAGTGCGGCGACCGCGCGACACATCCCCACGCCGTGCACTCTGGCAAATTCCTCGTCCAGATCTGAGAAATCCTTCTCGCCCGCCAGCATCAGCGCTACTATCTCAGCCAAGTGTTGTTCAAATGCTTGCGTCTGAGCGTAACTACGAGTTTCAAGCGCGGTCAGTTGGCGAAGTTTCTCTGACAATATCCGGGCAGCTTCGTGCATCAGAGGAGATGCGGTAACTGAAGCAGGAACTACCGATGCAGAAACATCTTTAAGAATTTGTGGTCGAGCGGTGGTCGGCAGATCCACTGAAGCAGTAGAGATAGCTACGGGGCGCTCAGCACCGGAGGAGCCAACAGCTGACTCCTTTTCTGCCTTTGAACCGAGAATTTGTAGCCCTTCTCTTAAACCTGAACTCATGCACGCCCCCTCAAGCGGCCCCTAACACTGGCTGCTCTCTATTGTTATGGCGCTCCCATCTCTGAGGACGGCATCGCCAGGTTAACTACCTGTAATATCAGCGCATTTTGTTACTTCTGGGCTACCCCAACGAGCGCTAGTCAACCCTTTCGGCGCTCGTGCACTTAGCGCGGCAAACCCTCTGGCTACCTCGACAGCCCAACCCAAACGATTCGTCAAAATTCGATTTTTGAGACACGAGCTCGATTCGTCGCGGGCTCCAGAGCGCATGTCACGCCCCAACCTATGCGCAGACTCCTCGAGTGCTCGGTTAATAAGCCCTACCCGATTGCTCTACTGTGATGAAACCCCTCTGACATGAGCAGGTCTCAATCCTCACGCAAGAAGTTGAAGGGTGGTTCGACAAGCTTCAATCCGCTAACTTGAGCGCAGGCAGACTTTGAATCTGAATAGGTTTTTGTCTGCTCACGTAAGAGGCCTGGTAGGAGTTTTTTGATAGTGCATTTTAACGTTTCAGATCTCAGGTCACGGTTTTGCAGACACACACTCGTAGCCTTTCTTGGGATAGCCTCGTGTACCGCTCCCACACTCAGCGAATCTCAAGGCCTCATAGCGTCCTCGCAATCAGTTATCTCTTCCCCAGGAGCCGACGTAGCCTACAGTTCTCCTGCGGTGGGGGAACTAACCGGAGACCCTGCCGACGGCCTTGAGATCGTAATGGTGCAGTCCGACGGCGTAGTGTCGGCGTTTGACTCTCAGGGACTTTCTCTTTGGAGGGCAGAGCTACCGAATTACTCGTGCGCCCTCACGCATCCTGGAGAACACGCACAGAGTTCACCGACAATTCTTGAGCGCAGCTCAGGACAGGCCTTAGTAATAACCGGATACGGTGGAATCTTTCCCCATTCGTGCCCAGGAGGGGTGAGTGCGATTGGAGGCATGAATGGTGCACAGATTTGGAATTTCAACCTGCGCAAATTTGCAAAAAGACAGCGATTTTTCTCGCATATCGCGTCAGTGTTTTCAACACCGGTAGTTGCAGACGTAGAAAACGATGGGACTTCAGAGATCGCATTTGGAAGCTTTGATCGGAATTTATATCTCCTCAATGAAAACGGAAGCGTGCGGCGCTATTATGCGGCCGCGGATACTATCTACTCTTCTCCGCTTCTTGTGGATGTCGACCAGAAACCAGGCTTAGAAGTGCTCTTCGCCACCGACATGACCAAGAACAGAAATCTGCGCCCTCGCACTAAGAATGGAGGGTTTCTGATTGCGATGGATGCCAAAAAAGGGGGACCTCGCGCGATACCTTTTCGTGACCCCGCAAAGCGAGCAGTACGATGGGCATCATTCTACAACCAAACTCTTTGGTCCTCTCCCGCGGTTGGCGATCTTCTCCCCGCTGTAGCGGGCGAAGAAGGAGTAATTGGGAGTGGCTGTTACCATCCGGAGAGAAGCACTCAAAAGAAGGGGCGAGCCTTTACGGTTTTCTCACTCATTAACGGTGCGAAGCGCCGCGCACTGCCGGTATCGACCTGCTCCCCAAGTTCTCCTGCCATCGGCGATTTAAATGGTGATGGGTTACTTGAAGTGGTGGTGTTGGTGAGCGCAGAGGAGCAGTTTGGCAGTCCGGACGGGCGGTCGTCTTTGATCGCATGGACTCCGGCGACTGACCAAGTCCTCTGGAACGTTCCTGTTTCACAACCCGCGATATTTCAGAGCCCACTCATTGTTGATTTTGATCGAGATGGACTTCCTGAAGTGGTTTCTCCAAGCGTCAAGGGAGTCCGCATTGCTGATGGGTTGACTGGGCAAGTGCGCTTGCGGCTCGATTTCCCAGGAACTCTGCGTTCAACCCCTGCAGTAGCGGATTTGAATGGGAATGGGATGCTGGACATAGTAGCGGCCGGAGGACCTCGAAGCGGAACAGCGGGGGTGCTAGCGATTTGGTGGGATATTGTTCCTGAAAGCGGCATTGAAGACTTTAGGCCCTCGGTTTCAGTTCAAGACGCATTGTTGTGGTCAGCCTGGCGCGGAAGTTCTCAGCGGAATGGCGGGCGATAGGGTGCTTTGTTTGGAATTTCTATCGGCAAAGTCTACAAGCAAGCCAAAGAAACCCTTACTGCACTCTAAGTTGCTCAAGTTCACTCACTAATTGATCTCTGAGCAAACGCAGAACCTCCACCGGATTCTGACTCGAGGGCCACAAGAGTGAGATGGCAAAAAGCTTCGCCGCTGCAAGATAGCGATTGGTCACTACACCGAGAGCCACCAGTCCAACTGTCCCCAGCGCGAGGGCACCAAGCGAGAGTCCGATCCATGCCCCAATGCCAATAAGCAAAGCAAGCCAGGCAATAAACACCAGCACTCCAAACCCAAGTTTATAACTTGCAGTTTCCACTGGGTGCTCGACTGGATGACTGAGTACACCTGAGACAATAATCCCCACAAGCCGATACGGGATATAGAAAACCACTGCTCCTAATAATACGAGCGGGCAAAGCAAATAAATCCAGGCCTTCGAGCGACGGCTAGTATCGTTAAGAGTCGCGGCGTCTAAGCGAAACACGGCGAGCAGAGCAAGGAATGCCTGAATCCGCTCATGCAAAGCAGTTCTCTGTGCAGGATACTGCGGTGCGAGCAGCTGCACGTTTTTTGCGATCCTCTGCATAAGTCCATGATCGTCTCGCTCTGGGTAGGCGGAGGCAAAAAGCTGGGTGACGTCCTCTACTAATCGCGTAAGACTCTGATCAGCAACCTCAACACTCACTTTTCGCAGTGTTTCTTCTATCTGATCGGTCAAGAGATTCACCGCCTGGGTTGGATCGCTCTCGTACTGAGCCCGAAAATCGGCAACTACGATTGGCTCACCAAGCGTGATAATTACATCAGTCTGAAAACTCACCAGGTCTCGGTAAGTTAACCCGACAGGCTGAATAACTAGTCCTGCCGAAAAACTAGCGGCTGCTTCAGTGAGGAACGCAATCCTTGCGGCTCCAGTTTTCATTGGGGAAAGTTTTCGCTCCCCCATGCTGACACCCTCGGGGAACATCATGATCGCCTCGCCGCGCCTTAATGTCTCGGTGGCAACCTTAAAGGCTTCTTGGTTCTTAGAGGTCTGCGCAGGGTCGTCTTGTCGGCGATAGACCGGCACCATGTGCAACCAAGTGAATACTTTCCTCAGTATTGGATTTGAGAATATCGTACCTTTGGCAAGGAACCACAGTTCTCGCCTAAAGGCCGTGAGTACTACCAGGGCATCGAGCGCAAAGTTCGGGTGGTTGGACAAAATAAGTGCCGGGCCTTTCTCCACCGGAGCGGCTCCACGGAGCTTTATCTCACGAAAAAACTGCGCCGTTACAAAAACGAATATGCGACGTAGAAATGAATACACAAGCCCGCCCCCCTATACTCTCGCCTTCGACCCGACTTCACACTCACTCTACGATTGAGTCAGCGATGACAAACCATAGCTGATGTGCGGCTAGGTCGGAAGCTGGGGTAAGACTGTCGCCGGCAGATGACTACCCTTAATTCCACCACCCTATATCCAGAGGAATGGACCCTAACCTGGCCTCCCTATGGAGCATTACGGATTTGCGGCTTTCACAATTCAGTATAAAAGCTACGATACCGAGAACTTAATTACTGAGCATATTGAGTCAGGGGTTTTTGGGTGGGAGATAAGGAAAAGGCTTTATTCCTTGCGACCGTAACTACGGCACTATCGCTCATTCCCACGGCGTACGTTACCTACGTCTCAAACTCTATTGTTCTATTAGGCGATTTCCTGCGCTGTTTCGTTGAATTCTTCGCCATTCTGCTCTCCTGGCTCGTGGTACGTAAAATTCAGCACGGGGACAAGACATTTTTCGAATTTGGGCTTGGGAAGTTAGAACAGATCGCAAGCCTCGCTATTGCCTCCGCCATGCTGTTCACGTTCTTAGTGGTAGCGCTCTCGGCTGTTCACCGACTGAATGAGCCAATGCCTTTGGAGAACGGTGGCCTGGGCCTTTGTCTTGCGTTGCTTTCTGTAGCCGGCAACTCGGTGTTTTGGGTGCACTACCAAAAACTTGCAAAACGTGACCCTTCTCCGATTCTTGAGTCGCAGTCGAAACTCTTTAGGGCCAAAGCGGTGGCATCCATAGTGGTTTGCACATCTCTCATCTGCGCCATGCTCCCCCTTGATCCCTCGGTTACCCTGTTGTCCGACCCCGTTGGATCCTTGCTGCTTGGTGCTTTTCTGCTGTACTCGGCTTTTGGCATGTTTTCGGCGAGTATTCGAGATCTTCTCGATGGCGCAGTCGATGAAGCTGTTCGCCTTGTAATCTTGCGCGAATTAGTCCTCCACGAAGATCTCTATCTGAACCTGATAGGCATTCGTACCCGACGCGGCGGAAGTAATATTTTTCTAGAAATTTCACTTTCGTTCGATCACGCCCTCGCGATCGGCGAAGCCTCCTCACGCTGCGATCGAATTGCTGAGGCACTGCGCCTCGAGTGCAAATCAAGTGATGTGGTCGTCGTTCCGCGCAGTGCCTGATGCCCTCTTCGTCCGAGAAGGAAGCCTGTACCCAAATAAAGGGCAATTTTCGTTACTTGGCTTTGGTTCCGCTCGCTTGCACAAGGACCTCCACACCGACCCGAACTCATACTGCCACTTCGACAAGAACTCCGACCGCTTCAGCTACAGCAACACGCACCCCAACTCGCACTTCTACGGGAACTCCGTCGCCAACACCCACCAGAACACCCACGCGAACGGCAAACAACTCGCCGACCATTACCCGTACGGCCACCACAACTCCTACTTCTACTGCGACTCGCACTCCAACGCGCACCTCAACATCGACCAGCACTCCCACCGCCACGCCAAGTTGAACTCCTACTCCTACACCCACCGCGACACCGAGCTCTATGCCGTCGGGCGATTTCGTAGGGAACGCCAACTCAGCAGCCCCGTATCGCAATCAGCTCTCCTTAAACGAGGTAGAGCACCTCCTCAATAAAGTTGCCTTTGGCGGCGGACTGAATCGCACGAGCTCCGCGGTACTAGGCGACATCCCCACCAGCGCGGTGTATTCTAGTCCAGCGCTGGACGTTCTTCCTGCAACCACAGATATCCGTAGCGTAGTGGGAGAGATTCTCTCCGGGGCGGGACTCTCGGCGTCGGCGGCCTTCCCAGGCTTTACCAGCCCAAGTCAGTTGGGAATCGCTGCCAACTCTTCCTCCTCCTAATGAGCACCTCTCTTTTGACCTGGGCTACTCCTCCTACCAAGGGTCGATAACCATTAGAACCCTGCCATACCGTGGCTACCCTAATCGTTCCTTAAGCAGCCAGGTTATAGGCAGTAAATTCGGGAGGCTTCCCTTATCTGTTATGAAGTTTCTTCACCACACTACATAAGAATCAATGCCTGATCCCAGAAGTTGCCGCACCTAAACGACCACCTAAGTTTGCTTAAGATGGAACTCATAGTACGATACCTGGCTGAGGCTCCTCGAGAATTTTAGGTTTTTCATAAATTGGGAGCATAACACGCACCTGCTCTATTCAGTGGGTAGTACTGGCTTAAAAACGAAGCCTTCTTGAATTGAGAAACTTCTCTTTTCAGGAAGGCTTCGTTTTTCATGCGCACGGCACGGTCGCCGCCGCAACGATAGCCTTACTACTCCATACGG
>JBGSMV010000079.1:0-4061 GCA_041739995.1 Bdellovibrionota bacterium
CTCCCCTCCCCTAGAGGTCGGAGGGCGACCATCGCTCACCTGGGCGCAATGCTTCAAGCGCATCTATGAAATTAATCCGCTCGAGTGCCCACGCTGCAAAAATGAGATGCGAATCATCGCATTCGTTACCAATGAGCGAGAGGTCTCGAAAATAGCTGACTCATTTGGCATTCCCCACTCAACAGCTCCACCGCCGATTCCAAGAGCTCCACAACAGGAGCTATTCGATGAAATTCCCCGTGATGACTTCATCTAAACGGTGTCGGTGGGTGTCTTACATCCGCGGCTAGCCGTAGATGCCAAAAAAGCCACCTACCCAGCTCTCACTCGCCTCTTGCCAACCCCTTCAGCTGAAAATACTGCTTAGCTCAAACTTCCTTACACAATCACGAAAAAAATCCAGGCAGAAAAACTACCCATACTTCAAGCTCAATAAACCAGATCCTCCCCAAGTCGGACTAACATCGCTGATGTCATTCGATATGATTGATTTGCCTATTCTCAGGGCCAGAAGGCACTGGTGCGAGCAGAGCGCGACTTCCAAAAAGACCCAGTGAAACAACGCAGGAATTGCTATCTGCCCAAATACGTCAGCAAGCGCTGGAGAGGAAGCTGTAGAGAACAAGAGGAAATGTTGAGCGAATCAAAACTCATTTCTTCGGTGACGACTTTCTTCCGTGAGGATGCGAAAGACGCCGGCGCGGCGATTCTTGCTGGGGCTCTATGCGTACTGAAGGTGGGTCTTGTGCGCTGTAGAAATGCACCCCAAATTAGCGGGCCACGCGGCTAACTGAGGTGCATTTTGGATTCACTACTATCGGCGAACAATCGCCGGAGGAGACCACGTTCCTTCACCTGGAGGTAAGACAGATGGGGGAGTTTCCTTAGGCGAGTAAAGGCGCATGGCGAGATAGACTGGTCCATTCGGCGCAGGGAGCCAATTGGACTCCTTATCTGCACCCGGCGAATCCTTTTGGATATAAACCGTAAGCGAACCATCCGCATTCTTCTTCATATTCGGCAACATCGGTGAGTTAATAAGGTAGCGATCAATCGGGTTTTCGATCAGCAACTGCGTCACTCCATCATACATCGTCACCGACCAAAAAGCGTTTACTGGCGGGAATTGCCCCTCTGCAAAAGTGAGCGCGTAGTTGTTTTTGCTTGCATCGAGCACTTCGCCGTTAGCAAGTGTCCTTGCCATCGGATAAGTCGCTTCCACCGCGTCGTTTCCGTAAATTCCAGCCTTAGCCCCGGCGGCACGCAGCACCCAGTTCCCATTAAAGAACTCACGATCACCAAAGAATGATCCAATCTTCCAGCCATTGACAGTTTTCTGGCCAGCATTGAGATACTGATCGATCTTTGCCTCACCAGCTTTCATGCCTTCCACTACTGCCATTCTGTTCTCTGGCGAAAGGTTCTTCAGCGAAAAGTTCTTTCCAGCTCCGATGCCCAGTTTAGCCAACTTCGCTCGGGTTTCGATTTCTTCCTTCCCCGCGGGAGCGAATTGCAACGCAAAATCTAGATACTCAAAGAAACCGGCCTTAACCATTTCCTTATTAATTTTTGGAAAATTAATGGCGGGAGCCGCTGCTGGCGCTGGTTGCTTAAGAAAGGCAGACAAGGGCTGTGCCTTGTAGCCGGATTGAACCTTGACCACATTGGGCATGTCCTCAGGACCAAATAGCTGCGTTCGAAAGCCCGCTAGTGAAAACTGAGTCGTAGAGTGAAAGACCTTCTTAATGCCCGCAGGCTTCTCGCCCTTCCAGTTGGGCCCAGCAACCATATAGTCGCCAGCCTCAGTGCCAGTAGAACGAGTGCCAATGTAGCCGTAGTTAAACGTATTCCCATCTTCAAGCTGCACCGCGTAGTAACGGGATTTTTCGACCGCAGGCACTGAAATCACCATTGGCTCAGCGCGTAAGTCCATCCAAAGGAAAGAATAAGGCGTGTCACTGTTGGGAGTGACCACGGCGGTGTCTTTATAGGTAAAAACTCGCGCTTCATTAAGAATTTGGTTGAACGGCGCTTTGAACTGACCAGAGTTTTTGTCGACGGCGTACTCGTACATCACCGCATAGTTCATCACGATCGGCAGACCGTAGATGAAACCTTCCTCTGCGATGGCTTTGGTCTCCGCTGGCGTAAGCTCGGCGGCCTGCACAGACGTGAACGTCAGCATGCTACAAAGCATGGCAACGAGCGTGTATCTTATCTTCATGGTTTTTCTCCTTATTTCTAAACTGAGGATTTTGATTATCCTAACGACATTCACTCAACTGCGTCTACTTTACCTGTTGCAACAACGGCGCTACCCACTTGCCGTCTATGGCTTCCTCTTTGGGCCAGTAGAGGCGCATATACATCGCAAAGGGACCCTTCGGGGCAGGAAGCCAATTAGCTTCCATCTCCTTACCCGGAGTCTCATTCTGAATACTCAAAGTGATTCCACCATCAGCGTCTCGTTTAAGTTGCGGCAACATGGGGGAGTTAATGAGATAGCGACTAATCGGATTGGCCACAAGCAAGCTCGCCGGGAGTTCGTACATAGTCAGTGACCAGAAAGCGTGCACTGGTGGAAGCTGCCCTGGTGCAAAGCGCAAGCTATAGCGATTTGCGCCATCCAGTTTTTTCCCGTCAGCATCTACGCGATAGATCGGATACATCGCCTCCTGTTTGGAGTTCCCCCAGATGCCGATAGTCGCGAGCATGCGGTACAGATAATTATTTTTCATGAAGGCGCGCGTGCCAAAGAGGTCACCCGAAGTCACCTTGCCCTCATCAAGCTGCTTCACCCCGCCAGCAAATTCTGCCCATGCATCGGCGATGCCTTGCTCCATGGCTTGCTTCATCTCAGGCGAAAGCGTGCTGGGATCAAAACTCTTTCCTGCACCCACGCCAATCTTAGCGAAACGCTCCATGAGTTCTTTCTCGGAGGGATCGGTCGGGCAAAATTGCAGCACGAAGTTTAGTATCTTGAACAGCTCTAGCGAGGTCTTTTCTTCTTCGTGCGTGAGAGGCGTAATGAAGTCAATGGCCGGGGCCGCTTTAGGTGCAGCGGTGCCGAGAAAGGCAGAAAGCGTTTGCACCTTATAGCCAGCCTGGACTTTTTTCACATTGTCTATGTCGCCTGGGTTGAACAACTGAGTTCTATAGACAGCGAGGCCTAATTCCGTCTCTGAACGAATTACTTTCGTCACGCCTTTAGGTGCTTCGCCTTTCCAGCTAGGGCCAGCAATAAGAAAATTGCCTCCATCATTTCCCGTGGCGCGACTGCCTAGATAATTAAAATTGAACGTATAGAGATCCGTAAGCTGGATGCTGTAGTAGCGGTTCTTCTCAATCTTCGGCATCGTGAGCACCAGCGGCTCAGCCCTAAGATCCATCCCTAGCCAAGAGTAGGGCGTATCCGAGTTTGGCGTTTGAATCGCCTTATCAGCCGGAGTGTACACTCGAGGGGTGTTGTGTATTTGATTCCAAGGCCCCTTATACTCAGGATCCTTAGAATCGACGAAGTATCCATATTCAATGCGGTAACTATCCACCATTGGATAGCCGTAGACGTACGCTTCCTTCGCGATAGCGCGAGCCTCGGCTGGGGTCACGTCAGCAGCATAAGAGCTAACGGGAATTGCCATTGCAGATAAAATCAAAATCAAGAAGATATTTAGAGTTCGATTGAAGGTCATTAACTCTACCCTTTCAGTTAGATGGTGGCTCAGCTGTCGGTCATTCGAATTTGGTTTACACAATAAAAACAATCGGTATTCCCGAATCTGACAACGCCTGCACGCTACAGTAAATCGGCTTTGAGAGGAACTCATGTTCGAATTTCAATTCCCGAAGCCAGACCCCGAGAACGCCTGGTGCCGTCCGATACGCTAATCCGTGGGTGAACCGACATATTACGAGCCGTCAGGCGATAAGCCTCATAAAAAAGGTTACCAAAGAGAAGCTGTTTGAGTGGTTGAAGCCTCATAATTCCAGTTACCGAACTTTTATAAGGTTCTGGAAATATGAGAGAAATAGTAGGTTTTGACGAGTTAAAGCACCGCTAC
>JBGSMV010000047.1:0-325681 GCA_041739995.1 Bdellovibrionota bacterium
GAGCTATTCAGGAAGGACTACTTCGAGGAGCGCCCACACGGTAGCCTCAGAGACATGACCCCACTGGAAGTCGAGAATGAGTTCTATAAAAATAACAAGGAAAACTTACTCAGGACTGGTACATAATTCGGGGGGAGGTCACTCTCGCTCCGATCACAGGAATCTCTCCTGAGTCACTAGAAACCTTTGCCAATCCAAGTGTGCTGTTACGCCAAAACGGCACATACATGATGCTCTATGAGAAGATTCGACACATCTCCTCCGCCGCAACAGAGATAAACAATCTGATGCGCGCAGTTTCGGCTGATGGCGTATCGTTCGCAAACAGCCCGGAAACCTCCCCCATTCCAGGAGGTAGTACGATTGCTTCGAACTTTGACCCTTCGTTAGTGCGAGTACAAGACGCGACGGTTCGTCTCTATTATTCAGCTAGCGCTAAGGTGTATTCGGCCCTATCCACCGATGATGGAGAGTCCTGGACAGAAGAGGGCAGAGTTCCGATTCTTGGAAGAAGCACCAGCTTCGCTCCATTTCCTATCGAAGCCTCCGTTGTCAAAGACCCAAGCGGCAACTTCCTTATGTTCTTCGCTTCGCCTTTGGACAGCGAGACATCAAGCTATAGTATCTTTTTAGCAAAGTCCGATGACGGAACTAACTTTCATGTCTTTGATGAAGCTCTGCTTATCCCACCCGAGGGATCTTCTTATCGAGACCCGAATGCGATTCAACTGCAAAATGGCTCTATTCGACTCTACTTTGTTGAGCGGACGGGAGATCTCAATTCTCAAACTCGGGCAACAAAGAGCGGGATAGTGCAGTAGACAGGAAGAATCAGCCGCTCAAACCTCTTGCTCTGTTCAATTCACTGACTCTTCCGTGTTCGCGAGACAAGCAGCCGCAACCGGTCGAGGAACTTGGTCCGTCCTAATCGCCATGCAACGACACCAGAAAGATTGCGAGAATATCGACTATACTCCTCTACAGAAACCGTATCTCTCGACTGTCCCCCTGTCTGCACTGCTAAGTCAATCTGATAGACCTGCACCAAGTGTCCAAGCTGTCCATTTTTTGAGAATGGATCTAGGTCGTCGTAGTTCACTTCCTGAAAATAGAAGGGGTGCAGCGACAATTCGAAAAACTCTTTGGTCCCTCGCGGAAAGCCCTGCGCTTGTAAAAATCTCTTCACGCGCTCGAGTTGTCCGCAACGCGCAGCCGAAATACCGACTTCGCTTTGCCCCGATTTCTGGTGCTTCTGCAGCTCAAGCTCGATCATTCCCACGATCTCGTCGGCCGTGAACTTTCGAGCCCGTTTATCGTCATGCATACAATTCATGAAGTGAGTGGGTTAGACATTCATGATGGTACATTGACTGACAAAAAGAGACAGCCATAGAAAGCTATTGAAGCAGGCGAGGAGCAAGACTCCGAAAGGAGCTCTTGGTACCAGTGATATATGTTTCCGGCATTACTTAGATGTCACTTCCCCAGCATGCCAAAACACGAGTTAGATCATCAAAGTTAATAGTTCCGTCACCTGTAGGATCTAAACTCACCGCTTGCCCCCAAAGGGCTAGTACTTGGGTAAGATCATCGAATTCAATGACTCCGTTGCCACTCAAGTCAGAACCCAGGCAAGGATCATCGCCCTCAATGACGAATGGAAAGTTAAAGCTTCCGCCTTCGATTCCATCGCCGGAAGGGATCGCCATACCGACAATTCCTCCGGGCATTTCGCCATCGAGCTTTAAACCTGTTGCTTCACTGATCGAATCTAAAACGATAAGCTGATATGAATCAGGTTCGAGGTCGCTCGGAAGGTTTACCGTCAAACGAAAAGTGCTCGCATTATAGACAGTCGAGACTTGCTTCTCCCCTACTATGTCACCCACGAGGCGCACCGCATCTGCTGGAATTGTCACCGCAGCGCTAAAATCAAAGGTGATCGACTGAGGTGCCGTCTCTGATACCAAATGTGGCTGCTCAGAAACCGCAATAATCTTTGGAGATCCCCACACAAAAGAGGCGGATTGGGGGAACATCGGATTTTTCAGTACATGATTCTCCGGATCAACCTGTATCGATTGGTACGAACCCTGGATAGGAATGAGAAAATTCTGCCGTGCCGCCGTACTATGAACAAGATACGTAAAAGTGCCCGCCGTAGTGTTGATTCTTACCGGAATTTCTAGGTCAAAAAGTCGTGTGGTCTGACTCTGTTTGATCATCACATTGATATACTTATTGCCATTGACTGTTGTCTGAAACAGGCCATATTCGATCTTGGGCGCGCCATAGCTGTATACCCATTGATCGAAGAAGTAGCCCAGATCACGTCCGCTGACCTCTTCAAATACAGCTTGAAAGTCTTCCGTGATCGCTGACTGATAGGCATGCCGCTCAAGATATGTCCGCAGCCCCTGAAAGAAGGTCTCATCGCCCAACATCTGCCGAAGCATGTGCAAAATCCATGCGCCCTTCTTGTACTGAGCGCTACTAAATGTGTTTGCGGTACTCGTCGGATTTGCCACGTACACAACACCCGAACTCGCTGATCCTGGGTGTTTGCTGACCATAGCGCTCAAATACGCCCCTCTACCGCTCGACCCAGGCTTAAATTCTTCCCAGATAGCTTCCATGTAGGTGGCGAAGCTCTCATTCAACCAAATGTGATTGAGCGACTGACAGGTGACGCTGTTTCCAAACCACTGATGCGCTAACTCGTGTACGGTTAACTTCTCTCCGCCCAAATCATCTGGGCCGCCACTGTTCCTTCGTCTTTGCCCAGAGATCGTCTGATGCTCCATTCCCCCAACAGAAGTATCCCAAGCAGCGATACCATACTTCTCCAAAAGAAAGGGGTATGGACCTAGAAGGCTAGAGAGCGTGGTAAGCATCGAATTCACCTGCAGGGTCTCGGGCAGGGCACTACTCATGCCGGGAAGAAGATAGAACTCAACCGGCATCGTAGTATTTTCGTAGGTAAAGGTCCTGGTCACTTTGCTGTAGGCGGCAGCACTAAAGGCCAGCAGATACGGGGCAGTTGGATAGCTCGTTTTCCAATGAAATGCCTTCGTTCCACCAGCGTTTGTTGTCTCGCTTATCAGGGACCCATTCGACGCAACTTTTAAAGTGGAAGGAACCGTGTATCTCAGATCGGCAGTAGACTTATCCTCATAGACACCAGGGGGTTCTTTGACAGCTAACCAGTGATGAGTGTTCCAAGGTTGGGCATAGGAATAAACCATGCCATTCACCACATTCACTCCGCCAAACCATGTGGGGTCCGATGCAGGAATGCTTCCTTGGTAGAAAACCGAGAGGGTCGCCGAATCACCAATGTTCAGCGATCCGGGCCAGAAGGCTCGCACTTCCGGATTACTTAGGCGCTCAAACGAAACTGGGCTGCCATTTAATTCCACTTTCGAGATTACGTACGAACTATGCAATCGAAATAGAAATTCACTTAGACCCTCAGCTAGGCTCTTAAAGTGCATAACTACACTTCCACCAATGGTGGGCGGAGACACCGTAATGTTTAAGTCGGCATCGTAGTGCTCTACGTCTGTGAGTAAGGCATTAGAGGAATATGCGCTTGAGTATGCCTGGTGGCTCACTGCCTCGTCCGCCCTGCTCAAGGCTTTTTGCGTACTCTGTAGATGTGAGCACTTATCATCGATTGATTGCGCAAATGCTGACGAAGAATGGACAACAAGCAGCACACTCAGTAGTGCTGTGCGTGAAATGGAGTTCATATAGAAGATCACAACCCATTAGAGACCCACGGCACCACGCGCAGCCTACCCAATAATAATGGTCTCCCTGCCCCCAGGGAGAGATGTACTTGGGAGGAAGCACTGCAAATAATATGCCGCTTCAATCCTGCTTGACTAAGACTGCAGGTTACTGAACCACTCGTTTGATTAAGACAATTTCGTAAAGGTGAGCCTGCGGCCTAGAAGACGATACGGACAAGGACCTTAGGTGTTCGAATCAGTTATTGACTGGTTTGGCCACTACTTTTGTGAGCTAGATCTACCAGGAGAGTACTGCTCGTAGATGGGGCGGCAATCTGTGTCCGATAATCTCTCGGATCGATCCACCAAAGCGAACATGAAAGGCCACGCGCACCGCGCGTCGTAGCGGAAGCTCTAGCGCCTCCCATATTTGCACCACTGACTCTAGGCTATTACTTTCTGGGGTAACAACTGCGAGGTAGATGGTCGTCGCAACTTCTTCAGATAGAAGATGGCGTGGCGCATGCTCAGCAAGGTCTCGCACTTGTGCTCGAATTAGCGCTGGAGGTAACTGCAAAAGCGTTCGTACGCGCTCGGACAAGAAGGATCGCTCTAGTTTCGTCCAGTGGCCCAAATCACTCTGGATTTCGGTATTAACAATTTTCTCTGCTGAGTTGTGCGACATATGCTCCAGTCCTGATTAACTGAACACTAGTCGCGACTATGCGGCGAATTGCTCCATATTTGAGCGTAAGTGCTTGAATTGGTAAGGGGTCTCGCCTTCTCAGGGCGCCGCGATGTTTCTGCTTAAGAACATTCCGTCTCAAGACTCAGCGTCGGTATACGGGGTCCCGCCCGACGCTGACCCAGAGCGGCAAGCACCGCCCCGACGACGATAACCAGACCACCGATCACATGCTGAGCTGAAGGAAGCTCACCATACAACGCCCATGCGATTCCAAGCGCAAAAATCGCTTCGGTAGTAAGTACACTCCCCGAGATCGCGCCCGACACATTTCGAAAAGCGATACTTTGTATCCAACTAATCAGCGCTACCAGAGCGCCTCCAAAAAGCAGCACCCCCAATAGTCGTGCGTCGGCGTGAAAGGTCAGAGGCTCTCCAGCCACAAACGAAGCCAGCAACAGCCACCCCGTACCCACCAAGACAAACGCCGCCGAAAGGGTACGGTCATCAATCTCAGTCCTATGATATCGCCGTGAAACGAGTGCGAATGAGAAGCCAAGGGCAGAAAGAAAAGCATAGACTTCTCCTCGACCAACGGAAAGAATGTTGGTGAAGTCTTGAAGGGTGACCAGTGCTAAACCGACCGTCGAGGTCAACAACCCCACCACGCTGACGGCACTCGGGCGCTCGCCAAACAGAAGGATCGACCATGCCGCGGTAAGCGGGAGGGCACATATAAACGAAACATTTGCTAAATGTGTTGTCGTCGCCGCTAGAACGAAAAAGCCGACGCCGAACAGATAGCCCATGAAAGTTCGAAGTAACAAAATCGCATAATCTCTGGGGCTAATCTTTTTTAGCTCCAGGATCGAAACCCAGGATCTAAAAAATATAGTAGCAAGCCCAAAGGCAATAATCGTTCTCAGATATGTCTGTTGAAACACAGCGAGTTCGCGCGCAAGTTCTCGTGCAATGACCCCAAAACAGGCATAGCCAAGTGTCACTATAAACAGAAGAAATATTGCGCGGCGAGGTACGTCGGCGACCATGCACGACTGTATCCGCTTCCTCCATCATATCAAGAGCTCCCACTTTGACCCCTGCTGCGCCGTCAACTCACCACTCTGGCAACTCACCACTCTGGGCTGACCCCCATGCTCGAATTTCAATCAGCGAGATGACTCAACGCATCTACGAATGGCACGAGGCGCCTGGCGTTCAAATCCTTCCCATCATCAGCAGAATCGCGGCGATCGAAGCAATCACTATGAAAATTCCACTTCCGAACGAGATTAACGCTCCGTTCCATCCAGGCTCATTCGGATAGTCGATCCCGAACCTTCGCTTACGCCGACTGTATATATGCCCTATCATTCCCATAACGCCTCCGTTGAATCTGTAAATATTACGTGATAAATGCTGCGCATGGCATGAGCGGAGTCATGTCGAACGGAATGCTTATTTGAATATAAAGGCTGAAAACTACTAGAGAATTAATTACGGACTATTAGATGGCACTGCCAAGGCAAGTTTCAAGCTCGGCCGACCTCAAGCTGCTCGATACGCCGCTTCATCGGTCACATTCATTAATTCGCAATCTTCTGACCGATGGTAATGTCGCATCGGTATGCAACTCCTCCTCCCATGCGACGAATGCGATCTGTAACCTTATCAATTTCTCAAGCGCACTTGTCGTAGTCGAGTATGGACCGGGGAGCGGGGCTATCACCGTTCCAGTCCTTAAGCACCTACCAGCAGATGGGCAGATCATCGCCTTAGAAACCAATCTCAATCTTGCGGAAGGACTTTCATACGATATAAATGACCGTCGTTTGCGTGTGATTCATGGCACCGCTGAACTTGTCGATAAGTTCGTGCCAAGAATGACAGCAGACGTGGTGATCTCAGGCATTCCATTCAGCATGATGAGTGACCAAGCGGTAGAGAATATTCTTCATAAAACCCGTATGATTTTAAAACCGGGTGGTAGGTTTATTGTCTATCAGGCTTGGCTGCCACCATTTTTCACGACCGATCGCTTGCAGAGATTGTTAGCTAAACATTTCGAGATTTTGTCTGTCACGAAGGTTCTGCGTAACATTCCACCGCTGCAATTATTTACGTGCGGCGCTACGGGCAAGTAACCAGGATCGGGGACTCTACAAATCTTATCAATTTATTACTCCGACGCTATCGGCGGTAAGTTGGCACGAATGACGCTTAAAAAGGCATTTGCGATTCGTTCATACCCATGTTCGTTTGGATGAAAGCCGTCGCCTGTAACTTCTACATCTGAGACCGGCTGATTTGCTAGCTCGACAATGTTGGCTCCAAATCGCGGTTGGCTCCAAATCGCGCCGCCTCACCTCTAATGACGTCGTTGGAAGCATCGACTCTCGAGTTTGTAACGTCGCCATCAGGATCATCTTAAAATCGCGGGAGTTGGGTAAGGTCAGGCATAGTTCCTACTACTACGAGCGCGGGCGTTTGGGACGTTAGTTCATCCCACATTCCTGAGACCTATCAAGCTTGCGAATGTTGACCATCGTGACGTTAGGTATTTTCCTGACGGATAGGGAGACCGATAACTTCTGTTGAGAGATCTGTAAGTTGAGACTGACCTTGAGCCTCTGAAGTTTAAGCTGGCTGGAGTAGATGGTGAATAAGAGAGTTAGCCCGTAGCGGTAGTGACTCCTTCGAAAAAGGAACGCTCAAGGGACAATAGAAACTGCTCGGGCTCACTTCTGCAAGGACTGTCGAATGTTCTGACCGAGCAATCATCAGAAACGCCCGTTAAAGTCCCGAATCACCCAACTAAGGGTTGAGCGTCTGATTTCGCTGCGTGCCATGCTCTGGACGCGGAAAGTCCGCGCACCTCGAGGGCTCCAGCACCTCCCGCGACTCTACTACCTCACATCCCGCCGCCGTGAGTTTACGTAACATCTGTAGACCATCGTCAGGAAAAATATTAACCGCTCGGCATGCATCAAGTACCACTCGCGTTTTTAGACCAAGTGAACACGCATCTAGTGCAGTAAACCCAACGCAGTAGTCCAGCGCGAGACCAACTACATCTAATTCAATGTCCTCGAATCGTTCTCCACGAGCCGCCGCTTGTTCTCTCAGCCATGACGCAAGTCCCGTCTCCGCCTCTCGTGCATTATCAAAGAATCCGCTGTAGCTATCGATCGCTGCCTGCTCTCCCTTCGGTACAGTAAAATTTATTCGATGCACTTCAAGGTCGCCGTGAATCTCGGCACCTCTGGAGCCCTGCACACAGTGTCTGGGCCACAGGGTCTGTGAGCGTCCGCCAAGGTCCTTTTTTTCGAATGGCTTCGCACCGGGATATCTATCCGCAAAGCTGGAATGATCCTCAGGATGCCAGTCCTTGGTTGCCACTATCAGGTCATAGTTCCCCGACCTCATCAAGCGATTTGCCACGGCAACGACTTGGTCTCCTTCGGGCACTGCAAGGCCTCCTCCTGGACAAAAATCATTTTGCACATCAACGACGAGTAACACTCTCATATAGTCCTCCAAAAGAATGTTGGTAAACGTTCAAAAACTAGGAGAGAAAGCCATGGTTCATGGGAACGCGACGTCCGTTGCCAAAAGAATGCGGGGTAACGCGAATCGCTGGAGCGGCCTGCCTTCGTTTCCACTCAGAACGATCAAGCTTTCGAAAGGCGCCCTCGATAACCTGGCGAGTGAATTGAGTGCCGTATTTTTCAAGGGTTTCAGAGAACGAGAGTCCGGTCTCAACCATGTCTCTCACCATGGGGGCTATCTCTTGAGGAGGTGCTCCCATGACGTGCGCGTCAACTTGACCGTTCTTGAGTTCAGCCGAAGGCACTCGGTCAATCGTCGTTTGCGGAATGATTTCGCGGCCTGCGCGCTGGTTAATAAAGCGAGCTAGATCAAATACTCGATCTTTGTCGACATCTCCGAGAACACTAAAGCCTCCGACCATGTCGCCATAAATCGTGCAGTTGTCCAATGCAAGTTCAGTTTTGTTCCCGGTATTAAGCACCAGCCCATGCATCTTGTTTCCGTAGAACATGAGGCCAAGCATGCGAAGCCTTGCTTGCACGTTCTCTTCAGACACGTCCTCGGGAAGTGCGCTGACGTCTGGGTCTTCTCGAAAGACACTCAAACACGCTTCGGTTTGCTCTTGGATAGGACTTGTTTTGAATCGAATACCAAGGTTTCGTGCCAGAATCTCAGCATCCGACTTTGTCTCAGTAGAGTTGAACTTTGACGGCATAGTGATGCCCAGCACCTTCTCTTGGCCAAGTGCCTCAACTGCAAGCGCGGCCACCACCGCTGAATCGATCCCACCACTTAATCCAATGATTGCTTGTGCAAAGCGTCCTTTCCTTGGATTTCCACCGTCGAGGAAGTAGTCCTTGATTCCCAGAACTAGGGCATCAAAAAGTTCCTCAACTTCTGGAACTACCGGCAATGCCACGGCTTGAGGCCCAAAGACATCAACTATGAGCAGATCCTCTGCGAATCCTTTTCCCATTGCTTTCGGAATCGCATCTGCACCTAAGATTATGCTTCTGCCGTCAAAGACGATCTGTCCTTCAAATCCGTCATAACTTCCCACCAGATTCGCGTACACGAACGGAACACCGGTCTGTTCGACCACCTTCTTCAGCAGGTCAGTCCGAACCGGGAGCTTTCCGATGTGAAATGGAGAGGCTGACAGATTTACAATCAGGTCTGGATTCTGAGACTTCAGCTCTCTACTCGGATCGATCTCATAGCCATTCGACCACAAGTCCTCACAGATTTGCGTACCAAGTCGGACACCTCCCACATCAACCACGCGTCGCTCACGCGCTGGCTGAAAATATCGGTTCTCAAAGAAAATATCGTAATCGGGAAGTAGCGACTTATCCTGGACTGAAACAATCTTTCCGTCATGGATAATGGCCGCAGAGTTAAAGAGTATCGGTCGACCGTTCGGTCCGCTTTTGCTTAGATCGGTATCGACGAAACCAACGATTGCGGTAATTCCCTCAGTCGCCTCCCTCACCTTCTGCAACGCGCGTATGTTTTCAGCGATGTATTCGCGACTCAAAAGCAGGTCCATTGAGCAGTAGCCGGGGATGGCGAGTTCCGGAAATACCACAAGTTGAGCACCGTGGCGTTTTGCCTCACGAATTGCGTCGATTATCTTGTTTGCATTTGCCGTTATCTGACCGGGGTAAGTGGCAATCTGCGCTACTGCGACTCGATATTGCTGCTTTGATCCTTTGAGGACTCTGCTGACCTCCATTGCGCTCTGTGGCAAAGAGACCTCAATCTGAGTGTTCGGCGCTCCTGACGCGTCGAACAAACCCTCTCTCTCCTTCGCTGTGTTCTCTGATTGCCCTTTCACTGTTTCAGCAAAACTCGCCCGCGTGTTCACTTGGTGTCTCCTTAAATTCTCGCCACACCAGGAAGTTGGCAAATTTAGTAGATATTTGCGATTTGATGACTGTATTAGCAGCTTATTAAGCAATTTCTGCTCATATATGCGGTCTTTTTGAAGTTCGAGGTTCTGCTCTCACACTCCGGGGTGAAAGGCACTTAACGGAGGTATGTCTATGTTCCCTGGTACTGAGAGAGTTGAACCTACGATGAGTAACCCCGCTTCTCCGTCTTCGAGAGAAGCTCGCCCGCGACAGGAAATAAATGTTGCCCCGGATTCCCTTCAGGTGCTTGGGAGTAATGAGACTCGTGCGCAACATAGGCTTGAAGCACGCATTGCCGCACTGCCAGAGAGCGCTCGGCCGTATGCCGACAAATACTTCCTCAATACCGAAGAGATTTTAAAGTCTGAAGGGTTAAATCCCTGGGTAAGAGCTCAGGTCATGATTCGCAAGGGTCCAGGGGAAGTCGGAGGAATTACTGAGGCACTAGCTCAGGTGGTAAAATACTCTGATTTTGCTCGCAACGGTGGACGAGCTTTTGCACTCTCTGATGGTGACTCCTACAACTCATCGGAAACACTGCTTGTGCTTGAAGGACGTATTCAAGACATAGTGGCACTCGAAACCATGTATCTTGGCGTCATTAGCGCCGAAAGCACGCTACTTACAGAGGGTAAGAACTCGATAGATCTTGAAGAAGTGAAGACGCGCATGACCAAAGTCTGCGATACTGCCGAAGGTCGACCGGTGATATATTTTGGTGCTCGTCACTGGCGATATGATGAGGACCGCGCAATTTCGTCTGCTGCGTTTGAGGGTGGTGCGAGTGCCGCTTCCACTGACGCCGGCGCGAGCAGTGTTGGTAAAGTTGGCATTGGAACCATTCCTCATGTGCTTGAGAACATTTACGCGTGGAAGGTCGGGCGAGAGGCTGCGGTGGTAGAGGCCACTAAGGCTTTTGATCGTGTGATCGATAGAGAAGTGCCACGTATTGCGCTGATTGACTATGCCAATCGTGAGATTAGTGATTCACTTGCCACCGCCAACGCACTCCGTGGTCGTCTACACGGCGTGCGAGTCGATACCTGCGGAGAGAACATTGCGCAGGGCGCGCTCACTTCGGGCAACGGTCCAGAGGCGGCCATAATGAGGGCCCAGGGATTGAATTTTCCTCGCGACGAGGATGCCGATTCTAAATATTGGTACGGGTCTGGCGTCACCATCAGTGGAGTATTCGCACTTCGGCAAGCACTCGACTGCGCCGGATATGAGAAAGTACAGATCGTGCTCTCCTCAGGTTTTGGAAGTGCCAATAAAGTTGCTGCTTTTGTTCGAGCTGAAAAGATCCTCGGAATTAAGCTATTTGACTCTCTAGGCGTCGGCGGAGTGTATGACTCTCGCTCGGCCAAGATGGATATTGTTCGAGTGGGCAATTCTGCAGAGGATTGGCGCGAAGTGTCCAAGGTAGGAAGAAAAGAGAGATTAAATCCAAGATTGCGTGAGGTGGATTTAACACAAATCGAGAGACTGCTTACACCTTCGTCTAGTGCGCCCTCTAGTACGGAACAAGAAAGTGGGGCACTCTGATGATCAGCGTTATGCCAGGTGGTGCCTCCTCGAACATTGACCCTCGAAGCGACAAGGAACTGCGTCCCCCGCGGCCCATTGAGCACGAGCCACTCGACCAAGTAATGGAGCTTGTTGGTAAAGACTCGCCCCTACAGCACTTTCGCGTGACGCTTCTGAATCACACGGGAACCGCGCTCGACGCCCCTAGAAACTATACACTGGACTGCCGTGCACTTTCTCCTACAGTTTCAGCGGTCGCGGTTACTCCTGAGAGAGACGGAATTTTTCTACAACTTCAAACATTCCCTATCCTGGAAATTCGGGCACATGTTCTGGAAAGCGATCCGCTTCCGGAATCCGGGAAGTTTTTTGCTCTTCCAGATTTAGATAAATGTGGCGAGCCAGGCGCTGCGATCGGACACGAGTTCTTTCCATCGGTCGGCGGGTCGACTGAGTTTAGCTCCCTAAAACACTGTACTCTTCATAAGTGTCCGAACGACGCTACTACGAAAATCTCAGCTTTTTCATTCCAAGAGGTCATAGATGGTTTCTTTGCTGGCTCTGTAAGAGACCTGCGCGCAGTTCTGGCAACCTTTCGGCTTGCTCGTGCTTCGCAAATTCCACTTCAATGGCCAAAGGCAATTCCTTTTGAAAACAATCATTCCGATTATCAGGGATTAATTCCTAGATTATCTCTTCAGCAAGCACTTCAGTGGATTGTGTCGACTCCAGAACCCGA
The DNA here is from genome assembly GCA_041739995.1 of Bdellovibrionota bacterium. Classification (GTDB taxonomy): domain Bacteria; phylum Bdellovibrionota_C; class UBA2361; order UBA2361; family JBGSMV01; genus JBGSMV01. Next base: position 12,148 of record JBGSMV010000047.1, read on the forward strand.
CAGGGTTGCGCAGGTGGCGGTCAGCGCATCGGAGAGCGGTCAGAGTCCTTTTCTTCGAGCATTCGCATTGGAAGAAAATGGACAACAGCACATCGCTTCCGTGAGAAGGGGGGTCGACGCAGTAGACGTGGTTGCGGCATGTGTTATCGAGGGTCATCACTACCTAGTCGTAAAGCGAGAAATTCGTCCTGCGCTGGCAGCTGCGCGCATTGCCGCAGGAGATGAGTCCTGCATTCTTCCTGCAACGTCAATTGGCGGAGTTGCTGAATCATTAGAGGGGGAAACGACTCTAGAAGCGGTCGGGCAGCGAGCAGTTCAGGGAGTCAGAGAAGAAGCAGGTTGTGAGTGCCAGGGAAAACCACACTATCTCGGCATGTCATACCCTTCGCCGAAATTTGGAGTTGAGAGGGTTTACCTCTTCGCTACAGAAGTCGATCCCTACACCCCGAGCGGTCTAACGCCAGAACTTGATGAGGTGGTCGATCTTGCTTTGATTGACGCCGAAGACGTTCTACGACTTAGCGACATGGGCCTCGTGCATGACCCAAGGCTTGAGATCTCGGCCCACATTCTGAGCCTATTAGGAAATTAGTGCTATCGATGTAAGTGAGAAACCTCAGCACTTGTCTGTAAATCGGTATGCGAGGAACCGAAATGCAACCCGAGAACCTCCCATCAAAGACGAAAGGTTCCCGGGAGTTTCAGAGTCGTCAGGATTCTTAGAGATGAATTCCTACGATGAGGCGAATCTCTACTTCCTCTTCATGCACTAGGTTACGTCCTCCTTGGGAACCGTCGCCATTACCCCACACTTGTGGCAGCACAGTGAGCGTTGTCCACCACTTCGGAGTTGCATAGTGCACATTCGGACCAACAGACCATGTCTGGTACTCTTGACCGTTAAGATCTAGTCCGTCTGGGTAAGCTGCCTTATTGCGCGCCTCTATTCCCATGCTCCATTGTGGGGAAAGCTTGTAAGCTGCGCCAAATGCGAATTCTAAATATGCTTCCTCTTCGGTGCGCTGATTCTCTCGTTCCCACTCCATTTCATACTCGGCGTGCGCCGCAAGCACGAAGCTGCCGAGGTCCTTGCTAAGAATTATCTTGGTCTCTGCCTCGTAGTCAGTACCGTCGGTCGTTACCTCTCCATAGACCGCAAGGCCTACTGGATCGATGACCGGACTAAGCAGAGAATAAAATAGCTCACCGGATACGCCCTTAAAATCCGTGTCGTTCTCTGACTCTCCATTACTGCGATCAATCCGCGTTGAGTTCCAGTTCAAGTACACCGCACCCGTCAAGTTAGAGGTGATGCCATGCTCAATCTCTGTACGAAAATCCCAAGCTGAATAGTCCTGGTCCTTGCGTCCATTTTGCTGAGTGATCCACTGCTCAAATTCCCATCCGCCCTCAGGCATTGGGTCAGCTTCATACACATAGGTAAAAAATCTCTCGTCCGCTGAAGCCGAGAGAGGAAGAAGAACAATAGTGGCCAGAGCCAACATCGCGCTAATTAATCGCATATAACTATATATATTTACTCAATAAAAATTGTTGCTAGGTCATCCATCTCACCTACTATGAGATGACGCAGTGGATATAGCGATACTGTTATCGGTATGTCAAGCACCCGCTTGAAATATGTCGCTATGCCTGCCATAGCTTAGGCCCCCTGGGTAAGGAACTTTTGAAATGTCACGATCGTTTGAGCAATCTTTGTGGTGTATTATCGGTGCAGCTTTATCACCAGTGGTGCTGATTGCCCCGAGTTACGCCACTCAATACCTCAGCATAGAGGAGGCTAAGCAGGTTTGTTTTCCCACCGCGACACACTTCGATGGCGCCACTTTAACGCTCTCTGATGAGCAGCAGGACCAAATCGAATTATTGAGCGGCATAAGACCGCCCTCCTCAACAGTAAGAACCTGGCGCGCTTTCATCGATTCTGAACTGATTGGAACCCTCCTGCTCGACCATGTGATCGGTAAGCATCTCCTCATCGACTACGTGCTTGCGATTAATCCTGATGGCTCCGTCAAACAGATTGAAATACTCGAGTATCGAGAAAACTATGGTGACGAAGTTCGTAACGCCGCATGGCGCGAAGCATTCGTAGGAAAGACCGTCGATTCACGCCTAGAACTTAGGGAGGACATTCCTAGAATTTCAGGTGCCACCTACTCCACGCTCCATGTCACCGAAGGAGTTCGCCGACTTTTGAGAACCTATGCAGTACTCTTCAAATAACATAACGCGCGCGCGCCCTTTGCTTGGCACTCTTGTTGAAATTCAAGTGGGTGGCGTGCACACCCGCGCTGCTCACGATGCGATCGACAAAGCTTTTGCTCAATTTCAGCTTGTGCATAACCTCATGAGTTTTCATCAGCCGCAAAGTGACCTTTCCCGGATAAATGCCGCCAAGCTTGGCGAAGAAGTTGCAGTGCACGCTTGGACTGCTCAGGTTCTGCAATTCTGCCTTGAACTCAACCGCACCTCTTTTGGCGCTTTCGACCCTGGCATCGCGCCGCTCTTGATGAATAGCGGCCTTTTACCTAATAGTCTGGGTGCGAAACCTAAAATGGCGTGCGGGTCAATTTCAGAGGGGAGCTCTATTCGAAACCTCTCCATTTCTCGCGTGGCTCACTGCGTGAATGAATCCGTAATTGTAAAGAAGAGCGCTGCTTGCATTCTAGATCTCGGAGGTTGCGCCAAGGGGTTTGCCGTAGACTGTGCGATAGCGGCACTTCAGGAAGCGGGCATTCCCTTCGGGCTCGCTAATGCGGGCGGAGACCTGCGCTGTTTTGGAGACCACACCTTCCCAGTAGTTTTTCGAGCTGCGCGTGAACAGGGCATGTTCGATGGGCGTATAAACCTGAAGAACCAAGCACTCGCGACTTCCGCCCTAACCTTTACCGCTCCGCTTAGCCCCATTCTGGACCCTCGCACGCAGATCGCGCTGCACTTTGACCACAGCGTGTCAGTCCTGGCCCCGAGCGCCCTAGTTGCCGATGCGCTTACCAAGGTAGTAATAGTTGACTCTTTGGAGGCCCTACCGCTGCTTTCAAAGTACCAAGCGCTATGGCTGCAACACGAGATGCTCAGCTATCAGCAAAGTGATTCTGCGCAAAACAACGATGCCGTTGAGGCGAGCTCTCTCCATGAAACTTAGTAAGTCTCAAAAAGTCATTCTCTACGTTTTATGCTCTGCACTCTTTATTAGCGGCGCAGCCAAAGCACTCTATCAATACATCCTGCAACCGGACGGCCCCTTCACTCCTGGATACTCCGAACTAGAACAAGTCTGGCTCACCGCACACGGCATCCTCTCTCCGCTATACCTTGTGGCACTTGGCGCATTGATTCCAGTGCACATGAAGCGTAGCTGGGCAGCAGGACGAAACCAGGCTTCAGGGGTGTTCATCGTGACCATTCATCTCGTGCTGATTGCAACTGGCCTCGGCCTCTACTACGCAGGCACAGAGTCGCTGCGCGCCATTAGTGTGTCGGTGCACCTTTGGATTGGTCTAGGGCTACCTTTGATACTGATTGGGCATGTGCTGCTGGGTCGAACAAGTCGAAAGTTCTAGGAGTCTGAGACATAGGCACAGACGACGTCCCGCGGAAGCCTCTTGAAATTAAATGGCAGCACTAGAACGTGCGAGCGAAGGCGGACCCTCATAAACAAGACTATGTCATAGACTCCTAAGCCTGCATGGGTCCTGCTTCTTATCGCCATCAAATCATCAATGTGCAAGTAGAGGGTGGGATTCAATCTTCTCGCGTAACGCTGAGAGCTCAGGAAACTGAGCGTCTATTGCCGAAACGCGGGCGAGTTCACGACTTGCCTCCATCATTTGCGAAGCATCACTTCTCATGCTCCCTCTGGTAGCAAGCGCCTTGGCCTTTTCAAAAGTAAGCTGCAACATGACTTTACTTTTCCAAGGCTGCCGTTCCTCTTCTGGTATCGTAGCCTGCACCCGTTCACAAACGGCGAGCACCTCCTCCACCCTACCCATCTGCGCAAAAGCTCTCACAAGCAGCACCAACGTTTCACGCGAAGAACCATCAAGCGCGAGTGAGCGCTGGAGACTCGACACTGCAACTTCCGCAGAGTCTGGTACCCGTAAATGGAGCGCTCCAAGATCTCGATAAAGCATAGCTGCATCCGGATCCACCTCAACTCTGCGTTTCATCTCAGCAATTCTAAGCCCGAGCAGCCGCGCTCTAGCCTCATCACTCAATCCACCCGGTTCCTTCGACCGTAGCCGCGCCTCCTCGACTTTCACTCGCAAATCACTTGCCTGGTGAAATACTCTTTTCTCTCGCGTCTCTTCGTAGGCATTCTCAAGTACTCTTAATGCTTCGGTCTCATTTCCCGCTTGAAGCAGCCGCGAAACATATTTTTCTACCGCTTGGAGATGTTTGGGGTTCTCAAGGTACTCAGCCCGTGAGATCTTTAATTGCTCGTCAAGCGATTCACTCGACAGAACCCGTTGCTCAGCCTCTCTCGCAGCTCTTTGACCCGCTGAATCTCTCACTAGTTCCCTAAAGCCACCGCCCTCGCGAGCGGAAACGGCCTTAAGCTCGAAGAGCTTACTCTCAATTTCAGTTCCAATTTTTGAAATTTCAGCAAAGTCTTTAGCACCAGAGAAATGATTAAGGTTGTCTCGAACAATCTTGCCAGCCCTATCGAAATCGTCGGCCGACATCAGAATTCGAATAGCTCTGATAAAGACTGGGCTCTGCTTACGAAGCTGTGCGGTATCCAAGGTCACACGCTCAATAACTGACGACGCGATCGCTGCTGCCGGCGCTTTGAGCTCCAGCTTTAGGGCCTCGTCGGCAGCCTGCAATAGCACGGTTCCGTCACATTTCCTTTTGAGCGCTTCGCTCAGACTTCGAATGAATGGCTCGGCAGTAAGATCCATGCCTCGTGGCCGTTTCACCGCACCCACCGCCTGAACCAACACTTCCGAAGTGAGACGAACCGCCGATTGCAGCAAGGCGCTCACCTTATCCGCTCTAGTGCAATCAAGGCTCAGTCCATAGAGAATATAGACTACTTTGTTCATTGGATTGGATGAGCCATCGGCGCGCTGGAACTGCTCTTCCGCTCCCGCCGCATCTACCCTTAAAGCTACGGGGATTCCATAGCCTTCGGGACGGGGCCCAGAGCTCGGCTGCAGCGGGTAACCTGGTTCGGAAGCCGGCATTGATATCTCCTATAAATTTGTGCACAGAAGCGCACGCCGCCTCTGAGCGCCTAAAGCGCCCATGCGTGAATAGAAGCAAAAATATGTCGTTGCTGAGATCTAACCAAACGGATTCTACAACTTTCGGTTCTGCGGGCCGGGAGTTGTACGAATTGCTCTGTAGAAAGCAGTAGAGCTTCGCAGCAGCCATTGGTTCAGCCAAGAATTTTTTGGCAGGCAGCTGTACGTAGAACTACTTAAAAGAACCAGCGAAACTTAACGTCTGAAAACTTATTCAACAGCCGGATGGTATGTACTAAAGATCCAAACTCTTCGTATAGCTCTTGAACAATTTCGGTGACCTCTTGTGGATGAGTTACTTCTACGCCGACTTCAAAATCCCATGACCCTATACATTCAATCAGATAGACCACATTGCGGTGTTGTTCGCAGAATCTTCCCAAGCCACGGGCAAGCTCTAAATTCATTCCCTTCGCGTAGACCAACAGCTTGTAACCTTGCATGCCAAAAGCAGCACAATTAACTGCGAGAATCTGCCCAACGATAACTCCGGCCTCTTTCAACTTAGTCACCCTCAGCTCGAAAGTAGAAAGCGGAATGTGGAGCTTGAGTGCAATTTGCCGATGGGAGTCCTGGCCGTGCGAAGCCAGGCCAGTGAGGATTTTTCGGTCGAGATCGTCTATCTCAACTATCTCGCGGGTGTAACGACAGGTCAGTGGTTTTACGGAGAAGCGCTTAGACGAAAGGTATTTGCGGTGGTAAACGGTCACACTTGACTGGATAGCGACCGACTTTTCGAAGAACACATTCTGATATTTCTTGGAAAGCTGCGCGAGCAGATCCAGGGCGGTCCCGATGTGCGTCCCTACCACTGCAATACCGTACTGATATTCGCCGCCGAACTCTCCGACCCAAACGACTTCAGGTGCATCGATAAGCGCTTTCAGCAAGCCCTGCCGAGCGCTGCGCTTTTCGGCGCCTACCGAAAAAAAGATATTAAAAATCGTGTGCCCAAGGATTTGGAGATTTACCAGCGGAATTGGAGTGGCGACTTCCCGTTGGATGAGACGACGCAACGCATATCGAATCGTATGTTCTCGAAGGCCGGTCTCCTTGCGTAGTAGAGGCATTGGAGCCTCGACTTGCAACTCAGCTGCAGCGAGCACTACGCGTTCCTTATCGGTAAGTTTCATGAAGACTCTCCCTCTACAGAAATACAAGCTATTAGTGCCCGCAACGCACAGGGACTGCAAGAGTATTGGTGGAAGCCAGGAGGTCACAACCAACGCATGCGCTTAAAGAGGACCGCTTGCACAGATCCAGGCTCGCACTTCACTCAACTGGAGGCGCGCCACCACCGCAGCCATCCAAAAGGTAGGCGGTATTCAGTCCAGCATTTTTCTCGACTCGCGCTTCCTCACTAAACTTAGAAGAACCCGAGCTTGTCGCTCAATTCGTTTTAGGCCGTACCTTTGGGCCAGACCAATATCATCGCCCCAGCAGCGAGCCCTCCAAACACGTGCGCATGTGAAGTGTCCCCAGTGCTATTGGTTAGTACAAACCCAAGTATTGCGCAGGTTTCCATGAGCGCCAGTGACACAATATGTGCGGTGAAGCGCTGCTGACGAGGATTCTTTGAAGGGACCTTCAAAAGTACAGACCGCAGGAAGAACGCAACGCACAGCATGCCAATCGCCACAACACTGAGCGCCGTAGTCGCCACTGCAGCACCCTCCTTAGGTTCCACAAGAGGAAACATCCCGACTGTGTGTCCGAGCGCGAACAGCAGTGTCGAGGCAAGCATTGCAAATGAGATAACCAAAATTTGCTGATTACCCCTTGGCTGCAGGCCGGACTGCGAAGATCCAATTTCATTTCCCATCATATTGCTCACAGGAATACCTCACGAAAGTGTTCCGAAGACGATGCGCTGCGAAGCGCGTTAATGAGAAGAATTACAAGCCTTTTGGGGCGGAAGAAAGTAGTCAATTACTTGCTGCGAATTCGGGCTACGGCAAATCAAACACAAGCAGCTCTGCCTCAGCATTGCCCCGGATCGAACAAAGGCGCTCTTCAGACACCGCTAAGCCATCTCCGGCGGAGAGTGCGACACCCATCACAGAACTGGTGCCACGCACGCACTGAACCCACAGCGAGCGCTCGATCTCAATCGACATCTCGAGCGAAGAGTCCGTAGAAAGCAAAAGTGAATAAAGCCTAACGTCTTGATTAACCACCAGCGATCCTTGCTCCCCGGTTCGACTGACCACCAAGCGCGGCTCTCCCACCGTTTGATCGGGAAATGCTTTTTGATCATAACTAGACGGGAGATTCTGCGCCTCTGGAAGCAGCCAGATTTGATAGAGATGTAGCGACTCGGTCTCTGAAGGGTTGAACTCACTATGAGTTACCCCTCGACCTGCAGACATGCGTTGAAACTCTCCGGCTTTAATTTCTGAACCATTACCCATGCTATCTTTGTGGGCCAGGCGTCCCTCTAACACGTAGGTGATAATTTCCATGTTGCGATGCGGATGGGTATCGAAGCCCTTCCCAGGAGCTACTCTATCCTCATTCATCACGCGCAGAACGCGAAAACCCATGTGATCAGGATCGTGGTAGCTTCCAAATGAAAATGTGTGCTTAGCCTGGAGCCAGCCGTGGTCAGCAGAGCCCCTTTCGTCAGAACGCCTTAGATATTTCATGCAGCAGCCCTTCGAGGAGAATTCTAGGACTTAGCCAACACAGCCTCAGCCCACAGAGCCTCAGCCCACAGAGCCTTCCATCTCAAGTTCAATGAGGCGGTTTAATTCGACCGCATACTCAAGCGGCAACTCTTTAGAGATTGGTTCAATGAATCCGCGCACAATCATCGCACTTGCTTCCTCTTCAGGAATGCCACGACTCATCAAATAGAAGAGCTGTTCCTCCGAGATTTTCGAAACGCTCGCTTCGTGTCCAATGCTCGAGCGTTTTTCTTGAATCTCGATGTAGGGATACGTATCGGTTCGGCTGTTCTCATCCAACAATAGAGCGTCGCACTCCACGTTCGACTTCGCGCCCACTGCGCCGCTATACACCTTACACAGACCACGATAGCTCGAACGACCGCTGCCCTTACTGATGGACTTTGAAATAATGCGTGAGGTTGTGTTCGGCGCGGCATGAACGACCTTACCGCCAGCGTCTTGGTGCTGGCCGTCTTTGGCAAAGGCCACGCTCAATATCTCTCCATGCGCCCGGTCGCCAAGCAAATAAACTGCCGGGTATTTCATGGTGAGCTTGGAACCAAGATTCCCATCAATCCACTCCATGGTCGCATCTTGATAAGCAACTGCTCGCTTAGTGACCAAGTTGTATACATTGGTGGACCAGTTCTGAATCGTAGAATAGCGAAAGCGCGCGCCTTGTTTTACTACAATCTCAACAACCGCGCTGTGTAGCGAGTTAGAGCTATAGGTCGGAGCGGTGCAGCCTTCGATGTAGTGACCGTAGGCGCCTTCATCAACGATGATGAGGGTACGCTCGAACTGGCCCATGTTTTCGGCATTAATTCTGAAATAAGCCTGAAGCGGCACATCGACATTCACTCCCTTGGGGATGTAGATGAAGCTTCCGCCGGACCACACCGCAGAATTCAACGCCGCAAACTTGTTGTCGCTCGGAGGAATAACGGAAGCCCAATATTGCTTGAAAAGATCAGGGACTTCCTTGAGCGCCATGTCGGTGTCCATGAAGATGACACCTTTGTCTTCCCATTCCTTCTTCAAGGAATGATAAACCACTTCACTCTCATACTGAGCGCCAACACCCGCCAACACGGTTCTCTCGGCTTCGGGAATACCAAGACGATCAAAAGTGTTTTTGATATCGGCAGGAACATCCTCCCAAGTTCGACCCTGCTCCTGCACTGGCTTCAGGTAGTAGTAAATTTGCTCGAAGTCCAAATCTTTGAGTGCGGGGCCACCCCAAGTCGGCATTGGTTTTGAAAGAAAAATATCCAGGCTCTGATGCCTAAATGCACGCATCCAGTCTGGCTCGTTCTTATGATCTGAAATCTGATCAACAACGGCGTGATCGAGGCCTTTGCGAGTTTTAAATATCGGTGCCGACGGGTCGCTGAATCCGTACTTATAGTCCTTACCGATCTCGCGGATGGCCTCTGCTTCGATTTCTGCGCGTCCTTGGCTTTCCATTCTCTACATCGCCCTTATTTGACTGCCCTATACCGGGTCGCCGCTACAAATGCGCGGCAACCACCTTGAAGGCGCTAGCCCTCATATCCTAACTAAGCATCTCTCACTCAAAACAGCCGCACTCCATGAGACAGCTGCCACAAGCGAGAACCCGCCAGAAGGAGCCTAGTGTAGCTAATTCCACTCACACTACTCCAGCTATTGTTGAGTGTGTCATTCAATTACTATTCTGTCAAACAAACCAGATTCTATCATATTGAAAAGATTTATATTCTCTGTCTGGGTCGCCCTTGCTCGGGCGTATTGCGGTGACAAATAGTAACGACCACCATTATAGTTAAATAGTACACGGGAAATACTCTACATGCAGAACCAAGCTCCTACCAAAAAAACCATTCTCGTAGTCGAAGATGATGGCGATATTCGTGCGGCACTTTCGACCATGCTCGAAGCACTCGGGTTTAATCATGCCTGCTTTGGTTCCGCGCGTGAGGCGCTCGAGGCGCTTGCTGGACTACAAATTGACTTGGCGTTGCTCGACATCATGATGCCAGAAATGAATGGCTACGAGCTTCTGCGCGAGATTAAAAAAATTCCTCAGTACAAAGATTTACCTATCATAATGGTGACCGCCAAAGACCAGGACAGCGAGATCCTAGAAGGGTACCAGTTCGGAGCCGACTACTATATTACCAAGCCCTTCACTACCAAGCAGCTCGAATATGGCTTGAAGATTTTTTTAAGCTAGTTCTTCCACCTCAACCTCAGTCACCACATGTTTGCTACCGTTGACTCACTGCACTTTGAACATCCGCGTGGATTCGTGGTGCTCGAAGGAGTGAACGGTGCAGGAAAATCAACTCTCCGTGACCGATTACAGGCCTTTCTTGTTGAGAAAGTACAGCGCGTCGTCTGTACCTTCGAACCCGGCGCCACTTCACAGGGCAAAGAACTAAGAAAGGCCCTTCTGTCGCACTCTGCCGGAAAGCTTGCCCCTCTTTCTGAACTGTTTCTCTTTGCTGCCGATCGACATGAGCACGTCACTCAGATTATCGACCCCGCCATCAAGCGTGGCGAGTTTGTGCTGTGCGACCGCTACCTGTACTCGACACTCGTGTTTCAAGGCTACGGTCGCGGCCTAGACCTCGCCGCAATCAACACGCTAAATGACTTGGCGGTCTGCGGGACCTTGCCCGATCTGGTCTTACTACTCGACCTTGATCCTCTCGAAGGACTGGCGCGCACCAAGGCTCGCGCCAGTGCGGGAACTAAGAACTCTGGTCCGACCACCGAGGACGCTTTTGAACGCGAGCACGCTGATTTTCAGCACAGGCTGCGTGATGGGTTTTTAAAAATCGCGAAAGAACGCCCCGAACCGTTTATTGTGATTGATGCCTCGCTCTCAGCCGATGAGGTTTTTCGCGTTGCGGCAAAAGCCCTTACCAGCCTTTTGCAGGCGAAATTGCCGCAAAAATAGCCCAGATATCACCTTAACTCCGTGGGCAAAGTACCGCAAAAAAGTACTCTCACCGCCCCATTTCCATTTCGACATTTACAGGTCTCTCGCGCTAGTGTTCACCCATGCCGGAAGAGATCGTTGGACACCGCACACAACGCGACGTACTAAGTCGCCTCTTTCACCAAGGCAAGCTGCCATCGACGATTCTGCTCGCCGGTCCAGGGGGGATTGGGAAGAGCCTGGCCGCCAAAGAACTCGCCAGAAGTTTAGTGTGCGAACACTCCGGCTCTCAGTCTCAATCTGGCTCTCGTTCGGAATACGGCGGATGCACGACTAGTGCGACTTGTCATGGGTGCCGCGTATTTGATGCGAGCAATCATCCTGACGTGCATTGGGTTTCTGTAGCAGATAAGGAACTCGCCAGCGTTGAGTCCTGTCGCGAACTACTCTTTTCTCTTCACCTCGCTCCACTGAGTGCGAAGGTTCGTGTCGTAGTATTCGATCAGGCCGAACGCTTAACTCTTGCGGTCGCCAATACTCTGCTGAAAATCCTAGAAGAGCCTCCCGCTAATACATACTTTATTCTGGTCGCGTCCAATGCCTCACGGCTACCACCGACGCTACTGTCGCGATGCCAAATCTGGTTTTTCGATGTTCTCACTGTCGCACAGATCAAAGAAATACTTTCGAGACAAGACACGCTCTCATCGGAAGAAATTAATGCGTTGGCACTTATAGCAGACGGTGCCCTTGAAGACCTCGACCAGATTCGAGCGCACATTGGAGAGTGGCAGCGACTGTGCAGTGCTATCGATGAGATCATAGGCGGCTCAAGAGCCCAGGCAGCACTGCTTGCTTCGGAACTCAGCAAGAGCAAAGACTCCCTTCCCACCGCTTTGAAGCTCATTCGCATACATGCGAGACAGCGCCTTCTTCAGTATGCACATGAGGGCGCTTCGCGTCGCGAAGTGTCCAGCCGACTATCGGTTTTTGTCACAAACCTAATGAGCGCTGAGTACTTCCTTTTTGAGCGCAACCTCGCGCCCGTATCTGTATTGTCAGTGATCTTCGACGCTTTAGCGGGCCAGTCCTACGCCGCGTTTACGAGCGTAACCAACAGTGCTACCGTTTTATCCAGAATTGCGGCGAGCTAGAGCACTGCCGAGTCGAGCGTTGGCATGTCGAGAGAACTACGTGTGGCGTCATTTGATTACACCGCGAAACAAATATCGCTTAGGCGAAAACCTCTCTCACTTGAGTATAGCGATTTTAACTAGGCCCTTGATAATCAAAGAGCGAACTATGAGCACAGATGCACCTCCCTCAGCGTTACCCACTCCCGTACCCGTGAATCCGGATCCGTCGACCCCTAACTTGTCGACCTCCGCACATGTGAGCCCAGATACCACCACGACTACGCCAGCTGCGGCCCCTGTTCCGTTTGAACAAGTTGACATTGATCATTTTGCGAAAGTGAAACTCCGCGTTGCTCGCATAGAGAGTGCCGAGGCGATCCCAAAATCCAAAAAGCTACTCAAGCTACAGGTGGATGTAGGCCCGCTGGGCAAACGACAGATCCTTGCCGGAATTGCCCAGCATTATCAGCCTGAAACTCTTATCGGCAGAAAAATCGTGATCGTAGCAAACCTTAAGCCCGCATCACTGATGGGACATGAGAGTCAGGGAATGTTGCTTGCAGGTTCTAGTCCTGATGGATCCATCCTGGCTTTGCTCGCCCCTGATTCAACACTTCCTGAGGGCAGCGAAGTAAGGTAGCGCTCGACACGATCAACAGACTCGCATGTCTTATGTTCAAACCTGACAGTGAGAATCACCGCGGGGGATTGCTTTGAACTCGTTACCCTGTCTCATTGACTCCCACACCCACCTAACTGCCAAAGAGTTTGACGCAGATCGCCAACAGGTGCTTGATCGCGCTCGCGCGCTGGGGGTGACTTGCTTTGTCTCTGTCGGAGCAGGTTACGGCATAGAGTCAGCTTCGGCAGCAGTGAAGCTAGCCGAGCAGCAGACGGATGTTTATGCCAGTGTCGGCCTGCACCCCAATGATGCTGCCGCTGCGTTTGACGATTCATTGCTACCCGCACTTGCGACACACTCCAAAGTGGTAGCAATTGGTGAAACTGGTTTCGATTTCTATTGGAAGCACGCCACAAAAGAGCAGCAAGAGCGTTGGTTCCGGCACCAAGTAGAACTTGCTCTGAGTGTCAGAAAACCGATCATCATTCATTCAAGAGAGGCAGGGCTTGAATGTCTTGCATTGCTTAAGGAATACCCAGTACATGAGGTCGGTGGCGTATTCCACTGTTTTGCTGAAGATCTTGAGTTTGCTAAGCGCCTGCGAGACATAAACTTTAGTATCTCGATTCCGGGAACTGTTACTTTCAAAAAGGCCGACAACGTGAGGACCGTAGCCGAGGGAATTCCGCTGGACCAACTTCTGATTGAAACCGACGCACCCTTTCTGGCTCCAGAGCCCTTTCGCGGGAAAAGAAATGAGAGTAGCTACATGACGCACACCGCCGAGCGAATCGCCGCCGTACGCAATATTTCGGTAGCGGAACTTGCGGCGGCGACCGCAGAAAATGCTCGTAAGCTTTTTAACCTTCCCCAATCCTAGAAAAGTTTTACGCTATGATGTTGATGGCTCGTCCGGTCCTTGCACAGCTGCTCCTACTCCTTCTTACCTGCGGTGAGTGCTTGAGTGCTCCACTCAAGGTCGTCACCACTACAGGAATGATCGGAGATACCGCCAAACAAATTGGGGGCCCGTTAGTCGAAGTCACTGCATTAATGGGCGAAGGCGTTGATCCGCACTTATACAAACCTGCTCCCGGCGATATTCGACTTCTTAGTCAGGCAGATGTGGTCCTTTTTAATGGTCTTCATCTAGAAGGCCGTATGGGTGAGGTTCTTGAAAAATTAGCTCCTCGTCAACCTGTCTATTCGGTGACAGACGCAATTGATCGCGCATCCTTAAGGAGCCCTCCAGAGTTCGAGGGCAACTATGATCCGCATGTCTGGTTCGACGTCGCCTTGTGGTCACAAGTCGCTCAGCACATAACTGAACTTCTTGTGAAGCACCTCCCCAACGAGCACGCTCAACTCACGGCACAGTCTGCCGCCTACATTGCCGAACTCACTGCGCTGGATGCCTGGGTGCGAGAGTCTATTCATTCCATACCTGAGTCGTCTCGAGTTCTCGTTACCGCCCACGATGCGTTTGGATACTTTGGACGAGCGTATCAGATCGAGGTGCTTGGTATTCAAGGAATTAGCACTGATAGTGAAGCCAGTATTCGCGAAGTCTCGAAGCTTGTTTCCATAATTGCGGATAGAAAGGTGCCTGCCGTCTTCGTAGAGTCTTCTGTGCCTCAGAAAACGATTCAATCACTAGTTGAAGGTGCCGCCGCAAGAGGTTGGACCGTGCGCATCGGCGGCGAGCTATTTAGCGACGCCATGGGAGCGCCAGGAACACCGGAGGGAACTTACATTGGAATGGTGCAACATAACGTGCGCCTCGTTTCAACGGCGCTTGGCGGCCGAATGCTTAAATTAAGTGCTCCCCAACATTCCGGTTCCAACTCAGCAGATTCTATTGTCAGAGCAAGTTAGGCTACCCTGGCGCACTCAAGAGCTGAATCGCTAATGCGGGCTGTTGATTTGCCTGAGCGAGGATAGCCGCCGCCGAACTTCTAAGTATGTTGAGCCTTGCAAGTTCGGCACTCTCAAGCGCGATATCAGCATCAACAATTCGCGAGCGAGCAGCGGCGTAGTTCTCTGTAGTTGCTTGTAAGGTACCCAGTGCACTACCAAGGCGGCTTTGAAAGGCCCCAAGAACTCCGCGCTGAACGGCAAGTTGGTCTTGCTTGTTCTTGAATATACCAAAAGCTTCCCTCGCCTCTGCCATGGTTTCAAGACTGAACTCGAGCAGTGGCGCTACTCCACTTTCGGTTTGCGAAGTAAGAACAGAGGTTGCCCCAGTGCGAACTCCAGCAACATCAAGGACACCGTCTCCATTGAAGTCGGCAAGTGTAAATCGACCGAGCTTGCCTGGAGCAGACGAAGTTTGCCTATCGTTAAAAGTACCATCGCCGTTACCTAAGGCAATCTTAACTTCATTGGTTCCAGAGCCAATGAGATCCAAAATTCCATCTCCATTAATATCAGCGAGTTCAACGGAGTTGTTCACATCTCCGAATGCGATACTCGTTGCTGCTGCAAAGCCTCCGCTACCGTTGCCCAAGCGAATCTCAATATCTCCCTCGTTAAAGCTGCTATCAACGATGTCGAGGATGCCGTCCCCATTTACATCGCCGACAGAAATATCGTTGACGTCGATTCCAAAATTAGTGCCGAGCGAAGTCGCAACTCCAAAATTCCCATCACCACTGCCGACGCTGGTCCATAAATTTCCTCCAGCAAATCCACTCGAGCTTGCAGCAAGATCGAGAGTACCGTTTCCATCGAAGTCTCCAAGCACGACCCGGTTAATAGTGAACTGTCCACCGATGACCACCTGGTCCGAAAATGAGAACGAGCCATCGCCATCATTGGTAAGAATATTGACTCCCTGACTGTTCGCCATGGCAAGGTCAAGTCTGCCATCGCCGTTCAAATCACCCGCCACAAGGTCAGTGGGACTGAGGCTATTGGCCGAGACTACAGGCGCAGCAAACGTCCCATCGCCATTATTCGCATACGACAGAATCTGCGTAGCGCTTGCCACAACGATATCTTGGAAACCACTGCCGGTAAAATCTCCTACGACAAGTCGCGAAACGTTGCCAGAGAAGCTGGCAATAAGCGCTGCGTTTGAGAACGTGCCGTCACCGTTTCCGTAGCTGACATTAATGCTGGAATTACCACCTCCACTGCTCAAGCTCACAAGGTCTTGAATCCCGTCACCGTTAATGTCCGCCGACTCTACTCCATTTCCGTTGGTTCCTGCAGTGAATGAGTAGCTCGTAGCCGCTGACAGAGCACCAGTACCAAGTGCACCTCCAACACGCGAAAAAAGAGAGCCCGCTTCGCCGTATCCAGCCTGAAGCCTCAGCCCATCTACCGACCCATCAAAAAGGTTAACGCCATTGAATTTGGTAGTGCGTGCGATACGAAAGAACTCGTCGCGCAGTGCTTGAGCTTCGTTGTTCAGTGATGATCGCTGGGATTGGCCGAGAGTGCCTGAAAGGGCTTGTTGCCCAAGCTCCTTTAGTCGTTCAACTACTCCACCAAGCTGACCAAGAGCGCTCTCTGCTATGTTGATAGCTGATACGCCATCTCCGATGTTACGAATTGCCTGGGTATATACTCTTCGATCGGCACCGAGGGACTCAGAAATTGCAAGACCTGCCGCATCATCACTCGCACGATTGATACGTTGCCCAGATGACAGGCGCTCAAACACGCCACCGAGCGCTTGCTCACTACGAGTGAGTCTAGTCTGCGCCTGGAGTGACGCAATGTTTGAGCCAATGGTGATAGCCATTTCCTTGGCGTTCCTTTAAATCCCCGAGCGGCAAATCCTTTCACCGCTCTCTATGAGGTCGGAAGGATGAGTTAACTTCTTTATAAACCGAGGAGATTAGCTGAGAGTCTCGGATCGATAACCGGGCTTATTCCGATATTCTAATCATTTTTTGTAGGAAGTTCCCGTAGAGCAGCGCTACTGAACTTGGAACATGGTGCCCGGCCGTGGACTAGACTGACTGACTTAGTGCCCCGCAACTCTCCCTCACCAACACCCTCCTGAACTCTGACTCGCAGTGAGAACACGTTGTTCGGGTAGCTCTCTCGCTACCAGGAAAGAATTTTGCGTGAGAAACGGATTAGGGTTAGAGATTTTGGTCCGAAATCATTTCCCACTCCCTCTAGGGAGCCCTCCAGCATTTTGGCCTGGTGTGGCAGCTTGCTTGCGCCTTACTCACCGCGAACTTGAAATGGCCTAGCGCTCGAAGAGTAGCCATTGTGGATTCAATGCAGCGGATCAATCTGACCTGCAATAGGTAAGGGCTGGCTGATTGCGGCAGCTTTCCGTGGTACTTTTGCTGATGCCCCAAACGCAATAATTTGGGTGTCAAAATTGTACTCTAGCAACCACCTACTCGTACCGACTCACTAGTGGGAATTGGATTTCCCTCGCTTGCGACCCCTCCCGTGAACGCTTGCGGCTAAAACAAGGAGTTAGTGTGGCCAGTGACGATCTCTCGATATCTGGAATCTCTGCCAACAAGCTGGATGCCATCGCTCAAAAGTTTCAAGTAGCTATCGTCAAAAAGGCGATTGATTCTCAGGGCCAGGTTGCGAAGCTGTTGATTGACTCCGCCACCTCCTCCGCTCCTCCTCCCGGCAAAGGACAAAGGATCAACACGGTCGCCTAAGCCCTGGTACCTTGGGACAAGCGAGCAAGGCCTCTTATTTCTCTTCGAGCATAACGTCCGACTTGTCTCGACGGCGCTTCGGCCCTAAGTTCGGTTTGGGGCACGGCTAAGGAAGGGAACCCCTTGGAGGACAAGCATGGACACCACTCGACGACAAGCAGTGCGGGTACTTCTCGCAGGCGGCGCCGCACTTTATCTGCAACCTTGGATGGTCGGTTGTAGCTCTTCGCAACTCCGAAACAGGTCCGTCGTTCGAGAAAAGCAGCGTCATTTTTCCCCGATAGATAGAACTCTCGCTGATATCGCCCCGCGCAAATTCTTTGCCGACAACCCCGATCGATCGCATGCGGTGCTTTGGGACAAACATGTGTTTCTTAAATCAAATGGCCTCGTCATTCCCCCACCGACACAAGAAGTTCCACTCATAATTATTGGTGGCGGCATCGCGGGGCTCTTCTCTGCCTATCTTCTTCGCGAGCATCAGCCCGTAATTCTCGAACAAGACAGTCACTTTGGTGGAAACTCAAAAGGCCAATCCTGGCGTGACATTGATTACTCAATCGGCGCTGCATACTTCATCGAACCAGAGGGCGGAAGCGACATCGATACACTTTTGAGAGAACTAGAAATCGATAAACTTTGGACCATCAAAGAGGAAGAGGACCCCGTCGCAGTTAACGGATCGATTTATAAGGGATTTTGGACTGGGGAAAGCCTGGCAGGAGACCCCGCGGGACTCGCTCAGATTGAAAAGCTTAGTCAGTATTTTTCTGCAGTGAACGAAGGTGAGGAAATCGCCTTCCCCGATATTCCAATCACTGACCCCGACAGCGTTTCCTACATACACGATCTCGACAGCCTCTCCTTCCGAGCTCATCTAGAAAGCATCGTCGGAGGAAAACTACATGCACAAATTGACACTGCTATTGAGCAGTATTGCTGGTCTTCTCTCGGCGCATCTGCGTCAGAGTTAAGTGCCGCAGGCGGGGTCAATTTCTATGCCTCAGAATTTGGCAAGATTGCAGTGCTTCCCGGCGGTAATGCCGCCGTCGCAGAGCGGGTGCTCGAACGATTGGGCGAGCATCTTCCACAAGAAAATCTAAGACCAAGCTCACTCGTGTTTGATGTGCAGGTTACCGAGAGTGGCGTCCAAGTCGCGTATCTCGATGCCTCTGGAGCCGTACAGTGTATTGCCGCTAAAGCCGTAGTGATGGCCTGCCCTAAATTTATCGCCGCAAAAATTCTGCGTGACATTGAGCCAGAGCGAGTAGCCGCGATACAAAAGTTAAAATATCGAAGCTATTTAGTCGCCAACCTATGCCTCGGCGAAACTAGTCTCGATCCGTTCTATGACTTGTATGTATTGGGTGACGGTAAAATCGACTCCCAGAACCCAATGGCTGCTTCCAAAGAGCAGAAAGTAACCGACGTGGTTCTTGCGAATTACGCGCGTGCTGGTGCCAGTGACACGGTTCTTAGTTTATACAGAGGGCTTCCCTACGATGGAGCAAGAGGCGAGCTTTATGTCCCCGGTGCCTATGACAGATATCGTGCTGAATTCGAGCAACAAATCCTCGGATCAATCTTGCCTGCACTTCAGCTTAAGCCTGAACAAATAGTTGATTTAAGAATTGCACGCTGGGGGCATCCACTGGTTGTCTCAGCTCCGGGATTAATCAAAGGCGGTACCATTGACCAGCTCCGCAAACCTTTTAAGCATCGGGTTTTCTTCGTTGAACAAGACAATTGGGCGCTCCCTGCTTTTGAGACCTCGGTCACCGAGGCGATGTATTGGGCTCCTCAGGTGAAACAAGCACTCGCTTAGGTTTGAGAGCACATGGCGGACAAATCGCTCGGGTCGTCTGAGCGAAGCATCTTGATGAATTTACTTTAACTTTGCGACAGGCGATTATGCGAAGGTGGAAATCGCTGCTGTTGAAGTTCATGACCTGACCGTTACGTATCATCGTAAGCCGGTGCTTTGGAACATCGACGTATCTCTACCGGCGAATAAACTAATCGCGATCGTCGGGCCGAACGGAGCCGGAAAATCTACTCTTCTCAAAGCTGCTCTGGGACTAGTGCCAATTGCCACTGGCAAGCTCACCGTCTGCGGAAAGCCAGCCTCAAAGAGCAAAGGACTGATCGGCTACATACCACAACGAGAAAGCGTCGATTGGGATTTTCCAATAAGTGCCCTCGAAGTAGTGGTCATGGGCAGATACGGAAAAATCGGCTGGATTCGTCGCGCCGGCAAAGCTGACTTTGCGGCGGCACGAGAGTGTTTAGATGCGGTCGGCATGGCGGATCTTGCGGACCGTCAAATTAGTCAGCTCTCGGGTGGTCAGCAGCAAAGAGTCTTTCTCGCACGAGCTCTCGCACAAGACGCCACAGTATATTTGATGGATGAACCTTTCGCAGGCGTCGACGCTGCTACCGAACACGCCATTGTGTCTGTGCTTCAACGTATGCGAGCCGAGGGAAAAAGTATTATCGCTGTTCACCACGATCTACAAACAATTCCTACCTACTTTGACTGGGTGTTGATGCTTAACGTTCACCTTGTCGCTGTAGGACCCACTGAGCTGGTATTTACTAAGGAAAATCTGCACGCTACCTACGGTGGCCGTCTGGTCGTGCTCGATAGAGTGGGCGAGGCCATGAGAAAGTCGTAGATGAGATCTCCACGCACTAAAGGCCCTGTCGGCCCAAGAACTCGCTAGGAGTCTGTGACACAGGTCTGTGACACAGCCCTGTTTGTCAGGGTCCGCCTTCGCTCACATGTGCCTGTGCAGCCATTTAATTTGATTAGGCTTCCCCCTTCGCTTCCTCGTTCGCGAAGGCTACGGAGGATAGGAAAGCTTCGGGGGACGAGTCGGCGGGACGTCGTCGTCTGTGCCTGTGTCACAGACTCCTAGAATTACTCACGAAAATAGCCCCAATAAGTGCGCTCCCAATACTAAGGCGACGGAGAAAAGCTTCCGATTTTCATTATTCGATGAGGAGTCCAGAACGTAAATTACTTTTAAGACTTGTCCTCATCACAGGCTTCCTGGCGTCCAGCGGACTTACTAGCTCCGCATATGCGGATTCCCACCCCAAGCTCCCACGAATAAGCCCCGACAGAGCCATTCTCTTTCATTCAAGCAACTCAAATATCGCCGCAGCTCATCGGACAATGCGGTTCGACCGATATCCAGGCCTTGAACCTGAAGCACTAGGCCCACATGCCATCTTGGTACAACGACGTGAGGTTACTCTAAACACCGCGGCAGCACGTGGCGCACTAAAGTCAATCCCTCTTTCGCGGCGACATAATCCCTGCCTTAAGGATCGGCGCATCAAGCGATTGGTCAAAAAGCATGGCCTCAACTGTGAACCGGACTTCATTGTTGAAGCTAGTCTGACTCCAAACGACGCCCTCTACTCAAGTTTGTGGGGCATGCAGGGTGCCTTCGGAATAGGAGCCCCAACGGCATGGAACGTAAGTAACGGCAGTGGGGTAACCGTCGCGGTCCTCGACACAGGCGTTGATAGAAACCACCCCGATCTTGCCGCTAACATGTGGATCAACACTGGCGAGATAGCATCAAACGGAATCGATGATGACGCAAACGGATACATCGATGACGTCAATGGTTGGGACTTCTATGACAACGACAATGATCCCTCGGACATGCACGGACACGGCACCCACGTTTCAGGAACAATTGCGGGTACCGGCAATAATTCAATTGGCGTGATCGGTGCAGCGTACGGCGCAAAAATCATGGCACTTCGCTTCATTGGACCAGGTGGAGGACTCACCAGCCATGCTATCTTCGCCCTATACTATGCGATAGATAAGGGCATTCCCATCTCAAATAATTCTTGGGGCGGTGCCGGATTTAGCTCTGCACTTCAAGCGGCGATTAGTGATGCGAGCACCTCGGGTATGTTGTTTGTTGCTGCGGCCGGGAATAATGGAACCAATAATGACTCGGTCCCATTCTACCCGGCGTCGTATACTTTACCTAATATCGTTTCAGTTGGATCTATCACCAGTACAGGAACGATTTCGAATTTCTCGAACTACGGTGCCACCTCTGTGGATCTCTTCGCACCAGGCAGCGGAATTTTGAGCAGCCTGCCATCAAACTCCTACGCTTCGTGGGATGGTACCTCAATGGCAAGTCCACACGTGGCGGGTGTAGCCGCCCAAATTCTTAGTGTAAATTCCGGCTTCTCCACCGCGCAGATAAAGGATGCGCTGTTGAACAACAGCAGCTCGGATGCAACATACCTCGGAGCCTGTCTCACCTCGGGACGATTGAATGCTGCGACTGCGGTGCAGATTGCGAACACGCCAACACCGACACCGACGCAATCACCCACCACTCCGCAACCGGGCGCCACGATAACACCCGCTCCTACTTCAACCCCAGTTCCCTCTTCTCCAACCCTTACGCCTACTCCCTTACCACCCCCATCTCCCGAAGATGAAGACGAGCCGGACGCACCAGATGAACAAGAGTATGGTATCTTCGTTTCCTCCGGCGAGACCGAGAATGTCCTCGTTCCCGGAACGCCTGCAGAGCTCATAGTGTTGTCACAAACATCCCGCGAACGCGTAAGTCTGTTGCTGGAAAGAACGCTACCAGGTCAAGCTCAGGGCACTAAGGTTCGCTGCGCTCGAACAGGACGCTTTAGAACAAATACAGAAGACTCGGCCGCATTCCTGCGCACAAGAGTCAGCCCCCTGGCTCGATACCTCCCGGGGCTCTCTATCTCACTACTGAATGCCTCAAACCAAGCAGTCGCCAGTGTCGATTTACCAGTCGAGGGAAACATCGCCGACTTAGTAAGCTCTCGCCGAGCTCGAATCCTTGGCCAGCGCGCTTGTCAGAGTATTGCCGGCAACCTCCGCCTTCTTGGGGCCGCCCGCTCAAGATATAAGAAGGTCGCATAACTTAGGCGTCTTATATCCACCAAGCAGACGCGAGGCCTAAGCCACAAACCATGTGTAACATGAAGTAAGACAGGAAAATGGCCGCCCAAAACAGCAGCTCTGCGCCATTTTTCAAGAAGCCAAAAATATGTTCGTGAGTGCCCGCTCAGCTTCAAACTCGCTTAGGTTAGGTCACGCACTATACCTCCCAATCTTTCCCAATACAGGCTAGTTTATTGGGGTGTTGAGCCCGATTACCTTTTCTCTCTTTTCTGACCCCACTGCACGCATCGTTATCTTGGGATGTGGCGTTCTTGGCGCCTGCGCCGGAGCGCTTGGCTGTTTTGCCATTCTGCGCAGACGAGCACTGGTCAGCGATGCTGTCGCCCACGCCGCTTTGCCCGGTGTGTGCGTTTCGTACCTCATCTTTGGCGAGAGAAACCTACCCGCGCTAATTTTGGGAGCCTTCGTCTTCGGACTGCTGGCCGCGGGATCTATTGCACTCGTACAGCGTTACTCACGCATCAAAGACGACGCTGCTACCGCACTAGCAATCGGTGGATTTTTTGGCTTGGGCATCGTGCTTTCACGGATCATTCAGAACAGCCCCACAGGAAATCGCGCAGGCCTTGATGGGTTTATTTTCGGTAAAGCGGCCAGCTTAGTCTGGAGTGATGTCGTTTCGATTTCCATTCTTGCCATTTGCATTCTGGGCACTTTAGCTTTGTTCTTCAAAGAATTCTCTGCGGTGTGTTTTGATCGAGGCTTTTGCGCCAGCCTTGGTTGGTCGGTGTTACTTTATGAACTTCTACTAGTAGTGCTCGTCACGGCCTGTGCCGTAGTAGCATTACCTGCAACCGGCGCAGTCTTGATTGTCGCTTTGTTAATCATCCCCGGCATCACCGCCCGATTTTGGACCGACTCACTGCTACGCATGGTGCTGCTGGGCGGATTGATCGGATTCTCCAGTGCAGTGCTCGGTACGATTGTGAGTGCAACGGTGCCACCTCCTGGATCTGATGGACGCGGTGGCTGGCCGACAGGTCCGATGATTACTCTGGTCGCTTCCGCGCTCTTTTTCCTTTCGTTGTTTTTCTCCCCTCGCCGCGGGGTAGTAGCTGATTGGATAAGAACCAGACGCATGCGCAAGCTGCTAGCCAAACAACTCCCTGAGGTTCTATGAGCAGCTTCGCCCAAAACCTCTCGACACTTAGCACGCTACTCACGGAAGATGATTGGTGGAATATGACCACTGGCGTGGTGTGCGCGGTATCTTGTGCTATTCCGGGGTGTTTTCTTTTACTTCGCAGACTCTCTTTACTTGGAGATGCGCTTTCGCACTCGATTCTTCCCGGCATTGCACTCGCCTTCATCATTACTGGTTCTCGCAACATTAGCTTCATGCTCTTTGGAGCCCTGCTTGCGGCGATGATAACTGTATTCATTTCAAGAAACATTCAAGTCTGGGGACGCATTCCTGAAGACTCGGCTCTAGGAGTGGCGTTTACTTCACTCTTCGCGCTCGGGGTAGTTTTGCTAAGCGGTGCTGCCAGACATGTCGACATAGATCCAGGCTGCGTGCTTTACGGATCGCTTGAGTTTGTCTCCTTTGATCGCATAGACCTCATGGGTTTCGAAATTCCACGTGTGCTCGTGAGCTTACTGGTGATACTCACGATTTCTATCGTTGCAATCACCACATTCTTCAAGGAGCTGACGCTCGTCTCCTTTGATCCAACACTCGCCAAGACGTTGGGCTTTCTTCCTTCAATCATCAGCACCGTCTTCTTGCTGCTTGTCTCGAGCGTGATTGTCGCTTCATTCGAAGCAGTTGGTTCCATTCTGGTAGTCACCATGCTGGTAGCACCTGCGGCAACTGCGCACTTGCTGACTGACAGACTCGTACCACTCCTGCTCTTCGCCGCATTTCAAGCGGTAATTTCCGCAATTCTTGGGTATCTAGGCGCGGTGATGTTGAACACATCGGTCGCCGGCATGATAAGCGTGGTTTCCTGCGTTCTGTTTCTTGGTGCCTTATGTCTATCCCCTCGCTATGGGTTTGTCTCGCGCTTAGTTCGACGATGCTTGCTGCTGGTTCGCATTGCAAAGGAAGATATTCTTGGAATCATTTTCAAAATTGAAGAGCGCCTAGGAAAGTCTCAACCCGTTTCCTCCAAAACTCTATCCGATCTGCTCCGAGATGAAGGGGCGAGCGTCCTGCGGACTTTCGCTCGCTATCAGCTCCTCTCCTCGGGTTTACTCAAAGAAGAATCTCGCGGACACTTCAGTCTATCTCCGTCTGGACGAGCCTTCGCCCAAAGCATCGTTCGTGGTCATCGGCTTTGGGAGACCTACCTTGAACAGTTTCTTAACCTTCCAAGTGACCATGTACATGCTCCTTCTCACCTAGTTGAGCATTATCTTTCTCCCCCTTTACAGAGCATGATCGCGCGTCAAGTAAAGACGTCTCAAGATCCTCATGGCTCGATTATCCCAAAAGAACCCATTCCGAAAAAGGATAACGCAGATGACTAGCGCCTCTATTTCACCAGAGTTGGCCGAGAAGGTTCATCGCCTTAATATCGCCGGCATTCAACGCCACATTTTTCTTTGTGCAGATCAGAGCAGTCCAAAATGCTGTGCTAAGGAAGCTGGCATCGCCGCATGGGAGTTCTTAAAGTCGCGCATCTCTGAGCTACAACTGGACGCTAAGGTATTTAGAACCAAGGCGAACTGCTTACGCCTCTGCCGCAGCGGCCCAATCGCGGTCGTATATCCAGACGGGGTGTGGTACCATTCCTGCTCACCTGAGGTGCTTGAGCGAATTATTAACGAGCACCTGATTGAAGGGAAAATCGTCGAAGAGTTCCTTTTATCTCGCTCAGAATGTGGGGATCCTTGAATTGACCTGCTCAAATCGCTAGTGTTTTGGCCTGGACTGTCGAGCCGAGCTGGGGCCTCATTGAGCTATCAAACTACTAACTAGGCAGACAAAAAATTAGGCACTCCTCAAGGCGAGTAATTCTCAAGAACAATCAACCAAACCGGAGACAATTATGGCTATCAATAAAACTAATTCCAATGTGACGTTCAAGGGCGACAAACTCTCACTCGAGGGTCCCGCACTGAAGGAAGGCACTCCGATGCCAACCTTTACCCTCACCGCACAAGACATGTCCGACCTTTCCAGTGAGAGCCTGAAAGGAAGCGCTCTTTTGATCTCAGTGGTTCCCAGCCTTGATACTCCAGTGTGTAATGTTCAAACAAAACACTTTAATGACGAAGCTTCAAAATTTGGCTCGGCGGCTCGACTACTTACGGTCAGCCTGGATTTACCGTTCGCCCAAAAGCGCTGGTGCGGCGCCGAAGGAGTCACACACTCCATTACCGGATCGGACTTTAAGCATCGCTCGTTCGGTACGACCTTTGGATGTTTCATTAAGGAATGGGGCCTACTAGGAAGAGCGATTTTTGTGGTGAACGGAAAAGGGATCATCACCTATTGCGAGTATGTTGCTGAACTCAGCACCGAACCAAACTACGAAGAGGCCCTCAAGGCTTTGAGTGCTGCGATAGAAACGAAATAACTTTTGGATAGGTAGTGTATGCGCCTGCTTCACATAGTCGCTGACTATGCCCCAGGAGATCTCGCGTTCTCCGAGATGATATCTGCTCTCGCCAAGCATTTGCCTGACGATTTCCGTTGGCATTACACAGCGGTGAAGAGTTTTGACACCATCGCCACTGGATTTGTGGTGGCGCAGCTTGGGCTTCAGAAGGAGTCGTTGCGTGCTCCAAAAACCTATCTCTATGTGAACTGCGCTCCTCGGAAGGACCGCAAAGAGGCCCGCCCACAGAACGAAGGCGAGGGGCTCTTGTACGTTCGCTTTGCGACCGGAGTGGAAGGGGTTGTGGTAAATAGCGGTTATTCTCTCTCTTTCGCTCGAGATGGAATCACGGAGTTATCTACTCTCAATATCGAACGTGGCGGCTCACAGTTCCGTTCACGAGACATCTTTCCACCTGCGGTTGGATTTGTGGCCAACAAGGACTACAGCATCTGTGGCGCAAAGCTTACACCTGCAGAAGTAATCCCCGACGCCCCTGTCGGGGTAGTCGGATATGTCGACTCTTTCGGCAATCTTAAAACCACCTACCGCGAGGGAGATAAGATTGTAGGCGCCCTAAAGCCTGGCCAGCGTGTTCGGGTAGCCATTAATGGGGTTGAACGAACTGCGAGCGTGGCTTCTGGTAGTTTCAACGTGGATGAGGGCGATATTGCCTTCGCCCCAGGGAGTAGCGGCCATGAGCGTCGCTTCTGGGAGATATTTCAACGTGGCGGCTCAGCCTCAGAAACCTTTGGAAACCCGAGGGTCGGCAGCGAAATCCAACTTCTCGACTAACCTGCTCCAAAAGTTAAACAAGGGAATCTCGTCAATCTCATACGGCTTCTAATCGGGTATTGTCTGCGCGGCACGTTCTATTTAGCGTGACGGGGTGGGATCAAATCAAATGCTTAAAACATCTCTCTTTTTGAAGAACGGTCTAAGAAAACGATGCCTAGGCACGTTATTTTTGCTCGCTTCGCACTGCTTGCTCGCCTCCTCTACCGTGGTTGCTGAAGAGTCCTCGCCCCCTAACCCAACTCAAGAAGTATCAGAGGTCGCCAGCCCAGCCACGGCCAAACCCGCTCCAAAGCCAGTCGCAAAATCCGCGCCCACCAACGGAAAGAAGCGCCAGAGACCGCTGGTTGGTTGGATTGAGCAAATCGCTCTCACTCGTGGCTCTATCATCTTAAATGCAAAACTTGATACGGGTGCAGATTATTCATCCCTCCACGCCCACGACATTCAAGAGTTTGAAAAAGACGGCGAGGTGTGGGTTAGATTTGATGTTACCGACAGAGTCGGACGCAGCTTTCCAGTTGAACAAAGAGTCATTCGCACTTCGTCCATCAAGCGTATGGGCGGCAAACATCAGCGCCGAAATGTAATACGAATGGGAATCTGTCTGGGAAATACTTATCTCAGATCCGATATCAACCTTGTGGATCGATCTGACTTCAAACTTCAGATGCTACTTGGCAGAAACTTCCTGGCGGGCACTGTCGCCATCGATCCTGCCATTTCCTTTACTACCGAGCCCGATTGCGAGCTATCTTGGACTGCTGCCGACTCACAAAAATAACTATGAAAAATTCAAGAGTGTTTGTTGCCGCTGCGCTACTCATAGCCTCGGGTTTGGGAATTTTCTTCTATAAGATTTTTTCACTGGGGTTTCCCGTCACTCCGGACACCACCGCGAACATTTGGAATGTAGAGGCAAGCGTCTCATTTTCGACTCAAGGCAAGTCTGCAAAGGTTTCTTCGTTCATTCCGAAGAGTACCAGTCGGTTTTCGATTCTTGATGAAAGTTTCATTTCGCGAGGATTCGGACTTTCTACCGTTACCCGCGACTCAAATCGAGCTGCTGAGTGGTCTATTAGACGAGTCTCTGGAAAACAGACGCTTTTCTATCACGCGGTGGTGCGAGAGCTTGAGCGCTCTAACTCCACGGTCACTACTAAGCCGCCTCTTGTGGAAGATCCTCAATTTGAAGGCGCAGAATTAGAAGCTGCCAAGACGATTCTTTCAGAGTCCAAGGCCCAGTCTGCTGATGTCCTAAGTCAAGTCCGCGAAGTTTTGCAGCGAGTTCAGGCCAAAGATCGCGATGATGCAACCTCGCTGCTGCTTGGGCCTAAACCGTCTGAGCTCGACAAACTCTCCCTCGCGTCTAAGGTACTCGCACTAGATCGAATCGTGCTCAGAATCGTCCACGGCATTCAATTAATCGACAATCGAAGGAACGTGCCGCTCATTCGTTGGCTAGAAGTTCATACTGGCGGTACCTGGGTTTCGCTCGACAGTTTTGGAAACCCTTCGAAAGATCTGGAACTCACGCTCCCTTGGTGGCGCGGCACTGAAGCGATTGGATATATTTCCGGAGGATCGCGGCTCGGCATTCAGATTGCAGTCAGCCGTCACGAAGAAAGCGCAGTGACTGCGATATTGGATAGCGGTCAATCTTCAAAACCATTTCTGCTCGAATTCTCCCTGTTTTCACTGCCGCTTCAAACCCAGGGCGTATTTCGTATCATGCTGCTTGTTCCACTGGGTGGTTTCTTAATAGTACTTCTCAGAAATGTGGTGGGACTTCCGACTTTTGGGACCTTCATGCCAGTGCTGGTTGCGCTTTCCTTTCGAGAAACAGACATTCTGATGGGCTGCATATTCTTCTCACTCGTAGTCGCCATAGGTCTGGTGGTGCGATTCTGGCTTGAGAAGTTGAAGCTACTGCTCGTTCCTCGACTAGCGGCGGTCTTAACCTTCGTGGTTCTACTACTGGCTATAGTCGCAATCGCCGCCCACAAGTTTGGCGTCGAACATGGCCTTTCGATTGCGCTATTTCCGATGGTCATTCTCACGATGACGATCGAACGTATGTCGATTGTATGGGACGAGCTCGGTGCCAGTGACGCGCTCAAACAAGGCTTCGGCAGTCTATTTGCAGCCGTACTTGCTACCTTTGTATTTACTTACGAGCCGGTTGAGCATCTGATTTTTGTGTTTCCCGAACTCCTCTTGATCGTTGCCGCGCTCTGTCTCTTGCTTGGACGATACAGTGGTTACCGATTAACTGAACTTCGTCGCTTTAGGGCTTTTGCGGAGAAACCATGAGATTCGCCTGGCCCTGGGAACTCGCAGCGAAAGGCGTGGTGGGAATAAACCAGCGCAATGCTGATTTCGTCCTGCCCTTCAACGACCGAGAAAGATATCCCCTCGTCGATGACAAACTACGTACCAAAACGCTGGCCCTGGAGCACGGGATAGCAGCTCCTGAACTCTATGCGCTAATCGAGAGCAATCATCAGGTCAGCTCACTTCGATCTCGCATTGGAGACATTCAAAGTTTTGTCATTAAGCCCGCCGGCGGCAGTGGTGGACAAGGTATTCTAGTCTTTACTGCGGCGACCAAAGATCGATTTCGTACCATCCATGGCCCCATGCTTCCGTTGGAGCAACTTGAACACCATGTCTTGAATATCCTTACCGGGATGTTCAGTTTGGGTGGACAGCCTGACAAGGCGATAATTGAGTACCGAGTAGAATCTGACCCTGTCTTTGAACCGGTTTCTTATCGTGGCGTTCCTGACGTGCGCATCATTCTCTTTCTTGGCGTTCCTATCATGGCGATGTTGCGGCTCCCTACTAGCACCTCAGAAGGGAAGGCCAACCTGCACCAAGGCGCGATTGGTGCCGGCGTCTCTATGCGTGATGGCAAAACTACAACTGCGGTGTCCGGAGGTGTCATCGTTTCTGAACACCCAGACACCGGACATAGTATTATTGGGCTGCAAATTCCTCACTGGGAGAGACTGCTCGATATTGCGGTGCAGTGTTCGGACTTAGCGCAACTTGGTTATATCGGGGTTGATCTCGTTATCGATAAGGACAAAGGGCCACTTCTACTCGAGATGAATGCTCGACCAGGGCTCGCTATTCAACTTGCCAATCGAAGCGGTCTTGAATCACGTATTCGCAAGGTGCAAAGCTTTCGAAAGGACCTTTCGGATCGCGATTCACGAGTTGCCTTCGCGATAGCTTCCTTCTAGGAGTCTGTGACACAGGCACATGGTGAGTGAAGGCGAACCTTATCACAGACCCCTCGCCTACAGCGCCACATGCTCACCTGTGGCTTAAACTCTAAGCTGCTCGCCCACCGCATAGTGCCCTCGGTCGTCAAGAATCACCGTGCATGCTTCGAGTGAAGCGTCGTGCTCGAAGACTACTATCGCTTTCTCGGAACGCGCTCGCTCTAGAAAGCCAGCCTTCTCCTTTAGAACAGTTTCAGCACATGCATCATAACCCATGTGAAACGGAATCGGTAAGTGATGCTGAGTAGGCACGAGGTCAGTCGGATAGAAAAGCTTCATTCCTCCGCCGTAGATCTCTACCCACTGCTGCCCTCTCGTATGTCCGTTTACCTGATGTACAACAATCCCGGGATGGACTTCCATCTTTCCTTCAACCTCAAAGAAGTTACTGCCGACGAACGGTTCAAAATTTTCTGGCAGGTAGCTGGCTTTTTCCTTTACTGAAGGAGCTCTCGCATTCCTTAGATTATCGCGCTGAAGAATCACTCGCGCAGTTGGATATATGAGTTCGACAGCACTGCTGCCTTCTTGGTATTTTGAAATTCCGCCTGCATGATCAAAGTGCAGGTGGGTCAGAATAATGTCTGTAATCTCTTCGGCTCGCACGCCTACTTTATCGCTTGGAAGATTCTCAATGGCGAAGATTTCACGCTGCTTAGGAGTCCACTTTTCTCCCATACCCACATCGATCAGAAACTTCTTCTTCGCAGAATCATCAGTCACGACCAAACAGCGAGTGGCAAGCCTAATGCAGTTCTCGGCATCTGCTTCAATGCGACGAGACCAAAGATTCTTTGGCACTGAGCCAAACATTGCCCCACCATCGAGTCGAAAAAATCCGAAGTTGTGCGCCGTAACTTTTAAATTTCCAAATTCCAACATAGCTAAAGCTTGTACTCTTCTGACCTAGATCTCGGCAAATGAGATTTCTGAACCGCCAATTGCCCGACGTGGGCACCACGTCTACTCTATTAATATTGCTCAATATATTTGTAGCGCCGCTCGATTTGGGAGTGCCAGAGGTCCTTATCATTGGGTGAAGTGCTTTCGCACCCAATCTTCCTTCGAATCTGACCCCGATTAGGGGGGAGCTCCCCCATAATTTGATTAGCCGCTTGAATCTGACAGAATTCTGTCGGTCTCCTATCTCAGGTCTTGTTATTTAACCATGGATTCCATGATGTCTCAGCTTTCGCGAAAGGTCGCCATGTTGTCGTTATGCGCGGCCACTCTTCCGAATCTTGTCGGGTGTGACAGAAGTCCTGGGACTCCAACCTCTGCAGTAGACGCGTATCCGCAGAGTGTCCCTGTAAAACAGGGATCGCCCAACCAGCTCGACACCGATCTGGCTGCATTTCTCCACAACCCCACACACTTCATAGGTAAGCGAGTACAATTTCCGATCAACTCGGGGCAGTTAACGTTCGTTGAGCAAAGGCAGTTAGACCCGACCGATGATGGGGCCTCGCTCTATGTCTACAACCTTGGACTTGGGACTCAGGGAGTTTCCGTCCGCGTCTTTTCAGCTCGGGACCTTGATGGTGCTGCCGCGATCTCAGGTACCTGGTCAGCATTTGGAAGTACAAATTTCTTGTCGGCCGAAACAATTTTGATGCAGCGGATCGAAAACGGCGACACAAGCTGGCTTTGGAAGAGTCTTTCAGCACTCCCGTCCCCCACTGGAGAGCCTCAGTCCTCACAGCCAGCGAGGCCATAGAGTCGCAGACTCTAGACACGCCAGTCCATACTACTCTCGATTCTCCCGTTGTGGGGCGTCCCGACTAGCCGCATTTAGCTAAGCTCTTCGCTCAAGCCACGCCAACAACTCGACATGCGGAGTGTGAGGAAATTGGTCCACCAGAAGCTGGGAGCGAACCTCGTAAAGGGCCTGAAGCTGCGGCAACTCTTTCAAATAGCTTAGATAGTTGCATGAAACGTAGAAGATCCTTTGCGGCTGCTTCTCGAGAATAGTCTTTAAAACGCGGGGGTGCAGGCCTCCACGTGGCGGATCCACCACAACAGTATCTGCCTCGAAGGTTCCCCAATCGAAGTTCTCACTTGCCGCGACTGCAAACTCAATCTCGCGTTGATTCGCCACCGCATTAAAGCGCGCATCTTCCACGGCCGCTTCAAACAACTCTACACCGAACACCCGCTCGCACTCCGAAGCAAGCCCCACGGCAAAGAAACCAGTGCCACAATACAAATCGAGAAGCCGCTTGGTGCCACTTGCACGCACCCATTGCCGCAGCTGCTCGAGTAATAGCCCCGCACTATGAGAGTTCGTTTGAAAAAAAGAATGTGGACTTATGCGATACTTTACCCCTGAAATCTCTTCGGCAAGAGTTCCACTGCCCTTGCATACCAGCTGCGTATTGCCAAATGAGACGTCAGCAACTGTCGGGTTAGTTGACCAAAGCAGCGTTGAAATATGTTCGGTGCTTGAAAGTGTCTCCAATGCGCTGCGTATCAAAGGAGTTTCTTCAGCAGTAGGAACACTGGTGAGAATGTCGACCAATACTTCCCCAATGGTCGAGGCGCGAATAAGCGCATAACGCAGCAGTCCGCTATGTCGCTTGCGATCGAAAAAACTAAGATTTGCCTCCTTAACCCAGGTGCGTACAGAAGAAAAAGCCGATTCGATTCGCTTATCGGAGATGAAGCAGGTGTGATTATCTATAACCCGCCACCATTTACCCTTCTGTCTAAGACCGACTCTTCCCTCAAAGTCGATCACGAAGTCCATTCGATTTCTGTAATGCTCGGTTTGAGGCGAAGGCAGAATTTCTTCGATTTGATGATCGAGCTCTGCCGTCTTGAATCCAGCGTTCACCTGCTGAATTTTAGTGCTCAGTTGCTCCGCATAAGGCATTTCTGACCAAGAGCACGAGCCACACACGTCCTTATTTGGGCAAAGTTCTTCCATTCTATGTTTCCGTGGCAGAGGAAGCCTAAGAGAGCTGCCTAGAGGCGCTCGCGATGAGGCTGCGTTGTCAAAATCTCTCAATCCAAGGAGTATGCATGCTCAACTAATATGAAACAAATCGCCTCTTAGTTCGACTAAGGCAATGGTGCGATTCAATGCGCTAGAGTACTCAAGGTCGTCCCTATGAAATTTGCGAAACTTAGCACGTTGATAGTCACCGCGGTCTTGGGAGTCGCTGTTACTCTCTTGCTGCTTTATAGAGTCGGCCCTTCGAATCTCTCGGCTGACTCGATAAGTTCAATCGAAAGTAAGGGCAAAGATATGAAACAAGTTCTCGCGGTTGCAACCTTCGCCGGTGGATGCTTCTGGTGCATGCAGCCCCCCTTCGACTCTGCCCCAGGAGTGGTTGAGACTATAGTCGGATACACGGGCGGCGAGGAACCCAATCCTAGCTATGAACTCATTAGCACCGGACGCACGAAGTATGCCGAAGCAGTACAGGTGAGATTCGACCCGTCACAGACTACCTACGAACAACTACTCGAAGTGTTTTGGAAGAACATTGACCCCACACAAGGTGACGGACAGTTCGCAGATCGTGGCCCTCAATACCGGACCGCGATTTTTTTTCATAACGACGAGCAGAAGAAGTTAGCTGAAGCATCGAAGAAAGACCTTCAACTCGCTGCAAAGTTTGCAGGATCTATTGTCACTCAGATCGTTCCTGCGACTGAATTCTACCGCGCCGAGGAGTATCACCAAGATTACTACAAGAAAAACGAAACTCACTATAACCTGTACAAGGTCGGCTCGGGGCGAGCGGGCTTCATTGAGAAGACCTGGGGGAAGCCCTAAGCCTGCTTAGAGGTTCCCAGCCGCCGATAGCTGCCCGAATCTCCAACATGGCCGCCTGCAAGGGTAGGAACGAAGCACTGTCCCGTTCAGATGGTGCCGTTTAGTCATGGCGTCCTTTTGAGTCGCACGAGGCAATTCTCCCTCTTTGTAATGACGCTCCAGAATTATTAGACTACAGGGGCCATAAATACTCTCACGGACCCTGACGTTACTAGCTCATGACCAATTGCCCTACATATTCCCGCGCCATTCCCGCGCCGTCGATTCTACAGAAGCGAAGCCAGGGACACCGCCTCCTGACTTTTACGAGGATTGCCCGTTGGAGTCTGACGGGAGCAATTTGTTTACTTCTTATTTCTTGCTCCTCCCCCGAAAAGGACGCCGAAGAATTGCTGAAGCAAATGCAGCAAGCTTACAAGGAAGGAGTCTCGATTCCCGAACTCGAGTCACGAGCTGCACGAGAAGAACAACTAAGTGCCTTTGAGAGAGTACTGTCGCTTTCCCAAAGGCTAGAGAAAAAATTTCCCAACACTTTAGTGGCCCAAGGCATCGAAGCGGGACAGATCGACTTGGGCGGCCTTTCTTTGAGACAACTTCGAGAAGTGACCCTCCCGCTACTCAGACGCGACCTACTCGCCGGGTCGGATCCTCTGACTGCAGTGCGCGTACTAGCTGAACGAGTTTCGGATCCGGCCGCGGCAAGCAAGGTACTGGTGGACCTTGCACGTAGCTATGATAACTCCGGGCGAGGTCGAGAAGCCGAATCTGCCCTGGCGGATGCCTTCGCGCTAACCTCTTCTATTCAAGATCGTACCACTCGAGTTGAACGACTCTCCGCAATCGCCTTCGGACATGCAAATTCAAGCCGACATACTCAAGCACTTGAAATTGCGTTTTCTGCGCTTGCTGAGGCCAAGCAAGTTGCAGATCTCGAGCGCCGATCTCTTACACTCTCCCAAATCTCTCTCTCCTATTACCTTCTTGGAGCTCAAGAGCGAGGCTATGAAGCTCTGCTTTCTGTTCCAGACAAGACTCGTCGTCGCCGCGCACTCGCTGAGGTCAGTAGCGAACTTCTCAAGAAGAATCTTGCCCATCAAGTAGTCGCTGCCTCGACAAGTCTCTTCAACGCCGAAGATCGTGCCGATTTTCTGCTTGAGCAAGCAGAACTCGCGAATACACTGGGAATAGCTCCAGGGGTTATTCTTTTAGTCGATCAGGCTCTTCCGCTGTTCTCCCGATCTCGCTCAGCGCAGAAGCGCTGGGTAAGAACGATACAGGCTGCCAGCCTTTTGCGTCGCGCAGGCCAGACTGCGCGGGCACTTGAGTTACTCCAAGGCGTGGAGCCTCAGATTTCGAGTGATTCATCCTTAGGCGAGGAGGCTGCCAAGATAGCGCTCGAACTAGCCGAACTTAATCAATCAGCTGAGGCAATAGCACTTGGCCAGCGACTCACGAAGGAGGCTCGCAAAGAACCTCGCGCAAAGCAGGACGTCGTGTTTGCCATTATCGCCCAGGCATTTTGCGTGGCAGATGAGCCCCAACTATCGTTGCCACTTCTCAAAGATATTTCAGAGGATTCGGAACGAGTTCGTGCACTTTCAGAGGCCGCGAAAGCAGCGAAAGTGTCCGGAAGCAGCGGTTTCGCTCGAAGAATGCTTGAAGATGCGGCTCTGACGCTCGCCAAGATTCCGGATTCGGAGAGTAAGGTCTCCTTGTCTCTTTTTCTGCGCGATGCCTACGTCGATGTTGGACAGCTTGAGGATGCGCGTAAGCTATCTTTCTCTCTCCAAGCCACAGACAAGCGGTGGCGCACCCATGTTCGCTCCTATCACGCGCAGTTACTTTCAAAAGGTTTTTCCGAAGAAAGCCTGCTGGTAGCACGCTCCGTCAACGACGCATCTATGCGTGGCCTTCTTTTATCGGAGACGGCCAAGCAGTTCTATCGCGACAACAATCGAAATGACGCATTTCGAATAGTCGAGGAAGCGGTTGCCGAATTCGATCAGGTGAAGGATTCGAACCGCCTAAGAGCATTGATCGCTTTAGTAGCAGATTCGGTGCTTCAAATTAATTGGCCAACCTATGCCAACAAGCTAATCGAGAAGTATAAGCTTGATGATACCCCTGTCTGGCTTTGCCGAGTCGCTTCCTCGTTTGCAGAAACTGGCCAGCGCGAAGAGGCTCTGGGCGTACTTCAAAAAGCACTGGCGAGCGCCCTCGCACTCAAACGACCAGAAGATCGTGCTCAGGTTCTGCTCCGCGTGGGCGAGACCCTCGCCACTCTCGAAACAGTACTCGATTACGATGCCCAAATGCTGCTCTCCCAAATTCTCGAACAAAACTAAGGATTTTCGCCTATTTTTCCCGTATTTCTGGGCTAAAGTGAGGTTTTACTAAGAATCCCGCCAGCTATACGATGTGGCCACATTTAGGTGGCCACATATATGTATACATTCCCGCATGTTCGTTCTGTCCTAGCTTTAGCGTCTCTGCTCTTCTGCTTGGGTGGATGTTCCAGTAGCTCTTCTCCGGGCGATGGTTCAGCGTCGCCGGCTCTTAATGAACAGCAAATTTCCGCCCAAACTGGTTCGGGCGGTTTTGTGCAATTTAGCTTTTCGCTTCCACCAGGCAGCGCATCTCTACAGATTGTGGCGGTAAGTCCTTCAAGTGTTCTAGTGCCTCGCTCCCTACAGAACTCCGCTTCGGTCGAACTACTACCACTCACCACTCAAACAACCGACCAAGCAAGAGAAAACAGCTTGAGCCCTTCAACTCTCAATGCGCCTTTTTTAGGCGATAGTATTTCGGAAGGAACGTTTACAGTTCAGTATCAACTGAGCTCGAATGCTTCTGGCGTTACTTGCAATTTTTCGATTCTCAGTAAGTCAGACACAGATTTGGGAAGTGGTACGGTTAGGCTAAATCTTGTGAACGTGGGCCCCGTAGCGAACTCCAACAGTCTTCGCAGCGATTTAGACGCTGTCTTGGATATAGCAAAAGTAATTTTTGATCGTGCCGGCATCTCCATTGATCCGGTTTGGTACGACTTCGACGGTCCCGAACTGCTTCCCGATCCAAGAAATGGCGACCCGCTATATCAGGCAATCAGTGCAGCTGTTCGCCCCCATTCGGTCAACATGGTGTTCGGTTCTCGAGTATTGGGCCTGAGATCTGACGATCGTTATGCCGTGGCTGGGGCGGCGCCAGGTCCAAGCACCACCTCTTCAAGGAGTGCGGTGGTAATGGATCTTATCGAGGTGACTGGAGGAGACGGAGAATTTCAAACGGACGACAACGAGGACGACCGCCCCTCATCACATAATGATGAGTATAGGCTCGCTGCCGAAGAGCTAGTAAGAACCGTCTCCAACTATCTAGGGCTTGAAGATATCGTTTCGTTCTCGGGTAACCGCGTAGTCGATTCGGATGCGCTCTCCGACACCGATTCTTGCCTCACCGAGGAAGCCTGCGAGGAGAAAAAGGACACCAGCAATAACGCGATGATGCCTAGACCGCTGCGACAACGCGACAGAGAGTCATCAGGTCGTGGCTTCCATCCACGTCAGTTTTTCACCGATCAACAAAGTGCCGTGCTAAACAACCACGTGCTGGTCGATTAACTCACTGTCCTTATTGAATTATTTTCAATATTGGTGCGTCCCCCCCTGGCGCAAGAAGCTTCTATTGGGGAATATGCCCTTCGCATTGTAGTGTTACACTTGCACTAGATAGAGGGGTTTTCTGATATGGGATCAACTGGGCAGGGGCTTAAGCAAGGACCAAGAATCGACGACTCTGGTTTCGTCCTCACTACACTAGAAAGTGCCCTCGGCTGGGCGAGAAAGTATTCCCTGTTCTCTTACCCGTTCGTCACCGCTTGCTGCGGGATGGAATTCATGGCGGTTAGTTGCTCGCACTACGACACGGACAGGTTCGGCGCCGCTCTTCCGCGCTTCACACCGAGACAATCTGATTTGCTTTGGGTAGTGGGCACTATCAACCACAAGCTCGCCCCGGTTCTGCTTCGCGTCTACGAGCAGATGGCTGAGCCTAAGTGGGTTATTGCCTTCGGTGCTTGTGCTTCATCGGGCGGCTTCTACGATAACTACACGACCGTGGCCGGCATCGATAAAATTATCCCGGTTGATATGTACATCCCTGGGTGTCCTCCAAGACCAGAAACTATCATCGACTCCCTCTTGCATTTGCAACGCAACATTCAGCGCTCGCGTCAGCCGATAACTCACGACCATGGTGGCAAACAACAGCATCCTGAACTTGCGCCGCTACTCGGAGATGAAATTGATACAGGGCTCGGACGCCCATCCTAAGACTGGCACCTGGCAGATTTGCAAACCAGGTTAGGCAACTTCAGAGTAACGCTCTGTCCTGCTACTCTTAGAGCTCCTTGAGGCCCCTTCTCTAAATTGGTGAATCGAGTCTTTGAGAGCACCTTCGAGACTTTCAAGCTCTACTGGCTTCATGATGAACGCTGCTGCACCTTGAGCAAGAAACCGCGCACCATCACTGTCGCCCGTAAGCACAATGACCGGGAGCGCTCGCTGACTGACTGCCCCGCTCTCCAAGAGCGCCTCAACACCCCCAAACGGCATGTGCGCATCCGACACTATCGCTTCCACCTCGAAGGCATCGAGGCACTGCAACGCCTGAGCAACTGAATACGCGCGGACTGCTTCAATCCCACGAGTAGAGAGCGCTCTCGCAAGAGTGTCGACCGAGTCTCGATCATCATCAACCAATAACACTCGCAGCCGCTCAGTCGCGGCTTGCGGCCTTTCAGCTTGCAGCCCTCGATGAGCAGGGAAGCTCACCGTAAATTCAGAATATTGCCCTGCCTCAGAACGAACAGAAATCTGACCATCGTTTAGTTCAACCAAGGAGCGCGTTAAGGTAAGCCCCAGTCCAATTCCCTCAGCAAGTTCAGGCTGGAAACGAGTAAACGGTGTAAAGAGCTGCGCGATCTGCCCCTGCGTCATCCCCGCGCCGGTATCCGACACTACAATCTTCAGTTCCTGAGTGTTCCCATCAGCACTTACGCAAGATTTGAGCTCGAGTCCCACTCGTCCGGACTCTGTATATTTAAAGGCATTGCTCAATAGGTTGGTGACAATTCGTCTCACATGAACACGATCAGCTAAGACGAACACTTCTCCCTCAGGAATAGAGACGTCGAAGCGAAGCTTCTTCAGAGAAGCCGCGATCTTAAAGCTCTCCGCCAGGGTGCTTAAGATATCTTGTAAGGCCACAACTTCTAAGCGTTTCGTAATAGTGCCAGTTTGCACACGAGAGAAGTCAATCAGGCTGCCCACCATCTCATCAAGCCCGTCGCAGTTGCGCATTGCCACATCAAGCAACTCAGGAAAGTCGCTCGCCTCTCCTTCAAGCTTAAGCACACTAAGAATCGCTTTTAGATTGCTGAGGGGCGAACGTATGTCATGAGAGATTTCGGTAATAAGTTTACTACTAGACTTTGAATGCGCCTCAGCCGAGACCACTCTTTCAGAGAGCACTTTCCTTTCACGAAAGAGCTGAAGCGCCTGTTCAAGTTCATGCGCCACTTGTGTAATTCGCTCGCGCTCCAGATCTGTCGGAAAGCGGTCAGGCGGATAGCCCAACCACAACATTCCCATATCTCCTTGAACCGTAAAGGTGGCTGAGATCCCAAATCGATAGCCAAACAACGCGAGAGCCTCTGACTCCACCATCTCAGAACGCACTAAGGCTGCACCAAACAAAGATTGGCATGCTTGGCGAAATCGGCTGCCTTGATTCCCCACCACACAGACGCTTGGTCCCAGAGTGACCACCGCACATGAATTTCTAAACCTACCTTTTAGAGCAATTAGGAAGTCTCGCGTTAAGGTTTCCTCATCTGAACACTGCTGCTCCGGAACTAATGACGTCTTGTGCTCATTAGAAAGTGCCACCGTCGCCAAACGATCGCTGCGCCTCTTAAGGTCCGCCGCTGCCGACTCTAGTTCCCAATCCTTAATGTTGAGACGACTGCGTAGCGCACCAATAGACGCGAAGAGAGACTTTCCAGTCGAGGATAAGTACTGTTCCGTTCCTGAACGAATATTGGTTTCGGCCCCAGAGAATGAACGCCAAGGAATGCCCCACACACGAGCAGCGCGCCTCAATCGTAGCCCGTCGTCTCCTATCAGCACTCTGGCGGCACGCGCTGCTTGCCACAGGTCAATCCAGATCACGATAGAAGCACCGGCGAGAACTCCTCCTGAGCAGAACACCACGAACGGAAGCTCATGGTAAGCGCCCAGGCAAAGCAGCGTAAAGGCCCCTATAATAATTACGAAAAGTCCCATATCTGGCTCAAAAACTTTACTTTCGCTTTGTTACCTCTAAGGCAACGACTCAAACTGATAGCTCCATGCCAGCAAGACGTTGCGCATGCAGACAAATCAATCTTGGATCCACCGACTTTAACAACAATAGGCTGGCTCCCGACCGAAGTGCTCGCAACTCAAGTTCGATATCAGCATCTGACGTTAGCATCAGTATCGGAATATTTTTCAGGGCGGGAATCGCTCGAAGCTTACCGAGGAACTCAACCCCATTCATCTTCGGCATGTGAACATCACTGATTATCAACTCAATGGATTCGCCCTGTGAGGCTAGATGCTTCCATGCAGCCTCACCGTTTGAGACATGTATCGGCTCGAATCCATGTCGAACGAGAAATCGCGAAACGACGGAAGCAAAGGTTTGATTATCTTCAACCAAAAGAACTCTGGAGCGTTTGGTACTTTCATTGTGGGCGTGGAAAGATACTTGGTCAGGCGCTCTTTCAGCACAAACAGGAAGCGCAAAAGAAGCTGCGCTGCTCACTGTTTCGCTACTCACTGGCTCACTACTCACCGCTTGCGCTGGCGCACTGATCTTAAGCTCGATACTCAAGCTACTCGCTCGTGCCACCAGAACACCCATTGACTTCCAGTCATTAGTGGAACGAACAAAATGACAGGCGGGGGACAGTGCCTCCCATGCACGCGCGCTGATACTACCAATTGCTGGCGCTCCGCTACGAGTTTGAAAGCGGTACTCTCCTTTTCTCTTTGAGCGGTTTACCAACTCAAGAGTTCTGGTCTCTCCTGAACGAGACAGGATCACTGAGCAAACACCTTCATGAAATAAGCCATGCTCAACTGCCTCTTCTCGAATGACCTCAATGACGCGCGTCACCAGTGGATCAGACGCGAGTGCGTTAATCTGCGGTGATTCTTGTCCCGTTTCGCTGCTCATACGCCTCCAAACTCCCCTCGAAGCGGTATAACCTTCCAGTCAAAGACCATATCGTGGTCCACCAATCCGAGTGTCGAGAGCGCCCCAGCGGTCGGGGAATTTTCAAGCGAGACAAACACCCTAATTCCAAGCAGGACCGCGAGCGGTATGTAGGCCTCTTCGGCGCCAGGAGCGCCCGGAAGCGGAAATGCGTACATGCTTGATGAGCCAGGCTGCCCCGCCAATCGCTCAAACTCTTTCTGAAGTGAAGTCTTCTGGTTTAACTCTGCCGATATCGGAAGGTCGCCTCTTCTAAACGACAAAGATGGCCTGACTAAAACTCTTTGCACCGCCCCGTCTCTAGGTGACAAATCTAAGACCGCAACTTCGACCTCGATACGATACTCTCTGGCAGAGGCTGAAGTTGTTTCCTCAAGCTGAATTCGGGCTCGATCAATTAGTCTTTCAACCCCCGACCTCAAAGCAGATTCATTCACCTCGATTGACCCATCATCACGCAGCACTAGCGATGTCAGCGCATGGTCATAGCTCGCAAGGTCCGCAACCCTACTCACCTGGTAGCTAGACAGCAGAAGGTCTCCCACTCCAACCGCACCAATCAAGACACTGAGTGAAATGAGCAGCACGACGGCCAGCTCAAACATGCTTGTTCCGGCAGAGGCTCTGCTATGAAATCTGACGGACGTCATTTTGCAAGCACCGCCTGTCGTCCACTCAAAGCAATCGCGCTGCTCACTTTACGAAGCGCCTCTTCGGGCGACTCAACAAACATGGCGCGTAAGCTTAAATTCGGCAGCGCTCCCCCAGTGAGGACTCCTTGCGATACCTCAAAAAAGAGTTGCTCCAGCTCTGACTTCTGCGCCAGAACACCGGCACGAAATATCTCATCAAGCAGCACCACATAAAAAAGTTGAACTCTGCGCGTAGGGTTGCTGAGCGCGAGAGCGCGGTAGCCCATCAATGCTTCCCGAAGTTGATCGGAGACTCTCGAGTCGTCACCAAATTTTCTAAACTCTGCATTCACGACAGCCCAAGGAAGATCGGGGGAGAACACCACCGCAATATGATCGGTATGGTTCGAGAGTCCGCCTCTTCCATTCTGAACTAAAGGAGTGATGCGCGATTTTAATTCATGCAGCACGATATCGATTTGAGGTGGATCAGTATGGGCGACTGCGGACCAGAGCGCTTCAGATGCCCGTAGTTGCCCGAGGTATGACGGATTGAGTCGGGCATCTGAAGTCACCACAAGACCCGCTTCACCGGGCGGATTGAAGTGGGAGGGGATGCCTGAGAGGCCTGCAGGAAAGCCAAACTCCTCAAGAGCTACTCTTTCAAACTGTGCAGCTGCCGCACACCACTCTGCATCGCCCAGCGTGCGGTGATACTCAGGAAAGATTCCTTCGGCTTCACCCGCGCCCACAATATCTTGAACAATCCCGGGTCTGCGCACATCACGAATCGCGAACTGAGAAGGGAACACTCCCATTCCCACACTGTTCAATCGAGAGCCAGCTAAATAGTCGTGTAAACCCAGCGCCGTTCGCTTCAATGTCGAGAACACTCTGTTGAAGCACTGTGAGGTTAGATATCTGGAATCATTGGGTATTTCTGGGTAAATGGCCGGAAAGTCATAAGAGAAAAAGGTCGAATGCAGGCCGCTCTGAAGAAATAGATCTGTTTCGGCAGGAACTCTAGGGGCAACGTTTCTAGAAATGTCTACCGCAATGTAGGCGTCAATCGGATCAACTCGAGCCGTTGAAAACGCCGTAAACGGAACTGCCACTCCAGGAAGAAAAAACTGGGCGAAGGTAAGTGGGGTCGAGCTCGCTAATTCTAAAGTTACCAAATCACTATCAATTCGAATATTTGCGGCTTCAGTCAACTCTCCAAACCGAGAGAGATACATTTGCGCAGCATTACGCGCCCGTGTCACATCAGGAAGCAATCGAGCTGCGTGCAACACTGCTTCATCCACCGCAAGCTGGGCTCGCTGTTGCTCTCTATAATAACTGCTTAGGTCCAAAAACAGAGAGAACAGCAAAAAAAACAACGGCACAAAGAGCGCACCGAACATAATCGCCGTGCTACCACTCTCTCGAGCTCTTCGGGTGCGCGCCTTCAAGCACAGCGCCACTCGCTCCTCATTTGGCTCCTCGAATGTAAAACTACCGACTCTCATTCCAATATCCTATTTCGGCATCGCTTCTGACATCATGCCAAGCACCTGCATTAACGGCGCGGTGATGAAGAACAAAATAAGGCCTGCAAAAGTACTAAGCAGAGGCAGTGTGGCCCGCACTGGCATGGTTGCTATCTCTTCTTCTACTTGCTCTTGAAAATATAGCTGCGTGGCGTCGCTCAACTCTCGAAGTGGCTTCACCACTTCACCGCCCTCTTGGGTTGCGACCGAGAGATGCACAAAGGCATGTTTTAATGCTGAGGAATGTACTCCGGCGGCCACATCCTTCAGCGCATCCTCAAATCGCCGGCCACTCTCAACAAGCGTAACCACTAATTCCAGAAGTTTGGTGACAGGATCTATCCTGCTCGAAACTCGCGAATCTTTGAGCTCCGTGTCACCTACCTCAATCTCAACCACGCGCTTGATCGCGGGAAATACGTCGATTCCTGCCTCCACCGCCATGACAATTCTCTCCATCACTATCGGCAGAAAAAAATCAATCTCCTTAGTCACTGCTGCGCTTGCTCGGCGAACCATGGCGCCCTCGATCAAAAGTGCCATTGACGGAACAAGCACCGCCACTGCAACAAGAAAACCCCAAGAGCGCCCCATACCAAAGGCCAGCAAACACGCAAGCACTACCGCAGCGGACATTCGCACCATCAGTTTTGCTCCAATAATGGACTGAGTGCGGTAGCCAACTAACACATCATCGGCAAGAGATCGGCTCGCGCCCTTAAGTTCCTTACTACTTGCGCTCCTCACTTCACTGCCCTCTCCATTCGCATCTCCTGCTCGGTCGCCCGATAAGGTGCGTACTCGGCTATCCTCGTCGGCTCCACGAAGCACGAATGCAGAGCGAACCCCCCAACAAGTCAGGATCACCCCAAGCACCATGCCGATTACAGACATGACCTGAGCGAGAGATTGTTGGCCCAAAAGAGTTTCCATACTTAAATTCTCGCGCGAGTCATGCGAAACATTCCTACAAGACCAAGCATCATCAAAATTCCAGCTGCCACTAACATTCGAAATCCGAGCGGGTGAGCGGTTGCCATATACAGTGCCTTGTTATTCACCACCGCTTGAAAGAGAACGATCAATAACGCACATCCCGCAATTCCGATGGAAGACAGCTTCTGCATGGCAATCGAGGCGCGCATTCTTCTTCTGAATGACTGGCGATTCCTGGTAACTCGCGCGAGGCGATGTAGGCACTTTGCAAGCGAGGAGCCTTCTTTCCGAGCAAGAAGAAAGGCTGTTCGAAACAGAGGAATGTCTGGGTGGTTTATGGTCTCGCCAAACCGTCGAAGCGCCAACTCTTCACCTTGTCCGGCATTTATCGCGTCGACAAACTTGCGTAACTCCTTGCCAAGCTCTGACTCCTGCGAAAACAGCTCAGCAGCTTGTTGCAGCGCCACTATCGGATCAAGTCCAGTTCGAATCGAAGACGCGAGTGCGACTAACATTGACGGATAATCGCGCTCAAATCGCTCCGCTCGTCGAA
Source organism: Bdellovibrionota bacterium (assembly GCA_041739995.1). GTDB lineage: Bacteria > Bdellovibrionota_C > UBA2361 > UBA2361 > JBGSMV01 > JBGSMV01. The sequence continues at coordinate 56,788 of JBGSMV010000047.1, forward strand.
ACACTGCGCGACGTAGCCAACACATAGCGGCGAAGATAACTGCAGGAATGGCCAACAACGGCAGCCCTGTTCTTAACCCCGCAGCGATAAGAATCGAAGTGAGTACGACACACAGCACTATCGTGCTTAACGCTTTTAGCTCGACGCGAGATACTTCTGCCTGCGTCGTGAGCCGTAGTAACTCCCGTCTTATCTGATTTTTGACTCCCGTTTCGGCCGATGAATCAGCCTCTTCAACGCCTCCCGTCGCTCTGCTTCCCATCGATTTGTCCGAGACATTTCGTCCCTCGCCGCGAGACTCTCCTGATAGAGCGCCGCCCGCATGCCCCATAACGCGGTGAGCCCGGTCACGTTGTGCCTTTTCTCCTACGGCCCAGCTCATCGCCATACTTATGACCCTCTATACATTGCGCCGGCAGAGTTCCGCTGACGCAGAGACTCGGCCAGCACGACTTGATCGGGCAGCTCCAGAGAGCTTGGTAGAGAAGAGAGAATTACAGGCTGGTCCAAGATCTCAAGCGCTTCGCTGTGTGCGCTCGATTTAGTCACTACACGCCAGGAGGGAACAGAATCGTTTGGTGCGTAGCGAAACATCTCTCGCACTCGCAGCACACCATCTGCCACCGGTCCGATCTCGCACACTTCCTGAATTCGCCTCTCTCCGGACATTGCACACACTCCAAGGTGAACCACGACCTGAACCGCCGTGGCGATCTGTTCGGTAAGTACCTGTCGTTCTACTCCGCGCTGGGCTCTGCCGAGAAAAAGTTCAAGCCGCACTACCGCTTCTGAAGCACTGCGTGCATGTATCGTCGAAAGTCCGGGGTGTCCTGACACGCACACATCAATGAACGCTTCAGCAGCTTCTGCGTCTCGCATCTCACCAAAAATGATGCGATTCATAGCCATGCGCATCCCTGCCCGAATGCATTCGCTTGGAGAAAGTCTTCCTGCACCATCGGAGTTCGCTTCACGTGTGGTGACATAACGAACATGCGGATGTTCAAGACGGATTTCCGGAGTGTCTTCGATTACCAATATTGATTCCTCAGCGGGAATACTTCCAGCCAGACCGCGCGCCAATGTCGTTTTGCCTGTGCCTACTTCTCCGACAATCAGAAGGGTTCGTCCGGCGCACACCATGCCTCGCAGATAGCCAAGCACCGCATGCGGCGCGAGCCCACGCTCCAGCAAGTCTTCCAAAGAAACTCTAGCAAATCGATTCAAGCGAATGGTGAGATAGGGGCCACCTTCACAAACCGAATCGTGCACTGCGTGCACTCGGGCGAAGGAACCTATCATGCCGTCGGCAATTGGCTTTCTTGTGGAATAAGTCGTCTCAGCACGATAGAGCAGTCGCTCGACGAACGCTTGGTAGGCCTCGGGGCTTGGAAACTTAAGACTAGTCGCTACATTGTTTCTGCCCTGCTGCACGCAAATCCGTCTGTGGCCGGACACAATGATGTCCGAAACAGTCGGGTCATCGACAAGTTGCTGAAGAATTCCAAAAGGCTTCTGGTCGCGCTCAAGCAATGAAATGACTTGATCTCGCTCAAAACTTGAGAGATCAAAACCAAGACGCTGAGCAACTTCTTGAACTTTCCACTCTAGTTCCTGAGGACTAAAAGGCGCTTCACTGTCGCTTTGTGCCCGGCTGAGTCCAAGCTCGCGCTGCACTTCTTCTAATATATATGTCAGTGCCGGAGATAATTGGGATTGGGCCGATTTTTCCATAGCCCCCTGCCCCGCAGGAAGCAGTCGAAGGGCGCCCGCGGATTCTGGTTGGGGGAGAAGCTTTCTCATCGCTCCTCACCAATTAGCGTACCTTGGGGAATCACTTCAGTTCGAATCCATTTTCCCCGTGAAAGTGCAAATGAACGAACGCCCGCATCATCTTGATAAGACACAAAGCCATTGATGCCGTCCCCTTCCCCGTTGCGGCCGTCACGTGCCGTAGTGTTATCTAACTGCTGGGCGGTAAAACTAACGTCACTCCAGTTCTCCTCATCGCGGCTTCCACGCAGCGCGAAAGCAATACGACCACGAGGAATTGCGGTATTAATTGCTAAGCATTGGTCTTGAGTAACGAGAATGGTCACCGTGCTTGGCACACTCGGCGCAGACTGGCCTTCGACAGGAAGTACCGAGCGTTCCGCTGAAAGAATCTTTACTCGCTCAGCGACTACGCTGGTTCTATCTCTTTCGATCAACAAGACATCGACTATCGATCCAGAGCCTGCCCAACCTTCCACTGCGGCTGTGGCATCCACGCGTATCGTCATGGCTCTCATACCTGACGGAATGCTGTCGAGTACTGGATTTGAGCCAGAAGCATTGAGCGAAAAATTCTTCGGAAACATCGGAAGACCGGCCGGCAATGACGCCACCGTAACCGATTCAGCATAGTGCTCAACGTCCAAGATACTGTCTGCCGGAACCTGATGCTTAGGAAACGAAACCTTCCGCAATCGGACATCCCGCATGCGAACTCCGGAAGCGACTGGGTCAACCGGTACCGGCACTGACACGGTATCAAACTCAGCGACCACCGGTGCAAGCACCGGGGCCGCCGCATTCCCGCCCGCACGCGACAATATTGTCGCCGCGGCCACCAAGCACACACCAATTACGGCACTTGCCGCAAAAGCGGAGCTGCCTCTGCTCTTACGACTAGGAATTGATTGTGAACGCCTTGGCATGTGAATCCTCAAAGATGGGTGGCACGGGCTTGGAGTTTGGCTCTCGATTACTGTGAACTGCTGCCGTCGATTTCACCGGCACGAGTCGTTGCCCAGTTACCAATCGAATTCAGAAGTACCTCTATATTCTCTCCCATCAGCGTAAGGGCGCCCCAAATCGTTACCAAGATCACCGCGGCTCCAGCGCAGTACTCGAGTAGCGAGAACCCTCTCTCTCCTCGACCAGTTCGCTTTGACTTTGCCTTGATGGTTGCTGTGCTTTTCATATGTTTTCTCCGTAATAAATCGTTACCGCTTCAAAGACCTTCTTTGGCTCTCTATTCTCAATGCATTAGGAGGCGATTTTTACTCGCGAAACGAGCTCGTCCTTTTCGACTAGCACCTCATCCGTTTTGGGCGGTACTTGCGTCTTAGACTCAGAGATCAATGCGAGCCGCGCGCCTTCTGCCGGGGCACTCGAAGACGTCAGCGCCTTTCTCGCTTCCAGCGGCAAGCGGCCAGCTATTCCCGAGCCTCGCGCGTCGTGGCTTAAGGTTCGGATCGCTGGAGCTTGTTTATCCGCTACCACTGCATTCCCTGAAATCCAGCGCGAAACAAGCGCTTTTACTGCACTGACTCCTAACGAACTGACCCCTACAACATTGGCCTTAGGAGTGGCTTCAGGTGCAGCGGCTACAGTCCCGTCCACTATCAACTGCTGGGCGATACGTTTGATCGTTCTATTCACTCGCGCAGATGAGACAGAAAGAAGTGTTCCTCCTGAGGCGGGCCAACAAGAGCCCTTTCGACAGAACGGAATCGTACAAGACATCCAATCAGAAGCGTCAACACGAGCGGCTCGGGCAAACTCTTCTCTTAAGAGTTGATTGGACACTCCCGCACTAAATGAACCATTTTCGACGATTGAGATGCGTCCATCTGCACCAGCCTGACGACGAATTCTTTCAATGCGATCGATTGACGCAAACAAAGAGGCGGGGTCGTTGTTCACCACACAGATGACTCGATCGGCTATGCGATACAACACATCTCTAAAGATCCCTCTAAGAGATCCGACGTCTACCAAAACAATATCGCTGCCAAGCTCGAGAGTTTCAAAAAAGCTGGCAAGCACTCGCCCCTGCCGGGCGGTGGGCGCCCAAAGGTCTTCGGTCTCTGGAGGCGGAGGAACTATTCTTAAGCCAGGTGCGTCACCCCACACCGCTGTCGAACAATGGTCCACGTATTCTTTGGTGATGGGCCTTTGCTCATCCAGAATTAGACGAAGGTTTTCATTGACGAAGGGCTTCGCTTGAAGAAATCGGGAAAGGTCTTGGCTTTCGAAGTCACCATCAACCAACGTGACCGACTTTCCAAGTTCAACCAACGCTTCGCCCAGAGCGGCAGTTAGTGAGGTAATCCCCACTCCACCCTTTGCACCGTCCAGAAGTATGAGGTGCCCACTTGCACGCGCTGGCGCTCTCCTGGAAAGCAGCAAGAGCTTACGCACAAACTCGTCCGAAGAAGTCTCTTCAAAAAGCACATCATCAGCACCAAGCCGTGCGAGTTGCTCAATTACGCCAAGCGATCGAAACTCTGTGGTAAGTGAGACGAGGATAGAGGCATGCGGAAAGAGCGCACGAACTCGAGAAACTTCGAGCAGATCCGATCGCAGCATCTCGGGCCCAAGAATGCAGATATCAGGAGTTCCATGAAATCTTAGTTCATTGGGCGAAAGCGGCTGGATAGAATAGGTCGGGAGAAGTGGAAACTCTTCGAACTGAGAGCGGACATGCTCTTGAAACCTCTCGCACAATTGCTGCCTTGAAGCCGCACTCGCGTCTACTACAACAATCTGGAGCATTACAACTCTCCTCAGGGGTTTCAAATAAATGTGGTCCGCGTCGTTGCCGTTCCGAAAAACCACACTTCATAAGCTCAGGGACACATCCCCGCTTGCTCATGCGGCCCGTTTGCATGCGGATAGTCGGCAATTTGAGAAAAAAGTTTCCTACGGAGAACCGGCGAGGGGCACAGGCCAGGAGGACTGCTTCCATCTCCCTTGAAACTCAGAGAGAATCGCCGTTAAGCAAGGTAACAGCGACAAAATCGCTAATCAAAACAATGATTCTATTTCGAACAGATCCCTACTGATGCACACAGAAAAGCGAACAGTGAGCTCACCGAAGTCGTCGCTCAGCATCAGCCGCGAGTGGCTGCGCGTTTCGTTCTCCAAAAGGTACGATCTTTCTATTCCACTCCGAGGCACATCACTGAGCGATCTTATTTTTGCCTTACTCTACGGTGTTTTCGACCAAAACGTGTTGGGCCTTCCAATCCATGAGGAGGCCAGCACAGTGCTACTTGATACCAAGGGACGCGATCCGCTCCACGTGCTCGACCCCAATTCTCCCTCCCCTGCAATGCACGATGAGCTGCTTTATCTTCGTGGCGTTGTTGTTGATACAGCAAGCGACGGCGAGAAAAACACTCCTGCCCAAGAGCCCTTTGAAGTTCGGTTAGAAACTCGCTTTTCTGAATTCACTGGGCGCGACCAGATTGCGCACCAAGTTTTTGTTCGCACCACTGGGCCATCAGCCTCATGGCTCTCCACTCTCTGCGTTGGCAACATCTCGAGAGCCGTTCCACTGCGCATCGATTATCTGCGCATCGGGATAGATCTATTCACTCGAGGAGGTATGTTTGGCTGGGTTTCTCGCACCCCCACAGTTACCCAAACAATCCTGTTAGAGCTTAGGCCTGATGAGCTTCAGATTCGTATGGTCGCTGAGAAGCTCAAAAATAGAACGGACCTGCCAATTCAGCGCAAATCAGTGGGCGATGGGCTTCAGCAGGCACTGCTTAAGGAACTACAGTTCGATATTATTTCCGACATAATTTCGAAAACTTAGCGTTTAGGCCACTGTTTGCTGGGCTTTTACGGGCACGTGATAGTTTTCTCACTTCGTTGACCCAGTAGCTTAGCTACAAACTCGCGCTATACTCCCCGCTCCTGTCATGTCAGGGCATTCGAGGAGAAGGGGGAGAATTTGAATTCGTCGCGATTTTGCTTTCAACCAGGCAATTCTGGGCTCGTTTTCATCTGCGCCGGAGCCAAGCTCGTACTTTTAAGTATCCTTTTCTTTGGCCTCGCCCCTTTCATCGCCTTCGGACAAACTAATTCTTTAAATCAAGACTTCGTGCGCGCGGGCGAGTATGTCGTCGTACGGGCTTCTGCTCAGGCGCTTCATAGTCAGACACCTCAAAGCAATCAAGCGGTGGGTGTTTACGAACCGGAGTCGGAAACTCAACTCCTTCAAGTTGAGGCGCCTACTCAGCAAGTGGCCCCCGTTACCGCCTATGCATTAAGTACAAAGGCCGTAGTACCCTTCGATCCTGCTCAGAATGAGTGCGATCATTTACGACAGCTTGACCCCACCATTCTTGCCTGTAGTCCTAATTTTCTTCGAAAGCGCTTTTTGGTGCCCTCTGATTCCTTTGTGAGCAGTCAAAGTAATCTTCTCAAGGGAAGTCCCAGTGGTGTTGATGCTCCTCTTGCCTGGGAATATTCAACCGGCTCACGCGAGGTAGTGATCGCAATATTGGACAGCGGACTCGACTACACCCACCCCGATCTACTTCCAAACATTTGGGTAAACCCACACGAGATTGCCGGCAACGGCGTGGACGATGACCAGAACGGCTATATTGATGATGTGCATGGGATTGATGCCGCGGCTGGCTCTGGAGACCCCCAATCTTCTGATGCGCACGGCACACATGTGGCGGGCATCATCGGTGCCGTAGGCAATAACGGTATCGGCGTATCGGGAGTGAGCTGGTCAGTCTCTCTCCTTGCAATTAAGGCGAGTGACGAAGAAGGGTTTTTCTCGACCTTCGACATTGCCAAAGGACTTGATTATGTCAGGCGCCTAAAAGTCGAGCGCGGAGCTCGCATCGTCGCGGTCAATGCGTCGTTTGGAGGGTTCAGCCCCTCTGATGTGGAGTTTCGAGCAATTGAGAGACTTCGTTTGGCCGGTATTCTCTTTGTTGCTGCAGCCGGCAATGAAAGCGCCAATATTGATCGTAACCCGGTTTTCCCCGCCAGCTATCAGCTCGATAATATTATCAGTGTTCTGGCGACGGATGAACGTGGTGCACGTGCTAATTTTTCGAACTACGGTTTTCTCAACGCCGACATTGCCGCTCCCGGCACTCGAATTTTAAGCACTCTTCCCTTTGGATCCTATGGAAGACTTGATGGCACCTCGATGGCCACACCAATGGTAGCAGGCGCGTTAGCGCTTGGTGCCGCGGTACGTCCGGACCTCTCTGGAGAGGAGCTTCGCGCAGCGCTTTTCAGTTCTGGTGCGGTGGTTCCCAGCCTCGATGCGCTCACCTCCACCGGTCGTTTCCTGGACGTAGGAAGCTTTATTGCACGAATCTTCGACGGCTCTACTGCGGGCACACCAGATGCAATCCCCGCCTCTCCACGCATAGTTCGCGACATGCCATTTAGGCTTCGCTTTCTGAGTCGTCGAGGAGCACGAACGAGAAAGTTTAGAGCAGGCAGGTCCTTGCACTTGATTCTGAACTCGGGTCGCTCAATCTCCCCGCAAAGCGCGGCCACTATCTATCTTCGATTTGTGGTGAACTCCGTAGCATGTGAACTACCGGTAAAAATCTCAGATATCGCTCGTGAATCATTTCAACTTGACACCAGCACCCGAGGAACAAACCAAGTATCCTCTCTCGGGGTACGAGTCCTTAATGGAGAAGGCGTCCAAGTATTCTCTAAGCAAATTAAGAATAGTCGCTCAAGAGATCTTCAAGCTTTCACCCCGCGCCGTAGCGTGCATCGCCGGGTTTGCAATTCCCTCATCTCAGCGCTCAGGGTCAGGTAATTTCTTTAAGTTGCGTCTCGTTAACTTGTCGAAAGAAGCCGCACTGGCCCGAATGCCGTTCAACTACGCAACTCACTGGCATCTGGTACGACTATATCATCAGTTCAAAACATCGACCGCTTCTTCATCATCAGCGCTAAAGTTTGGATCTGAGAGTGAGAACTCTCTTTCGGGTGAGATGAGCACATCATGTTTAAACTGGTCGATTTCTACTCTGGCGCTGTTGTCGCGTTTGTCTCCGAATAGTTCGAGTTCAATTCTTCCCTCTAGGTCCTCATCGAACGTGCTCTGCGGGAGATAGAAAGTGACGTACGTGAATTCGGACCGGGCACCTGGTCCAAAAGTGGGAGTGATCGCCACAGAATCGCGTCCGATAATGAGGCGTGTCGACCCTGTCACCAATCGCAAAGACCCAGTGGTGTATCTCACCACAACTACGACACCATCAGGATTTACTCGACGAATATCGACAGTAACAAGCGTTCGCTCTCCTACTCCGATAGCGTTCGGCTTGACTGACAAGTCAATGTCAGCTCCTTTTAGGAGATCGTAATCATCTCCACCGCCGCCTCCCGATCCACAAGCAGTAAGCGCGAGGGTGAAGCAAAGGAAAAGAGTAAGGTATAAGTGCCGCATATATGAAGAATAGATGCTCATATGAGGTGAGTGTTTCGGTGATTATTGGGCGAAAAAGCCGCAATGGCGAGAAGTGGCAAACAAAACGCCGTCTTTGGCTTCCAACTGTAGTATTTGTGCCCTCTGGTCACTATAGCTAGCCTAGCTATTTCGACACACAGGACTAGCGAAGGCCACCGGGGGTGCACGCCATGACTAATACATCGCCATACACAGATGCGAGACAAGCGCTATTTCGCACCTTCTATGAAAAGGCACTGCCCTACTCAGATTATGTATCTCAGGGGCAACCAGCTCATCAGGCGCGCTGGGAGGACTTCCGCTTAGGTATCTCACTGTCTCTAGAGCAGACCACCCTGGTTAAGGGCTTTCAGAGAAAGCTGCATCTCCTAGTACTCTCTGGAGTCTGGTGCGGAGACTGCGCTCGCCAAGGGCCCATGCTTCAGGCTATCGCGGACGCCAGCTCTATGATTGAGGCGCGCTTCATAGACAACAAAGATTTCCCCGAACTGCAAGACGAGCTACGTATTCTTGGCGCTGAGCGCGTTCCCGTAGTGGTAGGACTTTCTGAGGACTTCTTTGAAGTGTTTCGCTTTGGAGATCGGCACTTAAGCGTTTATCGCCGTAAGGCAGCGGCAGAGCTGGGTGCCGCGTGCGACCCTGGGCTACTGCCACCTCCCGCTGAGGAGTTGGCCGTCGAGCTGTCAGAGTGGCTTGGTCTCATTGAGCGAGCGCAACTGTTGCTGCGCTTGTCTCCGATGCTAAGAAAGCGCTACAACGATTAGAAATCTTAACGCAAAATAGAAAGAGGGCCAGTTATGTACGATCCAACACGAGTACAGAGCATGAGAGAAGAGCTTACCAAGGCAGGCTTCAAAGAGCTTAATAGCCCAGAGGAAGTTGATTCATTTATGAAATCAATCTCTCAAGGCACCGCCATGGTGGTAGTGAACTCGGTTTGTGGTTGTGCTGCGGGCGGGGCTAGACCAGGAGCGACACTTTCACTCCGGCATCCTAAAAAACCGATGCACCTTGCTACGGTATTCGCTGGACAAGATGCCAAGGCAACAGAACAGGCTCGAACCTACTTTGTTGGACACCCACCATCATCTCCTGCTGTTGCGTTGTTTAAAGACGGGAAACTGTCCTACATGCTCCCACGACATGAAATTGAAGGCTCCACGCCACAACAAATCGCTCAGGCGCTTGGCAGTGCATTTGACAAGGTATTCTGAGTTGCCGCTAAGCGGTTGACGTAAGAAAAGGCGGCGAATCTGAAAAACAGATTGCGGGTACAGATCTGCAAAGGGGACTTTCTCTACATGACCTCGTCAGCATTCAGCTTAATTAGGACAGCGTTAGCGACTAAACACCGTTTCATTATTTTTAAATTTGCGCGCAACTATCTAATATTACTGATAATAGTAAGTTTGATCTAGATCTCATATTTCACTAACATAGCACTCCGGACGTTTTTTTCGATCGTGATTCTTGGAATGCGTCCTCGTGTAATTCCAGCAGCACCATAAGCGCTGCTTAGTTCATTAAGAATATTTCCTCGCACCGAAAGATTGCCGTCGCCGGAAAGAGCGATCTTATCGCCGGGCTAGATTTGTTTTTTTGCGTTTAGGTGAAGGCGATAGTCGGATCGCTTTCAGGACTTCCAACAGTTTTTTCTTGGAAGACCCTTGTAGAAGATAGTGAAGGTACTAGGTAGCTAATATGTCGACAGCCTCACATCGCACTAACCCTTCTGCCTATCCATCACGCGAAGCGCAGACCTCTGGCGATACGAACCCACTACAGCTCTTCATTCGTCCAGAACACACTCAAACTCCCACCTCACTTCGAGACACTGAAGTTTCACCAGAAGCATTTCGTCTTCGCTTGGCTCCAGACTCGTATTATGTCCAAATCAGCTTCCCCGTCGGAAATCTAAGAATTGAGCTTCCTTGCTCGGAAGAGCGTCTCGACCAGGGTGCTTCCCGAATTGTAGCCGCCTCTGCCAAACTGCACCCCTATCAAAGTGCAGTGGTTCGACAACAAATGAGCAGCCGCGGCCAAACCGCCCTCGAGAAACTTTGTGAGGCAGTCGAAGTGACGCTTATTTACTCGGATGTCACCAACAGCGGGGACGAAAAACTTCGAAGACAGACCATGGTGCTTGGCACCCCCTTGTTTACCGACGACCACCCTTCCTATGGGATGCGTATTGGACCAACGTCGCTAAAGTTTGTGCTGTTCGATGGCGAAAGCTCTCGCAGACGTGCGGCTTAGTAACACGGCGAACTAAAACGACCGATCGCCCTGAACCATCTTTCCAAGCTGCCCCAATACTGTGCCTTCCCCTTTTCCTCCGGCTGCAGCAACCTGCATACGACCCGCCAAGCGCGAGAATGGCAGCGACTGCAACCAAACAGTGCCTGGGCCTCGCAGCGAAGCAAAGAACAAGCCCTCGCCTCCAAAAATTGCGGTCTTAATGTTCCCCGCCTGTTCAATCTCGAAATTCACACTCGACTGCAAAGCAACAATACAGCCGGTATCAACGTGCAGCTTCTCTCCCGCCTTGAGCGTTCGCTCCACCAGTGTTCCGCCCGCATGCACAAAGGCGAGTCCATCACCTTCGAGCTTTTGCATAATAAATCCTTCTCCTCCAAACAGCCCGGTGAGGATCTTGCGTTGAAAGAAGATTCCGATGGAGACACCGCGGGCAGCACACAAAAAACTATCCTTCTGACAGAGGAGTGATCCGCCCATGCTCTTTAGCGTTACCGGTACGATATTTCCTGGATATGGCGCGGCGAACGCAACTTTTCCCTTGCCATTTCCTGACTGAGTGAAAAGCGTCATGAACAGCCCCTCTCCCGTCACGAGACGCTTGCCGGCACTAAAGAGTTTATCAACTAGGCCGGTTTCCTTTGAGCCATCGCCGAAAACCGCATCCATGGCAATCGAAGGATCCTTGTACATGAGAGAACCCGCCTCTGCGACGCAGCTCTCGCCCGGATCTAGCTCGATTTCGACGAATTGCATCTCCGATCCAAAGACCTTGTAGTCAATGGCATCACTTCGCTGCGTAACCGGAGGTGGCGCCACATCACTGGAGGGGGACCCAATCAGCTCCCCTACCGTGCGAATAGGAACCCATTCGGGAAAGCCCTCGCGCCATGCAAGACCGTCACTGCCCTGCCGCACTCGAGAGCATGCGTCTTCAAGGCTAAGTGGGCCAAACTGTTGTCCTTCATAGCTGAGATACCACTTTTTCATATTGCCTCTCCGTTAGATCCAAGAGCCATGTAACTGTGAGCTCTCATATTGAAACTTGGATTCTGCTCTTGAGATACCGTCGACATACGCAGACTTCAAGTCCATTTGAACGCTTTGCTTAGACATCGTTACTCTCTAGGATAGCCTTTGTGACCGCAGTACCAGAGTCCTCCCGATTTAACGACGTTACCGAGAATCTAATTGGCTCTGCTGTCCCTTCGCTTTTGCTCTACGCAGCGAAACAACGCCACCCCACTGCAAGCTCTTCTCCGTTCGATACCATCGCGCTCGACCAGTGCCGCTTCGGTCTCTCTCGACAAAGAGGCTCAGACCGAGTGGTGCTCTCCGTTAAGGCCGTTGAGGGAGAAGATACTCTACAGAAACCCTTCGTTCATCGAGAGATCCTCGATCTCTCCTCAGAATCTCCGTTGCTGCTAGGCGATCAGTTTTTAAGTCTACGCCAAATTTCACTACTGCGTTCTCTCGCCAAGATTTCAAACCCAGATCTCTCTCCGCCTTCTCTGTTGGAATGCACCACGATCCCGATTGAATACCTGCCTGAAGATGAATTGCCAGAACTGTTCGCACGCAAGGGGAAATTTCACGTATTTGGCCAGGTCAAGTGCTCCGATGGAAGCACGGTTGCAATCGACTGCTTCGTATATAATGCGGAATTTCAGATTTGCATTCACGCCTGCGCGATCCCTTTTCCTGGTCAGTCTTGTGTTCCTCGAACCCCTGCTCAGACTGACGGATATCTTGTGGAAGTCGCGGGCTTAGAGGAACCAGCGCTAGTTTCTGGATTGACCCAGCGCCAGGCGGAATATCTATTTCAGTGCCTTATTGATCATACCGACGATTTTGGAATTGCGTTTACTGCCGGCTATGTTCCAGAACTTATTCAGCATGCATTGCACCACCCCTCTGGAGTCATTGGTACTCCCGTCACGTTCCAAGAGTGTAAGTCCGCTCCGCTTTCGTTCTCGCTTGCTGACATTCAGAACGCGCTCCAATCTCCTGGACGGCACGAGTTTAATGGATATCTTCCAATCGGCGATGATCCAGACATTTTCTGCTACGCAGATATCGCGTGTTGGAGAGGAAGGTCGAATATCAGGTCTGTGCGAGATCACTCCCTGCTTGCCTCCGAAGATGTCGTCGTTCTTAGAGCCGTGAGCAACCTTCGCAATGGTACATATGAGCCCCCGCGCTCAGAGGCGGCAACCACCGGCTACGTACTTGAAGTTGGCCCGTATCAAGATGTCTTTGAACTTGATGATGTTTCTCGAGAATTTGCGCTCGAGCTATTTGAGCTTGCTGTGTCCAACTATAAAACAGGTGGACTTTCCCGAGCCCTAGAAGCAGTCAATAAAATCAATGAGTCAGCTGCCGGGGATGAGGATGCCGACGATTAAGCTTTGATTAGCTACCCATCAGCCTTTAAGCAGCCGCGCCGACTTTGACTGCGTCAAGCTCACCTAAAATTGCGGCTTTCTGCTCCTCTGACAAACCAAGCCCCGTTCCCAACTTTTCCATGAAGCGTCGCTCAGCATCGGTGTCAATGATTATTGCCAATGCTGCAGCAGCAAAAACTCTTGCGCGCACATCGTCACTGCCAGCTTGCGCTATCAGCGCTTCAATTGGACAGGGATTAGAAAGTTCCTGGGCGATAAAGGTTCGCTCATCAGCGGAAAGGGTTCCTCGCTCGAGCAGCTCTACTATCGTACTCCTTTCACTTGGATCGAGTACGCCATCGGCATGTGCCGCAGCAACCATCGCACGCAATAGCAATAACTGCTCGGAATCGATCGGAGGCGCCTGCTCGGTGGACTGTGGCAGCGAGGGAGAGGGCAATTTCTGCGTCAACGGTTGAGCGTTTGCTGCACGGCCCGCAGCTGCGCCGTCTGCGTAGTGCTCATACGCGGAAACTGCGAGCCCAAGTAGGCCCATCACTATTTTCCCCTGAGGTAAACCAAGCTTTGGTGTCTCTGCCCGCCCACCAACACGCCGCTGCGGCTTGAGATTCCCGGACGCACCTTGCGTCGCCATTCCCACTAATAGCTTTTGCATGTCAATCATAGTTACCACTCCGTGCAAGCCCAACACTAAATACTATAATAGAAAAAGCCGCATGCCTGTGTAGAAGATTTGCCACAAAGATTCCTGACACGATACCCACTTTAGTATGCAGGCTTTAGTATGCAGACTTTAGTATGCAGAGACAGGGCCCAAAGCGTTTCTGTTCTTCAATGCAATACCTTGGTCTTCAACCACTCCCGCACTTCGACAAGATCCTTGAAGATTTGGTGTGCAATTTCTTGGATGGCAGGGGTAACTTTAAGCAAGTCAGGCACGAGGACTGCGCACATTCCCGCATCTCGAGCAGCCCGTATGCCTTGCTCGGAATCTTCAAGCACCACACAAACTGCTGGATCTCGATCTAGCTCCCCTGCCGCTTTTAAGAATATATCAGGTGCTGGCTTGGAGTGCTCGACCTGATCAGAAGTGGTGATAGTAGAAAATCTCTCTAAAAGTCCGCATCGTCCAAGTCTTTCCTGCGCAATAGGAGAGCGCGTTGAAGTCGCCACAGCCTTTAAGATTTTTTTCTCTTCTAGAAAATCAAGCAACTCGAGCGCACCACTGCGTGGAGGCGGTGGTGATTCTTGGAAGTATCTGGCCTCCCGCATCGAGAGTTCGGAGTTAAGCTTATCGACTGGTAATGTCTTACCAAAGAACTCCTGCGTTTTTTGCAATGCTCCTTTTCTGCCTCGCCCCATGAGCTGCAAAAACATATCAGGCGTAAGCTCGAATCCAAGATGTGACACGGCATCAATCCAGACGCGCTGATATACGGGCTCGCTATCTATGAGGAGTCCGTCCATGTCGAATATTACTGCTTCGAACTTTTCAGTCATGGTGTTCTATATTTTAAAGCTCGGGGCACCACGTAGATGAATGCTGCACGAGGCAAGCCTGCCTTCAGCACAACCCCGTCTTTGGCAATCCTGCCTCCGCTAGAAATTCGCTACGCCCGGAGCCTACAGTCTTTAGGGCAGAGAAAGAAGCAGTCAGAGAAGCGTGGCAAGTGAGAGCGCTGCCACCCAGAAGAAAATGCCAGGAAAAAAAGACAGTACCACCATCAAGCTTCGAAACAGTCCCAAGACCCCCAAGTACTCGGAGAGCCCTGAGAACTCGACGAGAAAGATCGCTCTATAAAAATTGACGCACCGCTCAATATTCCATAATAATCTAATATAGAATAATTATAGAAGCTATGGGTAACTATGGCAGAGTCAGCTTTTTATGTACCTGAATATTCTTGATAAATTATCTGGGATGGTATGGATAGCCGAGACAGCGCCCTCTGAGTCCGCGCCCCCTGAGTCCGCAGCGCCGGAGTCCACTACTGGTGCGGTGGCGCTACCTCTTCAAGTGGCACCTCAAGCGGCACTTCAAGTCGGGCCTCAAGCCACCCGGCCTGGCATAGCACGGTACGGGCCTCCAGAAATTGATAGCGCACTACCCGCTGGCGGACTCTCTAGTGGGACAGTGCATGAGTTCTTCTTCTCTCAGTCTTTTCAAGAACTGAAAGACAAGCCTAAGAGACGCGTCCGCCTTTCTCAATCGACTATTGGTTCGAGTAATCCAAGAATTATTCCCGCAGTACTCGCGTGCAGCCTCGCTCGAGAAAGACTGCCTTACCTACTGTGGATTGGCCGTAGCACCTGGCCCTCTCCTTTCTTATTGGAACAATTATTAGGCCATCGCTACAGCCAAGATGAAATTTTCTCTCGATGCCTCTTCATCGATCCTCCCGACACGACTAGTTCACTGTGGGCTATTGAAACTGCTTTAAAAACTTCCTCCCTTGGCGTAGTCATTGCACACTGCGAAAAACTCTCGCTTGCGGTCTCTCGTCGCTTTTCGCTTGCTGCTCGTTCAAGCAACGTACTTGGTATTCTTCTTAGGCCCAAGAACGCCTCTCTTGACATAACAAGCAGCCATAGCAAGTGGAGCATCTCTCCC
This sequence comes from Bdellovibrionota bacterium, assembly GCA_041739995.1. Classification (GTDB taxonomy): domain Bacteria; phylum Bdellovibrionota_C; class UBA2361; order UBA2361; family JBGSMV01; genus JBGSMV01. The sequence goes on from JBGSMV010000047.1 coordinate 72,299, forward strand.
ACACAAAACTCAGAAGATAGCCCTCAGGGAATCTACCTTCAAGAAATCCGCCCAACCTGGAATCTTGAACTGCTTCGCCTTAAAGGCAGTTATTGCGCGCGTTCTAAGTGGTCTCTGCAAGCTCAGGAAAATATTTCTTCATTATCTTCAAGGGAGGAACGCCATGAAGCGTCGCTATCTCTGCGTATATCTTCCGCTATGGGGGCTTCAAGTGTGGCACCTAACCAAGAAGGCCCAAGCAACCCAGTCGAACCAGACCATAAAACTAACTGGCAAATCAGCCGCCAAATCAATAGCGACTATTGAAGCAGCGCCACAAGAAATAACAATGAGCGCCGAGATACCCTTCCCCCCCTGCGCCTCTTCCGAATTTATACAGGAGTCTTCAGCTCATCGGCCACTCCTACTCTACCAAGCCTCGCGTACCCAATCTTCTCGTACCCAGGCACACGCTTCTCAGAGACTAGTCTTGCACGCCTGCCCTTGCGCGCTACGTTCTGGGGTAAAGCGCGGCATGACGGTAACGCTCGCCGAATCACTGTGCGCCCGCAACCCCCTGGTCATTTCTTCACAGCCAGAACAAGAAGCCTCTCTGCTCTATCGCCTCGCTCGCTGGGCACTCAAATTCTCTCCTCTCGTGGCTATTGATACAGAACTTTCTGAAGCTATACGCAGTAAATCTCTTCATACGCTCTCGCCTCTTCATTACTGCTTTAGCATTGATCTCACTGGCACAGAGCGCATACATGGAAGCGAGATTTCTATAATTTCTAGGCTTGCTCGCGCACTCAGCTCCCGAAATGTAACTGCGCGCTACGCCATTACACCTTCCCCAGGAGCCTCTTGGGCTCATGCTCATTTTGGAGGCGAGAGTCCCGTCATTATTGAAGACAGCCCAAACTCAACGGCAGTTCTTGAGCAATCACTCTACTCTCTGCCTATTGAATCACTGCGCCTGACGACAGCTGACTCACTTAGCTTGCGCTCACTTGGAATTATAAAGGTAGGAGAACTATTAAAAATACCTCTCTCGAAACTAGGGCTGCGCTTTCCGGATGCGCAAGGCCCCAGAGGTATCCTCACACGCCTCCGTCAAGCACTCGGCACTCAGCACGAGGCGCTCTGCTTTATCCATGCAAAGACCGTTCTTTCCGCCAAGAAAACCTTCGATATTCCAGCCTCGTCGCATGAAGCGATCGGCTTCGTCATCCTAGAGCTTCTTAAAGAAGTCTTCGAAAGACTCGCCTTTGAAAGAAAAAATACTCGTGCGCTTATTCTCGAACTTCATACGCGCTCAATCGATCGAACTGTCTCTACTATTCGTAAAGAGCTTACGCTCTGCCACGCCACAAGAGATCTTATCCATGCCAAATCAGTCATCGCTCCTATAATAGAGTCCATTCGCAATGTAGAAGGCGTTGTTTTTATTAGTGTCACGGCACGCCTAACTACCACAGCACAATTTTGCCAAAAGCCACTACCACAACTTGCGCATGGCCAAGGAGCAACTCTTGATAAGGGAGAAACAGACGACGCCTCGGTGGGAGAGCTTCTCAATCATCTAGTAGCACGCTGTGGAAAGGAGCGTGTGGTACGAGTCTTGCGCCATGATTCTTATTTGCCAGAGAAATCTTTCTCTTATCAAAGCGTTGCTTCGCACTCTGTTTCGCGAGCTGCTGCTCCGCCAGCAACCGTTCCAGGAGCAACCGTCCCAAAAACAACAAGCGGTGCTTCTCTAAACCGTCCTTCTTACTTATTTGACACCCCAGAGCCCGTGTCCGCGATTGCAATGCTCCCCGACAAACCACCTTCTCAACTGCTCTGGAATGGGGAACGCCTTAGAGTCGCTGCAGCAGAAGGCCCTGAAAGAATCTCTCTGGAATGGTGGCAGCACTCGCTTAATGGCACAGAAGCGCAGCTTCAAAGCAACGTCGCGGCGCAGCCTCGAAACAATCTAGCCGCGCAGTCTCGAGACTATTTTTCTCTGCAAGACCACACCGGTCGCTGGCTGTGGGTTTTTAGAGACAACTCTTCGTCGCAATGGTTCGTGCACGGACTCTGGTTATAGGTCTGTGGTTATAGAAGATCTGCGTTATGCCAGACATTCCCTACATAAAGCTCAAGCCTCAAAGCCCCCCTGCTTCAAGCAGAACCAGCTTCCACTCTGTGCACGGCGCACCGCACTACGCTGAGCTTGAAGCAATAAGTAACTTCTCTTTTCTTCGGGGCGGAAGTCATCCTGAGGAACTTATCACCACTGCGGCAAATCTTGGGTACCGCGCTATTTCAATAACGGACTTCCACTCTCTTAGTGGCGTGGTACGTGCCCATCAAGCTGCTCGCCATCTCCCGATTCAATTCATCGTCGGTTGTCGCCTGCTCCTCAAATGGAAGGATACTTATACTTTCACCGCACTGGTCTATCCCCGCACTCGCAAAGCATATGGGGCACTATGTCGTTTGCTCACCCTGGGAAATCGCCGAGCACCAAAAGGCAGCTGTTTTCTCAACACAGAAGACTTTCTCCAATATCATGCCGAGCTTGTTACTACGCTCGTTCCTCCTTCTAACCACTCAATCTCAGATCAGTATCAAGTGCTGGCCTTTTCTGAATTCGCGCGAGCAATCTGTGATGGTCACAATGAAAAACACCTGCTCTCAATCGCCATTTCTAGAGACTATGGTCATCGAGAGCGAAACCAGGCATCTGAGATTCAAAGTTTTGCTCGATATTTGAACATTCCGCTGGTTGCGACAGGAAATATTTACTACCACGCACCAGATCGGCGCCCGCTTCAAGACGTACTCACCTGCATCAGAGAAAAGACTAACATTGAATCAGCCGGACTTCGTTTGCTTCAGAATTCTGAACGCTGGCTCAAGCCTCCTTCAGAGATTTCTCGCCTCTTTCGAGAATTTCCCGGGGCTTGTACTCGCACTCTTGAAATTGCCGAATTGTGTAAGGATTTCTCGCTTGATCAGCTTCGCTACGAGTACCCAGAGGAAGTGTGCCCGGCGGGCAAACTCCCCATTGAATATCTGGGAACACTCGTGCAAGAGGGTGCCCTGCGCCGCTACCCAAAGGAGCGCCTCCCTGAGGGTGTGCCGGCAAAGGTGCAGCTTCTTATCAAGCAAGAGCTCGCGCTTATACAGGAACTGAATTACGAAAAGTACTTTCTTACCTGCTATGACATTGTACGCTTTGCGCGCAGTCGAGGAATCTTATGCCAAGGCAGAGGTGCGGCAGCCAACTCGGCAGTATGCTTTTGTCTTGAGATTACCTCGGTTGACCCTGCACACATTGACCTCTTATTTGCGCGTTTTATTAGCAAAGAGCGCAACGAACCTCCTGACATTGACATTGACTTTGAACATGAGCGAAGAGAGGAGGTTATTCAGTATATTTATGAGCGTTTTGGGCGTGAAAGGGCGGGGCTCACTTGTGAAGTCATTACCTATCGCTATCGAAGTGCGGTACGCGATGTAGGCAAAGCGTTAGGACTTCCACACCAAGTCGTAGATAAGCTTGCCAAGACCATCCACCGTTGGTCCGACTACGCGATCCCGACAGAAGAACTACGCACAATTGGGCTCAACCCTTCGGCCACCGCAGTGCAGAATACCTTCTTGCTTGCTCAACAGCTTTGCAGCTTTCCTCGTCATCTCTCACAGCACGTTGGCGGCTTTATCATTTCTCAAGCGCCGCTATGTGAAACAGTTCCCATTGGAAATGCCGGCATGGCCTCTCGCACCATTATCGAGTGGGATAAAGACGACATTGAAGCTCTCGGCATGCTAAAGATTGATGTGCTGGCATTGGGGATGCTGACTTGCATTCGCAAAGCGCTCAGCATGGTAAATCACCGCCTTCTGCATTCTCGAAGTTCTTTGTTCCCACTCGAATTGCACTCCATTCCCGCGGAAGACCCGCATGTTTACGATATGATTTGTCGCGCCGACACCATCGGTGTTTTTCAGATTGAGTCCCGAGCACAGATGTCCATGCTTCCCAGGCTAAAGCCGCGCTGCTTTTATGATCTAGTCATAGAAGTCGCGATTGTTCGCCCGGGACCAATTCAGGGCAACATGGTGCATCCCTTTCTTAAGCGACGTGCCGGGATTGAACCCGTCTCGTTTCCCGATCAAAGAGTGGCAGACATTCTTGGAAAAACCCTCGGTGTTCCTATATTTCAAGAACAGGCCATGCGTTTGGCAATCGTGCTGGCTCAGTTTAGCCCCGGAGAAGCTGAGCAACTCCGCCGCGCCATGGCGGCATGGAAGCGCGACAAGGGAGTTATTGCGACGTTTAAAAAACGTATTGTTGATGGCATGCAAAAAAGTGGCTACTCACCGCAGTTCGCTCAACATTGCATGAATCAGATCAAAGGTTTTAGTGAATATGGATTTCCTGAATCACACGCCGCCTCCTTTGCTCTGCTGGTATATGCCTCTGCGTGGTTAAAGTATCATTTTCCGGCTGAATTTGCTGCCAGCTTGCTCAACAGCCAACCAATGGGCTTTTACTCCTCTTCTCAAATTGTGCGTGATGTTCAAGAACACGCCGTTGACGTGCGTGAAGTGGATGTAAATCAGAGCAACTGGGACTCTAAGCTAGAATATCAAGACGATTTTTCAAAAGCGCCAGCTCTGCGACTTGGTATGCGTCTGGTAAAAGGGCTTCCAAAAGATCAAGCATTGTTGATTCAACAAGCGCGCGAAGGATATGGCGCTTTTAGTTCAATCCAAGATCTTTGGCATAAGTTGCATCTTAGTTCTCGTGGTAACGCGTCACATAGCATCACCCCAAGAAAACTTGCTCTTACCATACTTGCTGAAGCTGACGGATTTACCTCTATGCGACTCTCTCAGAGACAGGCGCTTTGGGAAATTCGCTCGCTTCCTGATCTCCCCACCAGGCTCGATGCAGTAATGCAGAAGCACGAGACAAGCGCCGAAAGCCAAGTAACTCTCCCCTTGCTGAGTCAGCAACATGCCATGTTCCAAGATTATCGCCTCACTGGACTTTCACTACGTGCACATCCTCTTCAATTTGTGCGCGCCTACCTTAATGGCCGTGGTGCGAGCACCGCACAAGCACTAAAGAGCCGGCCGCTTGCTACCCTTAGAGGTAGCAAAGCGGATCGCTATGTAAAAGTCGCTGGCATCGCCATCGTTCGTCAGCGCCCTGGAACCGCAAAGGGTGTGGTTTTTGTTACACTGGAAGATGAAACAGGTATTGCGAATCTTATTATTCGACCAGAGATTTTCGATCTGCACCGCTCAATCATTCTCAGCAGCAGCTCTCTGCTGGCTGAGGGCACGCTCGACCGAGTAGGAGAAGTGGTTTACGTATCAATAACTCGCCTCGAGAGCCTCGATTCAATGGTACTTGTAGATGAGCGGCCAAATTTTCCGAACTTGAGCTACTCATACTGAGACTCTGGGGCATGTGCGCTTCCGCTAACACCTCTCGCTTTTTCCTTAGATTGAGCCTCCTCTGTGTAACCCCATGACCTCAGTGGTGAAATTTTCTCAAGGACTAATACGACAGACGAAAAGTGTTTGTAGCCAGCAAAAAACGCCTGGGGAGCTTTTCACTACCCCAGGCGTTTCTCTTTTTCTTAAGAGACTTGCCGTTGCTGCTTACTGAAATGTTCTTAAAGCAGTCACCCGAGCGAAGCTATCTTGGAACCCAGTGTTTTCGCTCCCAGTCTCTCGAACTTTTGAAACGGTAACCGTAATAGTGCTGGCCCCCGCTGGGATTGGAATTATCTGTTTGCCAGAAACCGCAAACCTGGTTCCGTCCCACCCACTCTGGGTTCCCGCCATCGAACAAGGCTGCACCGAGATTGCCCCAACAACAATATCTACGCTCGTACGCATCCCGTCATAGGAACTGCATGTGTAATCTACGAGCATGTACTTAGCACCCGCTGGGAGTGCTAGCGGCTGAGAAGTGGATCCCTGACAGCCAATGGTCGCCTGACTACATCCCGCAGGAGCAGTTGGAGTCTGTAAGCTTGAAATGAGAGCTGGTCCCACTTGCGTCCCCGCAAAGCTTGCACCAGCGGGTCCTTGAGGACCAACGGCTCCCGCAGGGCCGACTTGGCCTTGAGCTCCTTGGATACCTTGCGTACCCTGTGGGCCTGTTGCTCCACGCGGACCAGTCACTCCCGCAGGACCTGTTGCGCCAGTAGCACCAATGGCGGCTGCCTCTCCTGGAGCACCACTTGGACCGGCAGGTCCGGTCGCGCCAACTTGACCCGAAATACCCTGTACTCCGGGAACTCCTTGAAGCCCCATTTGTCCACTTGGACCCACCGGTCCAGTCGCGCCAGCTTGACCAGCGACGCCCTGAGCTCCAGCAACTCCTTGGAGTCCCATTGGTCCAACAGGACCGATCGGTCCCGTCGCCCCAGTCGCTCCCGCTGCTCCATCAACACCGTCATTGGAAGCTGAATCGATCAGTTTTTGAACGTCCGCTGGTGAAGCGACGGCTCCGATAAGCTTAAACCTACCGGGACACTTCTTTCCGGTTACAAGGCGAATCGCTTGAACTCGCGTACCGGAATTAAAAACTTTTGTGTTATTTTTCCGCTGACACAGCAAAGACTGAGCATTTACCTCAGAAGCCGCGGACGCGATTGATAATAGAGAAAGGGAGATGGCGATTACCCTGGCTGTGGGACCAGAGCCAATATTTGAACGAAACATATGTACTATTCCTCAATAAATAAACCGGCAAGAGCTGTCCCCACAGACACTCAGGGGCCGGATGCAACCCATATAACTACCGTAATTATGAGGCCGCTGAAGAATTGTGTGTGCTAGTCCTGGGATCTCCCTTCAATACAATCACTTAGGTGATTGAGATCTGCGCTTTCACCAGTCTGTTATTTCGATAGGGTTGAACTCATCGACGACAAGATGAAGTCCAAGAACTCTATCATTCTCAACCCTTCCAATCACTTCATACTTGCCGGCGTGAATGGGGGGATTAGGTAGAGAAGAGCGTCTGTACCACTTTTCTAAAATGGGGAGACTTTGTCCGTCATTAGTGAGCACGTAGCTGCTATTCCATAGTAGCCCTTGGCGGCCACTGCTAAAGCGGCCGGCAGGTTTCCACCCATCGATTGCTGCCTCTGTGGGACGCTGATCATTAAAAGCCTCGGCGTTTCGCCCCACGAATTGCAAATCGCCCCAAACAACTACGTGCTTACCGAGAGAGACCTCGTTTAAGACGACGATACTGCAAGACTCTCGCCCCTGAAGTACCAAAGCCAAGAAGTGAATTAAGCATTACCGGCCAGTATTGAATCGGTCCTAACAAACATGAGTACACGATGAACACCGACCAATCGACAAAGGGCGCAATGATATCCCAGCGACTTAGTCCGTCGAGAGTGTTCCTCTTCTTAGTATGAAGTAACTGCAGAATCTGTCCTGAATGAACAAACACAATGGTTGACGTCACCGATGCCCATTCTAATTGATCCCGCCAGGCAAATAGGCTCTCACGTGCGAAGGAGGCAACACCAATTCCAGCCGCACTAAGTAGCAGCACCACCACAATCATTACGCGCTCAAACGGACTACGAGAAGGCGGAAGAAGCTCCATCTGAATAAGATTCAAGACTCCCACCAGTACCCAAGCACCACATCCAAACGCAAGCGGAATATTAATGGTCTCAAGGCCGCAGGCGTACAGCACCCAGACCGAATTCGCTAGGCACACGCCCGCAAAACGTGCCGGGGTAATCGCTTCCGTATGTCCTACTCGGTAGTTAGTAAAAGCTTGATGAAATCCACCATAAGAGGCGAACCAAAGTGCCGCTAAGGCAAGTATCGAAAATATCAGGAGAGCGCCTTCGTACACTAGCTGCTCCCAAGCGCTGCGTACGCATTTTTAACAAAATCAGAGACTAGAACTGAATCAATTCTATCAGTGTCAGCACCCAACTTGCCGCCATTTTTACTGGCCACAGAGGAGCGAACTCCGCTTTCTACATCGAAGGAAATCTCAGCCAGAGGGAAGATTTTCATCAAAGTCTCATCAGACGCCAACTGCTGCACACGCTGGGCTATATTTTTCGGATTAAGCCCGCCAGAAATCGCCAATTTCGATTGCGGGGCATTCGCTCGGAGAAGCTCCGCCACACTCCGCACGTCTTCAATCAAAAATTCCAGTCCCGCCCCACCGGATCTATCAAGCAAGAACGTATCAGCCACGCCTGCCAGCCCATGAACATATTGAGCTGCTTGATTCTCAGGCAACGAGAGCAACGCCTGGCTCAACGGAAATACTAAAGAGATATTCTCGAACTGATTTTTTAACTTCTCACACTCATGCGGCGGCACTACTGCATTTATCTGAACAATCAGGTCGGGCGAATCGAGCATCGATAGCAGCGCGGGCAAGGTCGAATGAATGGGTAAAAAGAAGGCTTCTAATTGAGACAGCGATGAGCCGCCCACACTGCCACGACTACGGTCTTGAAGATCAAGATGCAGCGCGGCCTTGAATCCCCGTGCCCCTGCGCGGACTATTCCAGCTTTCAGCACCGTTACTGACTCAACCTTTCGTGGAGACCACTTGACCTCCGCAGCAATAGTGTGTGCATCGACCGCAAACCCGAAACAAGGAGAATGGGTTGCGCCGTTGGCCGATGGCAACCACCGATCAAAAGCTTCAACCGCACCCTCGATATCAGCGAGAGATTGCAGTGCGCTTATACAAAGATAGGGTTTATTCATTGAAACGCTCGAAACGCCTTCGCGGAGCTTTAAGCTGAAGGCGCACGCGGAAGCCGAGCGCACACTGCCTGATAGACTCGCTCCACGCTCTCTTCCAAAGTAAGAAGTCCCGTATCAATCGAGAGATCTGGGTTCTTCGGCGCTTCATAGGGTGAACTAATTCCCGTGAACTCTTCAATCTCCCCCTTACGCGCACGTGCGTACAATCCGTGCGGATCCCTTGCCTCGCACACCTCAATCGAAGTGCTCACGTACACCTCGATGAATTGATCGCTGCCCACTATCTGCTTTGCCCTCTCACGATCTCGCGCGAAGGGTGAGATGAATGAGCACAGGGTAGTAATCCCTGCATCATTAAACAGCTGAGCAACCTCCGAGACCCTTCTCACGTTCTCAATGCGATCATCCTCGGAAAATCCAAGATCTCGATTCAATCCAAAACGGAGATTGTCACCGTCAAGTCGGTAGCAGGCTCTGCCTTCTGCTAAGAACTTCCGCTCAAGCGCTTTCGCCAAGGCAGATTTGCCAGCGCCCGAAAGACCGGTGAACCAGACCGTCCCGGCTTTAAATCCGAGAGCACTTTCGCGAGCATTGCGATCCACTGCTCCATCCTCACGGTGGATGTGAACTGAGGTAGGAATAGTTTTCTCCGGAGTACCACGAGGCGCAATCTCAGGAAGAAACTCATGGTCATTACGATCGACCACCATACCACCAGCCAAAGTGGCATTAGTGTCAGGATCGATAATAATAAAACTTCCGGTACTTCTATTTCCTCTATAGGTATCAAGGAAAAGTGGCTGAGGAGAGGTAATGTTCACCCGACCAACGTCATTAAGGGCGAGCACATCACTCGGGTCTCGGTTGAGCGTGTGCATATCAATTCGGTACTGCACTGCATCAATGTAAGCCGGGGTGCGCTGGGTGGTGTGCATCACCAAATATCGCTTACCGCGCTGCAGAGGCCGATCGCTCATCCACACCAGCATAGCTTCGAAACTGTGCTTTACCTGCGGCAACGCTCCACTGCGAACTAGCATCGCACCGCGACCCACATCGACCTGCCCTTCCAGTGAAATAGCGGCGGACATAGGAGCAAAAGCCGTCGGTACAGACACCACTCCTTTTCCAGACTCAAAGAGCTCAATGTTAGAAACTTTGGTGGTACGCATCGACGGCAATACCGTTACTTCGTCGCCTACCGAGATAGATCCAGAAGAAATCTTTCCCGCATAGCCACGGAAGTCTGCTTTATCGCGCAACACCAGCTGCACTGCAAAGCGGAATTCTTTTGACGGATCGCTGCGGCGCACCGCAACCCGCTCTAAGCATTCGAGCAAAGTCGGCCCCTCATACCAATCCATGTGGTCACTACGTGCCACAATATTGTCACCAAGTAACGCGGCAACCGGAATGAAGTGAACCTCTCGAATGCCTAGTTTCGAAGCGAGGGTACTAAGGTCTGCTTTAATTTCATCGAAGATGCGCTGTGAGAAGTCGACTAAGTCCATCTTGTTGATGGCAACCACGAAAGACGAAACACCAAGCAGAGAAGCAATGAAGGCGTGGCGCCGGGTCTGAACCAAAACACCTTTGCGCGCATCTATCAAAATTACCGTCACATCGGCCGTCGAGGCACCGGTAGCCATGTTTCTGGTGTACTGCTCATGACCTGGCGAATCAGCCATGATGAAATGACGATGCGGGGTAGAAAAGTAGCGATAAGCAACGTCAATGGTGATGCCCTGTTCGCGCTCTGCCTTTAATCCGTCAGTCAAAAGTGCGAATGAAAGCGCACCCTTTTTGCCTTCGCGCTCGCTGGCCTTTCGAACAGATTCGAGGTGATCCTCGTACAAGCTTTTGGTGTCATGCAATAGTCGGCCAATCAGGGTTGATTTCCCATCATCAACACTACCCGCAGTGGAGAATCTCAGCAGAGGTTTGCTTTCAGCAGGAAGCTCGAGCACTCGGACATGCCTATCTTCAGTCGATCCCATGCTCGAACCCTCATCGCCGCAGTCGGATCCCGCGGGCGAAATATTGCGCGCTTCAGAGGAACCCATTAAAAGTACCCCTCTCGCTTCTTGATCTCCATAGATCCATCAGTGTCGTGATCAATTACGCGCCCGGCGCGCTCCGAAGTGCGCACTGCCAGCATTTCTTCTACGATTTCTGGTACCGTCTGCGCCGAAGACTTGATGGCTCCAGTACAAGGGGTACACCCAAGCGATCGAAATCGACACATGACTCGCTCCGCCTTTTCACCCGGAAGCAGCTTTGAAGAGGCTTGAAGCGGAATTACTTGATCGCCTCGCACCACCACTTCTCGCTCTTTGGCAAAATACAGCGGCACTATAGGAATATTCTCTCTTCCGATGTAGCGCCACACGTCTATCTCAGTCCAATCAGAAAGCGGAAACACTCGGATTGACTCTCCAGGAGAGACCCGCCCATTGAACAAGTCCCACAGTTCAGGGCGCTGGTTACGAGGTTCCCACTGCCCGAACTTATCTCTGAATGAGAAGACGCGCTCTTTAGCCCGCGAGCGCTCCTCATCCCGACGAGCGCCTCCGATCGCTGCGTCATATCCACCAGCTTTGAGCCCCTGGAGCAACGCCTCGGTCCGAAGCAGCCCGCAACATCTCTGGGTCCCTAGGTCGTAAGGATTGGCGTTACCTGCAACCGCAGCTTCGTTTCTATGAACAATCAGATTCGCCCCAATCTCTTTGACGAACCAATCGCGGAAATCATAGAGCTCTTCAAATTCAAAGGTCGTATCGACATGCATCAGAGGAAACGGGATTTGACCTCGAAAAGCCTTCTGCGCAAGTCGCAGCAAAACGGAAGAGTCTTTGCCCACGGAGTAGAGCAGCACGGGGTGCTCGAACTGGGCGAACACCTCTCGGAAGATATAAATGCTATGGGCTTCAAGCTCGTCGAGATAGCTCAAGCTATATGAGTTCGGGGAAAGCACGAGACACAGACTCCGTTCGCGGCAAAAGGGTTTAAAAGACCGCGTTTTAAACTACGTTCCGAAAGGGAAGTTACGGTAGAAATAGCTGAAATTACGCCATTTCTCAATCTACTCTGAATATGAACAAATTTAAGTAACTTAGCCCCTCTGGGGGCCCTTAAGAATGCACTTTGGCCGCGGTTTTGGCGGATCTCCTCCAGCAGTGCCCGGAAGGTTAACCGGCATCAAATCTCACCAGAAAATCAAGCAGAAGGCGCGAAGGGACTGAGAACCTTATTAACGGTTGCTCGATGTTTTTAGTGGACAAGGCCGCATTCTGGTTAGGACTTTCTATCGAGAGTCCAAGAGGGTCGTTCCACTAAGAAATTAGGCACCACCCTACCAGAAAAACTCAATGCCCTTAGGGAACGCGATAAACCCAGCAACTCGCATGTCCTCCTTGTTGTAACGAAGCGGCTGTTTGGTACCCAAATCCACCACACAACAACCGGCTTCTTCGGCAATGATCTGAGAAGCTGCTACGTCCCACTCCATCGTGGTACCAAATCTCGGGTACACATCGACCAAGCCTTCTGCCAGCTTGCACATCTTTATCGCTGAGCCGCTTTTCAAGACTTCAGTAATGCCGTTTCGCTCGCAGAAAGTTCCGGTCTGTTCTGAAGAATGGAATCGGCTATCGGCGCAGATCCGATTCGTACGATCAGTTTTATAGAAAACCTTGCTCCTTCCTTCTTGGTCAATTCGAAACGCGCCTGCATTGCGCTGCGCAAAGTACTTGATGCCAAGCGCCGGGGCAGCTACCACTCCACTGACCACCTCATGATTATCGATCAGAGCAACATTGACAGTGAATTCGTCGTCTCTTTGGAGAAAGTCCTTGGTTCCATCGAGCGGATCCACGAGCCAGAATTTCGTGAAAGTCTTTCGCTCGCTAAATGGAATAGTGGCTTCCTCAGAAACCACCGGGAGCCCAGAAATCCGCTGCAATCCTTCGACCAGAATCTCACTTGCGGCAATGTCTGCTCGGGTCACCGGGGAGGCATCGCCTTTAAGCGCCACATCAAAGTCGCCGCTACGATACACTTCAAGAATTTCTGCAGAAGCCCTATCAACGAGGGCCAGAACCTCTTCAATCATTTCCATTGCATCCAAAAAAAATGTCTATTGAACTAGAAACTCGCGAGGACTCCACCACACAATGTTAGGCGTGTGCTCGACTGGAATCTCCATAGCAGAGTCCTCCACGATACGCGAGGATCCTCCGGTCACCGAATTACTTGCCTTGAATTCAAGGAGTTTTTCTACCCGAACGCCTTTAGGCAGATCGAGTTCATAAATATAGGTGGCTGGCACAATCAATACAGGAGATTTTCGCTTGGCTCTACGTTTCGAGGTGAGGGTATCTCCAAGGTCAAACGAGACTACGCCACCCGAACCCACAACGCCGCGCACCTGGCGACGAGAAGCTTCGAATTTCGCCGGGGCCAGCGGCCTATTAAGATCCTCTATGCCTCTGCGACTAAGCCGTATTTCTTGCCCCGGTCTCGAACCTAATAGCTTAAGTTGCATGCTCTGAACCTTCACGCCACTTCGCGACCCCACCTGCACGGCCACCATTTCTTTCTGCGGGCTTGATGGAAACAACCGATAACTCGCTTCGGATTGCATCAGCTCGTTACGAAGAAAATTATGTCGCTCCGCAATTATTCGTACGAGATCTTTAATAGCGGCATCCCACTCATCATTCGACAATAAATTAATTCCCTTATCGCCAGCTCCCCACTTAAGCGCACTGGCGTACATGTCGGGAGCAACGCGGTCCCGTTCTGAATTCACTAGCTCTGTAAGAGCTTGCTCCGATAACGGTCCGTGAATCGCATTCCAGATAGCGCGATCCTTGTCTTCTCTAAACTCAGGGTTACTCAACACGACTCGGAAAAGATCATTCGGGGCCAAGTCGATAGATTTCGTGTTCTTCCAGTAATATGCGACCGAATTCCAAATAATTGGCTCCAAAAGCTTAGTACGAGGGTCAAGATACATCTTCCAATTATGCGTCTCGTCGATATGCACCGAACTGACGATCTCCAGAAGTGCCATATAAGAAGTCAGCGCTCGCATATTTGCCACAGAAGGAAGCTCATAGAAAAAATCGTAGGGATTGTGAACCCTCTGCACGATTCTTATCAGCGCAGCCATCTCATCTGGACCTTGGCTGTCTGGAAACGGCGACTGCACATCCCATGCCCCAGGTTCTGAGAACAAGCGCTCGCGAGGCACTCCGTCATAAATCTGCGCGGTAGTGATGTCTCCGTGGAACAATTTTCCTGGAGGGAGTCCTAATCGCGCCAAAAACTGCGGAGTAGCCGGCTCCAGAAGCAATCGCGCACCATTGAAAGATCCATTTAGACGAAAATGCACAAACTCAGAGTGGGGCGTAAGTATTGAGCCCATGCGACGCGACATCTCATTGCCGAGCCAGTTTTCAAATTGTGTGTCGGAACGAGGAGACATGATGTTGAAGTTCTTCAACCCCTGGAATGACCCTTCGTCCTTAAACTTAAAGTTCCAGGACTTCCAAGGCATGCCCCAGTGGTTGATAGAAATCCCGGTATAGCGCGCTTGAACAGGGAAGCTGCCCTCTTCGAACGCAACCATCGCCTCCTTGGGAACTTTTCCACTCGCAGGAAGATCGGCGTTTAACTTCGAGAGTTCTGAAGCTGGTATTTGTAGCTCAATGGAAGGAAGCTCGGTTTTTGGATACGGATCGGCACTGGCGGCGAACCGAAGCGAAATCATTTCGCTCCAGAGACTAAGTCCATACCAAACTCTCTCGGTGTAACTATACTTACGTTGCGCTCGCTCCCTCGGCATATCCGCGAGGTAATCGATGCCTTTGGCGGTCAAAAGAAGACAGAGACCCACTGCCGCTAAGACAAAAACCCAGCGCAGTCGCCGCACCCTGATTGGACCTCCACCTGAGCGCATTAAGGTCTCAGGTTCACTAGACGAATCTTCCAAATTTGGAGGTGAGTACTTATGCGCAAGGTTATCATTCATGCCGAATCACTCCCTTAAATCAAAAGTGAAAATGAATAGAGCGCGGGTCAACACATCACTCTATGTCGATAGAAAAATCCAGCCTAGCGAAGCACCCGGTCAAGCGCTCATTGCACCATGAGGCGCATGAGCACCAGCGGCAAAACTCGCCTTAATCTGCGTAACCAGCTCTTCTTGTCCTTTACGCTTCGCGAGCTCTTCTGGTGGCAACTTGGCGCGGAACTCTTCTTTCAATCTCTTATTTTCAGCGTCGAATTCCGCGATCTCTGCGTCAGTGAATGCTGATGTAATTGGCTTTTTGGCAAATAGTTCGTATCCAAGGTCTTTTAAGGTCTGGCCTGCCACATTCTCAAACATTGCGAGCTGCTCCTCGGTCATTTCGGTCAAGAATTTATTACTATTCTTCGACATCACCGGCTTGACCACATTTGCCCACATCGAGCCGGCCTGAGCGATGGACTGTGCTTCCTCGGATTGATGAAACTTCAACACCTCAGGACTAAACTCAGTGCCAATGCGCTCGCAGATACCTTTCATCACGCCTTCTGCATCTGCAACAAGCTCTTCGTAGCGAACAGAAATAGTTCTATCAGCAGCGAATTTTCGCGTGTAATCAAGCGCTTCGCGTTGATCCTTCGTCCATTGTTTCGCGAGATGATAAAAGTGTTTCTCGCCAACAATCGCCTTTCTAAAAGACAGCGCCACGTCGCGCCCGTCTCTAAAGAGATGAATGTACGTCGGTCGAAGGCCCGCCGCTTCGATCTGCGGGATATAAGAAACATTCGCCATGCTCTTGCAGCACCAGATTGGCTTCTGGTGCACTTCGGCCGCTCGCTCCTGAATAACGCGGTAAATCTCGATAAGAGACGGCGCGCTGCAGCGATTCATCACCTCTTCTCGATCGAGCGGAATGTTGTCCCAACTGGCGGGGTTAAGTTCTACGAATCGACATACATCCTCTACCAGCTTCGTGAAGCCACTGGCGCGCTCAGCGACCGATGATCCTAAAGCCCCATACTGCGGAAGCATCGGCATGAACGTTTGAAGGATATGAGGCGGGTGCAAGGAAACAACTCCGGGGAGTTGATTCAACATCAGACGAAAGAGATTAGAACCGGATCGCTGCGTACCAATGACTAAGAGACCTCGTTTGTCGGACATGAAAAGCCTACTACAAAAAAATTGACCGAAGCGCTGGAAATCTATGGGACTTCATTCTGGCGAATATCGAGCCCTGCCCAAAACGGCGAGGCCCAAACAGCTATCTCGCTGACGAGTTTCGCATGAGCAGGAAAAGCTGGTCAAAAATCACTTCGCCCACACCACAATCCGCGTAACTAGCTAAATCTATTATGCTTACTAACCTTACAGGCAGCGCTCAACTATGCTCCTAGCAGTCCAAATCCTATAAAACCCAACAGTCCTGCGCCTGGAATGACATATGCGGTGTCGAGTTTAAAACGCACGGTAGCCACTAAAGCCAGGGTAAATATAACTACCCCCACTACTCCGTGGTCAGCCGTCTGGGCTAAAGCCACTGCTGCGCTGAAAATGAGGCCTACAATACAAGGTCTAATTCCTTTGTAGGCAGCTTTTACAATCGGAGACTCTTTTACGCGCTGATGTAATCCGGCACACACCATCATCAAGACGGCACTCGGCAAGAAAATAGCCACTGTGGCAATCGCTGCTCCAAGGAAAGACGCCACTCGGTAACCAATAAAGGTGGCACTTATCATAATAGGGCCAGGGGTCACCTGACCCAGGGCTATGGCGTCTGCAAACTCGCGCGCAGACATCCACTGCTGCTGTTGCACGACCACTTCTTGCATCATCGGAATGAAGACGTACCCGCCACCAAACATCACCAAACTCATGCCGCTAAAACGCGTCCAAAGCTCAACAAAAATGTGCTGAGACTGCATCGCTCCTAGCCCCAAACTCAGCGCAATAATCGCTGCGCCAAGCATGAGCGGGCCTCTAACTTTCATCACTGCGTCTACCGAAATCTGGCCTTCAACAGGCGTCGGCTTATGCTTGATGAAGGCAAAGTACCCCAGGATTCCAGACGCTACGATCAGCCCAATCGCAGTCAGAAATCCGCCGATCCAAATAAAGACAAGCAATGTTACTCCCGCGATCGCCCAATGTAGCGGGTGGCTAATGTTCTGACGAGCCATCTTCCAAGCTACCGCAACGATGATCGCAACTACCGCAGGGAGAAAGCCTCTAAAAATATTTGAGATAGCTTCAATCTCACCAAAGCGCGCATAGGCTTCGGCGAGCGCTACTAACAGCAAAAACGAGGGCAGAATCACGGCAAGTATCGAAACTAGTGCGCCGGCCAATCCTCTTAGCTTGAAACCAATATAGGACACGACATTGACGGCGACTGGGCCTGGAAGCGTGGTTGCAAGGGCCACTCCGTCAAGCAGCTCCTCATGCTTTATCAATTTCTGTCGCTCGACGAGCTCTCGTTCTACCATGGCAACCATCGCAAGATAGCCACCGAATGCGACCGAACCGAGTTTCAAAAATACTTTGAAAAGCGTCCACAATGAGGGGGGGGAGTCTTGTGCCATAAGGAAGTACCTAAAAGTCTGCAATACGAATAGCCTAAGGCACTTTATGTCATTGGCCCCCATGGTCAACGAATCTGATTCTTTATTCTGCATGGCAGTGGCGGGTCCGCTCACTGTTAAGTATACAGTTCCAGGACTGGTCCTCACGAACCCGACGAATCCTGGTACAGTTTAAGTCCAAACACTTTTTCACCTTACTCATGATTTCAGCCAAAAACTCATCCGACTCTTCCCCAGCACCGATCCGACTCAAACGACGCGAGAAGGTCGCCTATGGGATAGGCGATGTGGCAAATGGCATAGCGGTCTCGAGCGTTGCCTTCTGGTTCTTAATCTACCTTACCGACGTCGCTGGTTTGCCAGGAACCCTGGCAGGCTCAGCACTTATGATCGGTCGTGCGTGGGATGCTCTGGTAGATCCATTTGTAGGCTGGCTGAGCGATCGCACCAATACTCGCTGGGGAAAACGTCGCCCCTTTCTTCTATTCGGCGCCCTAACCTATGGCCTCGCGTTCGCTTCCATCTGGATGGTGCCTAGTTTTGAAAGCGAGACCAGCCGCTTCCTCTACGTTCTCGTGTCGTTTGTCATATTCAATTCCTCGCTCGCTTTGGTATTCATTCCCTACACCTCTCTCACCGCCTCCATGACCGACGACTACAACGAGCGAGTTTCTTTGACCGGGTACCGCATGACCTGTAGTCAAATTGCTTTCTTGATCGGTGGTTCTATCCCTCCCCTGCTTGTGGCCGCATTCGCCACAAGTTCTGGCGCAGGGGCTATGTATTTTGAAGCGCTGGGGCTCCAAAACCTATTTGGCACATGGGCCGCAACGCCTCGCCAGGGCTACCTCCTTCTCGGTGTTACCTTTGGAATGGTGATAATTGCTTCAACACTTGCCGCGTTCTTTGGAACGCGAGAGCGCATTGCTCCGGAAGGATCACACGATGGTCATGAGGCCAACCCTTTTAAATATTTGACGGGTTTAGTTTCGGTCTGCAAGGACAACCTGGCGTTTCGTTGCTCGGTGATGATCAAGTTGCTCTCCACCTGCGCCACCACCTTGATTGGAGTAAATATTCCCTACTATCTGACTTACGTATTGCGCATGCCTGAGCAGAAAACAGTAGTACTGGGCGTACTATTTATCTCGGCGATTCTGACCACGCCGCTGTGGGTCCTTGCTGCACGTCGATTTGGTAAAGCAGAAACCTTTCGTTTTGCCATGGGTGGATACGTCTTGGTGCTGCTCTGCATTCTTCCTCTGCCAAGCGAGCCAACCAATCTGATCTACCCTATCGCTATTCTGGCCGGTATTTTTCACTCCGCTGCGCTCTTGCTGCCCTGGAGCATTCTTCCTGATGTCGTTGAGTTCGATGAGTTGCAGCATGGCACCCGCCGAGAGGGTTTGCTTTTCGGAGGCTCCGCTTTCGCCTACAAATTTGCCTCGGCTTTGGCGCTTTTCATAGTTGGCGTGCTGCTTGACCTGTTTGGCTACATTCCCAATCAGGCGCAGACACCAACAGCTGTTTTAGGTATAAAGCTAACAATTGCACTGGCCCCTGGCCTGTTGTTCCTGGCGAGTATTTGGAGTTCAATGTCGTATCCGCTTAGTCCAGAACGGTATCGAGAGGTGCTTGAAGAGCTGCGAGAGCGTCGCACCCAACGGAAGGACGCTGCGATTTAATTTCTAAGAGGTAAATATATGTATACTGCCATTCAAAATTTGAAACCTAGCGCTACCCATCCCGCCAGATTCCAAGTTTCGAGAAGGCGCCCCCTCCTTGTTGCGTGTGTTGCCTTACTCTGTCTACTTCCTGGCTTCAGCTTTGCACAAACGACTCAGGAGAAACTTAAAGCCTCACCTCAACCTCACATAGAGGTGCCCGCGCATCAAGCACCAGGACACGACTCCCCAGACAACCTCGACGCCTCACTGGATCACGGCCCCCACGCTGGTTTTATGAGAGGCCAAGGGGACATCCAGTCTGAACTGCTCTTGGGCCCCGGAAACGGCTTTCGTCTTTACCTCGTCGACAAAAGCTGGATGGGATTAGACCTTCACGAGTCCAGCATAGAGGTCATCGTCAAACGCAGCGCAGGAAATCAACCGCTACGTTGTGCCATTAAACCTTCCACTGAAGCGCCCGAATACTATACCTGTGAATTCTTAAAAGAGTCCGTGCTTGGGATGGGAGATGTCCTTTTTGTTAAGTTTACCAATCGTGAGAAGGCGGAAGAGACATTTAACTATACCTTTCCGTTTTCAGCCCATGAACCAAAGCTGCCCTTCCCTGCAGTGCAGGCAACATCCAATGCCGCTGCTTCGGTCGGCTCCTCGTCTTCGTCTTAGAAGTGGTTTTCGTATTTACTTTGAGTATTCAATTCAGGATGGAGCGCTCTTGAGAAATGCTGTTGAGCAGCTTGCTTCAGCAAGCTCACAAGCATCTTCACAGTCGTCGACTTGATACGAATCAGTGCCGCATTTATAGCGGCAGGCGCCCAAAAAATGTCCGCAAGATTGAGCTCCGCGGTTCTTTTGACAACGGGTTTGCCCATCAGCACAGGCCGATTTGCAAACGTCAGCATTATCCTTTAGCCCCGCATCGAATCCTGAGCTGCCGTCTGGACACATATCAATGCAAGCGCGGTGAGCCGTTTCACACACATCTCCAGGCGCGCTAAGTGCAGCTGTAGTCTGGGCACTGGAAACCCCCGATGCAGTTTTGACCGCATGTGCAGCCGCGACATTTCGAATAAACGAAGCTGCATTTGCAAAGATGCGGTGAGGATCTCTCTCGGACACGCGCGTATCGCTGTCTCCATTTAGTTGATTGGCTCTCTCTACCTCTGGCTCTTTCAGTCGAATCTTCATCGAAACACGTCGGTCCGCTACTGATTCAACTTCGGGCACTAACAACAGTGAAGATGGTTCAACAGCTGCTTGTGCCTCTTTATCAAAGCCTGAAATTCCAAGGCTCAGCAGAACAACTCCGAATGACAAGCCTACACCGAGACAAAAGAAGAGCACGACAGCGGGTACTATCGAAGTGATTCGATACTTAGTTCGCTGCTCATGAAGCGCAGCTTCCATTTGGGAAGTTTGTTTGGGGCTCAATTTTTCCACTTTTTCCGAGAACTCCTTATCCTTTCATCCGCTCCAATCACACACTTGCTTCATTCATAGAGGGAAATACCCAGTAAGCATCATCATGAAGATTAAAAAGATGGATATATTCAGCTGGTTAACCTCGAGCGCCCAACTGCACCATTCCTGAATAGGTCTTCAGAAAATAGTACCCTCGAGCGTACTGAGTTTAGAGTTCGATGAGTAATTCTCGCCGAGCTCGCTGCTCTCTTTGTGAATATATTTAATGAATTACACAATGCGTTCAGCGAGAACAGCGAGAAAAAATGCTGGAATAAACTTCTGACTCAGCACACCAATAACTCTTACTAGGAGTCTGAGACGCAGACGACGACAGCGGAGATGGCAAGAACATGCAAAAGGCCGGGAGCAGACGCCGTAACCGCCTTCACCAAAGGCGGAATTGCGTAGGTTAACTTTTCTGGTTAATTCCACAGACATTGAAGGGAATTGACAGAGTGACCACATGCTGCCAGTCATGGTCACCAACCGCACGATACTCCACGCCGTAATCCACATTGAGGGAGCGGATGTACCCAGAGTTGAACGGATAGACATATCCAGCTCCGAGTGAGAATGCATTATAATAGGCAGAGCCGTTTAGGTCATTAAGCTCCACGCGATTGTACTTATGTTCGCCAGTCCGGCATAGCGATATCCAGCGCGAACCTTGAATTCGTCATTGAGCGTCTGCTCGACACCTATTCGAGCATCGAAAGTATTTCCATTCTCTGCACCCCCCACAACGTTTGCGGGGATTGAGGATTCAACACCGCCATCACTTCCAAGGTGCCTATAGCCTGCCGACAAAGCGAGTACGGTCTGCGGGACTACCGCGAACTCCACGCCCGCGTCGATACCAAATGCGTTCGTTTGAGAATGCTCCTCGATTCCAGGGCCGTAGAGTGCGTGATGAGTGCCATGTGCACCTAATACGGATACACCGACGGTCATTTCTTCCTGCTTATACATCGCACCGAGAGTGTGCCGGAAGCCGTTTCCCATAGGATAGTGGAAAATCTGCTTCGACTGGAAGCGATCTTCTGTCCATCCGATGCTGTATCCCAAAGTAAGATCGGAACTGACGGGGTAGGCGTAAGCAGCAACGACCTGAGTCGTCTCAGTCACTGTGTCGTAGGTGTCGTCTCGCCAATCGCCATCGCGTGAAGTCCAGGCCATACCAAAATTACCGTAATCTGGAGGCGCATCAAGACGCGGCCCGATCGGCATTGCAAACAACGCGCTTCCATTGTTTTCACGTTGATCAACGTTCTCACCGGTGGGAAACTCATCGCCACTTATGCGATTGTAGCTGTACGTGCCAGAAACCTCGCCATCACTCATGAATCCTAAACCCGCGGGATTTCCCAGAACACTAGAACTATCCATCGACGTTTGAGCCGAGCTGCCCGCCATTCCAAACGTCCGCGCGTTCTGCGGATACTCGTAGTAACGCTGCTGGGCCTCCTGAAAATACAGATCCCTGGTATCATCAGCCACAGCGGCCAGTGGAATGGCCAAAGCAGCTAGCCCCAGTCCGCGAAGTGAACGATGCAAGGTGTTCATGATAGCTCCCATAAAATCAAGAAAAACTCTACGCGGGATAAGACCTTAGGCGCAGCCATTCGGCGTATGATCGCCGTCATGTAGAGCTCCGTTTTGCCCAAAATATTTCCGAGGGCTCTACTAGGTCCTACATTAACCAATCAAGTAGGAACCGAAACTACAAGAGCTTTTGGTGCGGCCCGACTCCCCAATTCCAAAGTGACTCCGAAACCTCGCATTCGAAGAATTTCAACTGCCGTATACACTACGCGGTACGGCGTGTGACCAATCAAGGGATACCGCTTAGAGCCTTCAGGAAGCCCTTCAGCGAGGGATCGATCCAGTCTCGATAGAAGTGTGCGAAGTTGTTTTTGTTGCCGGTCCGTCAGAGTCAAAATACCAGAAGGTGGATTGGAAAACTCGAAGACAATATCAGCCTCATCGCGACGAGGGGCGACGCTCCAGCCCCGAGCTTGAAATCGGGCTACTACCGCCTCAGCTTCAGATTTCAACATTCTGTCGATGCCAAAACGCACTTCCAGAATGGCACGACTGTCTTGTCCAAACTGTTCGGCTAAAAAGCCTTCAATAGTAGTCAAACGCTCAGGGAAATGGAGACCGTCAGCAGAAGCGGAGGGGGATGATTTCTTCTGCGTTTCTTGGCCTGGGTTCTCCACAGCGGCAAGCCTACCTTGATTTCTAAGGTAAGTTCTACGCCTCGCCACAGAAGACCCTTCGATCAAGTCGATTGGCCGATTCCTGTGAACACACCGGGAACTTCTGAAGCTTGTGCGCCTGCAAACTCCTCCAGGCTCATTTCACGAATTGCCTCTACGACTTAAGTGGCGTCGCTGCTCGCTCACCGCATCAAAACGGATAGGGCACGGCGCATTTAGCCAGGCGCGCGCAAGACGATATAAAACTCATTATAGGGTTCATAAACATCATAGGACGCGTGAATTTCTAAATTAATGAGGCCTATAGCTCTTAGTTCCTCCACCAGCCTAAGAAAGGAGCTGTGGGTAAAGACATGCGTGTGTACGCTCGCGTCCTTACGTTCATAATAATCTCTGGCGATCTCAAAGGCCTTCTTGGGGTCAAATCTCGGCTCGAGTGCTTCAAACTCCCCATGCCAGATCTTCGAGCTCACCACGTTCCTGAACAGATAAACAGTATCAAATGCCGCGGAGAAACTTGGGACATCTCTCGCCTCAATATAATTCTCTAAAATCCGCCCGAGAGTAGTGAGCGGACGAATAATATCAAAAGTGTACCTCTTATCGGGAACTATGAAGTACGCGCAACCACCAGGGCGCAGTATCTTTTCTATATTCTGCAACCATCGCACCGTGTCTGGCACATGCTCAATAACGTGTGAGCCGATAACGAAGTCAAAATCATTTGGGAAATCTTTGGCGAACTCTGAGTGTCGAATCACATGCGAGACTGGAACAATTGATTGAGCGTTCGCATTGTCACGCTTGGCAAATCCTTGCAGTTCTTCAGTAGAGTAATAGTCTGCGAACTCAACATTAAGCTCTTTCACGCCGAAGAGAGGGCGATCATAGGCTCCGAACTCTAGTCCCTTGCCTTTCAAATTAAGGTGCTCGCGAGCATAGTGCTGGCGAATAGAAATGTTCGATAGTCTTTCCATAAGTCACACGGCTCTCCACCTGTATCCCCTAAACTCTCCCCCTAGATTCTTAGAGCCTAACCCAACGTGAAGCATGAGTCCTGTGATTGTCTCATAATTTTTGATCAGAAAGCTGGGCAAGACGAAATTGATAGGGCGCACGCCACACAAGCGCAGACAATTGGGCACAACCGACGTCTCGTTAGATATAGCGAGGAACAGTCTAAGGCAAAAGGTCAGCCCGAACAGCGATCGTATTCACCAAACGCCATGGCGATTCGCTTTCGTATTCGATACTTGGCTCCCGTACTCGAGCGCAGTTGAAGCACTAACCGCACGTGCTGAATGCCAAGGTCAGTACTGAGCTGCTCAGGTAAGTTGGTGAGTCGCTTACCGCCCGCGTTCGCCTTTAGAAAAAGTGATAGCACCCTCCCTTGACCCTTAGGCGGAATGGCTGCATAGCTACTCGGCGAAAGTCGTTGGCTCAACCTCGCTCTTCCGCCATTTGAAGTACGCAGACGGTAACGAACATTTCTTACGTTTAGTTCTAGGTTAGTTGGGTTGCGAATGGTTGTCGCCACCACCGTATCATAGAATGGCTCATCCGTTTGTGAAGGCGCTGTGCCACACAGTTTTTGGCTTAGATCTACCGACAGACTTCCAACTGATCCTGCGGCGTAGTCGCCCTCGTCCAGAATCTCCACACTGAGCACTCTCGGTGACTCTTCAGCTGCAACCCCGGCTGGTAGGAAAACGCCCATCAGCAAAGCCATCAATACGCTAAAGGCGCGATTTTCTATCCCCTCTCGATCGCACATAACGCAAATCTCCCAACGACACAGGTCGGCAGAGAGCGGCTGAAGCTTTTCAAATGGGGGCGAAATTGTAGATTAGGTTGGCGAAATGTCAGCGGTCAGGCGCCAAAGGCATTTAAAATGGCACTGAGTACCGCAACGAGCGCTGGAGGGAAGACATCCAGGTCGCTCTAAAAGGGTCAAGACCTAGCGTCCTGAGTTAAGGGTTCGATGAATAATTCTCACCGAGCTCGCTGCTCTCTTTGTGAATATATTTAATGAATTACACAGTGAGTTCAGCGAGAAGACGCCTGAACGAGCTTCTACCTCAGAGGGCGCTAGTGCTGCGCCTTAGTGGCATGCCCCTCCGTTACATGATCCGCGGAGATCGGCGCTTTGGCCTCTGCTGCCGGCCCAGGGGTAGCTCTATAGGGATTATCAACGAAGATGCCGGCCATCATTATCCCAAGCAGCACAAGAGGAAACACCGCGTAAATCCAAGTGGTCATACGCTCAAACTTCAAATGCATAAAAAATAGCGCGACCAGCATGGCCTTGATGGACGCGATGAACATCGCAATCACGATATTCATAGAACCAAAGTCGAGTCGCGTTACACCAACGGTCAGTACCGTCAGTACCAAAAGTGCTACGAATATCTTTGCGTAAATTGAATAGGGAGAGATGTGCCCGAAATCGTCTGAGTGATCTTGTGTAGGCATGATCTCAAATCCGTGCCCTGCTGCATGATCTCCGTGCGTATCTGTATGGTGGCCCATAAATCCTCTCAAATTTTATTCACTAACACTCGTCAGCGACTAACCCACCAAGTAAAGAAGCGGGAAAAGATAAATCCAGATCAGGTCAACAAGATGCCAATACAAAGCGCCAACTTCGACCGGCACAAAGTAACGCGACGAAAAACGCCCCTTACGAGCTTTTAGATACACCCAGGTGAGCAGCCCCATTCCAAGCACTACGTGCAAGGCATGCAGGCCAGTCATGCAGTAGTACAACCCAAAGTACATCTTATACTCTTGGATGAACTCAGGAGAGTTCCAGCGCTCAGTGCCTGGAAAAAGTCCGTGACTGTACTTTCCGGTGTACTCAATTCCTTTGATTATTAGGAAAAGAAAGCCGCATGCGATCGTAATCAACAAATTCTTAGAGCAGCGTCGACTATCTCCACGCTGGGCAGCATCAACCGCCAAGGCAGCCGTAAAGCTACTGAAAAGAAGCACCACAGTGTTCACTGAACCATAGACCCAATTCAGCTCCTTAGAAGCATGATGGAATTCTTCGAAATAGGCCCAGTGATACAGGGCAAAAGAGGTGAAAAGGCCGCCGAACAAAAGTATTTCAGTGGCAAGAAAGAGCCACATCCCAAGCTTAGCCGACTGATATGCAGTCGGGGTATCCATGTGGTGGATGTGCGGCGGATCTCCGGGACCCACTTCGGCCGCAGTTGCATGATGTGAAGCGCTCATTACTCAGTCTCCAAATTAACCATCGCCAGAATCTCCCCCCAGGGTGGCGTCACTACCCTCCAATTAATGAGCGGCAGCATCTCCTCGCACCGGGGTTCCATACGCATACGTTGAACCAGTAACAACTGGCGTAACTTCAAAGTTTTCGTGTGGTGGTGGAGATGGAGTTTGCCACTCTAAAGACAACGAATCCCACGGATTGGCGGGCGCCTTCACGCGACCAAACACCGCAGCCCACCCGAGATTGAGAAGCGCCAGGGTATAGCCCAATGCATTAATCACGGCTCCTGCCGTCGAGACCTGGTGCAGGTTCTGGTACTGAGGAAGGTAGTCATAGTAACGGCGCGGCATACCCTCCATTCCAAGAGCGAATTGAGGAATGAAGGTTAAGTTAAAGCCTACGAAGACGAGGAACCAAGTCACCTTCCCGGCCGTCTCGTTGTACATCTTCCCGCTCATCTTCGGGAACCAATAGTACAGGCCGCCCATAAGACCGATTACTGCACCGCCTTGAATCGTGTAGTGAAAGTGGGCAACGACGAAATAGGTGTCATGGTAGTAGACGTCCACCGCAAGAACCGCCAAATAAACACCGGTAGTACCCGCCACCATGAAAAGAAATATAAAGCCCATGGCGTACAACATCGGGGTGTTAAAGCGGATAGATCCGCGATACATCGTGCTTACCCAGTTGAACACTTTCACCGCCGTCGGCACCGCCACACCGAACGTCACCACCGAGAAATATATCGCTGCGGCTTCAGAGATACCGGCGACGAACATATGATGGGCCCAAACTAGAAACCCGACGACCGCGATGGTGACCGATGCGTAGACTACCGCCTTATAGCCAAATATCGGTTTGCGCGAGAATACTGGAATGATTTCGCCAACGATGCCGAACGCCGGCAACACCATGATGTAGACTACCGGGTGAGAGTAGAACCAGAAAAGATGCTGATAGAGAACTGGATCGCCACCTAGTTTCGGATTGAACACTCCGACCCCGAATCCTCTCTCCATGATTACCAGTAGCAAGGTAATTCCAACTACCGGAGTAGCCAGAGTTTGGATTACTGCGGTTGCATAAGTTCCCCAAACGAATACGGGCAACCTATCCCAAGTCATTCCTGGAGCGCGCAACTTGTGAATCGTTACGATGAAGTTCAGTCCAGTAAGAATCGAGGAGAACCCCAAGACGAATGCCGCGGCCGTCATCCATACTACGGAAGTTCCCGTTTCAATGCTGTACGGTGCATAGAACGTCCAACCGGTATCAACTGGTCCATGAACCCCGATGAAGTTCATAGCCTTCTCCATAAAGGCCGGGCCAATCGGCTTGAGCAAGCCGAACAACGCCATACAAGCCCCGACCATATAGATGTACCAGCTGAAAAGATTCAGCTTCGGAAAAGCCACGTCCTTTGCCCCGATCATTAGTGGGAGAAGAAAATTTCCGAGTGTCGCGGGAATTCCGGGAACGATAAAAAGAAAAATCATCACCGCGCCATGAATGGTAAACATGGCGTTATAGGTCTCGGCGTCAATAAAATTGTGCTGGCCAGTCCCGTATAACTTAGCGAGCTCAAGACGCATCGCAAGCGCGGCCATCCCTCCCACAAAGAAGAAGATCAAAATCGCGAAAAGGTACAGCAAGCAAATGCGTTTGTGGTCAACAGTGGTTAACCACGACCAAATGCCCTTCTCGTGATTTAGATAGTTTGGCTTCGCGTTTGCTTCGCCAGCAGCAGAATATGCACTCATAACTTTCGACTCTCTTCTACTTCACCGTCTTGAGATACTCGACAATGTCCTTAACATCCTGCTCTTTGAGCTGGGTGCCATAGACCGGGGGCATTGCTGGCGCAAAGTTCTTGGCTATCTTGGCCATCGGATTGAGAATTGACTCCTCTAGATAGGCCTCATCTACAACCAATGAAGTGCCGTCTTGCAACTCAGCCGTTCGCCCAAAAATACCCTTGAAGCTTGGACCCACCAGTGCCGAACCATCCAGCGAATGGCAACTCGTACAAGCAGGAACCGTTTTCGCTTTAACCAACTTCTCACCACGCTCAAGCGGGGAAAGCTTATCCCAACCGTCATCAACGGGGGCGGCTACTGGTGCAGCAACAGGCGCAGATCCGTCCTGAGCTTGGATAAAGGCGATCAGCCCGGCGATCTCATCAGGCCCAAGCTGACCGTCGTAGCTCGGCATTACTGGGGCATAGCCTTCAACGATTTGCTTGTTTGGATGAAGAATTGATTCTTGTATGTAATTCTCGTCGACATCGACGGTGGTCCCGTCCTGAAGAGACTCCTTCTTGCCAAAGACTTTGAGGAAAGAAGGCCCAATCAACCTTGAGCCATCAAGGCTGTGACAAGCGTTGCAACCCTTCTCTGTATAAAGTTGTTTGCCTCTCGCGCTTGGGCTCATCCCTGCAAGCGCATTTTCGGCACTGCGATCTTTCAGCCACCTATCAAACTCAGCTTCCGAAACCACTCGAAGACTCGCCATCATGTTTGAGTGTTCTTTGCCGCAATATTCAGTACAAAACACTGGATACTTGCCGGTTTTGATCGGTGTAAAGACGATATAGCTCCACTGTCCCGGGATTACGTCCTTTTTGGCGCGCATCGCTGGAATAAAAAAACTGTGCAACACATCACGCGACTGCATCACAAGTTTAATAGGGCGATCAACGGGAACTACCCACTCCACGTCCTTGCCGCCAATTTTTTTAACTTGTGACTGACCAGCCTCGTCTTTGTATTCGTACTCAAAATCCCAAAACCACTTCTGTCCCCAAGCGGTAATGCGCAACGCGTTCTCTGGGACCTCTCTGGTCTGTTGGTAAATCACCACGCCGTAGTAGGCGAGAAAGATCGAGACGATCGTCGGAACAATGGTCCAAATCATTTCAAGGGTATGACTTCCTTCGATACGCGGAGTCTCGTGATCCTTGCCGTTGCGCTGGCGATAACGGATGGCGAAGTAAATCATCGCGCCAACAATCGCCACCGTGAAGAACAGCGAGAGATCGGTGATGATGTTGTTCATCCAATCGACATCTGCTGCGTGCGCTGACGCTTGCTCTGGAAAATAGCGAAACATGGTAGATATCCCCTACAACTCACTCGACACGAAGCGTGCTGACCTATTAGTGACGTAGGTCATGCCTGCTCTAACAAAAGGTGAGTTCGAATCCCAAAAAACGTCCGGTCCACCGTCCTAGGGCTACTCCTCCTAGAAAAACGTCAGACCCAGATTACTACCGAAGCACCCCTGTCGCGACGACACCCCTTTACCGCCTCCGATGGCTAAATGTCGAGGCCTCCCGTGAAGTTAGCCACTAAATCAGCGCACCGCTACGATACCTCAACAGACTTAGGTGTCTGTCGACGCCGCTCCCTCAAAATCAGTCCTCCGATCAGACCCCCTAACAGGATGAGAGTGAGTACCCCTCCGATTCTAAGCGCTCCGGTCATCACCCAGGTATACTTGCCCTTAAGCGGATCGAATCGAAAACAGTACAGCATTACATGGTCAAGCGCTGTCCCTATTTTTCCTTCTGAGGCCTCGACCAGAGCAAGTCTTGTATCAAAAGGGTGGAACTCTATTCCTGTGAAATACTGAGAAACCCTCCCCGATGGGGTCACGAGAATCAGCCCTGCACTGTGAGCGAAATCCTCTCCATCAGGAAGGTACTTGAAGCCAACATCTTTAGTCAGCTGGTTAATTGACTCCCCCTGGCCTACTAAAAAATGAAAGCTGGAACGCTGTTCTGAAGTAAGGCCTGCTAGATCTGCGTAACGTAGCTTGGCTGCAGCCGCATCCTCTACGGTTTCGGTGGGAGAAATGCTGAATACGATAACCTGAAAGTCACTACCCAGAGAGAGTGTCAGGTCTTTCAATAACGAAGTGAAGCCTCCCATCAAGAGGCCGCAAAGACGTGGACATTTGTAATAAACGGGAACGATGATGGATGGTCGACCGGAAGTACCAATCAGGTCACCAAGTGTGAGGGCAGTCCCTTCGGCCGATATAAACGGAAGAGTGAGACTAAGCTCGGCGCCTAACTCAGGGGAAATGCCAATTTCTGACAGGCGATCAGCAGGCTCCTCGATAGCTGATCCTGGTGTGGAAACTAATGCAGCCCCAAAAAGCAGCACTACTAATAGGAATGCCTCTCTAAGGGCTCGACGATTCAACTTTATCGTCTTGAAGAGGCGGGCGGGGAGAGAAGGGAAAGATCTCATTTAGGCAATATAACCTGAAATCAGAGGAGCGAAATGACACCCTGCTTCCCAAAGCTTACCTCGGTGGCAAATTAGGTTGGAAGCTCTGGCTCGAAGAAATCGGGTTGAAGCAATTGAAATGATGTTCCTTTTCCTTTGCTTCGCAATCTTGAACAAAAACTTCACATATATGCGAAAGTTTGGTATACAGAATTTTCCCTTTTCAAGGCTAACATTTGCTTGGAGTTCTAAATGAGCGGAGACGTGTGGAAGCAGTTCGAAGAGAATAAAATTACCCATAGCGCCGCGCATCACCTGCTTGCAGTGCTTGAACTACGCGAGATGCGAGGCTACGCCCGCGTAACAGATGTGGCCAAACATCTAAACATTACCACCGGCAGCGCCTCGACCAATCTCAAGGGTCTCAAAACTAAAGGTCTTCTGGTTGAGGACGACAATCGATTTCTTACGCTTTCGCCCGAGGGTGAATCCTTAGTTAAGGCCGTGCTCTCTCGCAAAAAGGTTTTTCAAAGATTTCTACTTGAGGTCTTGCACGTCTCTGCTGAGCAGGCGGAAATTGACGCATGTAAAACTGAGCATTTGATTAGCGGAGAGACCGCTAAAAAGATGGAAAAGTTTATTGAGTCCCTCCAAAAATAGGCTTCCCCCGATAATTGTCTATTCCTTTCCCTCTATTTTTTGAGAATTAAAAAGTGAAAAAGAGCGATCTCCAAGCGGCAATCAAGCAAGCGATGAAAGATAAGGACAAGATCAGGCTCGAAACTATTCGAGGCGTTCTCAGCGCAGTCCAATACGAAGAGATGGAGAAAAAGACCGAGGAGCTTCCTCCTGAAGCAATGATAACCGTGCTGCAGCGAGAGCTTAAGCGACGCCGAGAAGAGCTTGAGTTTGCACAACAAGCAGGGCGCCCTGAGTTGCTAGAAAAACTTAATACTGAGATTTCAGTTCTTGAGGGCTTTCTCCCCCAACAACTCGCGCCGGAACAAATAGAAAAGATTGTCTCTGATCTACGATCATCTTCTCCGGCTTTAAATCTAGGCGGGGCGATGAAACACCTTAAAGACCAATATAGCGGTCAGTACGATTCAAAGGTTGCGAGTGACGTTTGCAGAAAGATATTTGGATAGGCATCGAGACTTCAGAGCTTAAAATACTCTAATGGTTCTCGCGTGAGCTGCACATGCACATCATAGTTTCTGGATCGTCTGGGTTAATCGGTTCGGCACTGGTTCCCCATCTTCGGGCAACCAATCATAAAGTAAGCACTCTTGTACGAGTAGCCGCTTCTAGTAGCGAGGAGATCTGCTGGGACCCCAATACGCGTGTGCAGTTCCCGGTTCTTACCGGCGTCGACGCGGTAGTGCATTTAGCTGGAGAAAGCATTGCACAGGGCCGCTGGACCAAGGAAAAGAAACAGCGCATTCGAGATAGTCGCATGCGCGGAACCACCACTTTGTGCGAAGGGTTACTGTCTCTCACTCCACGCCCAAAAGTTCTTGTGTGCGCTTCTGCGATAGGTATTTATGGATCTCGCGGTGATGAGGAGCTCGATGAAGCTTCTGCCCCTGGAACAGGATTCCTGGCCGATGTTGCCTCAGAGTGGGAGCAGGCAACCGAAATTGCAAAGGCGGCCGGGATCCGAGTGGTGAACCTGCGTCTCGGTGTGGTGCTCTCGCCCAAAGGCGGAGCGCTACAGAAAATGCTCTTGCCCTTCTCACTTGGCTTAGGCGGGACCCTCGGCAGAGGCAACCAGTGGATGAGCTGGATCAGTCTAGTCGATGTACTTGGGCTGATTGATCATGCACTTCAAGTGGAATCTTTGTCGGGGCCATTGAACGCAGTAGCCCCGCACCCAGTAACAAACAGAGATTTCACTCGCACGCTTGGGCAAGTACTTTGCCGCCCGACACCCTTTCCCATTCCGGTCACACTTTTGCGGCTGATATTCGGCGAGTTTGCGGACGAGGCGCTTTTGTCGAGCACTCGAGCACTTCCCCGAAAAGCGCTTACCTCTGGGTACTCTTTTACCGGTGAGACTCTCGAGGAAGCCCTTAGACTTCTTCTAGGCAGGCCCTTACCAAAGAGTCAGAAAGTCGGCGGTTAACTCTGGTCGTGATGCTACCTTTTCCAATATCAGATCTGTCCTTTCACTGATTTGGCCACTGCTTTGAATTTGAAGCATGTGCAGACCTAATTAAGAGCGCCCCATGGCAAGTTTCGTGATGCGCGATCAATCAATTGTTACGAGTCCGAGAAGGCAACCGATCGCGGATGGCCCTGCCGACTTCCTAAAGCTAACTTTTCCGGATTGTGCCGAGAGACGGAACAACGAGAAAGAACTAACTTCGATTGCGATTGGTCGTCGAGAGCTTCGAAAAAAAATTCTCTCAAGCGAATCATTTAGGCGCTCATTTCGAAAGTTGCCGCTCGAAGTTCAAGATATCTACGTCAAGAGAGGGTGGCTCTTCTGGGGGCAAGGAGGCCTCGGCGAATGTATGAGTGCTCGTGTTTATGTGTCGGACGTGAAGACCTTTGGGCAAGCGCGTGGGGCGATGTTTGGAAAGTCGCTGAGCGAGTCCTTGAGAGGGACGGTGGAGCGCTTTGAATCGCTTGCCTTTTGGGCACAAACAACAGTGATCGTCGGAACCATGGGTGCAATCCTTGGAACACTTGGCTTACTGGCACGCGCAGCACATCGCACAATGCAAAGTTACTCAGAGAGCCTTGAAGCAGCCTCAAGTTCTGAAGAAGGATTAGATCGCGCTATTCGCGCGCGCTCAGGTCGGGCCGGCGAAGCCCAAGAGACCGCCGCAAGCGCACGCCGAGCACAGAGGGGAAGCCAAGGAGCTCCACAGCCTCCAGAAACTACTGGAGAGCCCGACGGAAAGCCTTAAAGCCCTCTCCTCGATGCCAATCTCACAGGAGGTCCCATGACAGCTGAGATCTGAATTTAATAGGTCGCCTCACGTTTATGAGGCGGCGCGCTTGAGTGCTGCTACGGGAACATGAATGTTAATATCCACGGGCACAAGACTCCCCGATCGAGTTCCTCCAAAAATACTCATTACCATTGCATCCCGCAGCAAGGTGGTCCGACCCACTAGAGATTGCTGCTGATTTGCCGCGCGCTTAGTCCGCTGGCCAATTTCAAAATATTTTAGAAATTCGGCGGCGTCACCAACGGAATCCCAACGCGTTCGCCACAACACATCAAAACTTCCATTCTTTTGCACTCTCAGTTCGACACGATCACCTCCCCATCCAGCAGCAGCAGCAACCGCATCTGAACCGGCCGCCCCTAACTCTCGAAGCAACACTCGAATAGCAAACTCTCCTACGACATCGGTAAACACCACGGGGTCATCACGATCGTTACTGACCGATGCAGCAGGGTTTTCATAATCGCTCTTGTTCTGCTGATACTTTAAGGGATGAAGCACCTCCTCAGTGCTCATGGGTGGGCGAGAAAAGACAGAGTTCACGGACGCATAGGTAGAACCCTCAAGTATACTCAACACGAACGGAGCTCCGGCATGATAGGGAAACTGCACGAGCTGCTGAAGCGCCTCAGGAGTATCAACAGAGAACGGCGCACTAAAATCCCCGGCTAACTCTTTGAGCACCGCCAGGCGTCTTGCAGTCAAGGGTGGCTTCCCTACGGCGCGCTCTTCAGCGTCTTTGGCGATCAGCGTCGCCTCACCTTCAACCAGAGCCATGCGCGCGAGCACTTCATCATTCGAGAGCGCCTTAAAATCTACAAAGGTCTCAAGATTAAAGCGTTGATCTTGTAAGGCGTGAGTAAGCTCGTGGATAGCGATCCCTTTAAGAGATTCAAAACTTGTCCAATCAGCAATGGTAAAGGCGCGTGTGTCTGGATCGTAGAAACCGCCTAATGATGTCTCATAGACGCGCAACACTGCGGCCTCATAGTCCAAGTTCGCGGGAAACATGCCAAGGGCTTTACAAACGATGCCCTCGAACTTCAGTTGGTCAGGGGGGAGCTCGCTTTCGATTCTTCGGCGCACATATTCCCCGATCTGGGTGCGCGACTTTACCTCACAGACAACATCCTCTGAAAATTGTTCCCCTCGCACTTCCTCAACCATATGTTGAGCAGCAAGCGCCAAGTCACAGCGCATTTGATGGTTGGCATCTAAAATCTCGGGCCCCTCGCTCTCCGCACCCGCAAGTGGGACTACTGCACACATGGAGAAAATGGCGGAAAGAAGCGCAACCAATGCGACACTGCGATTAATCGCGCGCAGCCGAGGCTTCAGGATTCTGAATCCAGGAAAAAACGGTTCGCTTATCATCATCATCGGCCTTTTCCACATAGAGCGATCTCATAGCGGAATCAGGCACGACCGCCTTGTGAATAAAGTAGGTATTTCGTTTTGTAATTCCAGGAAAACACATGGAGGGCTCGATTCGGGTAGAAATTGCTGTGTGAATTGCCTCGACTGGAACATGGATACTGAGCTCCTCTCCCAAAAGCCGCTTTACGGTTTCGGCAGGGCTCTCCTCCGGACGCATTTTTTCGGCCGGTAGCCCTCCTAGACTTCGTCGGTACCGAACTCTACCTTCTGGGGAATCTTGAGTCGGCGCAAACTCTTGATGGTCCTCCAATAAACGCTGCATTCCATCAGGGCTTTCGAGCCACAAGAGCACCACGCGGTTTTCAAGGTATACCTGGTCTTGCTCGAAGGTAAGAACTCCCTCTCCGCTCGCAATCTCTTTCACCAGATCGGGGAAGCCCTTCGCTTCGCCACTACCCCAGGAGCGCATATCTACTCCTCGGTGTTCAAGCCAACCCTTGAGCGCAATACCAAGATTGCCCCGATCTAGCCCAGAAGCACTCGGTGCGGCATCATCAATCGAGAACTTCTCGATTCGCGGAAGAAAACGCTCGCTCTCGAGCAGTCCTGTTCTCGCCAGTGCCTGGAGATGGTGGACGACCCTTCTAAATGTCCCATTGGAGGAAGCCTCCGGTCCCTGAAGCGCCTCGGCCGCTTCCGCCAATTCCATCACCGCAGCCCCCCTCTTTACATCAGAGGCCGCCATCGGAACCCGAAACACATCGATGATGTCCAGAGAGGACTCACCGTTCAAGGAAGCATTTACACGCTGCAGCGAAAGAATTTCGGGAGGATTAGTATTGTCCTCATATGCGCCCTCAACTGGTGGGCGATATAATGTGACCAAATAGTGGCCCCCTTTGGGCCCCCTCACTTCGAACCCCTCCACCGTCCCGTTGTAGACATCAACCGAGGGGGGGGCGCCGACCCCGCTCGATATATCGGCGAGCGATAACTGAAGAACTTCTGCGTTTCGCTCTGGCGCTTTCAGTGCAACCAGATCGAGCTCGCTCACATTGCTCAAAAATGAAGCAGGATCCTGATGGGAATCAGGAAGGGTGCGGGGGGTGATCGTTTTGGGACGTTCTCTAACTTCTGGGGACGTCATTACTACGCCTTAAAAGACCCCGTTAAAGGACCCAGCAGAGGTACGTCAGCTCAAAAAAGTGGAAAACGCTAAGTGCTTAAATTTCCGAAGTAAAAAGCCGCATGTCGCAGCAAGCCTCAGAAAAAACAGCGACATTCTTAAAACAGTAGCAGCAACCTAAACTGACTTTAGCCTGACGGCACCTAGAACAAGCAACCTTCACCACAAGCTGACTCTCTTACCGAATCTTCAGCAGACATGAACCCCGACTCAACGGAGCTCTGCTCTACCCAATACGGAGCAGTTCAGGCTTGCGATGCAGCAACTCGCCAAGGCGATTCACTTCCACCGATCAATTCCTAGTTAAATGAATTTCGACTCCTTATCAATAGGTTATCTCAACAAAAACCTCTGTCCCGGCAGTGTCGTAAAGGGACTATTTCACGAGCGTGCTAGTATTCTGAGTTAAGAGTTCGATGAATAATTCTCGCCGAGCTCGCTGCTCTCTTTGTGAGCATATTTAATGAATTGTACAATGAGTTCAGCGAGCACAGCGAGAAAAATACTTAAATGAACTTCTGACTCAGCACACTAGATTCGTTCCTATGGCCGAAAATTGTCACTATGATTCCCTGCAATGGGAGTTGAGAAAAAAACACTGCGGGTCGAGGGCGCTAGAGAGAACAATCTTAAACAGATAACGCTCTCGGTCCCTCATGATCAGCTGACGGTAGTTACCGGCCTCTCCGGATCGGGAAAGTCTTCGCTTGCCTTCGACACCATCTATGCCGAAGGACAGCGGCGCTACATAGAGACGTTCTCTCCTTACACGCGCCAGTTTTTCGACAAAGTTAAGAAGCCTGACGTTGACGCAATTCATGGCGTGCGGCCCGCCGTTGCTATCCAACAACGAACGAGGATCACAAGCTCCCGTTCGACTGTCGGGTCAATGACTGACATCAATGACTACCTAAAAGTACTATGGGCCAATCTCGCCACTCCAGTATGCAGCTCCTGCGGCATAGAACTACGCCGATACCGCCCAAGAGAACTGGCCACACTACTGACAGAATGGTTGCACATACGCCCTCACTCAACCTTCTTGATTTGTGGTGCGATTTCCTTGAGCCCCGCAGAAAGCAGAGTTTCTCCACCAAGGAAAACTGGTGCTTCAAAGAAAGCTAAAAAGACTTCGGCGCCTAAGCGCCTTGGGACGGACATCTCCCCCCTTCAGGTCTGTACTGAACTTTCGGCACTCGGATTTTCGCGAGTCTTTGACCCTAGATCTGCGAACACTCTTCAGCTCGACGAAATCTCGGAGATGCCCGTCAATGAAGCGCAACGAGCACTTCTGGTGCTCGACCGAGTACGAGCAGGAAGCGCGAAGAGCCCTGCCCTCACCAAGCGTCTCACTGAATCGATTGACCAGTCTTACTCCCTCGCAACTCATAAACTCCCTAGTGGCGCGCGTGGCCTCGAACTCTGTTGCATTGTTGAAATTAACGATGAACCCCTCACCCACCGCCCATTTCTCACAGTATTAAATGGCCCTAAGCAGGAGAACCAGAAGCCGGCTCCCTTCCGCTTACACGAGTTTGCCCCTGTGTTCCGTTGCGAGAGAGGATCTTTTCAAATCGCACCATCTCGCCCCAGCCTCTTTTCGTTCAATAATCCAGTAGGTGCCTGCCCTGACTGCAAGGGCTTTGGAAAGGCGCTCACCGTCGATCGCTCCTTGTGCGTTCCAAATCCCAACCTCTCACTGAAAGAAAAGGCAATTCAATGTTGGGCGGGACCAGGTGCCCGCATCGAACTCAAAGAACTGCTTAAATTCTGCCAAGTGGAAAACATTCCAGTCGATGTTCCATGGAAACTTCTAAGTGACTTAGACAAAGAGAAGATCTTCACCACGAAGAACAAAGACTTTTGGGGTATTCTGCCCTGGTTCAAATGGGTTGAGCGCAAAACCTACAAGATGCACGTGCGGGTTTTTCTCTCGAAGTACCGCACGCAGGTGCCCTGCCTGACTTGCGAAGGTACTCGCTTAAAGCCAGAAGCACTTGCCTATAAGCTCAAAGGGAAGAATATTCATGAGATCTGGAATCTTCCCATCGCGCAGGTAGTTAAATTCGTTCGCAGCCTGCAAGAGGATTCAGCAAGCCTTTCC
Source organism: Bdellovibrionota bacterium (assembly GCA_041739995.1). GTDB lineage: Bacteria > Bdellovibrionota_C > UBA2361 > UBA2361 > JBGSMV01 > JBGSMV01. Next base: position 110,137 of record JBGSMV010000047.1, read on the forward strand.
AATGTTCCTCGTGCGTTAAAAGATCTTTTTGAAGCGCTACTCGCACGACTAAGTTTCTTGGATGACCTTGGACTGTCGTACCTTACTCTAGAAAGACAAGCACGCACGCTCTCTGGCGGAGAAACTCAAAGAGTTAATCTGGCTACTGCTCTAGGTAGCGAGCTGGTCTCAACCCAATTTGTGCTTGATGAACCGTCTGTGGGACTCCATGCCAGAGACAGCGCTCGACTGATTCGTGCAGTTCGCTCACTGGCCGATCGCGGCAATAGCGTCCTAGTGGTTGAACACGACTTAGAGTTCATTCGCTCTGCTGATCACATCATCGAACTCGGCCCAAGAGCTGGCGCAGAGGGCGGCAGTGTCGTCTTTGCCGGAGAGCTGCAGGATTGGAGCGGCATCAAAGTCTCGCTTCCTCACATGGCAAGCCCTGATGCCTTTCGATCTCAACCACGAACAAACTTGAGCTTTAAGAATGCTACCGCACGAAACCTAAAAGGCCTCTCGGGTGAGATACCTCTACAGTCCTTTGTCTGTCTGACTGGCGTCTCCGGAAGTGGAAAAAGCTCCTTGGTAAGTGAGGTAATCGTCAAATCATACGAGCGACACAAGCTCGGGATTGTTGAGGAGTCCAATCCGGGTGACTGCCAGGGCTTTGAACACCTCGATCAAGTGCTCGTCATTGATCAAGCGCCGCTTGCGAAAAGCCCGCGCGCTAACATCGCCACCTATTCCGGAATCTGGGACTCGGTGCGCGATCTTCTCGCCGCAACCGATAGCGCTAAATCTTTCGCCTTAAGCAAGTCCTCTTTCTCTTTTAACGTCGACGCGGGTCGTTGTCCTGAATGCAGTGGCGTCGGATTTATTCGAGAGGACATGCAGTTCCTCAGTGACGTGTACGTGCCCTGTGAACTCTGTCTTGGTAAGCGCTTTCAGCAAACAGTTCTTGATGTGCAATACAGTGGCAAGAATGTGAGCGAGATCTTGGGTCTCAGCATAGAGCAGTGTAAATCTTTCTTTTCTTCCGGCTCCACTATTGTTTCGGCCGCATCTATACTTTGCGATCTCGGACTCGGACATTTGACCTTAGGGCATCCTTTAAGTGAGCTATCAGGAGGCGAAGCGCAACGATTAAAGCTCGTACCCGTTATCGAAGCCTCTCGACGCGCCCATCTTCCAAGCTCAAAGGGCACACTTCTGATCTTTGATGAACCAACCACTGGACTCCATCAGCACGACGTTGAACGTCTGATTTCTGTTTTCTCGCTGCTACGCTCACAGGGTCACTCGATTCTGTGCATTGAGCATAATCTCAGTCTAATTGCCTCAGCTGATTGGCTTATCGATCTGGGCCCAGAAGGTGGGGAGCTTGGGGGCCAGATCGTAGCCACTGGTACTCCTGCAGAATTTCTCTCCGATCCGATTCTTTCACGCTCTTACACGGCTCAGTATCTCAAGTCATTTTTGAACGATTGGGGTATCAAGGGTACCAGTTCTGATGCGCCACATCATCGCCATTCAACGGCCAAGGAAAAAGGTGGGGCTATCAATGGCGGTCAAAAATCCTTGCCGCCGACTCGTCCGGAGGACCGCGATCACCTTCGCATCCGCGGCGCGACAGAGCACAACCTCAAGAATATCTCCATTGACATTCCTTTGCGTCGTTTTGTGGCGCTGACTGGCGTAAGTGGATCAGGAAAAAGCACCCTCGCAAAAGATATCATTTATGCGGAAGGACAACGCCGCTACCTGGATTGCCTCTCTCCCTATGCCCGCCAGTTCATCAAAGAACTTAAAAAACCGGACATAGAAGACATTAAAAATGTCATGCCCACCATCTGTGTGTATCAACATACTTTTCAGCCTTCGCGGCTTTCTACCGTGGGGACGATGTCAGAGATCTACAACTTTCTTCGCCTGCTGTACGCAAAAACTGGGGTGCAGCACTGTCCCGACCATCCCGACAAGAGGATCTCGCCACTCTCACCGGAAGACATTGCACGTACCATTCGCGCGATGAAAGAGAAATCAGTACGCGTTCTCGCGCCCATCATCAAGATGAAGAAGGGCAATCACCGCGCAGTCTTGGAACGAGCAACTTCGTCTGAGCTCACCCAAATTCGAATTGATGGTGTCTTCCTCTCGCCTGGGACCGTGCAAATGTCAGGAGGTCTTGAGAAAAACAAGCCACACTCAATTGATTTTGTCCTTGGCAAGTTTAATCCGGCACAGGTTGAAGACGGAATCATGACTGAAATGGTCGCTCAAGCGCTCAGTCTTGGTGGCGGAAATTTGATTGTCGTCAAAGACAAGGACGAGGTTATTTTTAGCACCGAACGCACCTGCCCTGAGTGCAAGCGTGGTTTCTTTAAACCAGACCCTGAAGACCTCTCGTTTAATTCCAAGCGCGGCCGCTGTCCGTCTTGCGATGGTTCGGGGAAGCATAGTGGTAAGGGTGGCACACTCACCAACTTACCCTGCAAAGAGTGCGGCGGGGCACGCCTAGGACCACTCGGACGCAACCTTCGACTCGATGGACGAGCCATCCATGAGGCAAGCGCTTTAACTCCCCAAGAACTTACTGCGTTCATTCAGACAATTCCGTTTGGTGAGGGACATGCGCGCATTGCGGAACCTGTGCTTCGTGAGCTGCTTGAAAAGGCCGAAACACTGGTCACTATCGGGCTCGATTATTTGAGCCTGTCTCGGGACTGCAATTCACTGTCCAGCGGTGAATTGCAGCGCCTGAGGCTTGCCACCGCAATGGGCTCTCCTTTGAGCGGCGCCATGTACATTTTTGACGAACCAAGCGCCGGCCTTCATCCACTGGACAACAGAAGAGTGCTTGGGTGCCTAGAACGACTGCTCGACCGCGACAATTCGATTCTAATGATTGAACACGACAGCGACAGCATTCGAAGCGCTGAGTACATCATCGATGTGGGGCCAGGCGGTGGTAGAGAAGGTGGAAATATTGTGTTTGAAGGGGCGCTGCCTGAGTTTCTAAAGCATGCTGACTCAATTACCGCGCAGTGTTTAAGAGAGGAGAGCGGTTTAGGGGAAGAGAACTCCTCAATCTTCAATCCGGACTGTCCCTCAAGTTCGGCCCCCAGGACGGAAACCCATGCCCTAGCCGTGCCTCAAGCAATAAAACCTATAATCACCAAGAAAAATTCCAAGAAGCTCCCCCCTCAAGTTCTCACTCCCGCTGTCGCTCCGAATCTTTCAATACGCAACGCGTCAATGCACAACATCAAGGGACTTTCTCTCGTCCTACCCCTGGGCAAACTAGTGGCTATCGCTGGGGTTTCAGGGGCCGGTAAAAGTTCCTTTCTACACGGCATTGTCTCCAGTGTTTTACGAAGCTCGGTAAAGTCAAAAACCCACTGGGGTACTGACTATGCCTCGCTTGAGAGCAACGTAGAAATTGAACGGGTGCTCGAAGTCGATCAGAAACCGATTGGAATCAACTCACGATCTACTCCAGCCTCCTACCTCAAAGTGTTCGATGACGTGCGAATACTTTTCTCTAGCACCAACGAAGCTAAGGCGCGCGGCTGGACTCCTGGTTTCTTCTCCTACAACTCAGGCAAAGGGCGTTGCCTTGCGTGTAAGGGACTTGGAGTTATTAAACTTGAGATGAGTTTTTTGCCTGATGCGCGAGTGGAATGCGAATCATGCCGCGGCGATCGGTACGCAGACGAAGCTCTCTCGGTGAAATATCTTGGACTTTCCATCGCGGATGTTCTCAAACTTACTTTCTCGGAAGCAAAGAGCGTTTTCGCAAATCACCGCCGCATTCATCACAAGCTGCACTTGGCTTGTGAACTTGGACTGGGTTACCTGACACTAGGGCAAAGCTCAGCGTCTCTTTCGGGCGGAGAAAGCCAAAGATTAAAGCTAGTGGCTGAGCTGGCAACGCCTCGGCGTGGTCACACTATATATATGCTCGACGAGCCAACCACAGGGCTTCACAAGGCGGATGTTCAAAAGCTATTGCACACACTCGGAGACCTCGTGAGACTTGGCAACAGCGTGCTGGTGATTGAGCATGACCGCGACGTAATTCTTAAAGCTGATCATGTGATTGAGTTTGGTCCTGGGCCCGGAGAGCGGGGTGGCACAGTAGTGTTCCAAGGGGATTCTAAGCACCTCCTCAACGCAACAACGAACTGGGGAGAAGTTCTGAAAGAATCGGCGCTTAAAGCATTTTCCGCACCAATCGAAAACATTGGCATGTCAGCTCACTAGTGTGGTGAGTCAATGAATTCTTGCAGAAGTAAAGCTCACCACACTAGCCGGCCATGGATGGCCGGACAGCCAGCGCAGCAGGCTGGAGCGACGCGGAGCTGGGGTTCACGGGGCCCCCAGCGGAGCTTGGAGCGAGTTTGACGAAGGACAGGAGTCCGGAGTCAAATCAACTATGCCTAGTGGCCCGAGCCACCAGGTTTTCTATTGTGCAATTCACTTCTGACTCGGGACACTAGTGTGGTGAGTCAATGAATTCTTGCAGAAGTAAAGCTCACCACACTAGCCGGCCATGAATGGCCGGCTAGCCAGCGCAGCATGCTGGCGCGACGCGGAGCTGGGATTCATGGGGCCCTCGAGCGGAGCTTGGAGCGAGTTTGACGAAGGACAGGAGTCCGGAGTCAAATCAACTATGCCTAGTGGCCCGAGCCGCTCAAGTGTGCCTGTGCTGCTATTAAATTCGATCAGGCTTCCTCTTCCGCCAAGGCTACCGAGGACAAGTCGGCGGGACGTCGTCGTCTGTGCCTCTCGTCTGTGCCTCTCTTCTGTGCTTCTCGTCTGTGCTTCTGTCACAGACTCCTAGAATAAATTATCAATCGACAGGTAACGCTCCCCGGTATCATAACAGAAAGTGAGGACTGTACTTCCTGGTGGAATTTCCTTGGCCTTCTGTGCAACTGCCGCAAGCGAAGCGCCTGAGGAAATGCCTACGAAAATTCCTTCCTGCAGTGCCACCTTTTTTGCAAACTCGAACGCAGCTTCAGGCTCAACCTGAATTACCCCATCGAGCACATTCTGGTTCAGATTCTTCGGGATGAATCCTGCTCCAATCCCTTGAATCGAATGCGGACCCGGTTGTCCACCGCTAATGACAGGGGACTTAGTGGGTTCAACCGCATAGACTTTTAGTTCTGGAAACTTTTCCTTAAGAACCTCAGCACAACCTGAAATATGCCCTCCCGTTCCTACTCCTGTGATGATCACGTCGAGCCCATCAGGAAAATCGTTGGCAATTTCTTGCGCGGTCGTTCGACGATGAACTTCAAGGTTAGCCGGGTTCTCGAACTGCTGTGGCATCCATGATCCCGGTGTTTCCGCAACAAGCTGCTGCGCTCTTTCAATCGCACCCTTCATGCCTTTCTCTTTCGGTGTGAGGTCTAGCTTTGCACCCAACGCAAGCATATAGCGACGTCGCTCCAAGGACATTGATTCTGGCATTACGAGCACAATTTTATACCCCTTCACCGCAGCCACCATCGCCAAACCGATGCCTGTGTTTCCAGAAGTTGGCTCAATAATGGTCGCCCCCTTAGAAAGCACACCTCGTTTTTCGGCGTCTTCAACCATGGAGAGCGCGATTCGATCTTTAATACTTCCGCCGGGATTCGCTCGTTCAAGCTTCATCCATACCTGCAAATCAGGACCAAACAAGCGTTGCAGTCTGACGTGTGGGGTGTTGCCGATAGTTTCAAGGATGCTTAACGCTTTCATGGCCGTTGTTTCTCCGCATAAATTATAATGGCACTACCTACACTCAGGAGACCGATCCAAGTGCTTGATCTAAATCCCGGATGACGTCATCGGGATTCTCAATGCCCACAGAAAGTCGAATCCCCCCCGGCTCCATTCCCGCCTTAATCTGCTCCTCGGCCGAATAGGCTACATGTGTAGTGGAACCCGGGTGCTCAATCAGTGTGCGAAGATGTCCTAAGCTAACCGCCAATGTCACCGTGTATGAGTTCTGCGCCACAAAGTCCATCATCTTGGCGCCTTGAACTTTTGAGTCGTCTGGGGTCTTTCCTTTAAGAGAAAAGTAAATCATGAATCCCGGTGCAAAGTTTCCTTCGTAATCCTTCAACATTCGCTGAGCAAGATCGTACTGAGGAAAGGAGGGCAGTCCAGGATACCGAACCTGGCCTATCTTCGGGTGCTCTTCTAGGAACTTGGCTACTTTCATAGCGTTCGCTTGCTGTCGTGGAATCCTCAAACCAAGAGTAGCAACACCATAGTTCAAAATATGCCACGCGGTTTGAGGAGATAGGATGCCGCCAAAATCCTTGCGATTCATGAACAGAGGCCCATAAAATTCTTTGCGTGTAAGTACGGCGCCTCCCATGTGCGTACCAAATCCACTAATGCCTTTAGTAAGACTGTGCAGCACCACATCAACTCCGAATGAGATCGGCCGTTGGCACCACGGCGTAGCAAAAGTGTTATCAATAACGGTGACTATGCGCTCCGACTCTGAGCGCGTCGCGTTGAGCTCTCGAACCAGTTTAACAATGCGTTCAAGGTCAAGGAGTTCGAGGGTGGGGTTTGCGGGAGATTCAAGATACAGCACGCGCGTCTGGGGCGTAACCAGCGAGAGAAAGCTCGCCGGCTTTGAAAGGTTGCACATGTGGACCTTAAATCCGAACTTCGGAAACCAGTGCGTAAAGAGACTATAAGTGCACCCATATAGAGTGGAGTGGGCTATCACTTCTGAGCCACGCTCAAGTAAGAACGTGCTGGCAGCCTGAACTGCCGCCATACCAGAGGCGAAGGTCATTCCAAACTCCGCTTGTTCAGCCACTGCAAGCGCATGCTCCAACATGAGATTATTTGGCTCTCCCATGCGGTCATAGACATACATAGGATCGGCTCTGCCATCGGAGAGTTTTCCTAAAGCTCCAAAGGCAAGCGCCCCTCGCTCTGAGGAATCGAGGCGGAAGGTGCTGGAAGACGTAATGGGAGGAATGACATGATGAGAATAGTCCCAGGCCTCGCTCACTGACTTTCCATACAAAAGCTGAGTGGGAATGCTGTACTGAGATTCATCAAGTTTTTTCAAAGGCATGATTCACCTAAAGCTAATATGTGTTTAAATCTAGCGCCCTCTGAAAAGCTCCTGTTTCTATCTTCGTGCGCTTTGTGGTCTTCGTGGTTTATTCAAATTTAGGCCATTTTCTACAGCCTATTTGCACCACCAAGAACACAAAGACCACTAGGATTTAGTTCTTCAGAGATTCCCTGACGCTCTTAAGCAGCTGAAAACATGGCTGCGAACAAGTCCAGAACTCTTAGTCTATTCTGCGCCATTGAGCGTCGTGGTCACTGTAGCATAGATTCTGCGAGGGCTGCAGCGACTTTAACGAGTCTTGTAACCTATGATCGCTGGGTGAGAAGGATCTTTTAGGGAGTAGTCGGTGGTTGGCTTACGGGACGTCTTCCTACAAAAAAGGCGCTCGCGAGCAGCAGCAACCCAAAGCCAACACCAAGTAACGGCTGAGCCCAGCGGGCGCGCCAAGAATCAACAAGCGCCCTAGTTGGCGAACGTGGATCAAAGAGCAGTCGAATGCTGCTCCCATACTCAATGGTGAGCGGAAAGTTATAGGACTGCAGTTCAAGTTGATGGGTTGTTCCCTCGCGATCGGTGAACGACACCACTGGATACGCGTGCACTGCTTTCCCAGGCCAGGGTTTGCGGGATTGAAGAGAGGTGACTTTTGCCTCTACGTACTCTCCGCCAGAAACCATTCTCACCACATGAATCAAGGAGTAGGAGCCAATCAACAGTGGCACACAGGCGCACACCAGCAGGAGGATACCCAAACTATCGAATCGCTTAAACGTATTGCCTCCCCATTGTAGTCGCGCAGTTTTGGTCGCGCCGTAGTGGTCGTCTCACAATGATATAAGCCCGCACCCGATCTAGGCAACTTCGTCGTCGGTGCCTGCGTCACAGACTCCTAGGGGTCCCGAGCCCCGCGAAGTCTATCTGGTGAATGAGCAAGATCCTAGTCGGTTCTATTTCTCTGTTGATGATATCGTGGGAAACTGTCTGCCGTCTCAGAGGTCTTTATACGGTCGCCCCACCCTTGCGGAGGCGCGCGCTACATACCCGAAGCACCACATGACGTCTGTACTTCAAAATATTGAGCGCGATTTAGAACTGCGTGGCGTGCTATACCCGCTGTCATTTCGCTCTCCTGAGCATAGGCACCTTGCGGTACAGCGAGCCTCTGCGCGCACGCTCTCAAAGGAAGTTTTGCAGGCTCTCAGAGACCAGAATCCACTCATCACAGCTCTTAATGATGCAGATTCTCATCCACTTGCATTCGTGGTTACCGGTCAGCAGCTTGGATATTTGGGCGGTCCGCTTCTGACCCTCTACAAAGCACTGTCTGCCATATCAACAAGTCGAGTCTTTGAAGCTGAGACTGGAGTAAAAGTTATTCCGTTATTTTGGCTTCAGTCAGAAGATCATGACTATGAAGAAATTCGAACCGCCTCTTTCCTTTCTCAAGACAACCAGATTGAAACTCTCTCTCTTCCGCCAAGTCCCACAGGTCTAGGGGGATCGGTCGGGGCTATTCAAATAGATGACACTTCTGCAACCCAAGCTGCCGCATTTCTAAAGGCCAAATTCGGCGATTCTGCTTCTGAAAAAAGTATCGACGCGATTATTCAAGCCTATAGCGCAGGTAACTCTCTAAGCACTTCACTTGCGGAACTACTTCGACATTTTCTTGGTGGCGAAGGCCTGCTAGTGCTCGATGCTCATGACCCGCGTATTAAACAATTTTCGGTAGAATTTCTTCTCAGATTTTTTAGAGACTCCGAAGAAATTGAGCATGCTCTCTTGAAGCGCGCTCAACTTCTTGAATCACACCAGCTCCCGGTGAAAGTCCCTGTGCGAGTTGGGTATCCACTGCCGTTTGTTGAGTTTGGTGGCAAAAGGGAGCGAATACGAAAGATAAACGAGTCAACTTTTCAAAGTTCACAAGGGGAGATTTCTGCTGACCAACTCTATGCTGCGCTGAGACATTCTCCGATGCGCCTCACCACCTCTGCTCTCGCACGACCGCTTTTTCAAGACTTCCTGCTCCCCACTGCTGCCTACATAGGAGGAGCGGCAGAAGTGGCCTACTGGGCCCAGCTCTCCGGAGTTTACGAACTCTTAGGGGTTGACATGCCGCTGGTGATACCGCGAGCTCAGTTCGCTTTGTGCACTGAGAGACAGCAGACCATGATGAAAGAACTAAAACTTTCCATCTCTGATCTCGCACGCAGCGACGAAGATCTGGTCCTCTCGCGGGCAACTTCCTCTGAGCACCCAGACGCATTATTTAAGAGGACCGAAGATGCGATTGAAACCGAAATGGCTCGGCTTGCAAAAGACATTTCTGGAATTCAGGTACCCGCGGTGAGCGAAGGCATCGAACGCACTACTGGATCGATGCTTTCAAATCTTTCGAAACTGAAAACACGCTATGCTCGCGCGATAACCGAAAGGGATTCGATATTTCTTGCCCGAGTAAATAAATTAAGGGCTTCGCTTCTTCCTGGCGGGCAAGATCAAGAACGGGTGATTTGTGCTACCCAGTTACTCGCTCAAGAAAATGACGGGCTTCTTAAGGAAATCATTTGTCAGCTCACCCCGTTTGAGCCGAGTGATATTCAACTACTTAGAATCTCCAAAGTGGCGTAAGTGGTATGCTCGGGGCGGAAGATTCAAGCGCTTGCTGTGTCGGGAATCAGGCGTAAGCCGCTAGGCGAAAGTTTGTTATTAATCGGATTCGGGCCGGAATTAAGAGCCCTGCCAGCTCGTCCTCACTAATGTCGGGGGCATCTTGCGGTAGGTGTCTAGTTCCTGAGTCTATCTGCTTCGCTACGGGAGGAGGGACGAGCGCGCTAAGCGCGTCGGCTGTAGACGAGGCCTCGGACGTCGACGCAGCCACCACCCCGACTGCTATAAGTCCCTTAAGTGATTGCTGAAGCATGCGGGGACCTTATCGCAAAATGGAACCCAAAAGAAGAAAGGTTTTCGGGTCAACAGATTTCGGAGCTAAAGCCTCTCCCGAATCACGCGTAAGCAGTCTTGGGATAGCTTGTGGTCAGTAGCAAACGGTTCCAAATCAACTGTCCGGCCAAGGAATCGTCACTAATGCCCGGGGCCTCAGTCGGCGCAACCTCGATTCCCCCGTCGATCTGCTTTACAGCGGGGGGAGGCGTGAGCGCACTCAGCGCATCCTCTGGAAGCGAAGCCTTCGAAGTCGCCGCAGCAACTACGCCAACCGCCAGAAGTCCTTTGAACGATTGGTTAAGCATGTGGGGACCTTAACGCAAAATGGCAGCCTAAAGAAGACAAACTCGTGGACCAGCGAATATCCTCAAATTTTGAACTTTTTCGCTCCGCTGGCTAGGATTCCGCTATGGCTGATGTACTGGCGTTCTCTCCTCACCCTGATGATGCTGAAATTGGCTGCGGGGCGACGCTCGCCAAACTTGTTGCTCAAGGGCACCAAGTAGCAATTATTGACCTTTCTAGAGGCGAGCTCGGCTCACTTGGTTCCCCAGAAATTCGAGAACAAGAATCCCACCAGGCAGCCGCGGCGCTTGGTATCTCAATACGCGAGAATCTAAACCTTCCTGATGGTCGAATTGATTCCCACGATCGCTCTCAGCAACAGAGAGTGGTCGCTGCTCTTAGAAAATACTGCCCCAAGGTAGTTTTTTTGCCTATGGATGACGGTCGGCACCCCGATCATCGCGAGGCCTGTTTGCTTGTTCGTGACTCTCTCTTTCTTTCTGGCTTAAAGAATTTTTTATTGCCGGACGGCTCACCCCACTTTGACCGCCCCCAAGCCATTGAGTATCCGACTCGCAACGTACCCACTCCTAGTTTTGTGGTTGATGTAACAGCCCACTACAAGAAAAAACTTGCGGCGATTCAAGCCTACTCTTCCCAACTCAAGCCCAGCGGAGGAGCTCAAGCAAACGTTCTCATCAGCTCAGCGCTCACTCTCCCTGCCATTGAAAGTCGCGATACCTTGTGGGGGGCTATGGTCGGTGTTTCGAAAGCCGAAGGATTTGTAGTTCACTCGCCCTTAAAACTTGAAGATCCGGTGGCTTATTTCCAAAGTTCACCTCTTTCTGGTGCCCTACTTTTTCCGGAGCTCTGAATGAATAGGCCTCTCAATATCGGCATTACTTGCTACCCTACCTATGGCGGTAGCGGCGTAATTGCAACGGAACTTGGCATGGCAATGGCGAAGCGTGGTCATCGCGTCCACTTTATTGCCTACGATATTCCCCGTCGACTCGATCGCTACTTAGAGAACGTGTTCTTTCACGAAGTGGAGGTACGAGATAATCCGGTATTTTTGCACCCTCCGTATCTCATCCCGCTTACCTCCACGATGGTCGATGTCGCATCACAGGAGAAGCTGGACCTGTTCCATGTTCACTACGCAGTGCCACACGCGACCAGCGCCTTTCTCGCAAAACAGATTCTGGGCGAAAGAGCTCCAAAAATCCTTACCACCCTGCACGGCACCGACATCACCTTGGTGGGACACGATCGCTCGTATCTTCCTGTCGCGCGCTTTTCTATTCTGGCAAGCGACAGCGTTACGGTCCCTTCTGCGTTTCTACGCGAGGCTACCTATGAAAAGCTTTCGATTCCTACCGATTTCCCCATTAGCGTTCTTCCAAACTTCGTAGACACTGAAGTTTTTCGACCTCATTGCCCGGAAGACCCCACGCGCGTTCGCCCTCCGCTCCCGCACTGCGCCGCCAACGAAAAGGTTCTCATTCACGTATCGAATTTTCGGCCGGTGAAGCAAGTAGACCAGGTGGTTAAAGTATTTCATCTCGTACGGCAAAAAATCCCTTCTCATTTAATTCTGGTCGGTGATGGCCCAGAGCGCTCGCACGTCGAACAGCTCGTTCGCGAACTGGGGCTAAAGGACAAGATTTGTTTCCTTGGAAAGCAGGATTCCGTTGCCGAGATTCTTCAGCGTGCGCACTTGTTTCTTCTGCCGAGTCGCAACGAAAGCTTTGGGCTTGCCGCACTTGAAGCACTTAGTTGCGGCGTTCCAGTGGTAGCCTCACGCGTCGAAGGCCTTCCTGAAGTGATCAGAGACGGCAAAGATGGCTATCTGTGTGACCCAAATAGTACTGAGCAAATGGCTGAACGTTGCGTACAGCTGCTTTCGTCGGACAGTCTCTACCGGGAGATCTCATTAAGCGCTCGTGCACGCGCAGTTGAATCCTTCGGAAAGGATGCAATCGCGGCTCGTTTCGAGGCGCACTACTCGTCGATGATTACTAAGTAAGGGTGACCTCAGAAGAGAAATGCACGCATCACTCGAAAAATTACGTCGTTGATTGTGAAAAAGTCGATTATTGGAATTTTTCTCCTGAATCCGTTCACCGTCAAAACGCCGTGAGACGAGGCACGGAGATTAGGGATTGGTGAGACGTTACTATTGGTAAGTCGAGCCAATCACTTGTTTCCGCAACGAAGCCCGCCGAGGCTCCTGCCGGAGCTTTGGCGGCGTCGTTACATCGGAGGGTCCCGCCATAGCGATGCAAAGGCGGATATCAGGGCGTTTTCACGGTGAACTAGGTCTGAAGAATTAGCTTCATCTGCGTCAGATGCCTCACTAACTCGTCGCGCTCAAGCGGCTTAATCAAATAGCCTTGGCACCCGCTCTTGAATGCCTCTCCCACTACCGGTGCGTCTGCCACTGCGGTCATCATCAGCACTCGCGCCCGCTCTGTAGTGGTCAGATTCTGTTCGTCTTCAAATTTACGAATTTCCTTAAGCACCGTAATGCCGTCCATGCCCGGCATCATAATGTCGAGGCACACCACATCGTAGAACACCCCGGTCTTAACGGCATCCTTGTAAAGCTCTAGCCCCTTCAGCCCATCCTCTGCGAGGTCACAGTGTCCAAATGGCTTCAGGTACATATTAGTGAGCTTTCGAGTTACCTCGTCATCTTCAACGACTAGAGCCCTCATTGTTTACTCCGAATCCAATGACACTTAATTCAAAAACTGGCGAGTGGTCGGCATCTGTCAGCTCCCCGTAGAAGCATACTTCGACACTCCCAGACGCCAAAAGCCAGCCGCAGCGACTACGCTTACCAAAGCGACCATGGGAGTCCAATATCCTAATACTTCTCGGCTGTTCGCCTCAAAAAAATGAGTGGCCGGATAGAACGAAACAAATGCGAAAGGGATAATCCAGCTAAGGATAATCTGCAGCGTCTTATTGAATATCGGAAGCGGATATCGGCTAAAACTAAGCAAATTGCTTAGAGGAGGGACCAGCCCGAGCCGGTCTTCAAAATGAAAGGAGGCCGAGGCAACTATACTAAAGATAGACACAAGGATGATTGCCCCGCAAAGCGCACTCACCACCAGCCACCCTAGATCAAGAATCGAAAAAGAGAGCCCCATCTCCCCAGAAGTATATACAAGCAAGGCAACGCCTAGGCTCAAGCTCCCCAGACTTTCTAGATTAAAAGACTCGAACAACACTTGAAACAGAGAATTAAGTGGTCGAAGTAGTACTCGATCAAACTGTCCTTCAATAATGTAGCGTTCACCGAAGCGGTATAAATTTACCGACACAAATCCAAACATTGCGGTGGCAAGAAGTGAGTAGCCGTATATAAAAAGTACCTGCTCCCGCCCCCATCCCTGTAAATCAGGAACCGCCTTTCCATCGACCAAGAGAAAAATAAAGGCGACTCCGCTCACCGCGGAAAGCAGGCTCGCAAAAATCCCGCCAAAGAAGTCCCACTTATAGCTCATGCGAGCTTTGAGGAACTGAACGAAGTAGAGGAAATAGATATGGAGCGAGTGCATCGGGTATTATACGAACATAGACGCGCCAAGCTTATCTGAAAGTATGCCGCGATAGGAAACTAGCAATGCTCGCTGAGCTGGTGGGGTTTGCTTCGCGGTGCGCGCATCATCCAAGGCAACTAAGCAGTCCTGCATTGGGGGCACCAAGGTGGTCTGAAGCGGGGGGGAGATCCGCCGATAACGAGAATCAAAACGCTCTAAGTCTGTGCAGGCGCGAAGCGCTTCGCCTACTTCCAAAGCCCGCTGGGCGCGCACAAGCAGCCGTTGGGCAACAAACAACTGTCTCTCGTCTCTAGAAGCCCTGCGCCTCTCCCGCTCCTTCTCCTCAGGTCCCTTCTCCTCAGGTCCAGAGTCTGGCACGCGCGGGGGGTGCGCTGGGTTAGAAGGTAAATTTCCGGTGTCGGCAAAAAGTTCGGCGTGTCGAGAGAGTCCGGCAAGCACAAGAGAGGGATGCAAAGAGCACAGCGGGCTGCCACCCGGGATAGAAGGGCTCTGAGGTAAAAAGGAGGAAAAAGCCAGTAGAACAGCGATGGGACTTAGTACCCTGGCTGCGTCACTCACCCCGTCTAGAGCCTCAGCAAATCGGCTTGGCAATCTTGTACCGCTCCAGGGCTGGTCTAACCGAGATTCAGGCTCCCGAGATCCAGGATGAAGGTGCACCCCGTCCAAAGCAATGCTACGAAGCTGGTCGTGGAACGTTCTCATCGGCCTCCTCTTTGAGACAGTTCGATAGCCCAAACGCCAGTATAAAACCAGGCCTAAGGTATGTTCAGTTACTTACGCTACTTGGCCCTCTCGCTGTTCTACCCAGCGCGACGCGATTTCCTTAAGGCCGGCCTTGGAATTGCCTCCCGCCACAAGCGCTGCGCCCGCTACTGGAAGCCTCATCTAGAACTTTCGAAGCAATTCATAAGCTCGGCCCTACAGAACGCTCGGCCTGCGACGGTCGTAATTCTTGGCGCCGGGAGACTGCTGGATGTTCCTATCTCCGATCTGTCTGAAAAGACTAAACAAGTAGTCTTAGTGGATTGGGACCCTGGGGTAACGTTGGCTTGGGAAAACGCTCGGCGAACTTTAGAGGCACGCGGGGTTACAGTAGCTACCCAGCAATCCGATGTAACTGGCCGTCTCACTCAGTGGACAAAGGCACTGGACTCATTGCCAGTCACCTCCAGCGCATCTGACGCGAGGGAGCTTCTGGTTTCGCTTGTCGAACTCCCGGCACTTGAAACATTTCCAGAAGGCATTAGGGCTGACCTTCTAATCTCTCTTAATCTACTTAGCCAACTTGGTCTTTACTGGGAGGATCGCGTGCGCTCTAGGCTCGGGACTTTGATGAGCGACGACGGGATCTTCTCTGACTCCTCACTTGAAAAGGCACTCCAAAGCACCATGAGATGCCTCGAAGAGGAACATCTTAGCCTGCTTAGTAACTCCGAGGCAGAAACGATCGTACTCTTGAGCGACGAATGGTTTCACTACTACAGGCAACAGCAGTCCGAGTGGCGAACTGACGCAGCACTAAGAACTGTCTTCCCTCCAGCGTTGGCGAATTATTCTATAATCGAGCGTGATAGTTGGCTGTGGCACCTCGCGCCTCAATGGCTCGAGCAACTCGATTACGGAGAGATTCATACCGTACGAGCATTGCGATATCAGAAGCATAGCTCGTCAAGCTAGTGTCCTGAGTTAAGAATTCGATAAATAATTCTCGCCGAGTTCGCGGCTCTTTGTGAATATATTTAATGAATTACACAATGAGCTCAGAGAGAATAGCGAGAAAAATACTTAAATGAACTTCTGACTCGACACACTAGCGTCATTTTTATCCTCCTTGCACCGTCAGACGTGCCGCGGACTTCTTCCAAAAAAGATGTCCCACAATCTGCAATGCCACTATCCAAAGTCCCATCTGCAAAAGCGCACCCCAGGCAGCCGTACCTTCGATTTTGCCTAAATATATTTGCAAAGGAACAAACGTAATGAACTGAAATGGCAAAGCCGAGAGCACCTGCTCAGCCCAGCCTGGGAAAAATGAGAGCGGCAGTAGTAGTCCAGAAAAGAGCTGAATTAAGTAATGCTTGGCCTGCATCAGCGAGTGAATAGATTTGATAAAGAAGGCCACCAGGCCTACCAAAAAATTGATTTGGGCTGAGATCACAAAGCTGCCCAGAACTGCAAATCCAAAAAAGATTGTATTCATTCCAGACGCTGGAGCTTCAATCGAAAACAAAGGAAGAACTGCCAGCCCAATTGGAACGGTAAAAAACACCAATCGAAATACGAACTCGCCAAAAGCCTGGCAAAGCATCATTCCTTGAAAATTTACCGGCCTGCTCAAATAGACGCTTATTTGACCGCTGCGTACGAGCTCCTCAATGTCCCAATCGATCGTAGAGAAACACAGGCTTCGAGCGATCCAACCAATCACCACATAGGTGACCATTTCCTCAAGAGAATATCCGAAGACGCGCCCCGACTCGCCCGCCACACCGCTACTCGCGAAGACTGCACTCCATATAAAGTAGTGAATGGAGATGTAGAGCAGGTAGGTAATAATCCCAGTAAAGTATCGAAGTCGGTATGCCAGCATTCCAAGCATCGAAGCACGAACATAGGCAAAATACGGGGTGAGAGAGGAGCTGGGCAGGACACTTGCGATCGTCATGAGGACACAGGCATACCCTGCCGATAAATTCGAATAAGAATGTCCTCGATGGCCGGATCTATAGTTGAAAGATCCGCCACAGGAAACGAATTTACTATCGCACGCACCAGTTCAATCGTTGGAATTTTCTGCGGATCATACTCCGCAAGTACTCGCCCACCCTCTGGCTTGAATTCCGCCATGGGAATCCTGGCGCTTAGGGCTGCGGGGCTTACCTCCCCCTGAAATTGGACCGACACCGTACGCTTTACCCCAGGCAGTGCACGAACAGTGTCAATGCTGCCGTCAAAGATGATGCGGCCATGATCGATGATGATTATACGCTCGCAGAGTTCTTCAATTTCAACCAAATCATGCGTAGTTAAAATGACGGTGGTATTGAATTCACGATTAATGGTTTTAAGAAAAGCTCGGATACTTGTCTTTGCAACCGCATCCACCCCAATAGTGGGCTCGTCAAGAAACAACAACTCGGGTCCATGTAAAAGACTCGCAGCGAGATCGCTGCGCAAGCGTTGTCCCAATGAAAGCTTGCGCACAGGAGTTCTTAAAAATTCGCCAAGCTCCAATACCCCCGTGAGGAGTTCAAGACGCTGAAGATACTCAGCGCGAGGAACCTTATAAATTGCGGCCAAGAGATTGAACGATTCGATTACGGCAATATCCCACCACAGCTGAGTTCTCTGTCCGAATACTACCCCAATTTTTGAACAATATACTTTTCGCTCGCGGTAGGGATCACGCCCGAGACATTGCATCTCACCGCTGCTGGGTTTCAAAATCCCGGTCAGCATTTTTATGGTGGTAGATTTACCCGCACCGTTCGGTCCAATGAACCCAACGATTTCTCCCTTGGGAACTTCAAATGAAATACCACCCACGGCCGTGACCGTTTTATTGCGCCTATGGACAAGATCTCGCACTCCGCCCCACAACCCTTCTCGTCGCTCATGCGACTCAAAGACTTTGGACAGATCACTAACCCTTACCGCCGGAGAGGAAGCGGCAGAGCTTTCGTTAACTGATGGTACGGAGGGGTTCATGGCGTATCATTAGCAGTTTCCAAGGCTCTCAGACAAACGAGTCGTCTGTGACAGAGGCACAGACGACGACGTCCCGCCCAAGCCTGCTCGAATCGAATGGCAGCACAGGCACACGCGAGCGAAGGCGGACCTTCATAAACAGGGCTATGTCACAGACCCCCAGCCAAAGACTGGAAAAGCTTACCATGACAGGCTATCTCGCATTTGACATCATCAAGGCCGCGCGGCTCCATAGGAGCGGTGATGTACTAGAAGCTTGCCGTTGAACACTCTGCTATGAACACCTCGAATTCTAAGCCATTTCTGCTGTTGTGCAGGGGCTCGCCTCGACAGTTCGTGCTTGGCGCGCTCGGCGTCCTGCTCGTCGTTCTGGCATTGCGCTTCGAAGTGACTCTAAAGCTCTCGTCTCACGCGCTTGGTGGTGCGGAGAGAGATGCGGCTCTTTACCTCTGGCTCACCGAAGTCTGGGCACGAAACCTTTCGCACTTAGAGCTTGGCTCTGCTTCTTTCTTAAACTTACCCGGATTCTTCCCCTACACACTTACCCTGGCGTGGAGCGACAATTTTTTCCTGCCGAGTCTCTTCTCCGGCCTCCTGCATTCTGTCGGCGTTTCCATTCTTGCCGCTTACAATAGCAGCTTACTATTAGCGATGTTCCTTAACGGCTTTTGCACTTTTGTGCTTTGCTTGCGTCTTTCCGGACACACCGCTGCCTCCTTGCTCGGCGGAATCGCCTGGATGTCTAGTTCATTTTTCAGCGCACACCTTGGGCACCCTCAGCTCCAGTTTGCTTTTTGGTTCCCTCTGGGAACTCTCGCACTTCTTAGAGCGATGAGCTCTCGTGTGGCATGGCGCTGGTCCCTCCCTGGGCTCTGTGTTCTTGGCGCATTTCTGACCACAGTGTACTACGCAGTTTTTTTAAGCTTTCTTCTGTTTCTTATAGCAGGACTTATCTGCTTGCTTCGCCCTGGCGCTCTCATGCCTCTACTTCGCGCTCCCGCGCTAGTGTTCGCGAGCTTACCGCTGTTGGGGCTTGTGCCCCTGGCACTTCCTTATCTTGCCGTACAAGAAGTCTTTGGTTCGCGATTTCTGCATGAACCTTACTTCTTCTCTGCTTCTGCGCTCTCATACTTTTCTGCGTCGCCCTTTAATCTGCTTTTTGGTTGGACTTCTGACTGGAGCCACTCCGAGGGACATCTGTTGGTTGGTTGGTTATCACCCTTCCTACTGGCCTTCGCTTCGAACCTCGCGTTCAAAACTCGTCATCTTCGTTGGCTCCTCACCTTCTTATTGCTTAGCATTGGCTTGTGCGCGGCGTTTTCGGCTCCTGGACTGCTGCCCGGCTACGAAACGTGGTTGGACGCTCTGTGCGCTGTGGGCACCTGGATTTCGCTTTTTGCGATTATCTGGTTCGTGTGGCGACTTGGATTTCTAGAGCGCCTCTCAGGCGCTGCCATACTAACGAACCGGGCCTTGCTGGCACTTTTTCTCGCCGGCGCTCTAATCTGCGTGCTTATATCTTTTGGCCCCCGTGGATATCACGAGTCAGGGGGTCTGCCCGGCTTGGCACTCTATCGTGCGCTTTACGAAGGTTTTCCTGGCTTTAGTGCGGCGCGCGCCATCGGGCGAATTGGCATTCTTGTTCTCTTTCTAAGCTCGGTCGCCACCAGCATCGGCTTAGCCTTGTTACTACGACATTTTGCAATTAAGGGCGCTCAAGCAACTCTGCTGTGCGTGTTACTTTGCGGAGTGGCTGTGATTGAACAGTTCCACCCTCAATATCCGCTAGAACCTCTTCCCCCCGTTCCTGAAATATTCACCACACTCAAGCAATCTGCTCGCTCCGGAGAGAGTGCGCTGATTCTTCCTTTCTCCGGAGCGCTAAACTCAAAGAATCAGGTTGCTCGTTGGGGCGAGTTCGCACGACTTCAGGTAAACGCGGTGCGTCATGCTCTGAGCACCGAGGTGCCGGTCATCAACGGCTACAGCGGGCAACGCTCACGCATAATTTATGACTGGCCTGGAATACTAGCCGATTTCCCCGCGCCTCAATCTCTAAGAGTCGTGAGCGAAGTCGCGGGACTGCGCTGGATTGTAGTTCTCAACATCGACGACCTGAGTACAAAGGTCGAGCAACGCCTTGAGAAGTTCCCAGGCAAGCTGCGGGTTGCTCACAAAGATAGCGAGGGAAATCTTCTTCTTGAGTTAATGGGGACTAGAGGCGTTGATGTTCCTGGCGCTCAGCTGTTGGTACCCTCATATCCAACGGGCGTACTTACTCTTGAACTCTCTGCTGTCCCGCTCTCACACACCAAAACTCTCTCTATTTCCGTGCACGATCGCGACACTGAAGCGACCGTTGCCGAGCTCACCGTTCCTGCTGACGGGTCTTGGAGCATGCATTCGTTTCGCGTCGGAAGTTCTCATTTACGCAGCAATCCGCTGCGATTGGAGTTGCGCGTGAATGACGATACGTCGCCCAGGGACGTGCTCTTTTCACGCAGAACCCTCTACGAGAGCGGCTCACCAGAAACATGAACCCGCAGCCCCGCATGGCGGCATCCAAGTTTTTGCCAACTCAGCCCGGTCGCAAATTAGTGCCTTATGCACCGAACCCGGTTCTGTTAGGTTCGATTTCGTGACTTTGAGATTCGAAGTCACGGTTTTTGCCCGGTAGAGAGCCCCTTCGCTGTGCGATGACTACTCTGCAGATGGCGCTGATTCCCAAGGAGGTTTGCCTGATGAAGAGCAACGCACCTCAAACTAGTGAAAGGAAGACTAGTGAAAAAAAGCGACGTCTCCTTGCTCAGGCGAACCAGCGCGTGCTCCCCGCCAGAAAACAGCCTCGAGGATCCCCAAGCATGAGTGCTCGACCGCAGAAAAGGCCCTCTTCAACAAGTACTCTCTCGCTCACGGTTCGTCGGCAAGCTCCCCTTTCTCCTCGCGCACTGCACGATCCTGAATCCCTCGTAGAGGCACTCGCTCATCCACGATTTGAGGCGCACACCGAGATTGAAGTCCCCTACTTTTCTACCCTTGCCCATCTCAGCTCTATGCTGAAACTACAAGAACTTCCCTCTCAACATATATTTCAAGCCTATATCCCTGAGAAAAACTTACACGAGATTCTGCTGCGCCTTGGAAGTGCAAGCGCACTCCTTCCCGCACTCGAAGCCTCCATGCTTTCACGCGCGCGCCTGCGCCGCACGATTGACCTCTCTACGGATTCCACATCTTCCTCCCGCTATTATCTTCAATTGAAAACGGCCAAGGGTGGAGGCCTCTCCCGCACCGAGCTCGGAATAGAAATCCCTGCGGCACGGTTTTTTAAACTACTTCCCCTTGCGACCGCAGGAGCTGTGGAAAAACTGCGCTACATTCAACGCGGCGAAGTCCGAGCAATAAGGGGAAAGATGCACCTGGCCGAGGCGCATTTTGACGTTCTGTTGAACGCTGGCGCGAATACAAAGCTTCAAATGAGCACGCGTCGAAGCGCGGAGCGCTCGCCCTTCTCCTTCATTGACGTAGAACTCCCTTCTGCTCAGCTTATTCCTCTGCTTGCAGAGCCACGACGACATTCCTTTGCATTTCTCTCCTGTGCCACTCCAGTATTGGACCATGAACGCTGGATTCAGAAAGTTACTGGCACGCGCGCAATTGCGCGAAATGGCCTACACGATCGCACTTTTAAAAAGGCGTTGCGTCAGCTCACCGCAGGTCTTCCCGCTCCCTTCTCGCCCTCAAAGTAGCATTTCCGTTAAGCATTGTTTTTGTGGGAAGCTTGCCAAGCGCAACCGCACCCATTTGAGCAGTTGAGCCAAAATAGAGGGGGCAAGTTTGCGCATCCGCTAATGTTTTGAGTATCACTGATGTCACCCGTTTGGTGAAAGAGGTTCACGCGTAAACTTGACTGCCTCTATAGTAAAACTGGGCTCTTTTGAGGATCCTAAATGGCGCTACTGACCCATTTAGGTTGAAGCAACGCTTTGGGAAGACCTTAATAGGTAAGCAAAATGGAATACCGCAGACTCGGCCGCTCGGGCATAAAAATTTCTGAACTCTCATTTGGTTCCTGGGTTACCTTTGATAAGCAAATAGATCTCGATGGCGCCATGCAGTGTATGCGCGTGGCCTACGAAAGCGGGGTTAATTTTTTTGATAATGCGGAAGCCTACGCCAGCGGTGAGTCTGAGCACATCATGGGCGAGGCACTAAAGAAGCTGGCCTGGCGCCGCGGCTCTTATCTGGTTTCTACCAAGCTTTTTTGGGGACTTCACAGCGGGCCAAACGAGAAGAACACTTTGAATCGAAAGTATTTACTTGAGGGCATTTCCGGGTCTCTTGAACGCTTACAGCTCGACTATGTTGATTTGATTTTCTGCCATCGACCAGACGCCAACACGCCGATTGAAGAAACCGTGTGGGCTATGCACGACATTATTGGAAGAGGACAAGCGCTCTACTGGGGCACTTCTGAGTGGAGCGCGGAGCAAATACGCGAAGCTTTTGAAGTCGCCAAGCGAATGAACCTGCGAGCTCCGGTGATGGAGCAACCCGAATACAATTTATTCAAGCGCGCACGGGTTGAATCAGAGTATGTTCCTCTCTTTGAACAGTACGGAATCGGCACAACAACCTGGAGCCCGCTCGCTTCTGGTTTATTGACTGGTAAATATGCGAATGGCATTCCCGAAGGTTCTCGTTTCTCCCTTAAGGGCATGAGTTGGTTACAGGAACAGTACGCCTCGCCTGCGTATGCTACGGCCGTTCGCGATTTGGGTGCTATCGCTTCGTCTCTGGGGTGTTCTCTAGCCCAGCTTTCCATTGCGTGGTGTCTTAAAAATCCACACGTGAGCACGGTGATTCTTGGGGCAACCTCAGTGAAGCAGTTAACTGAGAATCTCAAGTCCCGCGACTGTGTGGCTCTTCTTAAGCCCGAAGTACTGGCGAAGATCCGTGCCATCCTTATGAAACACCCACTGTAATGCGCCAGAAATGTTTCGTCTGTGCGTTGGTGGCGGAGACGGATAGAATTATTGCAATACCGCTTAGAGATTCGCGAAGAACAGCTTCTTCACTATATATGAGGTCCGCGCTCCGCTGTCCCTGCTTGTGGCTGAAGACCGCGAGGCAGACTTTTTCTTGTTTAAAAAGTTTCTGGCACTGTCCTCAACAAGCAATACTCTAAACTGGCGCTCGCTGCCCCTCATCTCCGACCCTTGAATGCGGAATCACCCAGCAAAAGATTTATCGAATGTCGCGCGCAGGCATATCACAAAAGAGGGCACGTGGTTAGCTGAGAATCTGATACTCGGGGATCGGTTCTGATGCTTCATGCGCATCATCCCTGTAGCCAAGAGAGCATTGTACGGAAACCTCAGCGCCGCTGCCAGTGAGCTCCAAGCTGTTAACTAGTCTCGCTACCCATACTCAAACAAGCATTCAGCGCTTCTCTAAGCGCCTTGAAGAATAGCAGGCTGTGTGCGCGATCTCCGTCTTTTAGTTCCGTAGACATTTCCAAATAGAGCACGCCAACTTTCTCCTTATTGCCGAAAACTCCAGTGACATGCGCGACCTGTTCGCCATTGATAAAAGCGTTCTCTTGAATAATCGGCGTTTGGTAACTCAAAGCTTCCACTACGGGATGAACCGCCCCTCCCATATTCGAACAGTTAAGCGCCCTGAAGCGATCAATTGAAACAGCTCCGATCCGCAACATCGGCACCGCTTGCAACTTGCGCTGGTCAATTAAGTAAATACATCCTCGTTCAAACCCAAGAGCGGGAACCACTTGCTCTGCAAACTCTTTGATAGCAAGGGGAGAAGGGCGCCCCGGTGTCACCGATCGATACAGCTGCTTGAAGATGTCCGCGATACCTGGGGGACACTTCTGGGCAAACTGATTATTTTCAAACATGCGCAGGCTTAGGTGGGAGATTGCATCCCTGCGTGCGCCTTCTGGATTGATTTCACATTTGAAGCCACCGGGAACAAGAACTCCGTAGCCGGCAGAGTATTGCTCCGCCTGTGCTTGAATGAGCGCTTGCCACTCTGGGCCTAGTTGCTGCTCCAGTTGCGCCGCAACTTTTGGCCAGCTTGCCAGTGCGGCCGGAAAATATTCAGGATCATGGATCTGCGCCATGACCTCTCCGATCTCGCAAAATTGGCTAAATTTTTCTGCTTGCTTTGACACGGCAATTCCGTTCATTCCACCGTCTTGGCCAAGCACCGCCCGGGTGTCGGGATGTTCGCACCAATCAAGCGCTGAGCGCGCACCTAACTCAAGCGGCGAATAGCCTAGAGTGCGCAGCAAGAGAGTCTCAAGGTTGCCCTCGCCTTTCCCTGATGAAAGCAGCGCTTTGGTATAAATTCGAGGATAATTCCAGGCGACAAGATTCATTCCAAGCTGTCGAACCGTAGCCAGAAGAAAAGCCTGGTGCGCATCGAGCTTTGAGTGGCTCGCAAGGGTTTCCGCCGTGGCGGCACTCATGAGCGTCTGTCGAAGTCTCATCAGCTGAGTTTTTTGCGTAGGATCTACGGTGTGAACGCCCACCACTTGCTTGGTTTGGGATAACAAAGCTTCGAACTTTTCAAGCTCAAGCGACATTAGAACTTCAGCAGGTGAGCGATGCTGCACAGGCCCATCAATCACGCTGCCGACTTGGCGAAGGCAGTAGGTGAAAAGGCCTAGATCTTTCTTGAGATCCGCAAGCAGCAGGTCGTATCGGTTGCTATAGCTACCATCGCGCACGCGATCTTGTACCAGTGAGAGCACCGCGCCATTAACCGGAAACCATCCGCGCGCCACGTGTACAAGCGCTTCGTCAATTCCTCGGCGCGCTTCCGAGTCTCGCGGAGTTGTTCGTCCTGTGTTCATGCGAGGGTCTACTTATTTGCTGATTCTTTTACAGTTGCTCGCACAGCCACTTTGCCGTCCTTAACAACTACTTTAAAGGTAAGTTTTTTGTTGCCGTGCTGTTTTTTGTAATCTTGCGCTCTTTTCAAGAGAGATTCCTTAAAGGCTGAGAAATCGACCTTTGCCGCGGTGCCACTCTGCTTTTCCAGCGCAGAGCGATACGCATCGAATAAGGTCTTCATGCCTTTGTCAGCGGCTCCTTGTGTGGTCTGGGCATAGGCGGCATCGGTTGCTTGGCGATCTCGCAAGTTGGCCTTGAATACGTCTTTGCTATACGTGCCCTCTTCGCGCTCTCGAAGCACTCTCTGCCAATAGGTGTGAAGAGTTCCGTAGCGCACTTCGAGCGTGCGTAACCGATAATTGAGCGCTGAATTTTTGAAAGGCGCTTTCCTAAGTACCCGAATTTTTCTCTTCACCTCGGCATGCGGCTTTTCGGGCGCCAGAGGGAGCAGCCCGGAAAAGTGCTGCTCAAAGAGCACTCGAAGCTCAGACAACATGACATCGAGCTTGTCGAGCTCGGCTCTCAAGTCCAGCCGCTCGCTCAACGCTACGGCTGTTGTAGTCTTGGCAGCTCCTGGCTCTTTCTTTACCATTTGATCTTACTATGCTTTTCGCGCTATTTCGGGGCACCAGGACGCGAGACTTTAGTGCGTACGAAGCGCCTTTCTGGTTTATCGTTTCCTTTTCCTTTTTAGTTAAGGGGTTTATCCCCGCTAGGAAGGGCTTTAGAGGGTGAAAGGCTTACATGGACACTTTGGGCGTTATAGTTCTTGCTGCCGGAATGGGGCGCCGCATCGGGGCGGAGACCCCAAAAGTGCTGCAACGCACCTCTGAGAACTCTCTGATCGGCCACGTGCTTGGCGAAGTACTTCCGCTCGCCCCCAAGCTGAGCGTGGTCGTTACCGGATTTAAGCGCGAGCTGGTTGAATCGGAAGTATCAACTTCGTTTAAAACCGAGTGCGCTAAAGGTTCTGTGCGCTTCGCGGTTCAAGAGCAGCAAAAAGGCACCGGGCATGCAGCACTTTGTGCCAAAGAGTCATTTAAAGATTTTGTCGGTACAGTTCTTATCCTGTGCGGGGATGCTCCATTAATAAAGCGTTCTTCGCTCGAGCGCTTGCTCTCTTTGCATGCTGAACAAAAAGCTACCGTATCGATTTTGAGCGCCGAGCTTAATGACCCCGCTTCGTATGGACGAGTCCTCCGAGAGCCTGCAAGTGCCCGAGTGATTGCGATTCGCGAAGCTCGTGACTGCTCGCCCTCGGAGCTTCTGGTGCGCGAAGTAAACCAGGGCACCTATGCGGTTGATTCCGCTTTTCTTTGGGCGGCATTGGAACGAGTGACAAACACCAATGCGCAAGGTGAGTTCTATTTGACCGACATCGTAGAGGCTGCCGTCTCAGAAGGACAAACTGTAGTCGCCATGCCTTTGCATGATGTGCAAGAAGCTTTGGGGGTAAACGACGCTTATGACCTGTCGCTCATAAATGCTGAATTGAATTCTCGCCGGGTGCATGCGTTACAGCGCAAGGGAGTTTTTATGTTGCAGCCCTCTTCGGTTTTTATCGACCCAACAGTGAGCGTTAACCTATCGGTAAAGATTGGCCCAAATGTGCAGCTAAAGGGAAATACGCAGCTTTCAGCGGGCGTCGTGATAGATGGACAGGCCCTCATTACCGATTGTTCAGTTGGCGAGAATGCGCACTTGAAACTTGGGTTGGTGGCTTCTGGAGCGCAGATTGGCCCCGGCGCACAGATCGGACCCTTCGCGCACTTACGCGAAGGCACTGAACTCGCGGCCGAGGTGAAAATTGGTAACTTCGTTGAAACTAAGAAGGCCCGCCTTGCGCGCGGCGTCAAAGCCTCTCACCTTTCGTATCTTGGCGACTGTGAAGTCGGTGAAGACACCAACATTGGGGCCGGCACTATCACCTGCAATTACGATGGTTTTAAAAAGTCTGTAACGGTACTTGGTCGAGAAGTGTTTATTGGCAGCAACTCCTCTCTGGTTGCGCCCGTGACAGTAGAAGACGGCGCCACGGTCGGCGCAGGCTCAGTCATCACACAGAAAGTCACGAAAGACTCTCTCGCGCTCACCAGAGCGCCACAGGAGCAAAAAGACGGCTGGTCAAAAAGAAAGCGTGAACTACACGCTAAGCAGAAAGCTCGTAAGTAACTGAGCGCGACAAAAAGACAAAGACAGGGTCCTAGAAAGACAGGGTCCTAGAAAGACAAGGTCCTAGGAGGCAAGGTTCCGCCTTCGCTCTCATGTGCCTGTGCACAGTACCTGCGTCCCAGAGCCTATAGTCACAGACTCCTAGGAAAGTAGCTTCTTAAGCTTCACGTCCTTGGCAGCCTGCTCTTTACGCAGCTTGAGCTGTCGACGCTTCAAAAGCTTGGCGTCGCGAGCGTTTCTCTTGTTCCATGAGATTTTGGTTGGTGATGCCATAACAAGCCCCTAAAAAATTCTGTAAGCTGTTCTCGCCCTAAACTTCCAAGCGAGCAAACTTCGAAACAAATCGGCAAAACAAACTAGCGCTGCTTCCCGACACTACTGCCCGACAACTACTGCCCGGCGCTATATTCAAAGTTGCTTTAGAAACAGCACGTTAAATATCTAGATTTCGAGTCTTTAGCGCGTTCTCTTCGATGAACTGGCGACGTGGCTCAACCTCGTCTCCCATCAGAACGGTGAAAACTCCGTCGGCTTCAATAGCATCATCTATGCAGACTTGCAACAGAACGCGGTTTTGAGGATTCATGGTGGTTTCCCACAACTGCTCGGGGTTCATCTCTCCAAGACCTTTATAGCGCGTAATGGTGAGGCCCTTGCGCCCGCGCTTATCAACAAGCTGGGCAACCTCGCGGGCAAGTTCTGTAGTAGAAAGAATCAGGTCCTCGGCCGTGTCCCGTAGTTGGAAAGGCCCTTTTCCGACACGCTCGGCTTCAAGCAGCTGTTTGCGTAGGGTACGAACATCACCGCGCTCGAGGAACGCCGTCGAAAGAGTGGTGTTTCGAACGGCCCCTTTAAGCCTGGTCTCAATACGAAGCTGGTACTGAGGTGCACCTCCATTAGTGGCAAGCTCTTCAATAAGCACGGCCCTCTCGTGCACACCGTCGCGCTCAAGGGAGCGCTCCAAAGCCGCTTTTACCTTGTCGCAGGCTGCCCTGCTCTTCGTGAGCTCGTCTAGATCGTCGCCGACCTCTCCAAGTAGTGCGAGCACTCGGGAGTCTACACGCTCAGTGGCGAAGGAATCTAAGGTTGCTTGGGCCTTGGCCAATGAGAGCGCCAAGCGCTTTAGTTCTGGTCCAGAAGTGCGAACTCCATCCGCAGAGACGAGCTCAAGTCCTTGGATTCCGTTGTTCACTATAAAATCGGAAAACTCTGCGGCGTCCTTCAAGTATTTCTCGGACTTTCCTCGTTTGATTCGGTAAAGCGGTGGTTGCGCGATATACAGATTGCCCCTGGTAATGACCTCGTTCATCTGTCGATAGAAAAAGGTCAGCAACAGAGTTCGGATGTGACTTCCGTCAACGTCCGCGTCCGTCATGATAATAATCTTGTGATAGCGCAATTTCGAGACGTCGAAGTCCTCCGATCCGATGCCCGTTCCAAGCGCGGTGATCAGTATTCGAATTTCTTCAAATGCCAACATTTTATCGAAGCGCGCTTTTTCAACATTAAGAATCTTTCCCTTCAGAGGAAGAATGGCTTGATTGCGCTTGTCGCGTCCTTGCTTGGCGGAGCCACCGGCGGAATCACCCTCTACCAAGTAAAGCTCTGCTTGTTCTGGATCTTCGTTTTGGCAATCAGCCAGCTTTCCGGGCAGCGCTGCGGAGTCGAGCGCTCCTTTTCGACGCACAAGTTCGCGCGCTTTCTTGGCCGCTTCTCTAGCTCGCGCGGCCTCCAACAACTTTCCAACAATGGTCTTTCCGATCAGCGGATTTTCCTCGAGGAACAAAGAAAGATGCTCGCCCATCACGGTTTCTACGAAACCCTTTACGTCGCTATTGCCCAGCTTGGTCTTGGTCTGACCTTCAAACTGAGGGTCTGGAATCTTTATACTCACCACCGCGGTAAGACCCTCACGAGTATCATCGCCTTGAATTCCCTCTTTGAGGTTCTTTATGAAATCGTTCTTTTGCGCGTAGTTATTGAGCGTTCGTGTCAGCGCGGTGCGAAACCCGACCAAGTGCGTTCCGCCTTCTAGCGTGTGGATGTTGTTGGCGTAAGTGAAAACATTCTCTTGGTATTCTTTGTTGTATTGCAGCGCGACTTCCACGATGACGTGGTCTTTCGTGCTTTTAAAATAGATCGGGGCTTCAAACAGTGGTTGCTTGTTGCGATTGATGTGCTTTACGAAGCTGGAAATTCCGCCTTCATAATGATGCACTTGGCGCTGCCCGGTGCGCTCGTCTTCGACCACGATGTGCAGCCCCGCGTTGAGAAATGCAAGTTCGCGCGCGCGGTTAGCAATGGTGTCAAACTGAAAACCCTTTACTTGCGTAAAGATTGAATGGTCAGGGAAAAAATGCACCTTCGTGCCCGAGCCCACTCCGATAGAACCGTCCGTCCCTTCTAGTGGCGGCGTGTAAGTACCCACTTCCTTCAGAGGAGCAACGGGGTCGCCTTTGCGGAACTCCATCGAAAAAATCTTTCCTTGCTGACGGACTTCGACTCTAAGCCATTCTGACAAGGCGTTCACACAAGAGACGCCAACACCATGAAGTCCGCCTGAGACCTGATACGCGCCCTTATCGAACTTTCCGCCGGCGTGGAGCTTGGTCATGACCACCTGGACGCTACTCACCCCTTCCTTCTGATGAATGCCGGTAGGAATTCCGCGCCCATTGTCCTGAACGGAGCAGGAGCCATCTTTGTGAAGCATCAGGTGAATTCGATCGCAGTGCCCAGCGAGTGATTCGTCTACTGAGTTATCGAGCACTTCATAAACAAGATGGTGATATCCGCGCTCGAAGGTGTCGCCGATATACATGCTCGGACGCATGCGCACGCCTTCGAGGCCCTCGAGCACCCGAATCTGTTGCGCCTCGTATACGGCACTAATCTTTGTCTCTGGCTGAGGCCCTTCAGACGTTAGTTTTGGAGCCTGTCCTTTCAGTCCTTCGGTATCTTGGACAAGTGGTTCAACTTCTTCAGATATTGGCTGGGACATACAGAGATACTGTCGAGGTGAAAAATTCAATAAACGGGCAAACGACAAGAGCTATCGCGAGAAGGTTCTAGACAAGCTCTCAGTGATAATTTCCTCAATAGTATAGCCCGGTTAATGAAAAGAGGTAAAGACGCTTTCAGCTATGAATCTCTAGTAATTACTTGCCCTTGCGAGACTTCAAAACGTCGTACCGGACGCTCTCCAACAAGCATCTGTGGTGGGGTCGAAACACCCGTCACAAAGACCTGCCGACCGGTTCTTCGAACCTCACTGAGCAGCGTCGCGGTTCGCGTTTCGTCCAGCTCAGATTCAAAGTCGTCGAGAATAAGCACCGGCAAATCCCCGCGTTCTTCTTCAATCAGATCTACCATCGCCAGCTTTAGCGCCAACACCAAGCTGCGCGATTGGCCCTGAGAGGCAAAGGATCGAGCATCGTGCCCACCGAGCTCTAAAACATACTCATCGCGGTGTGGACCAAAGAGACAGGTGCGCTGACGAATTTCTCTGCCACGATTTTCCCCTAAATGTTCAGCAATTTGCTGCACGCTGAGCTCTTCCCCAAGCGAAGGAACAAACCGAATGTTAAGAGCGCCGTCTTGTAGGGTCATCTCTGATAGACAAAGCCTGGCGCGTAGCTGAACGCGTTGAACGAACTCAGCACGAGTTGCGGCAAGCGCCACGCTGTGTCTGGCAATTAACGCATCGCAGGTGTCAAGTGCGGTAAGGTCTGGATTCTTATCCTTTAACACTTTTGATTTTAATCGAACCGCATGATGAGCCTCGAACAGCGCGGGCGCCACTGAAGGGAAGCAGTCGACTAGGTGCTTATCAAAAAACCTGCGCCTTAGTGCTGGAGCGCCCTTTACCAGCGCAATGTCGCCGGGCGAAAAAGTCACTGCGAGCAGCCTACCTAGTAACGCGCTTAGGGACGGGAGTGGCTCTTGGTCAAGATAGGCCGTTCTGGAACTTTTCTTTACTACAATTCCAATGCGGTAAGTGTCAGCCTGCTGCTGCTTTTGCTCGGTGGTGATTTGGGAAAATACTGAACATTCCCCAGCGCCCCAGCGCGATAGTTCTTCCACCGAGGAGGTTCTAAAGGAGCGTGCGGTGGCAAGTAGGTGAATAGCTTCGACGAAATTGGTTTTGCCCTGGCCATTAAGGCCGACCAGAAAGTTTACTCCTGGACCACAAGAAATTATTCCGTCGTGGAGGTTTCGAAACTGAAAAAATTGAATGTGATCAATGCGCAAGTGGTCCTGTCTCGCCGCGTAAAAGAAATATGCGTTTAGAGATTGGTCCTACTAAACTCACAGAAAATTTCAGGCCTATAGTCGCATCGGCATGACGATTGCGATTGAAGACTCATCCTGCTCCGCAAAGAACTTTCCTGGTCCCACCTCGCCGTTGAGTTCCAAGGTCATCGACTCGCATTCTCCCAGCGCATTCGCCACATCGAGTAAATACCCGGCATTAAAGCCGATTGTAGTAACGGCGCCATCATAACTAACTGGCAGCTCCTCTGATGCTTCACCTAGTTCTGGTGACGAACTAGAAATTCTTAATGCTCCAGGAGAGAACGCGAGGCGTACGCCCTTCTCTCTGTCGGTAACAATCAACATTACCCGACGAAGCGCATGAGTTATCTCGTTGGTGTTCAACGTGGCTCTCACGCCCTTTTGTTGCGGAAGTACTTGGCTGTAATCAGGATACTGAGCTTCAATTAGACGCGCAGCGAGTTTGAACTCTGCGGTCTCAAGGAGAAAGAATCCTTCAGCTATGCCAAACGCTACTTCTTTGTCCCCTTCAAGTTCCAATACACGACGAATCTCTGAGAGCGCCTTGCGAGGGACTATCACCCGACCATCAAACGACAATCCCGCCACTGGTCTGGTCGCTATCGCCAAACGATGTCCGTCAGTCGCCACCAATCGCAGCAGGGCGGCACCTCCAGAATCTTTCTTCTTCGCTTTGGGAGCCTTCGCAGATCCATCTACAAGATTCTCAAAACATACCCCATTGAGGTTGAATCTCGTTTCATCGAGAGAAACGGCATAGAGAGTTCTATTTATCATCTCTAGCAAAGAGCGTGCACTAACCGTGTCCGCTGCCTCACAGGCCAAACCTGGAAGCGTGGGGTACTCTTCAGCGCTCACTCCAACTATCTTGAACTTCGATCCCTTGGCCTGAACCTCAAGACGCTCTCCTTCTCCAAGGGTAAGACGAACCTCCCCATCAGGGAGCTCGCGAATGATATCAGTAAATACTTTTGCGTTTACGGTCGTGCTGCCCCCAGACTTCACTGAAGCTTTCACTTTTGAAACGGCACTCAGCTCAAGATCTGAAGCAGATAACTTAATGCAGCCGGATTTTTGATCGACGCTTATTAAAAGATTCGAAAGGATCGGCATTGTGGTGCGCTTTGAGACCGCACTTTGGACAAGTTGAAGCGCCTTACTAAAATCTTCTTTCGATACAACAACGTTCATATATTTACCTCACCGATACTTCACGCCGTAATGTTCGGTCTTCATCTATTATTAATTAATATATAGTAGCAGTAGTAATAGGCTGTCTTTTCTCTGTGAAGAAGAACATCAACCAACCAGATTTACGAGCGAATCCTGATATACATCTTGTTGGTAGCACGAGGAAAACATACCTCAGAAATCCACAGCCTGTGTGTAACAAATAGCCCTTCCCTATCTACAATCTAGTTACACCGGGTCTCCAAGAGCTTTTCCACAGCAATTACCGGAAAAAAATGAGTAATAATAATAAGTTAATGTAATTATTCACAACGCAGCTCGGTCGTCTCGCCGTATGGGGGAAGCGCACTACTAGGTTCCGTTTTAAGAGCGCGCCCTCAGACTGAAGGAGTTGTCATCAAAGCCAGATAAAAATCCCAAGAAAAAACTAACTACTGAGCGAAAATTACTGTGCAAGAAGACGGCGCTCAATCTCGCTTACGAGCTCACGCACCTTCTCATCTGAAGCAACCTTAGTTGAAACCACACCCGCAGCGTGAATCACACTCGAATGATCTCTATTCCCAAAATGCCCTCCGATCTCAGGATACGAAGCGGTGGTATGCTTTCGACAAAGATACATCGCTATGTGCCGAGGAAAGGAAAGATTTTTTGTGCGACGCTTCGATATGATCTCTGACACCTTGATTCCAAAGTGCAACGAAACCGAACGCTTAATGTCGTCAACGGAAATACTGGTCTGTTTTGGTTGAATTAAGGGCTTCAAAGCTGCCGCAGCCGATTCAAGAGTGAGCTCTATTTTTTGAAGACTTGAGATGGCATGCAGGCGCGTGAGCGCGCCCTCGAGCTCTCGGACGTTCGATGAAATCTTCTCTGCAATGAACTGAGCGACGTCTTGTGGTAGCGCAAAGCCATCGAGCGCAGCTTTTCTTCGGATAATAGCCACTCGGGTTTCAAAATCAGGCGCTTGCAAGTCCGCGGTAAGTCCCCAGGCGAAGCGAGTTTGAAGACGCTCTTCAAGGCCCGGAATATCTTGAGGGATCTTGTCTGAGGTAATTACTATTTGGTGCTTGGCATTATAGAGCGTGTTGAAGGTGTGGAAGAACTCTTCTTGAGTGCGCTCTTTACCGCACATGAACTGAATATCATCGATGAGCAGCAGCTCAACGTCACGCATCTTGCGTTTGAATTCGTCCATCTTGGCGTTTCTAAGCGCCTGAATAAGTTCATTGGTAAATGTTTCTGACGAGAGATACACCACGCGCGCCGTGGGCTGGCGATCGAGCGCCGCATTTCCAATTGCATGTAAGAGATGTGTTTTTCCAAGTCCTACGCCGCCGTAGATAAAAAGCGGATTATAATTTTTGCCTGGCTCTTCGGCTACGCGCTGCGCAGCGGCATTACAAAACTGATTGCTGTTCCCGACAACGAAATTTTGAAATGTGTACTTAGGGTTGAGGCCTGCGCGCACGCGACGGTCGTGTACAGAGATGCCGCGCACGGAGATGCGAGCTCCCTCAGTTCGCGCTCCTCCAGGCTGTACCGAGCCTTCGACCGAGTTTCCCAAAGAATTTCTAACTTCCGCCCTAACAGGAGCTCTTCTTGAAGCAAGAGCTCCCAAGGAAGAGCCAATCGGCGAGAGCCCCCTGCCCTTTGACTCCGCAGAGGCGTCGCTACGACCCGCTGAAGCGCTCATGCGGTGACCACGAGCACGAGGAGCCTCATTTCCTTTCGATGAAGCATCGACAAGGAACTTCAAACCAAAAGAGTGCGCATCAATTTCTCTAAAAGCTTCGGCCTCTTGGCGCAATACGCACAGCAACACGTCTGAAAAAGTTCGCTCGACGTGGTTTCTAATGAAGGTTGAAGGAGCTGCAACAACGAATTCTCGCTTCGAAAGGCTTACTGAAGCTAGGCCAAGCGGGGCGACGTAGGCTGAAAAGAGATGATCGTTCATTTCCCGCCTTAGACGGGTGATGCTTCGAGTCCAAAGATCTTCGACGCGAGAGGAGGCAAGCCTGTCCCCAGAAGCTTTAATGGCTTCATGCCCAGGGGCAGACGCGGAGTCGACGACACCAGAACCTTGCAAAAGCAAGCCTGAGCCCGTCGAATCTGAATCCGCAACTTCCGGAATGCCTGAGCTTTCAGTCACCAGCACTTCTCCAAAGATCAAAATCTACCAAACCCAAACCTCTCTTGCCCCCAGTTAGGGGAAAGGCCGAATTTGCCCTGCGACTCTCTGGTCGCCTCATCAGCTCGAGGGGCTATGCAGCCAAAGCCCCACTTTCATTACCGCGGCACCTTGCCGCACTTCCGTATTAGAGCTTCAAGTCTTCAAAACAACAGAAGATCCAATCACGCACCAACACAAGAACGTCGCCAGAACACACAATACAGTACGCGCGGCTCGCCTACATAAAAGGCACCACGTCACGCAGAAATGCTGCTTTAAACGATTCTAGGCTGAACCAGATTGCAGGAACGCCCAAGTAGTGAAGCAAACCTCAAAGCCCCCGATCCAATCATGCTCAAACGAGCTGAGGCGCGAGCCTCGAGCGCCGGAGAAAACACATCGAACGGGAGCAATTGAATTCGAGCGCTCTCGACGATTCGAGAACACCAAGTACCTAGGTTTCCCATCGATACACATAACCTATAGCAAAAACTAAAACTTAAGCTCAAAAAGCCCGGAAAAAGACACGAAGCGAGGACAGATGAGCGGAGGGATGCTGCGCGGAGGGATGCTGAGCGAAAAGAAAAAGATTTAATTCGACGCCACATTGAAGACTTCAACATTTCAGAGGACTTCAGTCTGTCCACTGAGGATATTAACACTGAGGATCTCAACACTGAGGATCTCAACACCGAGGATCTCAACACTAAGGATCTCAACGCCGAGAGGCTCAGCGCAAGAGAGATAGCTCGGCGCCAATTTGAGAAGTGCTGTAACATCAACTTCGGACTCAAAACGAAAGAAAGAAAGCAGTCTAACTGAACTACGTAAGGAAGGAAGTAAATAATGCGCCGAATCATGTATTGAGTGTTTTTTCAAACTCTCAAACAAAACTCATCATCGATTCCCTACGCAACACAAACTTCAAACTTCAAGTTCATGTCGATGTAGCATGCATGTATAGTGAGGACTGAGAACTTTACAAGCGCGAACGAAGAAAAACTTTTTTGTCGTTCTAAAACAAATGAAATCAAATCTTTCCTTGGTTTCACTTTCGCAAAGTGCAAATCACTTAAAGTAAGATCGACGACAACGGCACGCGAAAGCGTGCGAACAAGATGCAAATAGCGGAAAATTCAACGACGATTACCATGGATTCGGCACTCGAAATCGAGCGTAGCGCTCGCGTGGTGCTGCGCTGTTCACTTGTCGTCGCAATCGGCACCTCTTTTCTTGGGTTGATGGCTTGGAAAGTGGGAGAGTTTCATTATTGGCGCGAGCTGTTTGTTGGAACGTCCTTCATGCTCGCTACCACGGCCTTCTATAGTGAGTTAGGTCAGACCCTCCTTCTACCAGGACGCAGCCTTATTCGATTGGGGGTGGTTGCTACGCTCAAACTTAGCCTGCTGACAGCGATTATACTTCCGATTGTTGCCATCGAAGGCACCGGATACAGCAGTCTTTCGTCTATGTGGTTCGTGATAGGCTTCTTAACGCTTATCCCGACTGGAGTTTTGCTCGCATGGACGCTTTCTCGCCCGCCTCAGGGAAGTCCAGAAGTGAGAGGACCACAGGGCTCACCGCAAGTGGTGCCCGGCGCCTCTTAGTTTCTCCTCTGCGTTGATTTTGTTTGGTCATTGCTGTAAAAAATCGGGGGCTTAAGCCGTCTCCCGGCTCTTAAATTTGAACTGACTTAAGGCGAACTTCGTGGCTGGACATCACACCTACTTTAGCTACCCAATCTCGTCGCTGTACCACGACACTGAAATTAGCAGCGTGCTACCGGATGTGGAGAGATTCGCCTTCGTCGCTTTCGTTTGTACGGCGTTGCTCTTTATTGGGCTGCGCCTTTCTCGCCGGTTGAAGACCAAAGAGGGACGACAGAACGAGGTTATTCCCCAAAGCTCCCTCAATCCCTTTTCTCTCTTTGAAGCGAGCGTTGAAATGTTCGCAAAGTTCTATGACACAGTTCTTGGTGGCCATGATGGCCGCCGACACTTGCCGTTCGTTTTTTCCGTGTTCATTCTCATTTTCACCTTGAACCTGCTCGGGCTTATCCCAGGCTTCCCCTCCGGGACGAACACCGTATGGTTTAACGTAGGCGTTGCTTTAGTAGTATTTGGCTACTTCAACACTGTAGGCGTAAAGGAGCAGGGACTCGGGGGGTATCTCAAGCATTTTTGTGGTCCGATACTGCTTCTGGCTCCTTTCATGTTCGTCCTAGAGATTTTTAGCATCTGCCTTCGGGTGCTCACGCTCAATCTGCGTCTCTATTGGAATATAAAGGCCGACCACGACGTGGTCAGCGTTTTTACCGACCTCTTGCCCCCGGGCATTCCAGTAATCTTCTACCTACTGGGAACTTTTGTATGTTTTATGCAGGCCTTTATTTTCTCTACGCTCACAATGGTGTACATCCTCCTTGCCTCTCATCACGAAGAGGAGCATCAGCATTAGTCTGGGCGCGGCACGGTGTGTTCGTAGCGCGGTGTGATGTGGATATTAAAAGTGGCACGCAGTGGCAAATGTTGCGAAAGCAAATGTTGCGAATGATGGTGCTGATTTAGTGTAATGTTGGAAAAACCTATGAAGAACAAATTAGTAAAGGGCATTAAGTTCTCCTCAGCTCTTCTTCTCTCACAGTTGCTTGTTGGACAGGCGCTTCTCGCTCCAGGAGTTGCAGTAGCAGCTGACGGCGCAGGCGGCTCTGACAATGGAATGATTGCGATCGGCGCTGCTATCGCAATTGGGCTTGCCGCTCTTGGTGGTACTCTTAGTCAAGGCCGAGCGATTTCCTCAGGACTTGAAGCCATTGGCCGTAACCCTTCCGCTTCAGGAAAGGTATTCGTACCGATGCTTCTCGGGTTGGCTCTTATCGAGTCTCTCGTGATCATTTCCTTCGTAATCGCGAACAACTTGGCTGGTAAGTTCTAAGACACTTAGGCTTAACTGTTAAGTTTTTTGGACTTAGCGAAAAGCGAAAATAGTGGGGGCGCTTTCAGTTTTGCTGAAAGCGCCCCTGCTTGTTTGCGACTTGCTCTAAAGCACTTAGAACTATTCTTGGCTTTCTAACCAACGCTCAGATTCAATAGCTGCCATACAACCACTGCCGGCAGCCGTGACCGCTTGTCTAAAGATGTGGTCCTGTACATCTCCGCAGGCGAATACGCCCTCAACGTTTGTCGCGGTTGAATTTGGGCGTGGCGTTAAATACCCATTCTCATCCATCTCTAAAGCGCCCTTAAACAACTGAGAGTTGGGCGTATGTCCAATAGCGACAAAGAAAGCATCAGCCTTAACCGTTTCCGTGCCACCAGAATCTGTTTTCTCTAACTCCACGGACTGAACGCCAGCCTCTTTTGAGCCAGTGATGGACTTAGGTGCTCGATTCCAAAGCATTTCTATCTTTGGATTTTTTAAGACGCGGTCCTGCATGATTTTCGAGGCGCGCAGCTCATCACGACGATGCACTAACAATACCTTGCTGCCGAAGCGAGTAAGGAAATTGGCCTCTTCGCAGGCCGAGTCGCCACCACCGACAACCATAATTATCTTTTCTCTAAAGAAGGCTCCGTCACAGGTTGCGCAGGTGGAAACGCCGTATCCCATCAGTTCTTTCTCTCCCGGAATGCCAAGCAATCGAGGTGCGGCTCCGGTAGCTATAATGAGCGCGTCGCAAGAATATTCAGCACTTGAACCTTTGAGAGTGAAGGGACGTTTTTTAAGATCGACGGAAGTAATTGTATCCACAGAGATTGTGGTTCCAAAGCGCTTGGCCTGGGCTTCCATGTGCTGCATTAGGTCAGGGCCCATGATGCCGTCAGGAAAACCGGGGAAGTTCTCCACATCTGTTGTGGTAGTTAGCTGACCGCCAGGAAGTGGACCGTGAACCAGTAATGGCTGTAAATTCGCTCGGGCACTATAAACGGCTGCGGTTAGCCCTGCTGGACCTGAGCCAAGAATCATTACTTTTCGGTGTTGGATTCCCGCTGCTTTGTTTGATTCAGCCTGGCTACCCTTGTGGTCTTGAGCTGATGACATGTGCGAAGCTCCTCAGAAGAAAAATCTATGAAGCAAAAGCATAGCAATATAGGCAAGGTCCTCATAGCCAATCGCGGCGAAATTGCCCGGAGGGTCCAGGCCGCATGCCGCAAGCTAGATATCACCACTGTGGCAGTGGCTTCTGAAGCTGACAAGGAAAGCCTGTTCGCTCGGGAAGCCGACGAGCTTGTGATGATTGGCCCCCCCGCCCCTAAAGACTCCTATCTATGTATTGAGAAAATCTTAAACGCGGCGCGCTCCACAGGCTGTGACGCGATTCATCCTGGATATGGGTTCTTGTCAGAGAGTGCTGAGTTCGCGAGAGCGGTCGAGGACGCGGGGCTAATTTTCATAGGCCCTACCTCTAAGACGATTGGGTTACTCGGGAGCAA
This sequence comes from Bdellovibrionota bacterium, assembly GCA_041739995.1. Taxonomy (GTDB): domain Bacteria; phylum Bdellovibrionota_C; class UBA2361; order UBA2361; family JBGSMV01; genus JBGSMV01. Next base: position 148,917 of record JBGSMV010000047.1, read on the forward strand.
GACTTCAGCGAAAAAACTAGCTCGTGCGGCGAACGTGCCCTGTGCGGCAAGTAGCATTGGGGGGCTCACCGACAAAGAGCTTGTGAAGGAGGCCAAGCGCATTGGGTTTCCTGTGCTGGTCAAGGCGGTTGCCGGTGGTGGTGGTCGCGGGATGCGCCGAGTGCGAACTGAGCAAGAGCTTGTAGAGGCACTGCCAAGAGCGCGAGGCGAGGCTAAGAAGTTTTTTTCGAATGAAGACATCTATTTAGAAAAGCTGATCGACATGCCGCGCCATGTTGAGGTGCAGATTCTTGGGGACTCTCACGGTAATCTTGTGCATCTTGGTACCAGAGACTGCTCGATGCAGAGGAGGCACCAAAAGTTAATTGAAGAGGCCCCAGCCCCGAACTTGGCCCCAAAACTCCGAGAGCGTCTGCACCAAGCGGCGATAGCAGTAGCGAAGGAAGCGGCATACTCCAATGCCGGCACCGTTGAGTTTCTCGTAGAAGGCGACCAGTTCTATTTTCTGGAAGTGAACACGCGTATTCAAGTCGAACATCCGGTCACTGAAGCCATTACTGGGCTGGATTTGGTGGAGCTTCAAATCAGAGTCGCTAGAGGCGAGAAGCTGCCCTTTGCACAGCGCGATATTGAGTTTAGAGGGCATGCGATTGAGTTTCGAATCTGCACTGAAGATCCTCGCGAGGACTTTCGGCCAGTAACGGGTCAAATTGATAGAATTGGCGGGCCCGCGTTCCCATGGGTGCGGGAAGACCGGGGAGTGGAGAATGGAACAGTCATTTCACCCTATTATGACTCCCTAGTCTCAAAAGTCGTTGTATTGGGGCGCTCACGCGGCGAGGCCATAAATAAAAGCTTAGAATATTTAGATAGTTACGTGCTCGAACCGCTTCCCAGCACCATTGCCTTCCACAAATGGGCACTCTACAATGCGCGGTTCCGTTGTAGCCCACCAGATATAGGCTACGTCGAACGGGAGTTTTCTGTTAAGAACGTGTTAGAAGTTGAGGCTTTAGACGTCGAGCGCAGAGTAGTTCTCGAGTCGGGCCGAGGTGACACGCGTCCTTTAGGATACTTAGGACAGAAGGCTCGCATAACGTCAGTGAATCCATTAGGCGCGGCTCAAAGCGGGAAAACTCCCGGAAACAGCTGTGAAAAACTTCAATTTCAATCGTTTGATTGGAATTTGGTGAGTGAGCCTGGATTCGATGGAGTGATTGTGGAAAACGTATATCGTTATCAATCCAAGAAGTTCAATACCTTGTACACCATTGAAGTCTTGCACAAACGGGACGGATTTTTCGTGGCCGTTCCGGTGGACTCTGCAGGACGCCGCGCAAAGTCCCAAAGCTGCCGCATGTCGAATGGGCTTAACACCGTGATGGACTCTCTCATCAATGACGTGCTTGAAATGACGCCTCCGACGGAAATCTTCGCTAATTAAGCTGCTCTTCCCTGATCTCTTGATTCTGAAGCTTCGTGGCTGATAGGAGCTCGTGCGTCGTTTTCGTCTGCTTTTTGGACGAACCTCTCCAAGATGCCCCAACCTTTTTAACTCCCTGAACTTGCATATCACAGAGCGGGCGTATTGCCTCAACCGCCCGTGCGCATTCTGCTGCATAATCACTTTCGCGTGCGCCCTCTTCGCACCCCTGAGTATAAGAATTGGCGCAATGAGGCTGAGCGGACAAACTAAGCAGGAATCTTCTTAAAACAGAAATCGAATCGTTCGAATTCTAAAAATTGCAATCTTAGCTTCAAGCTGGAAGCCGAAAATACGAAGGAACCTCCGCGGAAACTGCCATCTCCTTATCCTTGAGCGGATGAATGAAGTTTACCTCTTCAGCATGCAGTAAGAACTGCGGCATCGAGGGGTCTTCCACTGAGCGACCAAGAAAATCACTGAGTAAGTGCTTGCTGCCGTAAAGAGCATCGCCACATAGCGGGAAGCCCAATGCTGCGGCGTGCGCTCGAACCTGATGGCGTCGGCCGTTTGAGGTAGTGGCCATGGCGAGGCTGCATCCTTTGGGCGGAAAAGCTTTAATCGGCGAAAAGGTACTCTTTGCAGGTTGCGAGCGCTTAACCCCGCGCTGAGAGCGATTCTCGAGATACACTCGAACCTTAGTGCCTCTTCGGTACGGAGAGCCAATCGGCGCGTCAATTTCTTGAGGCTCTGAGAGCACTCCTTCAAGTAGCACCCGGTAGCGCTTAACCACTTGGCTTCCGGCCAGCGCGGCACGGAGCTGATTCCAGGCTTCGCGAGTTTTGGCACCGAGCAGCACGCCGCTTGTTTCAAAATCGAGGCGCTGCACAAGCCCAGAGTCTTCCGGCTTTAGACCAACATCCCGCAAGTTTGGAAAAATAATAGCGAGAGCCCCTGCGATACTCTCCTCTGGTTTCTGATCTTCAGCAGCAGAATCGGGGCGTGCCACGGAATGGATACGCGCGGGCTTGGAGACGGCGAAGTATGAAGCGTCTTCCCAGATGACAGGGAACGGTAGCCCGGCGAAGGTGAGATCAAACATAGAAAGCCTGTTATTTTAGGGGAAAACCAATATTTAGTGAATCATCATGTCGTCGGGGTTGTCATCGCCCCCTGCGACTGAGCTTCCATCTTGTGAACGAACTGCAGAAAGTGGCTTTCGCAAGTCGGAAATAACGACTTGAAATTGGGAGGCAAGACTTCGCTTGTTCACAGAAAGACGTTCAAGAATTTCCGACATCTTCTTGTCGTACTCGTCGAGTGCCCAACGCGGCACGGCCTTCTTACGATTCTTTCCGAGGGAGTCGCGAGTGGAAGTTGCTTCCATATAAGCTCTCATGAGCTCTCCTCGCGAGTGCACTAAATCTTCAATCACGGCGAGACCAGTAATGGGGTGTCCTTCCTCTTCAGAGATAGCAATCAATCGCCCGAGGACCCCAATGTGATGTCCTACTACCTGGTCAATGAGCGCTTGGTCTTTGCGAATGTGATCGAAGAAAAAGGCCGCTTCAATAAGTTTCAATGCTGCCAAGAACTCGCCTTGACGAATCGCGGTATCAGCGCGCTTGAGGTTTTGTTCTCGGCGCTTAAAACGGGCACGCTCCCCAAGACCACGGGTATTGCCAAAAATAGCAATCCACAAGGACCTGACGAAGGTATAGAGCAGCGCCGCACCCAAAACGGTGAAAATAAGCGCAGGGAAAAGAAGAGCGATATCAGCAAGCATGAATTTGTTACCCAAATGGGATACCCTTAGGATACCGTTTAGGCCGACCTAGTTCCAGTGTTCGGATACTTGCGACGCGGACGCCCTGTATAGGAGCATAGGCCATAGGCGTACAGGGCCTCTTGGGGCGACAGCGGCTGGTAGGGTTTGAATGACCATGAAACAAGACATCACAGCACTTTTACAAGAGTCGGCTCAGGTCAAAGCTGCGGTAGCTACCGATCCCGAATTTACCAACACTCTTAGCGCCATAGAGCAAACGTTGCGGGCCACTATAGCCTGCGGCGGTACCATCTATGCTTGTGGCAACGGCGGCTCTGCCTGTGATGCCATGCATTTAACTGAAGAACTGGTTGCACGCTTTAAGCGAGAACGCCCCGGAATTCGCGCCATGCATTTTCTGGATGCGGGCACGCTGACATGTTGGTCAAATGACTACGATTTTCAATCTGTCTTCGAACGCCAAGCGCACACTTTTTGTAGAAAAGGCGACACGTTGGTGGCGTTCTCGACTTCTGGAAATTCCAAGAATGTGGTCAGGGCGGTTCAAGCTGCCAACGAATTGGGAGCTTCTACCATTGCCTTAACTGGGATTGGCGGCGGAGCACTTAAAAATCTCGCGACTCATTGTCTCGAAGTGCCGTCGAAGGCGACTGAGAGAATCCAAGAGGTGCATATTACCGTGGTGCACGTGCTCTTAGAGCTTCTTGAGTGCAGTTAAATTTACCTCAATTCATGCCCTTAGGCCGGCTATTTATTGCGGGCTTTGGCTTCACCGCTTCGTTAACTCACTGAATCTACAGTGACGAACATCACGCAATTTCTGCACACCGAGCCGCTTTCTGGCTGCATCTAATGCAGAGTATGGATTCGATCCCTCTAAAAATCCTTGTGGTGCAGGCCCCTCGCCCCGGTGCTTCGCCCTGGCAGCACGTTTTAGGTGACGCCGGGTATGAGGTTACCGCTCTTAGTGAGACCAAGCCCGCCGTGCAGGCGCTTGCTTCAGAACATTTCGATATTTTACTGATGGACTTCGGGCTTTCCACGGCGAGCACCCTGGATCTTGTGCGTACTTGTGCGGCGAACTCACCGCATACTGCGTCCATTGTGGTCGCTGGCGCTGAACACCAAGAGCTCGCCATGCAGGCTTTAAGACTCGGTGCCTCTGATTATATCTCCGCCCCATTTCAATCTGACGAACTACTCTGCGCGCTTCGTAAACTTGAGGAGCGCGGGCAATTTAAAGAGAAAGTTCCTGCTCGTCGCGCGAACGCCGAGAAGAAATACAGCTTCTCCAATATTATCGCTCAGAGCGATGCCATGAAGCAGATCTTCGAAACCGTCAAACGACTGGCGTCTTACAGCACCACTGTGCTTATTACCGGCGAGTCCGGAACCGGCAAAGAATTGATTGCCCGAGCGCTTCACTACAACTCACCGCGACGAGGCGGTGCCTTTGTTGCGATAAACTGTGGCGCAATCCCAGAATCCTTGATGGAGTCGGAACTGTTTGGGCACAAACGAGGCGCCTTTACCGATGCCACCAAGGATAAGCGCGGGCTATTAGAGGAAGCTTCTGGAGGGACGGTTTTCCTCGATGAAATCGGAGAAATGCCACTGCAGCTACAAGTTAAGTTGCTACGCGTCCTACAGGAACAACAGATTCGTAAAGTTGGAGACGAGCAGGCGGTAGATATTGATATTCGAGTGATTGCTGCCACGCACCGAGACTTGGAAGTAGATGTATATACCAATCGATTTCGTGAAGACTTGTATTATCGACTCAATGTGGTTTCCATCCACATTCCTCCCCTAAGAGATCGCCCAGAAGATATTCCGCTGCTAGCCAGATATTTTGTAAAAAAGCACGCCAAGCGCTTGAACCTTCCCGCCAAGGATCTTTCCGAGCAAGTTTCTGCGGCGCTTATGCGCCATTCATGGAGAGGTAACGTAAGAGAGCTGGAGAATTGTATTGAACGGGCATTGGTGTTGAGCGAGCAAGAACAGCTAGAAGTCGAAGCGCTGCCGCCTTCTTTAAGAGAAGAATTGCCGGAAGATTCTTCTGAGAAACTTGTTTGCGACGAAGGAAATCTTTCAATAAAACAGCGCACGCGAGAGCTTGAAGTTCACTTAATTCGTCGAGCACTTGAACAGACCAAAGGCAACCGCACCCACGCGTCCAAAATTCTAGAAATCAGCCACCGGGCTCTACTCTATAAACTTAAAGAGTATGGTCTATCAGGCACCAGCGAAGTGGACGAAACGCCTACGTAGCAGCTGACCTCGTTCGCCCCATCCCCGCAGTTGCCCTATTTGAACCATGCTTCTAATGTGAATGCTGATTCGACACTCAAGGAGCTGGCAATGGTGAATAGAAGAACACTTATTCGTAGTGCAGGAGCTGGCATTCTTGCTTCAGCGGCGCTTGGAGTTAGACCAGTGGCAGAGGTGCTCGCGGAAGCTACCAAGCCAGGGGGAGCTTACAGGTGGGTCTCTAAAGGATTTACACCTCAGTCTCTTGGCAATTGGCCTTCGGATGTCGATCAGCATTTGGCCCTCTATGAAGGCTATGTAAAAAAATCAAACCAGCTCTTCGAGCAGATGGAAACCGTGAGTCGCGACCCCGCCGAACAGAGCATTACCTACAGCGCGCTTCGAGAGCTTAAAGTTGAATATTCATTTGCTGTCGGCGGAGTAAAGAATCACGAAGTGTTTTTTGGAAACCAGCTCTCAGCGCCAAGAAGCAACAACGTACCTGGCAAACGAATGAAGCAGGCGATTGAGAAGCATTTTGGCAGCGTTGAGCGTTGGGAAGCGGACTTGCGAGCAACCGGGATTTCTGCGCGCGGTTGGGCCTGGCTCGCCCTTGATAGAGATACGGGCTCACTGTTCAACTATATTGGTGATGCTCAAAACACCTACCCTATTTGGAACGCAGTTCCCTTGGTGGCCTTGGATATGTATGAGCACGCGTTCTTCAAAGATTACGGGAAAGATCGCGGCGCATATATCACAGACTTTTTAAAGCGTCTTGATTGGGGAAATGTCGAAAAGCGCTTCACAGAAATTTCCTAGGAGTCTGTGACACAGGCACAGACGACGACGTCCCATCGACTTCTTCCTCGTAGCCTGAGCGAAGGGGGAAGCCTTCTCGAAATCAATGGCAGCACAGGTCCGTGTGAGCGAAGGCGGAGCTTCATCTAGCAGCTGCAAGAGAAATCTTAGGATTGAGCCAGTATCCGTGGTCGCCATAGTCGCCGTCGTCCGCATCGAGGATTGCAAGAGTGAGGCGACGTACTCCTGCAACCGAGATATCTACTGTCTGAGGCTCTACGCCTGGATGCATATGGAAGGACTTCCATAGAGGTTTTCCGTCCCCATATAAAGCAAAAAACAGGGAGGTAGGGGCGCCGGTAGACATGTAATCAGGAACAGCTACTTGTGCTGTAAAGTGCGCCACTCCGTTGGGCAGATCGTACACAAGTCGGCCGTTGGCATGCACGGCGAAGCCGCTATCGTATTGAGTTCCCTTCACGACCAGAGCTTGATCAAATAGGTTGACTCCACCCCTACTGGGTCTCCAGGTCCACATCACGCGGTCAGGGGTTATTGGACTTGTTTCTGTAGAGTTTTCAACTGGAAGAGAAAGCGAGACCCGGTCAATGCTGACTTGGTGCACTCCCGCAACCGCAAGTAGTAGAAGCAATCCAGAAAAGGTGACGCCATAGAGTGCCTGACGCCCCGATAACACCGGCCAGCCCTTTATATCCGATGGTTGACCACAGAGTTGGCGGGGAATTGCTTCTTCGATGTGCTTCTGGCCGTAAAAATGAAGCGCGGCTTCTCTCATTACTAGAATCAGTAAAATTCCGGCTAAGAGAGCCGCTGATTTTATTTCGAGCAATGGGTGAAAACCTAATACGTTGGTGTACACGCTTAAGCTCACGAGTTGCTGAACAATCGCTATCCAAAACAATCGAGGAAAGAGAAAGACGACGGCAACCGACATTAAATCAGCCGGGAAGAAGTAGCGGTCGTGCATCTTAGGTAGGAGGTATGGGAGCCCCAGCATGCAGACATAGGTGAGCAGCACCCAAGATTGCGCGCTCATGCGCTTGCGCGAGAGTGTGCCGAGCACAACCCAAACAAGCGCAAAGCTTGCACCGAGCATGAGGCCGAAAGGCACCAACAAATCATACAGCTTGTCAGGAGTCTGCTGAAAAATGTTGCCATCGGAAAACCAGGTGTAAATCGTTGGAGAGTTAGGAGCGAGGCTGCGATAATATTCTGCCTGCTGAAAGTAAATGCTAAATAATTCTGCAAAGGGGCGACCTGCTGCAGCTGCCGGAAACAGCGCAATCACATAAACGAGAGGAGTAAGTGCTATGTGCCACGGGCGCATTTCTCGGCGTAACAGCGCCACCACTAAGACAGGCGCGAAGAATAGAGCTTGTAGCTTAAAGCTTAGCGCAATTCCGAAGCACACTGCGGCCCAATGACCTTGCCGAATGCATAAGTAATAGGTCGCACCAAGGAGCAGCGTCGAATAAACCACATCGCACTGCCCCCACATTGAACTATTGAGCAGGACTGTTGGTGTAACCAGAGTAAGAAACACCGCGAGTGCTTGCACCAGCGGAGAACGATAGCGAAGCGCCACGATTCTAAGCATGAAGAATGCGGCAAGAAGGTCAAACAGAATAGACGGAAGTTTAATTATAAAAAACTCTGGTAGTTGATCGGGCAGTAAAGAGGCCAAGCTAAGAAGATAGAGGTATGGAGGGTTGTAGTTTGAAAAAGCTCCTCCTAGCGCATTGCGTTCCCCAATTTCACGAATGGTATGTAGCCATGGGATTAGGAACGCCTGCATATCGCCACTGACGTTCGGGAGCAGGAAAAAACGTAGAGCAAGTCCTAGAACAACACTCACAGCGATGCAGACGTGAGCAGTTATTTTAGGGCGGGAAGTGAGCGCTGATTCGTAAAGCATCCGAGGCGGGGCCTAAAAGGGTTTTCGGACCCTATTTTGAAACCCTCGGCGGTTCTCAGCAAGCGATGTTTTAACAGGAAGCAACTGAGAATGTGCCGGATCGGCGAGTGGTCACCACTAGAAGGGCTCGTTTTTCGCCAACATCGAAACCTCGATTTCCACACTGCCCAAGATAGGCAGCAATGAGGGATAGCGCGCCGTGAGCAGCACAAATCCACCAGAGAGCCCTGGGTCGTTCGTAGTGCACTGCGGCATAGAACCGGGGCAAACTCTTAGATGACTTGAACTCAGCGCAAGTCCGTAGTCTCGACCACGAGACACGAAGACATTGGCAATCGCGTCTAGTCGTGACGCATTCTGCGCAACTCCGCCTGTTACGGCCTGGCGGGTTGCGGTGGCCACCGCGTGCTGGAGTGCCAGGCGCTGGTAGTGAAACAGCGAGTAGCTGAGCACGCTGACAACGATAAAGAAACAAGCTCCTGCCGCGATAGAGAATTCGAACGTAAAGGCTCCGTGCTGCTGACGACTGTGTGCAGTTGTTCCGGCATGGGGACGGAAAGTTACTGCGCTCATGTTCTTAACCTCGGTCGCTTGATAATTTGAAATAAAGCTTTGAAGAGGTTGCTTAGATAGGTTGCATCTGGAGTCTCAAAATACTCTCCGGGCGGAAAAGAGGGACCATAGCGTGGAATGCATAGAGAGTGTTCTTGATACCCTATTGGCTCGAATGCTGGATCCGCTGGTCCAAGCAAGTTGTTGGTGAGGCGTACGGTGTTGGTGAGCCGTCTAAATAAATATGGACGAGTGCGAAATTGAATCTGATCTTCTGGTAGCAGGTGTGTCTCGGCACGCTCAGAACAGGTTTGGAACGGGACTCGATCGCCTTCTTCCATACACCAGTTTTCCCCGGATGCGCCAAGGCCTACCCCAAGCACAGGAATGTTCATAGATCTGAGCAGGTCAGACTGAACGATTGCGGCATAGGCATGACGTTGGGCACATTCGGGAATGATGGTGTAAGTCCTTCGCCCTGAGGAATCCCTCTCGGCGGTATAGTAGCATGTCGCTGAACTGGCGGCGGAAATCGCGGCATATCCGCAATGATGGGAGCCGTTGTTTGGGTTTGGCGCAGGACGATCGTGCGGAGAGTGTGTGGGTGCACCATCAGACATAAGTACGACATACCGAGCGACTGATGGGTCAAGATTCGCATTATTGAAAAGACCCCTCGCTAGACTAAGTCCACATGAAATGCAGGTACCGCCGTTTGAGGTAAGTTGATCAATAATTCCGTCTTGGCCTGTAATTGGATTGTTGATGGTTTGATCTTTGCAACGACTCTCTCCCGGTAGATCGGAGCAGGGCACAAGAGGCTGGAGCGCGCGACTTCCGGCGACAAAGCTGCTGCCGCTGCCGCTGGTGCTTATGCTGTTGAAACCTACCACTCCTATGAAGTCTGTATCATCTAAATCAGCGATAAAGCTCTTCGCCGCCTGTTTGAGTAGGCAAGCCTTTGTGCAACGCCCGTTGCTCATACGGCAGGCATTCGAAACAGAGCATTCTTGAGAAGCCTTCATGGATCCAGATTCATCGAGGACGAGCACCACTGCCACTCTGCGCCCTCCTCCGCCAGCTCTCGCATTAACCACTTCATAGCTCGCCAACTCGGGCAGCAGGGCATGAAGAATAAAGGTTTGGGCGGGAGTGTCGGCGTTTGCATTGATTTGCCCTCGGTCGACGTTAACGGTTATGGATGATGCCGGACGTGAATCAGTAGCGTCGGGGTGGTAAATGCCTGATGCCCGCATGTTGGCAATGATAAAGCTAGTAGTAGCTGCCCTGAGAGTGTCATCATCTGAATTGCTACTATCAAGCATGGCCGAGATCACCCCTGCATCTACGGCGCGCTGTAAGTAGAGTTGGGTTAAGAACATGTTGCCGGCATCGATTGCAAGTCCCGCGACGGCGAGTAGGGCACTAAATATGAGGAATGCGAGCGGAAAGAACGCACCACCTTCGCTTCCACGCACAGATACTTTGCTAAAAAATCGTTGCATCATAGGCCACCAAACTTTCTGAAAGTTGAGGTTGATTACCGTACCGTAGACTCGTCTCCGCGATGAAAATGCGTTTTCTGAAGTTGAAGAGCACGAGCAACTCAGGCGATTGAATGATGCGCTCGTTGTTAAAGCGAGTGACGAGAGTCAGCCTCGAAGCGGCTGATTGTGTTTCCGTCGGACGTCCCACAGGGGGATCTAACGGATTAGTTGACGGGTAGTTGGTGCAGTCTTCGATGTTGTCGAAATCTATCGGTAAAAGCAGGCTGTTGTGTTCAACAAAAGGGTTGAGTTCTAGGGGTTTGCAGGCAGAAGGAGGGCCGGTAACTGGTACAGGCTCTGTTGTCCCTACAGGCTCAATGCTTTCCAACTCCGGGCATGTACAGGTGCAGCCTATACTTTGAGTAGGGCAAAGAGCGCCAGCACTGTCATAACATGAAAAGGAATTGCAATCGTATGCCGTGACGACGGATGCATAGTTGGAAAGAGAGTGTCCCGAGAGATTATCGAACAGAAATTTTGCCTCGACCAAACATGCGTCAACTTCATTCATCGGTGTGGATGAATCGTTTAGTACCGCTCTACAGTCTCGCATGGCATGATTTGCGAGCTCTCGGCTTAAATTTGAGTTCTCGCTTTTGGCAAAGAGCACGTCAGAGACGGCAGTGACGCCGAAGAGAATGCCAAAAAGAATAGGAACAAATAAAGTGAGTTCAACGAGTGAAGATGCGCGCTCTGTGTCTAGAGAGTAGCGATTTGCTACCTTGAACGCTCGTCCAAGGGAGAGCGAATTACGCGAAGAATGCAGAACCCTGCGTATGGGATAAGGTAGGGGCAACATCAGCAGCTCCAAAAGCAGCTTGACCGTTAAGTGCGTAATGTAGCCATGAGTGGCTCATTACTCCGGTAGGGTGCCCCACACCTCTACTGAGGAAACCTACTGTGCAAGTTGCATGCCTGGCGGCTTGTTCAGTCTGCGGGTCGCAGGGAACCGGTTGATAGAGAACTAGGTATTTATCTAGTGAGCTCGCGAGGCTGGCGGATTTGGTTGAGCAACCTGACTAGGGCCAATTTGCTCTTACGCTCAATGGCGAAGTAACGTTAGGGATATCCTGTTCTGGGTCGCCGACGCTCCCCAGAACAAAATGAGTTGGGGTACCTATGCTTCTTCGACGGATCTATGACGAGAATCTAGCTGCGGCCACTTATTTGATTGGCTGTCAGCGAACAGGGGAATCTATCTTGATTGATCCTGAGAGAGATATCGACCGCTATCTCTCCATTGCGACGCGTGAGGGGCTCCGTATCACCGCAGTGACTGAAACCCATATTCACGCAGATTTCCTCTCTGGTACCAGAGAGGTGGCGGAGCAAACTGGTGCGACCGTGTACGTTTCCGATGAGGGCGGCCCGGATTGGAGCTACCAGTGGCTAGATAAGAAAGCGTCTGGAGGCTCTTATAAACACGAGCTTTTGAAAGATGGGGCTATCTTTAACGTCGGGAACATTGAATTTAAGGTTCTTCACACCCCAGGACACACTCCAGAGCACATCTCATTCCTTGTAACCGACAAGGGCTCCGGCGCTACCGAACCGATTGGAATCGCCTCGGGAGACTTTCTCTTTGTTGGAGATCTCGGAAGGCCTGACTTATTAGAGACCGCGGCAGGCAGAGTTGGATCTGCCGACGAGTCAGCTCATGTCCTCTATAAGTCTGTACAAAAGCTGAGGAGTTTGCCCGACTTTGTGCAAGTGTGGCCTGCTCATGGCGCAGGAAGTGCGTGCGGAAAATCGTTGGGCGCGGTGCCGGTCTCAACTATTGGATATGAGAACCGCTTTAACCCCGCTATCAAATCTGCAACTAACGAAAGGGGCTTCGTTGATTATATTCTAGCAGGACAACCTGAACCGCCGCTCTATTTTGCACGGATGAAGCGAGAAAATAAGATTGGGCCGAGAATCCTCGGAGCCCTTCCTGAGCCGCGCGCACTCACTCTCTCAGACTTAAAAGGTATCAATACCAAAACTGACGTTCTGATTGACACGCGTGACTGGTCTCAGTTTCGAGCGGGGCACATTGCAGGATCTTTTTTCCACCCGTTTAACCGAAGTTTTGTTACCGATATCGGTTCAATGGTTGGGGACGACCCCAAAATCTATTTGATTTGTACTAAGAGCGAGCTCGAAGAGATTTCTCGAAACCTAGTCCGAATAGGCTTGGATCAAATCTTAGGTTGGATTGAACCTTCAGCGGTTTCTGAGTTTGCTCAACAGGGAGGCCCGCTGATTAAAATACAAGAAGAAAGCGCGGCAGACCTTCGAAAGAAAATTGACGCAGGCTCTGTCCACGTGCTTGATGTGAGAGGATTATCCGAATATCAAGAGGGTCACATTAAAGGGGCGCAACACATCGCGCACACGCGACTGGCTGGTAAACTGAAGGATGTCCCGACAGAGAAATCCCTAGCCGTTCATTGCAGGAGCGGGGTGCGTGCCTCGTATGCCTGTGCATTGCTGACGAGAGCTGGGTTCGACGTTATTAATCTTCGTGGCGGGATACTTGAATGGGAAAAGACGGGCTGCCCGACAGAGAAACAAAAAGAGGGGTGAATCATGAATCAAGCGCTTGAAGTAGATGTAAATACCGCGAAGCAGTGGATTAGTGACGGCCAGGCCGTTTTGGTGGACGTTCGTGAGAATGATGAATTCGTGGCCGAACATGTTCCGGGTGCCAAGCTTAACCCACTGTCAATTTTCGATCCCGCAGCTGTTGCACGAGAAGCGAAGGACGGAAATCAGAAAATTCTCTTGATGTGTAGGAGCGGAAAGCGTGCGAGCGATGCCCTGGTGCGATTAAAGAATGCAACTTCAGCTCAGGCTTACTGCGTGAGTGGCGGGATTGTCGCTTGGAAGAACGCAGGCTTTGAAACCAAAGCGCTCGCCAACGCACCCATTTCGATTATGCGGCAAGTTCAGATTGTTGCGGGCTCGTTGGTAGTCGTCGGCATTATTTTAGGCGAAGCCGTCTCCCCTACCTTTCGCCTTGTTTCAGCCTTTGTTGGTGCTGGGCTTGTATTTGCAGGCGCTACAGGAACCTGTGGTTTAGCGGCAGTGCTGTCTTTCATGCCGTGGAATCGATGCGTCAGGGACTGCGCGCCTCAAAAGAGTTAAGAGTTAGGAGTTGCAAAATTTCCTATCTCTTAACTGGAGAAAGGACATCAAGAACGAAGTGATGAAAAATTCTTGTCCAGCCATCACTGCCTCGGCGCGAATCACTTCTCGCTACTGCCGAGGCCACATCATTATAGGTATTTCGATAAATAGATTGCGAGGTCTTGGAAGCGCACCCAGTGGAGATTAGGAGTATAAAGACAACAAGGCATCGCATAGTGATGATACTATAGCACACAAGGTGCCACTACCGAATGTTCGCCGCCGGTGATGTGACGACTATGCCTACGAACTTGTTTCCCCCTTAGATCAGTGAAATGACGAATCGTTTTCCTTCTGATGAGCCAAATTCTGCTGGAGGGTGCTTCTCGAATCTCTTAGAAAGGAACGCTGACACCCGACAAGTTCATACGGCGAACACGGCGCGATCGTCTACGGTTGCATATCGAATCGTGACCACGCATCTTTGTACCAGACTCGCCGGCTAATTGTCTGCAAGAGAGGAATGCGAGCACGCGCTATGGCAGTGCAGAGAATCCAACCCACGCAGGAGCTGAGGGTGACGCAAAAATGTAAATGATGGTTCCGAGCGCTAAATACGGGCCAAACGGAAGTTGATACGTCATGCGCTTGCCTGACACTAAGATCAGCAATAAGCCAAGAACCGAACCCAACAAAGACCCAATGAACATAGTATAGAGCGCTCCGGGTAAACCGAAGAATGCGCCCGTAAGTGCGAGGAGCTTTACATCCCCAAGCCCAAGACCCTCACGCTTTCGTACGCGATAATAAACTTCCGCAATGAGGAACAGCACGCCGCCACCGAAGGCAACCCCAAGCAGTGAGTCGACGATACCTGGGGCAAAGGGCCAGCCAAGAATTTCAGTATATTCATTTACGATTGCAAATAGGACTCCAAGAATAGTTCCTGGAATCGAGATGACATCAGGGATGATGTAGTAGTCGATGTCGATAAAACTTATCACTATCAGCATCGCGCAAAAGAGGAACACGAAAAGAGCGGTCCAGGTGAGACCAAATGCTAAGAGTGAAAGTGCCGCGGTACTTGCAGACAGGAACTCTACCAGCGGGTATCGAAATGGAATCGAGGTTGCACAGAAGGCGCACTTCCCGCGAAGAAATAACCAGCTTAAGAGTGGAATATTGTGGTACCAGCAAAGCTGCTTTTGGCATGAAGGGCAGAATGAGCGAGCAGGATACGTCAGAGAGAGTTCGCGTTCTTCGGGCTGCTGCGGAGCCGATTCTTGAGGATGGGCTTGCGAAGCGGTTTGCGGCGTCGAGTTTTCTTCAGATGCTAGCGCAACGTTTTCAGGGGCACCCTCCCCTCCTTCTTGACCTGCTTCTTCTAGCCCCCAATCCGGCGGTCCTTTCTGTCGTCCGTAGGGAATGCGGTAAATGCAGACAGAGAGAAAGCTGCCAATGATGAGACCCAATATGATTGTGAAGATGAGAGACATGATCAACTTGAACGAAAGATATTCCTAGAACGGTATTCCTAGAACACTGCTTCCTAGAACACTGCCTAGAGCTCAAAATCCAGCCTGGAATTCTAGGTAGGCGAACAAGCAAGCTAGCCAACACTGGCGAAGATACCCCCGCACATTCCAGAGGCCCTAGGATGCACCGCTTAGGGCGCTCTGCCTAGCGGGCATCTTTTCTCAAGGGGGGCGAAAAGCTCGAAATCGAGGCGGAGGAAGAAGGCCACGATGGTAGGGGTTAGCCTGCTTTATCGCGGAGCTTCTGCATAAGCCCACTAAACTCTTCCTTTCGAATGATCCCCGCAAACTCGCTGCGGTAATTGGCAACAAGACCGATGTTTTCAACCACCACGTCGTAGACTCTCCACTCTCCTTCAACAAATTGCAGCTTGTAATCAATGGGAAACGACTCTCCGCGAGAGGTAACCGTTGTTCTCACAATGGCGCGCGGATACTGCACTTTCTCTTTGTCGACCGTGAGCATGTCTCGAGTGGCAGTTTCAACGCGGTCGAGATAGGTAGAGGCGAGAAGCTTAGAAAAGATACGGGAGAATTCAGCCTGCTCTTCTTTCGTGCGCTTAGGCCATTCAGGTCCAAGTGAGCGCTTCGCCATTTCGTCAAAATCAAAGCGAGGTTCTATGATACGTCTGAGCTCGTCTCTACGTTCTTTGGTGTGAGCGTCGCCCATCAGCCTTTCGTTGGTAGCAACCACCTGGTCAAGCGTGATTTTCACCTCTTTCAGAGGTGATGTGGCTGCAGCTTCTTTTTCCTCGGCGGAGCGGTTCTCAACAGTTGAAGCGGCATCAGCTAAAGCAGGTTCTGTGTTTGCGGTGGCAAGCGCGACCAGGGTGGCCAAGGAAAAAGCAGTGACCAGTGCAGCACGAAGAGGGTTTAAACTAATCACAAAAGGCGCACCCAGAAGTAAGGAAAATTTCATAACCAGCTCCGAAAGTACTTAAAGGAGAAACGAGAGTCTTTCAACGCTTGTTCCTAGACTCGTTCATTAGGGCGAGCTCATTCCCGATCAGACAAGGAAGGGCTTTACTTCTCTTCCTCGTCACCGCTTGTCATACTATGGATGATTTTCCCGATAATATCTTCGAAATCGACTGCTGATTCGGTTTCCGTCATTTTCCCATTTGGAGGCACCATGTCCTCAGAACCGCCGCGGGAGATCCTCACGTAACGAGCTCCAATGAGACCCTTAGAGCGAATAGCGGCGATATCATCATCTCGTATCTGCACGTCTTTCTGCAGGCGCATGGTAACAATAGCGGCTGGATCTTCAAAGGTAATGCCACGAACTTCTCCGACTTGTACGCCTGCAATCTCAACGCTCGCACCAATAGAGAGCCCCGCGATGCTATCAAATTCAGCAAACACATCGTAGGAGTCTGCAGCGTTGAGCTTGAAGCCCTGGCCACCGCCACCGAAGCTGCGAGTAAGATTGCCTACCAAGTCTTCAATATCCACAGTGGACTCAGTGTCGAGAAGAACCTGCCCCTCTTCAAGCATGGTGCTGGACGCTCCCCGTACAATTTTCACATAACGGTCGCCAATGACTCCTTTCGTTCGAATGGCGGCGAGATCGTCAGAGCGAAGCTGAACACCCTTTCGAAGACTTAAAGTCAGGCGCGCTTGAGGGTCATTAAGTGATATTGCTGTCACTTCTCCCACCTGTACTCCGGCTATTTCGACTGACGCGCCCTCTTTCAGACCGGCGATATTTTCGAAGTCTGCATATATCGAGTAGCTGCTTGAGCCAAAGATTTTTAAATCGCCAAGGCCAACAGAAAGGTACCCGGCAGCGGCGACACCAATCATCGTGAATAGCCCAACGAAGAACTCTGTCGAAAATGACCGACTAGGCATCGGAATCTGGGCATGGGCGGGAACTTCTTTTGAAGCTACGCCTGGATTACTGGATTTGGATTGGTCCATCTACACTCCCACTCAAGAACTGCACTACAGCAGGGTTTTTAGAGCTCAGCAACTCATCAGGGGTTCCTTCGCAAATAATGCTTCCCCCCAAAATCATCGCCACACGATCAGAGACTTGAAATACTTCTGGTAATTCATGACTGATTACCACGCCGGTGAATCCCCAGAGCGCCTTGCTCTCCCGAATCAGGTCGTATACCTCCTGGCCAGTTAAAGGATCCAGGCCGGTATTCGGCTCATCAAAAAGCAGCACTTTTGGCTCGGTAACGAGGCTACGAGCCATGCCGACGCGCTTCCTTGTAGCCATGGATATCTGTTGCGGCAACAGTGAGACGTAGTCTTCGAGGGAAAGCTGGTCAACCACAGCGCACACGCGGCGATGAACTTCCTCGGTGCCAAGGTGCAGGCGTTCTCTAAGACCGAAGGCGATATTGTCGTAGACCGTCAGTGAGTCAAAGAGTGCTGCCGACTGAAAGAGCACCCCCAGAGACGATCGGATATCGTTCTTGGTGGACTCAAGGCGCGCCTTTGTGATGCTTCGACCATCGATCAAGATCTCGCCGTCGTCTGGCTGCAAAATGCCCATGATGAGTTTAAGAAGCACGGATTTTCCAACACCGCTCGGCCCTACGACCGCAGTGGTTTTCCCAGGAGCGATTTCGAGACTCACGTCCCGTAACACCACCTGAGTACCAAAGCTTTTAGAAATATTTCGGACAGAGATCATTTAAACCTTAGTCCATGAAAGCTCTGGTAAGAATGCTGGTGAGGAAGTAGTCGATCACCAATACCGCGACGGAAGCAGTCACCACACATTGAGTGGTGGCCTTGTTGACGCCAACTGCACCGAAACCACAGGTGTAGCCTTTGTAGCAAGAAACCCAACCGAAGATGACGCCGAACACCAAAGCTTTGATGAGGCCAGAGGAGACATCAGTCATGGTGACCGCAGACTCCATCTGAGAGAGGAATGTTCCTGAACTTAATCCAAGCAATCCAACCGCGACGATGTAGCCACCAAAGATGCCGACCACGATGTTCAAAGAGGCAAGAAGCGGCATCGCAACTACGCCGGCCAGAAAACGTGGTACCATCAAATAGCGAATGGGGTCTACGGCCATGGATCGTAGTGCATCAACTTGTTCGGTGATTCTCATAATGCCGAGCTCAGCAGTGATCGCTGAGCCCGCACGACCGATCACCATGAGAGCAGTAAGTACCGGGCCAAGTTCGCGAATGAGACTAAGCGCCACGGCAGAGCCGGTGTATGCGGTGGCCCCAAACTTACTCAAGGTGTACTCACCTTGCACGGCGAGCACGGCACCGGTGAAGAGACCAATCAGTGCGATGACCAGCGCCGAGTTAGCCCCGATTTGAAGCATTTGTGTCAGAAACAGATGCCAGCGCATCGGTGGGGTAATGCAGCCGATAATGATTCGAAAGAAGAACACCCAAGATCGCCCCCATCCCTCGAGGATATCGAGCATGAATCTGCCGAGTTTTTCAGTGGCAGTGATGGCGGGCGAGAAAGTGCTCAACATGGAAGAGTAGTTAATTCAGGAAATAAAATTATTCTGAAATTTCGCAAAGCGGCCTCCGGCTATTCTTCGCCCTTAAAGCCACTGTTCCCTAAGAACCCTGCCCCTTAAATCCAGAGCCCACCACATAGAATTCATTCGAGGTTTTCCTGGTGGCATCCAACTCAGAGCGGCTGACTTTATTAAACATTGGCCGAATCATTTTGACAAACTGTTCAGCTTCATTGCTTTTAAAAAGTTTGATGATGAGAGTGCCGTCATTTTCAAGGGTTTTTGTCGCAATGTGAAAGGCCAATTCAGCGCACCCTATGGTGGCGGCGCGGTCGGCCTCTTTGATGCCGGTGAGTTTTGGCGACATATCCGACAAAACTGCCTGAAACTTCCCACCGGCGATGCCGAAGGCCTGAGATTGGACATCTTCGTCCGCAGCATCTCCGGTAATCAGGCGAACTTGAGGAAATGGCAGCGGTTCTATAGCTACCAAATCTATGCCCACGACTACTCCAGAGCTCCCCACTAGGTCGGCGGCTACTTGAAGCCAGCCACCCGGCCAAGCGCCAAGGTCCAAAACTCGACTCCCTGGGCCTATGGCTTTAAAGCGCTTGTTAAGCTCAATAAGCTTATAGGCCGCGCGCGACCGAAAGCCTTCTTCCTTGGCCTTGCGATAGAGATGATCGGTTCGGTTATAACCCCCTGACATAACCAAGCTTTCTATCAGGCCTGTAAAAAAGAGTCATTCCTAGCACCTCAGTTAGTAGCAAAAACCTCGCAGACAATGCGTCCACGGCCCTTCGATTCGGAGACCCGGAGCGTGCCGCCGCTCGCAAGGACCTCCTGTAATATCAATAACTTCTAGTTATACTCGATACTAGAAAAAGACTTGAAGCTTCATCGATTGTTTTGTATAGAATAAGACTAGAAGTCGGCGGGTTTGTAGACGCTGAGTTTGGCAGGGCGTTACGTAATTGTAGGGGCACTTATGTTGTATGAAGTCGATCTAAGCTTGGGTCTTGATGTGTTACTCACCCTTTTGACCGCATTTTACCTGGTTTGGTTGCTGTTCAAGGAAGGCCTGATTGCGAGGGGTGAAATGTTTAGCCTTGGTGCAGGCAATTTTTATTCTTCAGAAAAGCGCTCTTTGAGAAGTCAGAGGCTAGAAGTCAGAGGTTAGAAGCAGAGGTTAAGCGGTCAGCACTGATAATCTGCACTGCCAGAGAAGCAGCATTAGGGAGTGCGGCGTAGTCATCCCGACATTGTGAGCGCGATCAGCTGACGCGTTCTTGAAGCTCATTTCAAAATAAGCGTCTAATATATTGATGCACTCTCGCCGCCTCGAGCTATCCTTTTTCACTGGTCAGTATTTCTTGCCTCTATGTTTCTTGCCGCTATGTTTCTTGCCTCTATCCCAGCGGCTTCTCCGGTAATCGCCCACTTCGCAGCTGAATTACTTGTTGTAGGAGTCTCTGCAAACGGGTGGGTGTCGGACGCAACTTTAATCAAAAACCTTGGATAATAGAGCGTTGGCTGAGAGCAACGGCACTGTTGTTGTGCTTTTCACTATAATGAAGGGCTCGCAATAAATGGATTTGATTGCCTCGTGAGTGCTAGTTTGGAGGTCGGTAATTGCGTTATGTGGCCGAGTATTTAGGTGCATAATTAGGAGCAACGACCAGCAGCCGCCTCAGCAAGCAGCTCTTCTGTTCTAGTTCGTTTTCTCGTAGGTGCATAATTTAAATTATGGAAGACACTCTTGCTAATCTCAACGAAGCTCAGCAAAAAGCAGTAGAGCACTTTAAGGGCCCTATTCTCGTTCTTGCGGGTGCGGGTAGCGGCAAAACGAGAGTGCTCACACGGCGCATCGCGCATTTGATTCTCAAACATCACGTTCATCCCGAGCAAATTCTGGCGGTCACTTTTACAAATAAAGCCACCGAGGAAATGCGCGAGCGCCTCAAGGACATGCTGGGAGACCGCGCAACCAATCTCTGGGTTTCCACTTTCCACTCCGCTTGTTTGAAAATACTGAGGAGATCCGCCACAGAGCTTGGGTATCTCAATGATTTCGTGGTGTACGACGACCAAGATTCGCGTGGAGTAATGAAGCAAGTTCTTAAGGATTGCTCAGTCGACGATAAGAAATTTCCAATTCAAGGATTCACTAAAGCCTTTGACCAAGCCAAGAACTCTGTAATCACTCCTGATGAATTCTATCGCTGGGCGTCAGGGAAAACTTCCAGTTGGAAGGGGCACGGCACAGAAGGACTCTCTGTGAGAGGTGAAGCGATTGAGTATCAGCTGAAGCTCCAAACGGAAGTCTATGGATTTTACCAAAAGGCACTAATGCGAGCGAACGCCATGGATTTTGGCGACCTACTCATGAATGCCGTGCTGTTGCTTGAGGGGAATCCTGAAATCCGCGCCTTCTACCAAAGGCGATTACAATTTGTGTTGGTGGACGAGTTCCAAGACACCAATGAAGCGCAGTACCGCTTTATTCGACTCATTTCCGACACGCATCGAAATCTACTGGTGGTGGGAGACGATGATCAGTCTATCTACGCGTTCCGCGGCGCGACGATACGAAACATTCTTGAGTTCGAGAAGGACTACGAGAACACCACAGTAGTAACACTGGACCGAAACTATCGCTCTACCGGCAATATTCTCGAAGCCGCTTATGGCGTCATTCGCCACAACAAGTCGAGAAAAGAGAAGAAGCTTTGGACCGACGCTGAGCCTGGCAGCACGCTTAAGCTGTTTGTCGGTGCGGATGAAATGGAAGAGGCGCAATTCATCGCCGACCAGGTTTCCACTTTTCGTACCAACGGTGGGTCTTTAAAGGACGTCGCAATTTTCTACCGCACTAACGCCCAGTCGCGCGTGCTCGAAGAATCATTTATTAACGCGGGAATTCCGTACAGAATATTCGGCGGACTACGCTTTTATGATCGCAAAGAAATTCGAGACATTCTCGCCTATCTTCGACTTTTGGTTAACGTTTCAGACGATCAAGCCTTTCTCCGCGTAATAAACACACCTCCGCGTGGCATTGGTAATCAAGCGCTGGACTCCATGCAGAAACATGCACGGCAGCAAAAAGTTCCGCTGCTTGAAGCCGCTCGTGAGCTCTCTCGGTCCAATAAGAAAATAGCGGCGTTTGTGCAGCTTTTTGATCATCTGCATCAGAAGAG
Organism: Bdellovibrionota bacterium; assembly: GCA_041739995.1. GTDB lineage: Bacteria > Bdellovibrionota_C > UBA2361 > UBA2361 > JBGSMV01 > JBGSMV01. Next base: position 170,513 of record JBGSMV010000047.1, read on the forward strand.
CACAGAAGCACCTTTGTCTGAACTAATTCGCGAAGTGATTGAGAGGTCGGGGTATCGGGCGAAGTTAAAGGAGACCCACGACGCAACGGCCGAATCTCGCTTGGAAAACTTAATGGAACTCGAAGCGATTGGGCGCGCGGCATCTGGCGCTGGAGAAACTCCATCAGAGAGTCTTCGAATGTTCTTAGATAAAATAGCGCTTACCAGCTCGGCAGAGCTTCCAAAAGGCGACGGCACGCTTGGTTCAGATAAGGAGAAAGAAGATCCTGCGAATTCTGTATCTTTCATGACTCTTCATCTGGCTAAAGGTCTCGAGTTCCCAATGGTATTTCTTGTTGGATGCGAAGAGGGATTACTTCCGCACTATCGTTCGCTGTATGACCCAACCGAGTTAGAGGAAGAGCGACGCTTATGTTACGTGGGAATTACGAGAGCGATGCGTGACTTGTATCTCACCAGGGCGATTACTCGTGGGATGTTTGCCATGGGAGACAGCGGCGGAGGTCTATACCGTGAGCCAAGTCGGTTTCTTAACGACATCCCTCTTGAGCTTCAAGAGCAACTCGGATTCAACCGTGATGCCTGGGACAGCTCGGAGGAATGGGACGATGGGGTCGATGTTGACAGCACTCTTGGTGAGGAGTCCATCGGCGAGGAAGTCTGGGACAAAGAGTAGAAACTCCTCCTAAAACAATTCACTGAGATAGGTCTCCGCATGAGTTCCGAACTCGTTATCGAGAAACGCATACCGGAGCTCCTCGCGTTGCTAAGCGCGAGAAACCAGTTGCTAGTGAGTGCTCCCCCAGGAGCAGGTAAAACAACAGTCGTACCGTTAAGCCTCTTAGACCAGGAATGGAGTCGGGAGAAGAAGATTCTCCTGCTTGAGCCCCGAAGAGTTGCAGCGGTGGCGGCGGCAGAATTCATGAGCGAAAGAGCCGGCACTGCTGTAGGCGAATTAGTTGGTTATCGCACCAGAGCAGCATCCCGAAGTTCATCTCGTACCCGGGTCGAAGTAGTCACCGAAGGAATTCTCACTCGTATGTTACTGGACGATCCGGGACTCGAGGAGTACGCCGCAGTAATTTTCGACGAGTTCCATGAACGTAGCATTCATGCCGACTTAGGCTTAGCACTTTGTCTTCAAAGCCAGGAGACACTTAGACCAGACCTGCGGATAGTGATCATGTCTGCCACGGTGGACATTGCAGAGCTGCAAAAGATGCTTGCCAGTGCCGTGCTGTTTAGCGTCGAAGGTAGGTCATTTCCAGTTGAAGTTACCTATCGCCCAGTGGTGAAGAGTCTCTCGCTTGAAGAGCAGGTTAGTGCAGCAATTCACCAAGTGTACGCCACACGGAATGGAGATGTTTTAGTTTTCTTGCCTGGACGAAGGGAAATTCAAGCGGCGCAGCGGTTTCTTGGCAAGAGTCGCGAGTTATCGAACAGCGATATCTGCACGCTTTCAGGGGAAACGCCGATCGGAGAGCAGCGTGGAGTACTGCGCGGTGCCTCCGCTGAACGCAGAAGAATCATTCTTTCGACTAACATTGCAGAGACTAGCGTCACCATTCCAGGCGTTACTATTGTCATAGACAGTGGACTGATGCGGGTTTCTCAGCTGGATCATTCAACCGGAATCCCCAAGCTAGTGACGGTTCGCGTGGCCCAGACAAACGCTACTCAGCGCGCGGGGCGAGCGGGGAGAACCGCACCAGGGGCGTGCGTTCGATTATGGAGTGAAGCCGAGCAGCGAGCACTGCGCCCATTTGGAGAGCCTGAAATTCTCCGCGCTGATATCGCACCGTTACTGCTTAACCTGGCAGAATGGGGAGTGCGGTCACCGTCGGACTTAAAGTTTCTTAGTCCCCCGAGCGAAGCGGCAGTGGACGAAGGGTGGCGCCTACTCAATACTTTAGGTGCCGTTGACACCGAGCGGCGCATTACCTCGCTTGGAAAACAAATTGCGCGTCTTGGTGTGCACCCACGTCTGGGCAGCATGTTGATTCGAGCAAAGCTTGCCGGAGTGTCCGCGGTAGCTTGTGATCTCGCAGCACTTCAAGAGGAGGAAGACTCGCTTCGAAAGAGTGGAGGTGAGATCGATGTTGCAGCTCGTTGGCATGCCCTGCAACGGTTTCGTGAGCGAGGCGGAGAGAGTCGAGTTTTGGAGCGAGTAGCGCGCAATGCGCAGCGTTTAGGAGAGAGGGTTAAAAACCTAACCCTTGAGACCTTTCGAGGCGGCTTGGTCGAAGCAGATCTGGATTCAGGCTTATCCGGAGATCAACATCTGGGCCTTCTTCTTGCGTGGGCCTATCCCGATAGGATTGCCAAAAGACGCGCTGAAAAGTCAGAAGCTTATTTGCTTGCGAATGGGGTTGGAGCGAAGCTCCCTCAAGGAAGTGCAATGTCGAGGCACGAGTACTTTGTTGCAGCGACTGTGGTCGGTGGGGCCGAGAGAGCAATGGTTCATTTGGCAGAAGCACTTTCGAGCTCCGATATCGAGACACTGCTTGAGTCAATAGGCACAAGCGAACAACAAACCACGTGGGATTCCAACACAGAATCAGTGCGAGCCTTTGAGGAGGAGCGCCTCGGCGCTATCTCAGTGCGGCGGCGCTATGTGGAACCTGATCCAGAAAAGGCTACGCAGATTATTCTTGATGTAATTCGGGCAAAAGGACTCGACTTTCTTCCGTGGTCCAAAGATGCATTGAGCTTAAGAGAGCGAGCTAGTTGGGCGCTCGACAATGGGCTTGTTCCCTTAGAGTTTCCGGATCTTCGCTCTGCATGGTTGCTAGATAACTTGGAGCACTGGCTTGTCCCGTATTTGGCGAAGGTGTCTTCATTGAAAGAATTAAGAAAGCTCGACATGGGGCAGGTTCTACGCAACTTGCTTTCTTTTCAGTACGGAGCACTGCTCGAATCGCTCGCTCCCGCCACGTTGGTACTTCCCACTGGCACACACGCGTCGATATCCTACGACAGCGCACCAACCATTGAAGTGATGCTTCAAGAGCTTTTTGGAGTGGTGGATAGTCCGTGTATCGCGAATGGCAAAGTGCCCCTGAGCATCGCGCTACTCTCACCCGCGAGGAGGCCTCTACAGATTACTAAGGACCTAAGATCGTTTTGGACGACCACTTATCAGTCCATTCGCGGAGAGATGCGAGCTCGGTATCCGAAGCATCTTTGGCCCGAAAAACCCCTGGAATGTGCCCCTCATCGAGGCCCTCGCCGAAAGCCACGAACAGCTACATAGTAGTCGAGGCTACAGAAGCACTAAAGTTGGTTTAAAAAACGGTTAAAAAACAGTGAGTTAGGGCGCCAAAAAGCCACGCATTGCCTAAGTCATATCTGCTAGAATTAGTTACATATTTTTAATTATGGCTGAAGCCCCGAACCCTAACCTGGCAAGGCTCAAAGGCGCTGCGCCCGTAGAGCTTTCTGACGGCTCGCTCCCTCTGTGGGGAGATGGCGTTCGTGCGTCCGTACCTGGTACTTCGGTGGGCACTTCGGTCGAGGGTCGCTCGATGGGACCTGGCTTGTCTTCTGGAGTGGACAGCGGAGGAAGCTCCCTCGGCGCTCAAGCTGGAAGAAACTCATCCGGCACTAGTAGCGGCGGTTCAACAACGTCAGGTACTTCAAGTGCTGCAAGTTCTTCTGGTTATTCCGGGGGCGTGACTTCAGGAGGCGGTGCTGGCGACAGTGTCGGCTCGTTATCTACTCCCGCAGTGGCACGACCGCAGAATCAAAGTGAAGAACAATCTCGGCAGCCACAAAGTCCTGCGGTTAACCCTACTCCTTCAGCTGCCCCGGCTTCTCTTGGCCAAACAGGTTCTTTTGATTCAACGACACTTCCTAGAACCTCAGCGGAGCAACCAGGACAAAACAACAACAATGCTCAGCACAGAATTGAACAGGCGCTTCGACCTGACGCTTCAAATGCAGCGCCTGTGGAACGCGCTGCGCCATCTCGGGAGCCTGCACCTCAAACTAGCCCCTCACCTGCACGCCCTGAGCAGGAAGTAGCCCGTGCTCGGGAATCGCTTAACCAACAAACGATAGTGGAGCGTCCTGCAGAGCGCTCGACAGAAAGATCAAAACTAGAGCCTGAGAAATCCATTTATTCTGCACCGACCCTCGCGGAAAAAGAGCAAGCACGACTCTCAGGGCGGGAACGCGAAGCGGTCTCCCCATCAGAGCGAGTGAGCGCCAGAGACGGAGTTGCCGAGCGGGCACCTGTTGCGCCAGACCGCGTACCGGGTGCCTTGTCTGAGCGAGTTATTGAGAGTCGGCCCCGAGTCGACAGTGCAACACAATCCAGCGATAGAGAGGCTATTAGAACTCCTCCACAAGTCACTGGCCCAGAGTCTCGTGTGGAACAGCGCACCGATACCCGATCGGCTGAGCCCACTCTGCGCGACCTAGACATTCGGCGACCGCAGGCTACTGAATCAAATCGCGAACCAGTGGCGGCACGGACTGAGCCAATTTCTCCGCGCAATGTTGAGCGCAACGAAACTCCTCGAAATATCACGCCCACACAACGAGAGTTGCCGGTAGAGCGCAGCGGCGGAAAATCGGGCGAACCTTCTGTTTCAAGAGCGGAGCCTCAGATTTTGAAGCCTCAAACACGAACTCTAGAAAATCGGCGGCCTCTTTCGCGAGATCCTCAAGCTGGCGAAAGAAATGCGGCGTCATCAAGTATTCGCATAAGGGATCGTGCACCGAAGACCCGTCAACAATCCGCGGCAATTCCTGGCAAGGGCTCAGAGCAAGCGGTAGCCAAGACCGGAGTGCGAAGCATTGCAGATAGGATTAAGGAGTTGGCAGGAGTTAAGAGACCGGGCCTTAAAGAACGAGTTACTAAAGAAGGGAAAGACGCCGCTCAAGCGCGAGCGAAACATCAGATGGACAAAGCGGGACGTGGCACCGCGGGCGATAGACCAGCGCGCGCCTCTGGAGAACGCTCACCCAATTCGCGCGACAGGGGCACTGATGTACGTGGTCTAAAAGGGAAAGCTCAAGCAAAAGACGGAAAGATAGATTCTGGAAAATCCTACTCTGACCGAGTTAAGTCAGATACAGCCACTAAGAATGAGACCAGAAAGGCGGGCTCGGGCAGATCGCTGAGCGACCGAACTACTTCCGAAAAAAGTATCAGAGACGGACAGACTGCAGCCGAACGGCAGGCTGCGCGCGAAGATCGAACTGCCGGTAGAGTAATAAATGGACAGCGCAAGGACGAAGGAGAGATTTCGCCTGGCGTGAAGCGACTCAGGGAAAGAGCACAACAATCCCCGATAAAGCTTGGGAAAGATGGCCTAAGGACTGAAGACCTTGGGGGTCCGCGAGGAATTGATCGGCTGCGCGATCCTGCGTCCAAGGAGCAGCGTGCTGGTACTTCACTGACGGAACGCGTTCGACAGGGCACAGCCAGTCCAGTGGAGCGAGTAACTCATGAAGTAGTTGAGTTCATGAAAGGAATTTTCGGCATTCAAGATAACGAACAGGTTGAAGTTCCGAATTCTCTCCAGGAGCAGTCGGGCACCGATCTTGAAAATCAGGAGCTTAAAATCGAAGAAGAAGATTTACGTGAAGATCTTGAGCACTCCACTGAAGAGCAGGAGCTTGAACTTGCGCTTAGTGATGGGCAAGTTGCTCGCGTCTACAGTATCAGGGGTAAGGTCGTTGAATTTGCTTCTGCGAAACCTCTTTCCGGCATTACTGTTGAGTTGGCCGGATATTCCACCTGTCTTACGGATGTGCGTGGTGAATACGTCTTTGAGGACATTCTGGAGGGAACGCAATATCAGATTCTAGTGCAACCCTGCGCCTATGACTTCACTCCAGATAGAGTCTCCGGGGTGGTGTCGGGATATGCCACGCACCACTTCTTTGGAAAGCAACACTAAGCTTTCAACTGTGACTCTACGGCTTGAAATAATACATTCCTACCATCGAATAATCCGCGCTGCATCGCAGACTTGGTGAGATCTGAGAGGAATGTCTTGTAAGTTGATCAGAGTTTCGGAATTTTAACGCGGAGAAGTGGAGGTCACGGAGAGGGACTAGCCGGACTCCTCAGTGAAGTCTGATTCCTTGCCCACGTTTGACTACGTGCAGATGCGCCTCTGAATAGTTGCCATTCGGGCCAGTGCTAAAATCAACCCGCCCACTTTCTCCAGGGTAGATTACCTTGAGCATTCCGACCTCTGGCCTATTTGGATCTAGTGCGAATGCTTTAAGCAAAGACCGCGCAGCTTCATATCCTTCGACTGCGTTCAGCATCGGCGCTTTCTTAAACCTGCTCTCAAATCGCGTCACAAAAGCATCACTTGGGGTCCAATCAGTGTAGTAGATCCCCTCACTAAGTTCCTCAGAAACAGATTTTAGTTTTAGTTCCTCGACAACATTGGAGGTGGTGAGAATCTTTGGATGTAGTCCCAGCTCGCGCAGTCGCTTTAGGATTCGGTCTGCCTGATATCCAAAAATAACGGCGTCCGGCCGTTTGACCGAGATCTTAGCCACTTCAGCACGCCAATCCGTTCCCATATCCAGTGAGCGTTGGACCGACACAATTGTGACTCCGGCTTTCTGAGCCGCTTCGCTCCAGACCCTTTCATAGGCATGGCCCCAATCATTGTCCCAGCTGAGAATGGCCGCTGTTTTTAGCTCCGGATTGAGTTCAAAGAATCGATCGACGGCATCATGCGCCGAGGCGATGCGCGGCCCAGTGGTGAAAAAATATGGGGACCGTTCGTGTGTAGATTGGTCAATGATAGTGGAGACTAAGAGCACCTTCGACGATCGCGAAAGTGCGATAAGTGGCGAGGTAAGAAAGTCCCACACATCACCAAGCGTTGCGTCGACACGATCGACGCTCACCAGCTTTTTGTACGCACTCACTGAACCAGTCGGGTTAGTGCGACTATCCTCTAACATGAGCTCGACCTTGCGGCCAGTCACGCCTCCGGCGGCGTTCGCCTCTTCAATGGCGAGTTCCCAACCAAAGCGAGCCATCTCTCCCCAGCCGGCAGCGGGGCCAGTAAGTGAGACTATTCCTCCAACTCGCAGGGGTTTGGAGGCAACTTCGCTCACCTCAGGCTGCTGCGAACCGACAACCGAGGGAAAGGTTACAATCAGCAAGCTTATGAATAATTTCCAAAATGGTCTTTTCGCTTCAGTCGCAGACGTGTCGAACATAAATTTCCTTTTTGGCGGAAGGCGTTCAGGATTGCCTGCATCGGTGATAGGTGTTCAGACGCTTTGTGTAATCCAACTTTTGCAGACGTCCAAGCAGGCGAGGGATAGTTTTCATCGAGGGATTCTATTTATCTCGTGCAGCACTTTTGTGCGATACGATGGACGAAATGGCCGTGAGAACGTCGCGAAGGCGTTTATAGTCGCTATTGTGGCGAATTCACCTCTCATACAAATTTCCTGATTATATTTTGGAGTAGGGGTAAAATTACAACCATGAGGCGCTATCTAGCTGAAAAGATTAAAAAAGACCTTACAGAAAAATGGTCTTTTTGGCCGGTCCTCGGCAAGTGGGGAAGACTACGTGTGAGGCGTGGCAACTCACCGCCGTCAAGGGGCGAGAGTTTCAAACTCCGGAGGGGATTCGAGTGGCGTGGGCACCAGAGTTTCTCAAGACGTTAATTTGAGCTATCTGATGGAGTTGATGAAGGGAAAATGCACACTGCGTGAATAAGCCCTGTCGAATTCTAATGCACACCAGGCGCGAGTAACCGCTCGAGCGCGTCGGCTCTTTGGAGCTTGCTTTGTCCTAAAATTCTTGAGGTCTCGGTTATGTTTGCATCCTTCAAGATTTCCTCAGCCTCAGCACGCAACTGAGAGATCTTGGTCACATCAAACTGACCAGGCAGGTCTACTTGATCGGCTAGTATGGTGAGTACTCCATCGGAAAAACTACAGAAACCGCCCGATACAACTAAAAGATTTTTTCCTGAAGCTGCTTCAGTCGACAAAGAGTCGTATTTGAGCAGCCCAGTTCCCAAAATCCCGTTGTAGGAAACGTGTCCAGGAAGAACTCCAATCTCGCCGTCAGCGCCAGGCAGCGAAACGTTAGAGACTGGCTCTTCAAATAGTAGTCCCAGAGGGGTAATTACCCGCAGAAGGAACCGATCGGAACTTTTATTAGTACTGGTAGTAGTCGAACCCGATGCGCTCGACTGACCCTCTGCAGGAATCGCCATGTCTATAATTCTCCCAAACTAGCCCGCCATACAGGCGCTGCTACGCAGCCTTGTTTCCAAACTCTGCCGCCAACTTATCACCTTTGGCTTGAGCTTCTTCAATGGTACCAACCATGTAGAAGGCCTGCTCAGGCAAGTGGTCATGCTTTCCATCAACAAGCTCGCCGAAGCTTCGGACCGTGTCCTGCAACTTCACGTACACCCCAGGGGTTCCCGTGAAGGTTTCAGCAACATGGAACGGCTGCGAGAGGAAACGCTCAATCTTTCTTGCGCGCGCCACCGTAGCTTTATCGTCCTCAGACAGCTCGTCCATTCCAAGAATCGCGATGATGTCTTGAAGGTCTTTGTAGCGCTGCAAGGTCTGCTGCACTTTTCGCGCAACACGATAATGCTCTTCTCCAATGATTCCAGGCTCAAGAACCGTGGACGAAGAGGTAAGCGGATGCACCGCAGGATAAATACCTTTCTCTGCAATCGAACGATCAAGGGCCGTGGTGGCGTCAAGATGCGCGAAAGTAGTTGCTGGAGCAGGGTCAGTATAGTCATCCGCCGGTACGTACACCGCTTGCACCGAAGTAATCGAACCCTTAGTGGTCGACGTAATACGCTCTTGGAGCATTCCCATGTCAGTGGCGAGAGTTGGCTGATAACCCACCGCACTTGGCATACGGCCAAGAAGTGAAGACACCTCAGAACCAGCTTGCAAGAAACGGAATATATTATCGACGAATAGAAGTACGTCTCGGCCCTCTTCATCACGGAAGTACTCAGCAGCCGTAAGCGCTGAAAGACCAACACGGAAACGAGCGCCTGGAGGCTCATTCATCTGCCCGTATACCAGACAGGCCTTATTGATAACTCCAGAGTCTTTCATTTCATGGAAAAGGTCGTTTCCTTCTCGAGTACGCTCCCCTACTCCGCCGAACACTGAGTATCCACCGTGCTCTTGAGCGATATTGTTAATGAGCTCCATGATGATAACGGTCTTACCTACACCGGCTCCGCCGAATAGGCCGATCTTTCCGCCTTTCACGTATGGGCAAAGAAGGTCGATAACCTTGATTCCTGTCTCAAGAATTTCCTTCGAGGAGGACTGATCTTGAAAGCTTGGTGCTGGTCTATGAATGGGCCAGCGGGTGTCGGTATCAATTGGACCGGCCTCGTCAATTGGTCGGCCGATAACGTCCATGATGCGACCGAGAGTCTTTTCTCCGACTGGTATAGAAATCGGGGCGCCTGAATCAACCACTTCCTGACCTCTTACGAGACCTTCAGAGCTATCCATGGCGATGCAACGTACGGCGTTGTCACCAAGATGCTGAGCCACTTCGAGCACAAGATTGTTCTGCTTGTCGTCGATAGCGGTATTAGTAGTAAGAAGCGCGTCGTAAATCGCAGGAAGTCCAACTTCCTTTGGAAACTCTACGTCAACTACTGCACCCAATACTTGGGACACTTTTCCCTTACGACCTACGCCTGATGTATTTCCTGATTGCATCACTTATCTCCTAAACGAAATTTTACACTATGTGTTGTTAAAAATGGCCCTGCAGAAATAACACTGCAAAGGCTGGGTTCCTTACTGAACCGCCTCCGCGCCACCAATAATATCGAGCAATTCCGACGTAATTCGTGCTTGGCGAATCTTGTTGTGTTGCAGCTCTAACTTTCTGCTCAACTGCTTTGCATTCTTTGTCGCAGAATCCATCGCAGTCATTCGTGCCGCAGTCTCACTGGCCTTGGCATCAAGACAATACTGACGAATTTTTGCGCCGAGAATTCTTGGCATCAATGCAGCGAAGACTGCTGCGATTGAGGGCTCAAACAAGGTAACCCCAGACGCCTTTCCTACGCTGGCTTGCGCTGCTGCATCGGCCACAATATTCGGATCAAGCGGAAGGAGTTTTTCCAGCTGTACTTGCTGCGAAATTGCTGAGCGAAAGCGCGTGTACACCACCCAAACCTCGTCGAAGTCACTCGCACAAAAGCCGTCGCCAAGTTCTCGGGCCACTTCCTCAATTGGCCAAAGAGCGGCACTCTCAGGAAGCTCCTCTAGCGCCTTGAGGTACTTGTGACTTCGTCGACGAAAGTATTCTGCTGGCTTTTTACCTAAGAGAAACGCAGTAACATCTACTCCTTCAGAGCGCTTCTGGGTCAAGAAGCTCTCAGACTTCTTATTGACGTTCGAGTTATACCCTCCGCAAAGACCACGCTGACCGCCTACTACGAGCAGTGCGACTTTACGCACACTTGCTCGCTTCTCGAGTAGCGGATGCGAGGTCTCGGAGCCTTCAAGTTCAGCTGAAAGCTGGGTAAGAAGCCGGTTAAGCTCGTTCGTATAGTCACGAGAGCTGGCGACCGCGTCTTGCGCTTTACGCAGCTTCGCCGCCGACACCAGCTTCATGGCGTAGGTGATCTTTTGCGTATTCTTAACCGACCGCAGTCGGCGCTTAATTTCTTTAAGTCCGGCCATAATGCCTTCCCCTCTCTCCCCGGTGCGTTACCTGAGCTGGCGGTGTTTCACCGTGGTGCTCTTTAGTTAGGCGTGCGCTGCTGGTGATGATGAAGTCCCCTTCCCTTTGGTCTCTTTGTGAGGTGTTGCGCCATTCGAAGTGACTGCCGCTTTCGCCTTCATACCCGCAGAGAACTCGGTTACATACGCTGCGATAATCCTTCGAAGATCCGCGTCGATTTCCTTAGTGAGTTCCTTCTTAGTTCGAAGGGCGTCGAGAGTCTGAGGATGGACATTTGCCAAGTGCGCATGAAGTCCAGTTTCAAACTCACGCAACTGCGCGGTAGGCAGGTTATCGGTAAGACCGCTCGATACTGCAAGTAGTGAGAGCACCTGCAATTCCACCGGCATAGGTTTGTATTGCTCTTGCTTAAGAATCTCGACGAGGCGCTCACCGCGTGCGAGCTGAGCACGAGTGGCGGCATCAAGGTCTGAGCCGAACTGAGCGAAAGCCTGCTTCTCACGGAATTGTGCAAGGTCAAGACGTAAGGTCCCAGCCACCTTCTTCATGGCCTTTACTTGAGCCGCACCACCTACTCGCGACACTGAAAGACCGACGTTTACTGCTGGTCTGATACCAGAGTTGAACAAGTCAGCTTCAAGGTAGATTTGCCCGTCCGTGATTGAAATCACGTTCGTTGGAATGTAAGCCGAAACGTCCGCTTCAAGCGTTTCAATGATCGGCAAGGCCGTCATGGAACCAGCACCCATCGCATCGCTCAACTTTGCAGAACGCTCGAGCAAGCGGGAGTGCACGTAAAACACGTCTCCAGGATATGCTTCTCGTCCTGGTGGGCGACGAAGCAGCAGCGACATGCTGCGGTACGCAACCGCGTGCTTGGAGAGATCATCAAACACGATGAGAACGTGTTTGCCCCTCTCCATGAAGTACTCACCCATTGCACAACCAGAATACGGTGCGAAGAAAGCCAGTGGCGCAGGCTCAGAAGCGGTTGCCGCTACTATGATGGTATGCTCAAGCGCCCCGTGTTCTCGGAGTTTTTCCACTATCTGAACAACCGACGAGCGCTTTTGCCCAATCGCTACGTAAATGCAGATTACGCCATTACCCTTTTGATTGATGATGGTGTCGAGCGCTACCGCAGTTTTGCCAGTCTTTTTGTCTCCGATGATGAGCTCTCGTTGGCCTCGTCCTACCGGGGTCATGGAGTCAATGGACTTGATACCGGTCTGCATCGGCTCATGCACTGACTTACGCTTTACAATGCCAGGAGCTTTAAGCTCAATTCGGCGAGTCTCTGAACTCTTGATGTCACCAAGACCGTCGATAGGATTGCCCAAAGCATCCACTACTCGTCCGATCAGAGCGTCACCGACTGGCACCTCAGCAATTTTCCCGGTGCGTTTTACGGTGTGTCCTTCGCGCACGCGAGTGGTTTCACCCATGAGCACGATACCGACTGAATCTTCTTCAAGGTTCAACGCAACGCCGCGTAGGCCATCGCTAAATTCAACGAGCTCACCTGAAGCAACTTTCCCAAGGCCGTAGGCCTGACAAATTCCGTCACCTACAGAGATGACAGTTCCTGTTTCTGAAACCTCTGCGCCTGCGTCGAAGTTGGCGATGCGTTCTTTTAGAATGCTGCTAATTTCTTCGGCCTTTGTACTCATACGTTTCTCTTCCTATTTCTTTCCCATTTTCTGTCGGTTGAACTTTTATCGGCCCAACTTCTATTGAATTAATATTGCGATATATCTTCAAACTATGAGGCAACACCTCGCGCTACTCGCTCAAGTGAGCCCGACAAGGAGCCGTCTAGAACTGAATCTCCAGCCTGTATAACCATGCCACCGAGCAGGTCTGAATTTTCCGCCCACTCCATCGACACGAGAGACGCGTACTCTTTCGGCACCTGATTACGGACATCAGTCTCTAGTCTTTGCCGTTCAGCTTCAGAGAGAGGGAACGCGGTAGTGATTTTGAGTCCGAGCGCTTTCATAAACTCAGCAATCATTTGGGAGAAGGAGGCAAGTGTTGCCTCAAGCGCGGAGAGCCTTCCGTTGACCAGCATGGTGGCAAGGAAATTTGCGAAGACTGCGTCTCCAGGGCGCACCAGTTGAGCAACATCCTTTGCAACCGCAGCGCGCGCGGAGGGCGAAACCGCAGGGTTGGCCATAGCTTCTCTTAACTGCTTGTGTTCTTGAGCAATCTGAACGAGCTGAGACAGAGCATCACGACGACCTTCAAGCTCGTCAGGTTTACAGAGCTCGAATAACGCTCTGGAATACCGTTTTGCTATTCTTCCCACACTCTTTGCCACGTCAAAGCCCCACTAAATCTTTTCTAAGTTCTCGCTCTTTAAACCGCCCCAATCCGCTACTGCATCATTTGATTTGGCTGATTAGGAATCAGAGCTTTTACTTTTCGAGCGGTCGAATCTCTAAATTGCTGGTCCGCCTGAAGAGAGTTTTCGCGAACGAGACGCTCGCGCGCCAGCAGCAATGCCGACTCAATCAGCTCTTCACGCACCATTGACTCCATGGCGCGCAGCTCAGCCGCGGCGGAATCTTGAGCCAATCGCCCGATGCGCTCCACCTTAAGCTTCGCTTCCTGTTCAATAACTTTTATTTCAGTAACGGTCTCGGCGCTGATCTCTGTAGCGACCCGCTCTAGCTCTGAGCGAACTGAACTTAATAGGGTTTTGGCTTCTTGCAGCTCAGCTTCTGCAGCAGCCAGAGCTCTTGCACCTGCGAGCACTTTCTCTTCAATTGCAGAGCGACGTGCGGCGAAAGCAAGCCGGAGAGGCTTTCGAAGGACGAAGAAGAGAATCAGGCAGAAGCAGGCGAAGTTGAAATAATACACCCCAAGCCCGGCAACGAAATCTCCAAGTGGTGGGGGCGGCGTTGGCCCGTGCCCGCCAGCAGCCAATGCGGGCGAAGCTGATACAAAAAAAGTTGCGGCAATCACGCGGAGGAAAGTTTTGTAGTTCAAGAGATCTCGTGAGTTTATCAACATATGCATTTTTGCGCTGAAAAGAGTCGTAACTGGCCGGTCTTCGCTAATTACAGTCTTCCTTAATTACTCTGCGTTCTCCGACGAAGCGTCTCGCGAACCTACGCCAACAGCGAACCTCTCGCTTTATCGGCAAACGCTTGTGCGAGCCCATCGGATTCGCGCATCGCCTGAGTGCGGAGCTCCTTCAATTTGGTTTCTGCCTGGACGTGGGCTTGCTCAAGCGTTTTCTCAGCGGTTGACTCTGCTTGTGCCACTAACTGAGCAGCCGCAGCCTTAGATTTCGCCACCGCCTCAAACTTAAGTTTCAAATGCTCTATACGCGCATTAGTGACTTGCTTCTCGAAGTTCTCGCGCAAGTCGCTAGCCTCAGCTCGAACAGCGCTCGAGCGATCCTCGGCGCCGAGTGTGGCCTGCTCTCGTTCGGCAACCAGGTCAGCGAATGGCTTTACCACCCCCATCCCGAAAGTTCTCCAAAACACGAGAAACATGAGCGACCCGATCGGAATCATGATCGCGTCGATCAGCGTCAAGTCAAACATTTTAAGGATTTCGTTCATTCCTATCCCTAGAATTCTGGTCGTCGATGCTTAATCGCCAACCTTAGTTTCAGCGACCAAAGTCGCCACACAATTCTTAAATTCTCTCAACCTCAGGCCTCCCGCGCTGCTTCCGGCTATTTGGAAGTAAATCTTACGGAGCTCTTAGATTCTGCACCACCTAGGCGGGCGTCTGACTAAGGGGTTAATGTCACCAAATCCTAACGAGCATTTGGTGAGCACGGTTACTTCAACAAGAGCCTAAGCCGTAGCGCCAAGCTTCTCAGAGCCCAATGGTCTTACTGCACTGGACTTGGAATCGAGGCTCTTTGCTGCACCGGCGCCCATTCCACTTGCTGTTGCGCCTGAGGCCATCGTCGATTTGCCTTCGAAGATTACCCCCTCTTCTATGCTGAGACTCGTGGTCGAAATATTTCCTACAATGCGAGCCGGACGTCGAAGCGAAAGTCTCTTGCTTGCAGAAATGTCGCCGTTGACTGTGCCCTTGACGAGAACTTCAGCGCCAGTGATGCGTGCATTGATAACAGCCGATTCTCCAATCGTCAGTCTATCTTGAGAAATGATTTCGCCTTCGACGTAACCGTCAAGTTCGACTGGTCCGGAGAAGGTTAGAGTTCCCACAACCTTGGATCCTTTTCCCAAAAAGGCTTCAACTTTATCCGCGGTAGCACCTCCAGCGGTTAAGCTGCTGCTCAAAGAATTAGTTCCCGAAGTTGAATTGGTCATGGCTGCACGTCCTCAAACTAAAGAACTCAAACTATAGAATCGCCAGAAAGCGAACCAACACAGAAAAAATACAGAAGCGACAAAGCCTCCTTTCTCGGCGGTAGTAGTCGCTCGCCAAGAAAACCCACGGTCTCGATGACCCACTGTCTCAATGAGCCGGGGAGTATGCTCCTGAGCCTGCATTCTGGCCCAAATAGAACCGTGTAAAGGCTATCTGCTACCATTCGAAAAATCAATCGAAGTGGCAGCGAGACTGGCTAAAAATGTGAGTCTTAGCGGTTGCTTGAGAGATAAGGCCTGTCACGAATGGAAGATTTTTAAGGTCCAATGTGCGAAGGCCTCGTTCCCGAGGGGGAGAGGCCTAGGTCTGCTGAGGCGCACGCGAAAGCTGATCTACCAGACGGTCTAGCTCTTCTTCTGAGAAGTACTCGATATCGATGCGCCCTCGACCTGACTTCGTATGCAAAATTGAAACCTTAGTCCCAAGCACTCTTCTTAGGCGGTCAGTTACTTCGGGAAATCGGAGCTGTGAGGTCTTTCCGTTGGAATTCGACAATGAGGCATTGTCTGTATCGAGTACCCCGCTTTTCCTTTTTCCGGTATCAAGCACGACGACCTTGGCTACGAGAGATTCAAGTGCGCGAACTGAGAGAGCATCTTTAATTACTCGGCGCGCGAGACTTATTTGTGCGGCAGGTTCACGCAGAGAAAGAATAGCTTTTGCGTGTCCCATGCTCAGAGCGCCTTGTCGAAGTAGTGCGAGCACTTCTTCGGGCAGCTTCAGTAAGCGCATGAAGTTGGCGACACTGGCGCGGTCCTTCCCTACCCTTTCTGCGATTTCTGCCTGATTTAGGCCAAATTCTTGAGAAAGTCGTTGGTATGCGAAGGCATGTTCAACTGGATTCAGGTTTTCGCGCTGTAAGTTTTCAATCAACGCGAGCTCAAGAGTTTCTCTGTCAGAGAGTTCTCGAATGATGACCGGCACCTGTGTGAGTTCAGCTAACTGCGCAGCTCGCCAGCGACGCTCGCCGGCTACGATTTCATAGCGCACTGCTGAGGATGAAGTGCCCGTCGGGTCGGGGGTAACCGGACGCACTAAGATCGGCTGGAGTAGCCCGACAGTTTTTAATGATGAAGCAAGCTCGGAGAGTTCTGCATCGCTGAAATCTTGGCGCGGCTGCTTGGGGTTCGGCGCCAGCATCGAGGTGTTTAGGTATTTCACTCCGGACGAAGGGCTTGGTGAGTCGCCTGACTGAGATGATTCAACCGGCGGCGACTGCTTTGATGTCGCGGCGAACGTGGCTTGAATTTCTTGATTAGGGGCTCTCTCCGCTGCATTGCGGTTGGTCGTGTTACGTTCGAAAGCGGCTCGGTCGAAAGATATGACCTTGTTCTCTTCTTCCCCAGTTTGAGAATTCTGAATACTGACACTCGGATTTGCGGTCGGCTCAGCAACTATCGAATTAGACTCCGCTTCTTCTACGCTTGGCGTGATTGAGACCGGCGGAGCCGAAATAAGAGCGCTTAAACCTCTCCCCAGGGCTGTCCTACCGCCAATTTTGAGTTTTCTATCTGTCATAACGTTGTTCCACAAACAGTGTTCGATAGATTTAAATGTTCCACGTGGAACATTTTGTAATATTTGAAATCAGCTCTAGCTTGTTTCCGGCAAACCCTATCAGGCCAATGTTGTTAGCTATTCGCAGCAACAGATTTACTCTCAGAAGTTAGATTTAGTCGGATTACAAATTCATCAGTAAGACTTAAGTAGGCCTTCGCCCCGGCGGAGCTTGGATCGTACAGACAGATTGGCTTCGAGTGACTTGGAGCTTCGGAGAGGCGAATGTTCCTTGGAATTCTAGTCTCCATCAAGAGAGGGCCAAAGTACTGCTTTGCCTCTGCTTCGACTTGTAGGGAAAGATTGGTGCGGGCATCGAACATAGTCAGAAAGACCCCCAGTAGCTCCAACTTTGGATTGAAGGTCTGTTGAACGAACTGAATGGTCTTCATCAGGGCGGTCAGACCCTCAAGTGCGTAGTACTCGGACTGAAGCGGGACGAGCACTCTTTCTGCAGCGCCAAGAGCGTTAAGAGAGAGAAGTCCGGAAGAGGGAGGGCAGTCTATGAGGATTACCTGATACCGACGCTTCAAGAGCTCCAGCTGAGATTTCAATATGAGCTCTCGGCCTGCCACCTTTCCGAGCTCGATTTCAATGCCAACCAGGTCAGCGGAAGAGGGGGCTACGTCAAGCCCAGGAATCACTGACGGACGAATGATCTTCTCTAGGGAGGATTTGCCGAGGAACATATCGAAGAGGTCTTCGCCGGCTTCTCGAAGCTCAACTCCAAGGCCGCTTGTGGCGTTTCCTTGTGGGTCAAAGTCAATCAAGAGAGTTTTTATGCCTTTTTGCCCCAGTTCGGCCCCGATGCTTACAGCAGAGGTCGTTTTTCCAACGCCTCCCTTTTGATTTGCGATTGCAATAGTAGTGGTCACAGCAGATTCGTATCATGCGCCTCTGGAGAACTGAAGATGAAAAGTGTTCCACGTGGAACATTTTCCAATTTAGTGTTCTTTGGCTCCGTGGGCTCTAGAGAGGGCATGAATCCTTAAACTCGGGACGGGCAGAGAAATAGACTCAGCCAAGGAGTTACTTCTTGGGAGCCATAGGAGGTACCGTCCATCTTGCAGAAGAACTGCCTAATTCGAAAGGAGGTCCAGAACTCAGCTAGCTAGTCTGATTCTAGAATGTACCTCAGAGAAAGCCTTAACTGCAGAGATAATCGCTTGTTCATCAATAGCCTGAGTGACTATGAACCTAACTGAGCCACTTTGAGATAGCAGTCCGCGGTGTTGAATGGCGTCGACCAATATATTCTTCGAAAACAGCGCGTCAGCATACTCCATTGCGCGCCCAAACTTATCGCAAGGAATCGTGACCAGCGGGACTGATGGTGAAGAGGAGGATCTGCCTAAGACTTCCGATATCCCACGATCGAGTTTGAGTGCAGACTCTAAAAGTAACACGCGCTGGACGCTCATCACTTCGGCCAGATCGATAGCTTCGGTTAAAGCGGCGGCTTGGGCAGGGGCAGGGGAACATTCCGTTCCAAACGCCCTGGAGCGCTGAGCTACTAGAGCCGTGAGATCAGAAGGGCCGCAAAGTGAGCCCAAAGAGACTCCCGCCAAACACTCTAAGCTATTGATATTACATAGAATTTTGGGATTACGCATCGCGTGCGTTTCTTCAAGGAGGCCAGAGCCACGAAGCCCCAAACATCCAATTGCGAAGCTCTCATCCACTACTAAATAGGCGTCGTAGCGGTCACACAACTCGAGTAGTGGGGGCAGCTCCAAAACAGAACCCCTCGATCCTGAGACTGACTCAACTACGATAATCTTTCTTCGTGACTGCGAGGCTCTCTGCAGATCAGCGGAAAGTCTGGAAAGATCGCCGCGTGGAAAAGCTTGGAACGGAGCGTTCACCAAGTAAGAAGCATCAGCGGCAGGAAGTAAAATATCCTCTTCTGCAAATACTGCGTCGCGCTCACCAACAAGAGAAGTGAGCAGAGAAAGCGCTGCTTGGCTCTTCGACGAAAAAAGCAGCGCGGCCTCTGTACCGAAAAATTTACTGAGGCGCATTTCAACCAGCAGGTGAGGGCGATAGGTGCCTGATGATGCGCGCGGTGTTGCGGTGCCAACACCGTCAGATGCAATGGTCTCTTGTGCGCAGCGTTTGACGCGATCGTTGGAGGCAAGATTCAAATAGTCCCACGAGCTAAAGTCGATGAGCGTGCGACCTTTGAAATCAACACGACCACTCTTGCGGCGTGCGGCAACATGAAACTCGCGCTTGGGGAACGCACCCCAAAGCGACTCAAGCTCACGTTTAATATCATCTAAAATCACCGGCTTTACCCGTTTGTATCTTCGCCCTAGATGGGGCAGTAGCTCCATCTAGGGTCCTCAAAAATAGAGCAATATTATTATAGAGGCGGTCAAGTTTGCGCGTAAGCTGCCTTCGTCAAACGGGTGACTTCACTGATACTGAAGCCACTAGTGGCTGCGCAAACTTGCCCCCTCTACTAAATCTTAACTGCTCTTTGAGGGCTCACTCATCAGATACGATTCTATGAACGGGTCGATGTCTCCATCAAGCACGTTATTTACGGCTGAGGTCTCGAAGTCCGTTCTGAGATCCTTTACTAGTTGATAGGGCTGCATCACGTAAGAGCGAATCTGGCTACCAAAATCAATGGTTTTTCGCTCACCCTGTATAGATTTGACCTTATCAGCAGTTTCACGCTGCTGAAGCTCGAACAGTTTTGACCTGAGCGTCTTCATCGCTCGGGCGCGGTTTTTGTGCTGAGAGCGTTCATTTTGGCAGGCCACCACAATGCCAGTCGGAATATGTGTAATGCGAACGGCGCTGTCCGTTTTGTTCACGTGCTGACCACCAGCACCAGAAGAACGATAGGTATCAGTTTTAAGATCCTTTTCATCAATCTCAACTTCAACATCATCGTCTAGTTCAGGCGTGACCATGATCGAAGCAAAGGAAGTGTGTCGTCTGGCATTGGAATCAAACGGGGAGATTCTCACTAAGCGATGCACTCCAATTTCAGAACGCAGATACCCGTATGCAAAATCTCCCTGAATGCTAAGCGCCGCACGCTTAATTCCGGCACCTTCTCCTGGTTGATAGTCCAATTCCTCGAGCTCAAATCCTTTGCGCTCCGCCCAGCGGATGTACATGCGCAGCAACATTTCTGCCCAGTCTTGAGCCTCGGTGCCACCAGACCCGGCATTTATTTCTATGATGGCATGTGATCGATCGAATTCGCCTCGCATCTTGCGAAGGAATTCATGACGTTCGATTTCTTGCGCGAGTTTTTTGGCAGACGCAAAGGCTTCGCGCAGCATGTCTTCGTCTTTGGATTCACGCCCAAGTTCTAGAGCAGCAACTGAGTCGCCATACAGTTCTTCGAGACGCAGAAACAAAGAGATGACCGCTTGAGCTTCCGAGCGCTCTTTCATTATTAGAGCGGCTTTTTCTGAGTTGTTCCAGAGGTCAGACTGTTGAGAGAGGGCTTCTATTTCGGCAATGCGGTGTTCTTTTGAAGCGACGTCAAAGAAACCCCCTCAGGGCATCCACTCGCCCTCGAAGCTCTTCAAGTTGATTTCGGCATTCATTCGGATCAAGTAGGTCGACCATTAGGCGAACCGTAACAAAAGTAGGCCAGTTTGCGAAGGGAAGACCGTAGAAGACTGCTATTTGCGTTTACTGATGAGGCTGGACGAAAGCTCTCTATGTTTAGCGAATAGGCGTCGCTCAATGCGACGCATGAGTTCAGCGTCTTTGCGGTCTACTCGCTCGTGGTCGTATCCGAGTAAATGCAGCACCCCATGCAGCAACAGCCGGATCAGCTCCTCTCCAAGGCTCCAACCATATCGTCGGCTCTGAACTGCTGCGGTATCCAAGGACACCACAATGTCCCCAAGAGAGTACTGCACTTCATCAATCGCCAGCTCTCCGTAGTCCTTTGGGGTGACGGTTGGAAAGGAGAGCACGTCGGTAGGCTTGTCCTTCTTGCGGTAGGAACGGTTCAGTTCGTGAATCTTTGGATCGCCCACAAAGGAGAGTGAAATGATGCGTACCGACTTAGGCGGAAATGGCAGCATGCCGCGCGTTCGAATGCCGCGTGGTGCAGGGTGCTCAAGGGAGTAGAGCGCTGACTGAATAAGGCGCCGCAAGACTGAGCGGTCGATTGGCGGTGTTTTTCGCTCACAAACGATGTCGACAACCCACGGCGACTTTGGAGTCGCTGGTGGGCGCCGCGCTACGGGCGCTTTCGTTGCCTTTGATGATCTGCGGCTGAATAACTTAGAGCTGCGCCTGAGCTTTCGCTTTGTGGATAGAGGGGCGGCTCCTTTTCCCTTTCGCCTACGATGGACCGCCCGAGCTGCCTTTGCCATAATCGATTGTCTTATAACCTGAGTCTCTTATCCGAAACTCAGGTTTATACGAACTAGTAAGAATGCGCGAGGATCAAGAAGTGGGAACGAATCAAGAAGTTGTAGAGGAGACCGCTCCAATTGTTCATGGGCGTTCCGAGCAAGAGCTCGTGCGCATGAAGAAGCTCGTCGAACTTAGGGAGAAGGGCTTTGGGTTCCCAAACGACGCGAAAGTTACCGCAACCTCGCGAGTGATCAGGGAGTCCTCCGCAGTTGCTCCAGAAGAAGCGCCTCGCTACACCATCGCCGGACGCATAGTGCAAATGCGCGTCATGGGTAAGGCCACTTTTGTGCACCTACTAGACGTTGACGGCAAGGTGCAAGCCTACGTTAAGAAAGACGACGTCGGAGAGGATTCATACGCAACTTTTAAGACATTCGATCTTGGCGACATTATTGAGGTGCGCGGCTACCCCTTTGTTACCAAGACCGGAGAGCCAAGTTTGCACGCTGAGAGCGTTCGATTGCTGACGAAGTCGCTCATTCCTTTGCCAGAAAAGTGGCATGGACTTTCTGATGTAGAGACACGCTACCGTCATCGCTACGTTGACCTTATCTCTAACTTAGAAGTGAGAGACCTGTTTAGGAAAAGAACACGAATTATTAAGTTCATCCGCGACTTTCTAGATAGCCGCCAGTTTCTTGAAGTCGAGACTCCAGTGCTGGAGTACACTCAAGGTGGCACCACGGCAAAACCGTTTCGCACATTCTTTAATGCGCTTAGTACCGACATGGTACTTCGCATCGCGCTGGAACTTCCGCTGAAGAAACTCATCGTCGGCGGCCTTGAGCGCGTGTATGCGCTCGGGACCGTTTTCCGTAATGAAGGGCTCTCTAAGAAGCATAATCCAGAATTCACCTTGCTTGAGTTCTATCAGGCTTACGCCACTTACGAAGACCTGATGAATTTCACCGAAGAGCTCTTAGTGCAGCTTGCACAGGACACTTTAGGGACCCTGCAAATTCCTTACGGTGAGCACCAGGTAGACTTTACGCCGCCGTATCGTCGCATCTCCATGACTGAGTCCTTGCATGAGATTGGCGGCATTCCGCAGGACGTTGACGTTACTTCGCTTGAAGTATTGCTCGGCATTTGTGCGCGGCACCACATCGAGCCGAGGGACAAGACAGATTGGGGACACACACTCGAAGACGTTTGGGGTGAGCTGGTTGAACCAAAACTCATTAATCCTACATTCGTGATGCATCATCCGTTCTCTACTTCGCCGCTCGCACGCAAGAACGACAAGAACCCCAAAGTGGTCGATCGCTTTGAGCTAATTATTGCGGGCATGGAAATGGCGAATGCGTTTTCAGAGTTGAACGATCCAGTTGACCAGCGCGAACGTATGGAGGCTCAAGCAGCTCGAAAGGAGAAGGGCGACGAAGAAGCCTGCGACGTAGACGAAGATTTCTTAAAGGCGATTGAGTACGGCATGCCGCCGACCGCAGGGCAGGGGATTGGTATTGACCGATTGGTCATGTTGCTCACGAATTCAAAGACGCTTCGAGAAGTGATTCTGTTTCCGCACCTTAAGGTAGAGGTTGCGGGGGAGTAGTCCCCCGATCGTCAACCGACATCACTTTGATACCGGCCAGAATTACCCTGATTCATGCGGTATATGATGAAGGTGTAAGGTATGTAGTGTTCAGTACTGCCGGTTCTGATCTCTATTTACAGTGACTAGTGATTGCGTCGAATAGCGCTTGGGCCTCTGAACCCTCAAGACGCATTACCTTACTGTAGTCTCCACGACTAACCGCGAGTTCTACTGTTGGCTCTTCGCCGGCTAGTTTCTGAGCAAAGACAGATACGCCATCAAGACGCCCGACGAAACCAGCTTCGCAATTGATCATGTTGTTGCCGCCCGCGCGCGCGCAGAACGATCGACGTACTCCCCCAAAGTTAAACTCTCCGCCCATATATTCAGAGCGCGGGCCTTTCTCCCATTGCTCGGGAACACTTCCAGAGACCAGCGCGTGAATTTCTTTGTTCCTCGCGGTGAGAGTCGCGCCCGTATCAGAAACGATTGCTGAGGCTATTTTATCAAATAGCGGATGTTTGGAGTTCCAGTGATGCTGTCCCATCGCTGAACTAAGCTCGTCAGGCCGCTGGCCATCTCTATAGGAATAATCGGTTGCGACGAGCCGGGCTTCTTTTCCATCCACTCGAGCAGCAAGTGTGGTAGCTCGGTAGTCTACATCACCACTTGATGGACTGGATCTTAGGACTGTCCAATCACGTGCGGGGATGGCGAGAATCTGTGCGTCCGAAAGGGTGCTCGCTGCTGGATCTCGTGGAGTCGCCGTTGCTGCTGCAGTTGAGGTTGGCATAGAGGTATCCACGATGGGAACGGGTTTGGCCCGATTGGCATAGTCTTGAATGGTTATCGCGAGCCGGACTTAGAAAGTAACTTAGGAACCAGCTCGGACAGTGAGGCGACTTACGCGACTTAATCAGCTGTTAATTCAATAGGTTGAGAGCCCGACAGGCGCACTCGCGCTCGATCCAAACGAACGAGACACGCGCTGACAGGCGGCCTGAACATCCCAAAGAGCATTCTTAGGGATCGACATGGTGGTAACTTCGTTCGGCGATGAATCCTCACATAGACGCCACACAATCAAACCGCTCGACCGAGACACTACCGGGCCTTCCTGCCGCTGTGAAAAATGAAGCAGGCAGAAATCCCCTCGTAAAACTCTCTTTGTCACAGGCGGCTGAGATGCTGTTGAACGATTCAAGTCGCAAGGCCATTCAAGCCTCGCCTGAAGCGCTAAGTCAGTTTGTATCTGCGATCACTGATCCGGTATGCACGGTAGTCGAGGTGACTTCAAAAATCCGTGCATTTAGCAAGGCAGGTAAGGCGCGCGTCCTGTGTGAGGCTCGGCTACCCACACTGGTTCAGGCTTATTCTCCTCGAAACGGGGACCCGATCGCCCATTTTGTGCTTGCACTCACGGATGAGAGCGTCTCCGAGTTGCGCATGTCGGAACAAGATATAATGAAGAGGATCTCCTCTTTGGTGCGTTCGGGATCCAAGGAAATTGACGAACTGGAAAAGCTTGAGTGCCCGGCGTTCGAAACGCTCGAAGAGTCATCGATCGAGGAGGCGGAATTACTTAAAGATTTAGATCTCACAGTTGGTGCAGCTTTAGAAGGATCTTCTGGCGCGAGTATCAGCGAAGTACCGATCTCTGAGCGAAGCTTGGAGGTCCGCGAATTAGAAAGGCAACTCCGGCTTGAGGAATACAATGCGGAGACCCTAAGAGTGCTCTTTGGCGACATGGAGCCCCAAGATCAATTAATGACGGAGCTCTATTTTCTACATGGATTTAACAGTGAAGACATTGCTGTGGTGATTGATAAATCAACGACAGAAACGGAAAAGATGCTAAAAAATGCACGAGAGTGGTTTATTCCGCGGCACCAGGATGAGCAGCTCTCGAGTCCAGGCAATCAAGTGCGGCGCACCATTGATCGGGAGGACTTGAACATCACTGAATCGCAGGGAGTAGCGCTTCTGCGTAGCCTTCTGAACGAATACCCAAATCTTCGATACACCGTGGAGCTGTTGGATTTGGTGGTAGACTCGTTTCAGTTCTTCGGCGATCTTCGGAATACAAAGGATCCGCAGCTCAGCGACTTTCTGAAAGGCATACTCACTGACACAGGCTTGCCTATTCGCAGCGGGTCATCTGCACTATGCGGAGTGATTGAGAGAGAGTTGCATCGACGCTACCCAACTGCAGAGAGCGTTTGTTACGATCCAGAATTTTCCTGGATTCTGGGAGCTAACCGCCACAAAACGGAGAGTGGACAACCGGCTGATAGTGATGGGCATTTTCTAAAATGTTGCATCGAGCAAAAATTTTACTCACCCAAGGCATCACACGACGCCCCGCTAACCGTTCCTCGAAATGGAGCGGAGGGAACGCGATTCGTCCGCAATCCACTCACACGCTCTGACGTAGTGCCAGAGATCTGGGCCATGCGTAACGCCCGCTTCATGTTGCAAAGAGACACTCCTCATCTCGATGCGATTAAGGGACATGTCGCAGTATTTCGACTTGCAAAGCCTATGCTTGGACTTCCGCACGACGCGACGGTTCGGGAAGTACAAGCGGCCTTTGTTGCGCATGATATTTGTAGTGGCCTTCTCCCCGATGACTATGAGCCGAAGTCATCGGCGAGCGCTTACTTCGTGGAGCAGGTAGTAAAGGAGAAGCTTCAAGAAAACCGAGAGCGTATGATTAATCGACGATGGGCGAACATTGACGACCCAGACGGCGGCGACGCATTCATGGCCCGTGTGCTTGGAGTGCCAGCGACGGTCGATTCTCTTGCATCTGAGGCTGCAAAGGTCTTTGGGTTAGAGATTCCGACCGGACACTCATTCAAGTATCACCTACGAACCGACTCGCGCTATTTTGATGCGGCTTTGACAGGGGAGGAATTAGCGGAAGCTAATCTTCAGAAAGCATTGCAGGATACTTTCACTGACCTTTCAAAATTTACTTTTAAGGCAGTGAAGCGGGATGTTGGATTGCTTCGCATGGCGCGTCTTCTTGGAGCCAAAAGCGTGTCGTTCGGAGAGATGCGACAGAAGGTGATAGAGGAGGGCTACCTTGACTAGAGCGAGGGTGAACCAGGAGTTTAAAAATTTGATTAGTGAGGACCTTGCCTTTTTTGAGCTGGATAGGCTTCACTCAGCAGAAATCTAGCTTTCTTTGTTCCTGGTCTTAATGAATACCGGTTTCTCAAATAATGCCCGCTTAGGATTTACACTTGAAGCCACAGACGCATGGTCTAAGGCGCGCGCCGCCACGTTTTCAACCTCACATGGTAGAGTTGCGACTCCAATCTTCATGCCCGTGGCAACACGCGCTGCTCTACGAGGCATTGATACGGCGCTGGTAGAAGACATGGGATACCAAGTCCTTCTGTCGAACACCTTTCATTTGCTGCTCCGTCCCGGGCCAGACCTCTTTAGGCAAGTAGGTGGAATTCATAGTTTCATGCGTTGGCCACGAGCTATTCTGACTGACTCAGGAGGATTTCAAATCTTTTCGCTCTCCAAGCAGCTCACCTTAAGTGAAGAAGGAGCGCGCTTTCGTAGTTATGTTGATGGCGTGCAGATTTTACTTACTCCCGAAGTGAGTATTGCGACTCAACAGGCCATTGGAAGCGACATCATGATGGTGCTCGACCATTGCATCGACGCAACTTCGGACGAAGCGACTTCAAGAAAGGCCCTTGAGTTGACGACGCGCTGGGCTAAGCGAAGTCTCGCTGCGCGTGGCTCAAGTGCTCAAGCGCTATTTGGCATTGTGCAAGGCGCTTGTTTTCCTCACCTTCGGCGTGAAAGTGCTCAGCAGATTTGCGATATTCCATTTGACGGCTATGCCATTGGAGGACTCGCAGTCGGGGAGACGAGAGCCGAGCGGGAAGACATGGTGGAGCATACCGCGCCGTTGTTGCCGACTGATAAACCGCGCTACTTGATGGGAGTCGGTACCCCCATTGATTTGCTGGAGGCAGTGAAGCGCGGAGTCGACATGTTTGACTGCATCATACCGACTGCCTTTGCTCAGCAAGGAGTGTGTTTCACTTCAATGGGGAAAGTGGACTTAAGGCGCGGCATTTTCAAGAGCAGTGAGCGAAAATTAGATGAGGCTTGTCAGTGCTCAACCTGTGAACGCTTTAGCAGAGCATACCTCCATCACTTAATACGCTCAGGGGAGTTCTTGGTACACCAACTCTGCGCGGTTCATAACTTAAGCTTCTACAAGAGCTTCATGGCCAATATGCGCCAGAGCATTCTCGCCGGGGCGTTTCGGGAATTCTATTTCGCGCACAAAGACCGAATTGTTGTAGGAGAAGAGGAATTTCCGGCGGCGCGTCCAAAGATTCGTAAACGGGCAGCTTCGAACCTACTCGGCGACTACGAGATCGTATCGCATCCATCTGGCTATGGAAGTATTAAGCAGATCTCATCTGGGGAAGTGATGCATTCGGTGGTGAACCCTGGAGAGGAAGCTCGAGCTCTCTATATTGCGCAGTCGCAATTGCTTGAAAGCGCGCAAGCTCCCGGGGAAGAACTCGTCATCTGGGATGTGGGCCTTGGCGCTGCCACTAATGCGATGACACTAATTCTTGAACTTGAGCGAGTCGCTGAGGTTAAACGAAAAATAGTACTAGTCAGCTTCGAGCGAGATACCGATCCTTTGAGCTTGGCGCTCAAGCAGCCGGCACTGTTTGAACATGTTCGACACGCCGCCCCGCACGCAATACTAAATCATGGCGCATGGCAGCACCCAACCAAACCGATATTTTGGACTCTTTTGAAGGGAGATTTTCGAGGGACAATGTCGCAAGCCCTTGCCCCCGAGGTGGTGTGGTACGATCCCTTTTCTTATAAGGTCGATTCTGAGTTGTGGGCCATTGAAGTGTTCAAGCAAGTGCTGCGGGCATCCGACAGGAAGACCACCCGCATGTTCACTTACTCGGCTTCAACTGCGGCACGCGCGACGATGCTTGCAGCCGGATGGTATGTAGGTGCAGGAATCGCTACAGGTCCAAAACAAGAGACCACCATCGCTTATAATGAGAACGCTCGCGAGCAGTGGCAGCCTGCGAGTTTACTCGGGGCGAAGTGGTTAGAGCGCTGGGAGAGAAGCGACGCCAAGCAGCCCTTCGGGAATGCTGACGTATCCCTGCTTGAAGCGATTCGAACGCATCCTCAGTTTGCTGGCGCCGAGGGCGACTTTGGTTTTTGATTTACTCACTGATTAACTCGAGAGTAGTCTTAAATGAACTGAAGAAGAATTCTGATTTCTGTTTGTAGCTGAAATCTGCGCTTGTGGAGGCTCCTCGATGGTGATGCGTAAAATTGTTGCTGGAATAATTGCGTTCTTCTTGGTGCCAGTTGGCGCATTTGCCGAAGACGTTTCTGGAGTTTCGGTCGGAGTGGCCACTGTCCTGACGGGGGACGCTGCAATCATTGGGGACAATATTCAAAAGACTATCGAAACCTATGAGAAACGCTATCTCCGCCACCCGATTAAATTCAAATACGAGGATGCAAAGAAAAGCAGCGTTGATGGGTTAGCAGCGTATCGCCGATTGATAGAGGGCGATCGTGTCAGTCTTTTAATTGGCGGAACCACTTCAAATGGAACTCTAGCTGCAGCCCCGCTAATCAATAAGAGCAAGACGGTCCTCATTACACCGCTCACCGGTGGGTCGAATATCGATTCTGCGGGACCCTACATTTTCCGCATCGGGAACAGTGACATTCTAAACGGGTATCAGCAGGCCGACCTGTTATTAGCGCGTGGTTTTAAGCGTGTTGCCTTGGTGACCGAACAGACGGAGTACACCACTGATATTTCCAAGTTCTTTAAAGAGCGTTTCCTTGCCGGAGGAGGTCAGCTGGTGGTGGAAGAGGAGTTCCTTCCCGACACGACAGACTTTCGTTCGTTGATTGTGCGAATCAAGCATGCAGAGCCACAGGCGTTGTTTATGTCAACTCAGACGGGGGTGGCATTTGGAATTTTTGTCAAACAATTGCAGCAGCTCAGAGGGGAGAAAGCCCTCGAAGTTCATACCAATTTCCTTTCTGCGGACAATCCTGACGCCCAGTCGGTGGCTGAAGGCGCGCTCAAAGGCGTTCATTATATGGCTCCAGCCTATGATCAGAGTAGTGATCGGTTGAAGAAGTTTCTAGAAGAATTCAAATCCGATCATGGAGCCTTACCTGCCATCACGTTCCATACCGCGGGAACCGTTGATGCGCTCGATATGCTTCAGCTGTATCTCGATACAGGCTCACCTTTCGATAGCGATGGGTTTCGCCAGTACTTACTCACCAACATACGAGGCTATGCAGGCCTAATGGGTACATATTCCTTTGATAGCGAAGGAAACGCTGACATTGGGTTCTTGCCAGCAGTTATACCTTGACCAAATCCAGGGGAGCGAGACTAGGAAATGAGTGAGCTTGATGTGCGCTTTCAATGTGCCCGCATATCAGAACTAAGCGCATCTGATATGCACTCGATTCTGTCCGCTCGATCAGAGGTATTTGTTGTTGAACAGAACTGTGTCTATCAGGACCCAGACCAATATGACCGAATTTCGTGGCACCTATTAGCCTGGGTAGGAGATGAGTTGGGAGCCTATTTACGTATCGTAGATCCCGGGTGCAAGTATGCTGAGCCATCCATTGGCAGAGTTATAACGAGAGCCGCCCTTCGTGGAACTGGTCTTGGGCGAACTCTCATGGCCGAAGGCTTACGCCAGGCTGATCGGCTATTCGCAGGAAAAGGCCTTCGAATAAGTGCCCAGGAATACTTAGTGCGATTCTATGAAAGTTTTGGATTTGTGCCCGAATCTGAGGTGTATTTAGAGGATGATATCCCGCACGTGGAGATGTTTCGGGCGTGAGAGGCAGCGACATCCGGGGGCTAGTAAGTTTTGACATCGAGAGAGCGCTTAATATGGATGAAGATCTTCTTACCATGTCTAAGGAAGAGTTAGTTGCCGAGCTGCAGAAGCTTAGGGCCGCCATTCGCGAGCATCGCGATAGCACTGGACACAATCTGTGTTGGTATCATCCTGAGCTCTATGCGCTCCTTCCAGAGCCCCCAGCCCAGAAGCCAACCGTTCCTGAGTGGCCCGAGTTCATGAAAGGGTGTGTCCTCTACCGGCAATCGCTCGATGAGGAAGCGCCACATCTTTGTAGGACTCGAGAGCAACCTCCCGAGTAGGGTGATGTGTGTATAAAAAATACCGTGAAATCACGTTAGCGCAGACGTTTCTCGAGTTAGACAGAAATGGCGTGCCTGCACCAAGGCGTCTTAAGGTTTGCGTCGCACTGCTTCTTTTTCAGATGGCTCGTGCAGATGGCGCGATGAGTCGTGCCGAGTTTCAAGAAATCATTAGAGGACTGAACAGCGAGTTTCATGAAGTGGGTCAGGCCTCTGTGAAGTATCTAGATGCCGCGGCGTTGTTGGCAACGGAGGAGGCCCACTTTGATCAGTTTATTGGCGACCTAAATCGCGCCTTTGATAGCGAGCAACGTGAGCACCTATTCGACATGCTCATTAAAGTGGCACAAGCGGATGGCACAATTCGTGAGAGCGAAAAGTTCCTGGCGTTGCGTTTGCGCGAGAAGCTCAATTTGCCGTTGCGCTGAGCTGATTGTCTTTTCAGTTTCCATTTCACCACTGATGGCTCAGAGGATCAAAGCGGGAGGAAATTTCTTCTACCTTCTGAGTCCACCGTGACCCCTGTGTTTAAAATATCTTCAGGTACCACCACGGCAGCTAAGAAATTACGCTAGGATCTTCTGAGAGTTGTGCTCCATTTCAACTTCACCCCCACAGCAGCAATCGCAGTAAATTTGGCTCGTTTTGCCGTTCCATAAGCCTCGTACCTTTGGTGCTCTTGTTTCAATTATTAGACTAATGTTAGCTTTCGCTCTCTCATAAGTGCCTGATTGGGCATCAATATTTGGTAGATTGTGATTCTGCGCACCTTGCCGAGAGTGAGAAACTGTCGGCGAGGTGCGGATGATGGAACAAGGTTTTAAGAAGCCATGTGGCTTCTCCTTTTTGTTCAGTTCGTCGCCCGCTTCAAAATCCAGATCGGAGTGCAACATGGACGCAGCAAAGAGTGTTGGGGTTCTTCCAAAGGGGACGCGAAGGACTGACAAGGCGAGTGTCGCCGTTCAGGTCTCGGTGAGACCAGGGTTCGCCCACCCGATGATCGGGGCAGGTGGATTTGAGGATCATTGTGTGCTTCTCAGTCCGAACAGAAGCCTGTCATCTCGGAGCAAGGTCAACGGTGAGATCCGTCCCCACGGTGTTTCGCGAATAATGAGGGCTAAGCCGAAGCCGGAACTGTTCGTGCGACGAGCTCCCAGCGGAGTGGAGCTCAGCCTTCTCAATGCAATCGTGATGGTGAGCAGAGGGGACGTGAGAATCTCCTCAAGCAGCAGCGATACAGCGAAGGACATCTCTGCCGAGGTGGTGCGAGAGTGGTATCGCGTGGCCTTTCAGATTGCCACTACCGGAGAGAAAGATTCTGCTCTGCGGCGAATGGAGCAGTTGGCGGGACCGCACGGATGTGGATGGAGGCTCTTTAGGCCCGAGAAGCCGAGAAGTCTCTTTCGGGGAGCTCGGACAGAGCTTCAGTGGTTTTCGCTCGACCCCAGAGTTAGCATCCGACTGCTGCGAGCCGTGATCGCTCTCGCAGGGCATGTGCCGACGCCGCTTACGATTCGAACCAGGTTAGGCAAAGACCGACGCCTGGCCCTCCCTCGGATTACGGGAGCGCAGGCCGACCAAGTCGAAGAACTGATCGGTGCTCGTCTGTGTGGTGTCGAAGGATTCTGATCGAAGTGCATGCCAGCGAACGCGCAACGGGGGTTTCGTCTCAAAAGGTGCATATGAATTCCATCATGCCGCCCCCGCGTGTATCGCACTGCGCAGCATTCATCGGCTGAGGTCGTCGCTTTGCTTCACCGGCACTTCTCTCACGACGTGCTCAAGGAAGGAGAATCTCGATGCTCCATATTCAACGACGAGACGATCCCCTTAAAGCGCTCTCTCGGTTTGAGGAGCTGGCGCCACGTCTTACTCTACAAAGGCCTTTGACCTCAGTGTTTTTGCAGAAACAATTCTAGAATTCGGTGCACGTCGGCGCGACAGCCTTGACTACATCCCAAGGCGTTTGAGGTTCTCAGGTTTTCGTGCCGATGGAGCCTCTGGCTTCTGTGCTTCGCCATTTGTGGCTGGGGCCTGCTCCTCTTTTACCTTCTCGGCAGGCTCATGGTAGGCGATGCGTTGGTGATATATTCCCGTGAGCACGCGGGTGAAACTGCGCGCAATTTTATTAAGGTCTTTTAGTGTAAGGTCACATTCATTCAGCTCGCCGCTCGAAAAAACCTTATTGATCATCTTCTGCACTAACCCTTGAATGCGGTCGTGAGTTGGATCGGAAAGGGTTCTTGTCGCCGCTTCGATGCCGTCTGCGAGCATAAGAATTCCCGCCTCGCGCGTCTGTGGCCGAGGTCCGGGATAGCGGTAGAGACTCTCGTCAACTGAATCAAGCGGGAGTCCCGCTTCTTCGGCCTCTTTAATGGCTTTGTCATAAAAGAACTCAATGCGTGAAGTGCCATGGTGCTGGGGGATCATGTCTTCAAGCGCCTTGGGCAGTCCTTGCTTGCGCGCGAGCTCAATGCCGTCTTTTACATGACTGCGAATGATCAGTGCGGACATAGAAGTGCTCAAGCGCTCATGGCGGTTTTCCCCTGGAGGAGCATTCTCTATAAAATAAAGCGGCTTCTTAATTTTTCCGATGTCGTGAAAATAAGCACCTACGCGTGAGAGCACCGGATTTCCGCCAATCTCTGAAGCAGCGGCTTCAGCCATCATGCCCATCACGGTAGAGTGATTCCATGTTCCAGGTGCTTGTACACTGAGCTCTTTAAGCAGTGGATGATCCAATGTCGCCATCTCAATCAGGCGCATATCAGTAACGTATCCGCCTAAGTGTTCAATGAGAGGCGCACAGCCAGAGACCACAAATACGCATAAAACACCGCCAAGAAAGGTGGCGATAAGAGCGGTGATGCCGACAGACGGCGCGGGGTGCTCGGCTCCAAGAAAGAAAGCGAGCGCAAAAGGAAGAGCAACTAAAATAATCTGCATGCCGGCTTTGACGTTTGCCGAGCGGGAGCGAAACTGAGAAAGGCTTAAGCAACCCACAAGGCAGGTCACCAGCACAAAGGGTGCAGTTACTCCGGCTGCAGGCGAATATACTGCCACAGTGAAGGCGAGCGTGAGGGTAAAGAGCAGTCCGTAGTGAAAGCCCAAGACCGATTGCAGCAGCATTGCACCAGCTGCGTATGGAATCGCAAATGCCAGCGCTTCGGCAGGTACCGAATTCACGGATTTCCCGGCCCCGAAACGAAAGAAGGCAGAAACGCTTTCAGCCACTAAAGTGCCGAACCAAATCATCGCAATCGAAAGCAATACGACGATGGTAAGCGAAGAAAGGTCCCTCACGGTTGGGTGGTAGGTGGGAGTGCTGATGGCGATAAAACGCTGCAAAAAGAAAAAGGCGACGAATAACGTCACGACTCTGCCCACCGCAGCGAGTGACCCAGTCGCCCCCACTACTTCTTGCATAGAAAACTGATGCAGCATTGCTTCTCCGGCGAATGCCGCTACGAACGCAAACAACAATCCGTGGAGAGTGACCGAATAGAGAAAGCTTTTTGAAGAAGCGGAAGAGCTCCCAGAGCTTGGCGCAGACACACTCGAAGTCGACGTCGATGCCGCTGGTGCCGCGGGAGCATTGGGGGTTGAATTACTCATCTTTGAAGCTATGACTCGAGGCGCTCTTTGTTCTCGTATGCAGCGACAATCCTTGCTACCACCGGATGGCGAATTACATCCGTGTCGGAGAAGTATACGAAAGATATATCGGCAACGCCGCGCAAAGTATTGACCGCTTCGGACAGCCCAGAGCCCTGGCCGCGCGGTAGGTCAATTTGAGTAATGTCTCCTGTTACCACGCACTTAGAGCCGAATCCGAGTCGAGTAAGGAACATTTTCATTTGAACCGGAGTGGTATTTTGCGCCTCATCTAAAATTACAAAAGCGTTTGAAAGTGTTCTACCGCGCATAAAGGCCAGTGGCGCAACTTCAATTACCCCCTTCTCAACTAGCTCTTTGGCCCTTTCAAAGTCCACCATGTCGTGAAGCGCGTCATACAGAGGGCGAAGGTAAGGGTTAACTTTCTCGGCCAAGTCCCCTGGAAGGAACCCTAGCTTCTCGCCGGCTTCAACCGCAGGGCGGCAGAGAATAATGCGTTTCACTTCCTTTTGGGCGAGTGCGGCTACAGCCATTGCCATGGCGAGATAGGTCTTTCCCGTACCCGCGGGGCCAATACCAAAAACGATGTCGTGAGCCTTAATTGCCTCGACGTAATTCTTCTGCTGAAAAGTTTTTGGGGTAATACTGTGCTTTCGACCAGCGACTTTTACCTGGTCTCTAAAAAGCTCTTCGAGACGAAGCTTCCTATCGCCCGAAAGCATTTTAATTGCTCTTTCAAGATCACCTTTGAAAAGCACTTCGCCTTTGTCGATGAGATCTCTTAGCTGTGCAAGTAGATCCTGAGCGAGATCGACTTCATAGTCTTGCCCGGAAAGAATGAGACCCTCACCGTCGCGGCCGATCTTGACGCCTAGTTCGTTCTCTATAATTCGAAAATTAGAATCCTGCTCTCCGCCCAATGTCTGAAGGGTTGAGGGGTTTGGAAAAGCGACGTGGACTCCTCGCTCATCACCGCACAGCTGTCCTGAACGCGGTTTACTTGATTTCGATCCTGATGAGCTAGTTCCTGCCACTACGCAATCCTTACCCTTTTAGTCTAAGAAAGCATCTCTAATATTTTTGCCAAAGATGCGGATAGTTGCGCGGGGTTCACGCCGCCCGCTTGAGCGAAATCTGGGCGTCCGCCACCTTTACCACCACCCACTTCTGCGGCTGCTTTAATTAGCTTTCCAGCGTGTACAGAGCCCGTCAAGTCCGACGTGACCCCAGCCACAATTACACAAGCATCCCCTTGAGGGGCACCAAGCACAACCACTCCCGACCCAATGCTCACTCTTAACTTGTCTACCATACTCCGCAGAGTGTCATTATCGGCGGCTTCAACTTTGCGGCTGATGATTTTAATGCCCTTAGGCGTGGTGTGAACTTCCTTGGCGAGGTCATCAACAGCACTGGCCGCCAGCTTGCCCCGAGTTTGCTCAAGCTCAGTTTCGAGCGAGCGCACACGTGACTGCAGCTTTTCTACTTTATCCAGAATCTGCTCTCGACTTCCTTTGAGTAAAGAGGCGAGTGCCTCTTGCCCTTGTTGATCGTGTACCAACGCTTCGTATGCAGCGCGGCCTGCCAAGCACTCGATGCGCCTGACGCCTGCAGCAATACCCGCCTCGTGCGCAATCGTAACAAACCCGATATCACCGCTACGGGTTACGTGAGTACCTCCGCACAATTCAAGTGAGCGCGGTCCGATGTGAACCACACGCACATGAGAGCCATACTTCTCGCCAAACAACGCCATGGCTCCTGACTTCATGGCTTCTTCAACCGGCATTTCCTTGGTGACTACGGCATGATTCTCTCGAATCTCAGCGTTAACTATCGATTGAATTTCAGAAAGTTGAACCGAAGTCACCGGCTCAAAATGGCTATAATCGAAACGGAGACTCGAGTCATCAACCTTAGATCCTGCTTGCTTCACATGAGTGCCGAGCACCTTGCGTAACGCCGCGTGTACTAAATGTGTTGCAGAGTGGTGAGCGCGAATCTCGTTGCGGCGCGCCGTATCTATAACTAAGTGAGCCTTCTTGTTCAGAAGGGAATCTACCGCGGTGCTTATCGCTGCCTTGCAGTAATGTACAAAGAACTTATCTTGAACTTTTTGAACGTCAATGACCTCTAAAGTAACGGCAGCCTTCCCCGAGCCGAAGGCAATAGAGCCAGTATCTGCGACCTGTCCGCCGGACTCGGCATAAAACGGAGTAGAGTCAAAAACAAGGGCACACTCGTCAGCAGTCGCGCCCGGGAAGTGCTGCAACAGTGTGCACTCAGCTTCAGTCGAGTCGTAGCCAAGAAATTTGGTCGGCGCGACTGTAATTTGAAGAGTTGAAAAGCTTAAATTCTGACTCTTGCGATCATCTCTTGAACGAGATTTTTGAGCCTGCATCTGCTCTTCAAAACCTGCGACATCTATCGTGCGCCCAAAGCTTTTCAGTGCATCTTGGGTTAAGTCCAAGGGGAATCCGTAAGTGTCATGCAGCAAGAATGCCGTCGCACCAGGAAACTGTTCTGAAGAACTAAGTTTCTCAACTTCGCGCTTTAAGATTCCGAGGCCTGAGTCGAGAGTTTCATGGAATTTCCGCTCCTCGGCTTCTACTACACGCTCAATCACATCTCTTCGTTGTAAGAGCTCAGGGTAGGTATCCCCAAGAATTGAAATAACTGTTCCTGTGGTGGCACGAAGAAAGGGCTCTCTCAACCCAAGACTTTGTCCATGACGAATAGCGCGGCGCATAATGCGCCTTAGGATATATGCGCGACCGTCACTGCCTGGCAGCACACCGTCAGCGATAATAGCTGCCATTGCGCGGGAATGGTCGGCGATTACGCGCATGGCTACGTCGTGCACATATTGCGTATCTGCGCCGTGATGAGGAGCGTCAAAACGCGAACCTTCGTAGCGATGCCCGCTCAATGATTCACAGGTCGAAATGATCGGTCGCAGAAGGTCTGAATCGTAATTGGACCGCGCGTTTTGCAAGACGGCTGCAACCCGCTCGAGCCCCATGCCGGTGTCTACTGACGGTTTCGGGAGGGGGGTTAGTTTTCCTGATGCGTTGCGATCGAACTGCATGAACACCAGATTCCAAATCTCAAGAAAGCTCGAATCGCCCGCTTTAAGCATAGCTTCGGTGTTTTTAGATTCATCGCTACCGCAGAAATAATGAATTTCGGTGCACGGACCACAGGGGCCAGTGTCGCCCATGGTCCAAAAATTCTCGGCTTCGCCAAGACGGATAATGCGTTGTTTGTCGACCGAAGTTAAATCGGCCCAAAGTTTTCCCGCTTCGTCGTCCTTTTCGAATATCGTTACCCACAACTTTGAAGCGGGGATGCCTAATACCTTAGTCACAAACTCCCAGCCGTACTTTATTGCGTCTGCTTTAAAATAGTCGCCGAAGGAGAAGTTGCCGAGCATTTCAAAGAAAGTGTGATGGCGCGCTGTGACGCCGACGTTCTCAAAGTCGTTGTGCTTGCCCGCGATACGCATCACTTTTTGGCAGGTCACGGCGCGGCGATAGGGGCGAGTTTCGGCGCCGAGAAAGCAGTCCTTAAACTGATTCATCCCGGCGTTGGTGTACATGAGCGTAGGGTCGTCGTGAGGGACAAGGGACGAGCTGGGCACTTCGGTGTGTCCGTTATCACTGAAGTACTTAATGAAGGCTTGGCGAATCTCTGAACTTTTCATTTGGAATCAATTCTAATCATTACTTACTAGGCTATAGCTTAGACACTATTTTGAGACAGAAATTGCAGTTTTGCATAGGAAAAACCGCTGATAACACTAAAAGTAGCTCTTAAGCCCCATACCGATGGCAAGCCTCATGTATTCACAAAATCGATCAGTTGAATATCCGGGTTTCGTTCCAGCATGAAGTTCTTCTCCCACTCGCCTGTGAACAATATGACCACGCGCCCCTTGGCATCGAGAGCCATAAAGGAGCTTTGCGGGCGGCGTAGATCGCGAGGATTTCCCCCTACCAGATATGAGCTAAAGCGATAGGGGAGAAGGTCGAGCTGGGTTTTAACCCCGTACTCCTCCTCTAATCGAAACTTCAGTACATCGAACTGCAATTGGCCAACGGCAGCGACATAAGGCGTGCCCTCAGGTTGCTCGAACGAGCGCAGTATTTGGACGGCGCCTTCAAGGCTGAGCTGCTCCATGCCTTTGATGAATGATTTATGTCGAAGTGCATCCAGCGGCCGAATCTGGGCGATTACTTCCGGGGGAAAACTTGGCATTGGCTTAAAATTGAAACCGCCTTCGAGGGAAATAGTATCGCCTATAGCAAACGCTCCTGGGTTGATGACTCCAACCACATCACCTGGATAAGCGATGTCAGTGGTGTTGCGGTCTTGAGCCACCAAGCTGTAGGCCCGAGAGAGGCGAACTTCCTTGCCGAGGCGATGATGCTTCACCGACATGTCGCGTTCAAAGCGTCCGCTGCATATGCGAATGAACGCCATGCTGTCGCGATGCTTAGAATTCATGTTGGCTTGTATCTTAAATACAAATCCGCTGAAGGCGTGTGTCGCAGGGTCAATCACCACTTCAGGCTGATCAGTGGCAACTTCGCCCAAGCCCCTTCCGCGATTCTCTGGGGCAAGGTTTGCTACATAAGAGCGAGGGCTAGGAGCGAGCGCAGTAAAACTGTCAAAGAATGGCTCTACACCGAAGTTAGTGAGCGCTGATCCAAAGAAAACAGGAGTAAGTTTTCCCGCAAGGAACGCTTCGTTATCAAAGGTATTTCCCGCAGCTTCTTGAAGTTCAAGATCTTCTTTAGCTTTGGCGAGCACGTCCGAATCGATTCGTTCCACTTTAGCGAGCTGGTCGAGTGCTATCTGTTCAACGATTGCCTTTTGAGCACCACCTTGTTGAGAGCGACTAAAGAGCTGAACAGTCTTTGTCGCGAGCTCTACGACACCGACGAATGAGCGTCCTGATCCGATTGGCCAGTTCATTGGAGTTGCTTGAATGCCAAGCGCTTCCTCGACCTCGGTCATGAGGTCCAGAGGATCTCGACCAGGCAAATCCATTTTGTTCACAAAGGTAAGAATTGGAATGCCACGCATGCGACACACGGCGAACAGTTTTCGCGTTTGGTTTTCGACACCCTTGGCAGCATCAATCACCATGATGGCGCTGTCTGCGGCGGTCAGAGTTCTGTAGGTGTCTTCACTGAAATCTTGGTGACCAGGAGTGTCGAGTACATTAATGACATGGCCCTTGTACTGAAACTGCATTGCCGAGGCGGTGATGCTGATACCGCGCTCTTGCTCCATCGCCATCCAGTCCGAGCTGGCTGCCTTTCCGCCCTTGCGCGCTCTGACCATGCCTGCGGTGCGCAGCATGCCTGAGTAAAGCAGCAGCTTCTCTGTCAGAGTGGTTTTACCGGCGTCGGGGTGACTGATGATGGCGAACGTACGTCTTAGAGAAGCTTCTGACTGTACTTCAGCGGGAGAGGCGAATTCTTGCATGGAACCAAAAATTTAGACCAAAAGTTTAAAATTCTACTGGAAAACACTGCCGAAAGCCCCGAAGGACTCTGTGCGGTCGATTGCCCCCTACGGAGACGCCTAAAACTATCTGGATTGAGGGATATTTGCTATCGCCTGAGGGCGTTCTGGGCGGGTTCTAAGGCAATACCAAGGGTGGGCGGGGGAGAGGACAAAAACGGCAAACTGAGGAAGAAAAGCCAGCCTTTCGCGTTTTGAGCGCTTCGGCTTGGTTATCTCCTAGATTTTCTGGGCTATATCTTCGGCTAGGCGCCTAAGAGAGTTCATAGCTCATCATGACATCACCTCCTGTTGGATCTACCGTAAAACTTCGACGTACTCGTACGACCGGTATTGTCGAGAAAGTGAGCGGAGATTGGGTCGAGCTGTTGGTGGGCTCGGTACGGATGCGTGCCAGAATGTCGGAGGTTGAACTTAGTGCGCCAACTTCAAAGAAGGAAGAGACCACCACGCGATCCAAGCCATACACTCTAGTAGCCGATTCAAGACATACGCCAGAATCGATAGATCTCCACGGACTCCGTGTTCATGAAGCGCTCTTGAAGACTGAAGAAGCCATAGACCGAGCACTGCTTGCGGGGCTTTCTAGACTCTCGATAATTCACGGCGTAGGAATGGGAAAGATAATGGATGCGCTAGACGGGCTTCTGCCTCAGCTACCTTCTGTGGCGCATTTTGCAAGAGACACCAAGAATCCAGGCGTTACGCATGTGTATTTCCATGCGGCGTGAGCGATGTGTGATCACCCGGTAGAGTGGTCTTTACATTACTCTGGATTGGCGACTTCTTGGAAGTTTTCTGCGAGAACCTCTCCAGTCAACTTGGCCACTTCCGTGAGCTCCTCTGCGCTGATGGTAAGCGGCGGCAGGAAGCGAATCACGGTAGGTCCGGCCGGAATCGCAAGCACGCCTCGTTCCATAAGCTTTGCGATATAGGGGGTGCTCTTTTCCTTTAGTTGCAAGCCAATCATCAGTCCTAGATTTCGAATCTCTCTCACCTTAGGAGAGCTCAAGGCACGTAGTTGCTCTACGAAGGCCTTTCCCTTCTTAGAGGCAGTAGCTGCAAGATCATGCTTTTGCATATAGCGGATAGTGGCGAGAGCGGCGGCGCAGGCAAGCGGATTTCCTCCAAAGGTCGTGCCGTGCTGCCCAATGTCCAAACATACTTTTGAGTTAGAAAGCACCGCGCCCATTGGAACGCCACCTGCAATGGATTTTGCGAGGCACAGAATGTCAGGCTCTACCCCATACTGTTCAAAAGCAAACATAGAACCCGTGCGACAAAACCCAGTCTGAATCTCGTCTAGAATCAACAGAGCTCCCCGCTCAGAGCAAATTTTACGTACTTGCTGCAAGTACTCTTGGTCTGCGACATAAACCCCGCCTTCACCTTGAACCACCTCAAGAATAACACCTGCCACCTTGTCATCGCAGGCATTACTGAAAGCTTCTAAGTTGTTAAAGGGCACGTGCTTAAACCCAGGAACCAATGGCTCAAAGCCTTCGCGGTACTTTGGATTATGCGTGGCGCTTAGCGCGCCCATGCTGCGGCCATGAAAACCACGCACTGCGGCAATGAAATCTGTGCGCCGCGTACTTGCCCGCGCAAACTTAATAGCGGCCTCGATTGCTTCTGTCCCTGAGTTGCAGAGAAAAACGCGATTCAGTGACTTAGGGCCGAGCGAGGCCAGCAGCTCAAACAGCTCGGAGCGTGCCTGGTGGTGGAATATCCCGGTGCAGCTCAGTAGTTGACGCGACTGTGCGCAAATAGCTTCCACTACCTCAGGATTGCAGTGCCCGACATTTATGGAGCCGGAACCGGAAGAGCAGTCAATGTATGAGCGACCCGCGCTATCCCACAGACGCGATCCTTCACCACGGACAAGCGTGATTCCACGCTTAGGGTAAATCGCAAGCTCATACTGATCGGAGAGTTCGGCAGCGTTAACCATGGGAGAGCCTGTTAAAGTTGAAAATCGTTGAAAATTTAAATCTTAGTGGTCTTGGTGGTGCAAACAGAGCCTAGAAATCGCCCTAAATTTGATTAAACCACGAAGCCCAATAAGCGCACGAAGTTAGAAACATTGGTTGTTCAGAAGCTCCATAGGTCTACTAAGTTCCTGCTCATCGCCCTTTGAATACCTACCTATTGAATAACAGTGCCTTGGCCCTCAAGCGCGCGCTGAAGCGGATTTGTCACGCGACCATCCGCAATCACCACTTTAGACTCGGACGTAGTCAGCAGACGCGAAATTGCCATTAGCTTACGACGAAAGCGACCCTGTGCGGTGCTTTCACGCGCAGCAAGTTCAGAGCGAGTGAGTTTTGCAATGACTGAACCAGAATCTTCTGCATTATTCAGAAAACCTGGAGCTTCAATAAACTGCACTACGGTATCCGCCTTGCACGCGACCTGAAGCAACGCGACGATGTCGTCATTTTCCGAATTAATAGCATAACCATCCGCATCGAGAATGGGAACGGTGATAACAGGCACGTACCCATTGTCTAAAAGCATTTGAAGCAGCTGTTGGTTGACTGATCGTGGTTTGCCCGAAAAATCTCGCACCATAATGGTCTTGCCATTCTGCCGCACGCGTATTCCCGCATTTCGCTCGCCGCGAATAAGCTGGCCATCAATACCTGAGAGACCAATCGCATTTACCCCGTGACGCTGAAAGAGCTCCACTAAGCGCTTGTTGCGTAGCCCGGCGTATGACATGCACATCAAGTCGATTAGTTCTTCGTCACTTTGAACACTCGAAATTCCTGAGGCGGATTCGAGCGTGGTTATGGTGGTACAAAGCTTCTTGGCAAGGCTGTCCCTTAAGGCATTGGCGCCGTGCACTACCAAAAAAGGCTGTTTGTATTGGGCGAGGTCTTTAACAATCTCTTCGAGGTTAATCGAGGCACCTCCGCCGATTTTCACAATCATCATCGGGTAAATACCTCCACAGTCCTTCTTGGTAGCTGTTCCCATCCACTGAGCGAAGGCAAAACCTCAGAGCAGACGGCAAGCTCTCTACCTTTATGGACGTGCAAAGTGAAATATTCTGGAGCTTCAGAAAAGTCAGAGTACAGATAGGCGCGAGTCTCGTCGGCAAGCAGGACGTTCATGGCGCGCACATAACGTGTGCGACTGGTGATGAGCTTCATGGCGTCACGTAGTGCCGCCCCCCAATCGCCTTGGTAGCAGCTGCGAATCACATTAAAGATCTTCTCTGCGCCGATTCTGCCCTGTTCTCTTATCCTGACCCCTTGTAGCTCGCCGTTGAACGCAAAAGTAATGCCGTCTGCGAAAAAAGGCATATTGTTTTCAACCACAATACCTTCATCCCTAAAAGCGCTGCGAGCATGAGCGACTACTTGTTGCGCACCGACCAACGAAGGCAGAGAGTTCTCCCAGATGGGACAAATGCGGTGATGCGAGTGTGAATCTGCTTTAGTCTTCCACGATATGCCGTATCCGTGCCCCTGGAACTCTCGGCTATTCTTGCAGGCAGTCGCAAACTCGTTGAGCGTGCGAGCGCAATCCGGAAGAGAATCTCCTGCGAGATAAAGAAGTCGACACATTGCGTTAGTGGTCCTTCCTAAATAGTAACTGATAGAAGAAAAGCTAGGAAACCTCTGTATAATTCGTGCTTCTAGCTTCGTGGTTTAAGCAAATCTAGGCCCATTCCTAGAGTTTCTTTGCACCACTAAGATTTAGTCTTTAAGAATCTTTCGAGTGTCCTGAGTTAAGAGTTCGATGAATAGCTCTGGCCGAGCTCGCTGCTCTCTTTGTGAATGTATTTATTGAATTACACAATGAGTTCAGCGAGAACAGCGAGAAAAATACTAAAATGAACTTCTGATTCAGCACACTAAATTGGGTGTAATCCGCCGAACTCAAGCCCAAGAGTTTCTTCTAGGCCGTGCATAATGTTAAACGCTTGGAGTGCCTGTCCCGCAGCGCCCTTCATCAAGTTATCCATTGCAGAGATTACGACCAGGCGATTTGAGAACGGGTCAATCTCAAACCCCACATCGCAATAGTTGGTACCCCACAGCAGTTTTGGATCGGGGTAGCGGTACAGGCCTTGAGATTCTTTGACGATTCTTACGAAAGGCTCGCTTTTATAAGCTTCGCGATAGATTTGCCAAATCGCTCGTTCATCGAGCGTTTGGTTTAAAAATACATGCGAGGTCGCCAGCACACCGCGCACCATATCAATGGCAGTGGCAGAAAAGTGTACTTTAAGGTCCTGCCCAAAGGATATTTCTTGCAGAATCTCTGCCGTATGCCGGTGTCCAGTAGGCTGAAAGGAACGCAGAGAGTGAGAACGCACGGGATGATGCGATCCGTCGTTTGATTCTGCTCCGGCTTCGCTAGAGCCGACTTTGACTTCAACCACTACTGATTGAGGTTCTACGACTTGCTGCTTCAGCAATGGATAAAGCCCCAAAATGGTGGCGGTAGCGTTGCACCCAGCGCTAGAAATATAGTGAGCGCTACGCATCTCTTCGCGATGAAGCTCAGGAATTCCGTAGACAAATTTTGAGAGATACTGTGGTGCTTGATGCGGAGCATGATACCAGCGGGCGTATGCTTCTGGATCTTTCAGCCTAAAATCAGCACTGAGATCGATAATTCGTGGTGCCTTTTCCATGAGCGAAGGCATGTGTTGCATGCTCTGTGAATGCGGGAGGCAGGCGAATATCACGTCGCACTCTTGAAGCTCGGTCAGAGGCGAAAACTTGAGCTCGCTGCGTTTGCGAAGTGGTGGGTGAGTGCGGTGGGCGTATTTGCCACTCAGCCGCTCAGAGGTCACTTGGCGAATAGTGACGCTGGGGTGTGCGAGGAGAAGCCGCAGCAACTCGCCTCCCGTATACCCGGAACCTCCGACAATACTGACCGCAATCTTTTCAGACATCGCGATGTTCCGCAGCTCGTAGCGTGTAATCAACGATGTGTTGAGGAATATTTACCCCAGTAGTCTGGATAGAGTTCTTATACTCCATGGTGTAGTTGACCTCGTTCGCGAGCAGCCCGTCTGGTGTTTCAAAGATATCGATCGCTACTATGCCACCTCCGACGGCCTTCGCTGCTTTAATAGAAAAGTCACGCAGTTCATTAGTCAGTGGACAATTGGAGGCAACTCCGCCTTGGGCGGTATTGGTTATCCAGTGATCGGAAGTGCGGTATATTGCGGCGATACACTCATCCCCAACGACAAAGCTTCGAATGTCGCGACCACGCTTTTCTACATACTTCTGGATATAAAATATAGAGTGATGGTAGCTGCCCAGCACGGTCTTATGCTCAAGGATGGCTTCGGCTGCGTCTCGATCGTTCACCTTGGAAAGCAAGCGTCCCCAAGAACCTACTGCGGGTTTGAGCACGACCGGGTAACCCATCTCTTCGATGGCGCGTAGCGCTGACTGTTCAGTAAATGCAACGCGCAGCTCGGGCTGTGGCACACCGGCAACACCAAGTGCGACGGAGGTAAGTAGTTTGTCTCCACACACCGTAGCAACTGCTTGGCTGTTGACGCAGCGCACTCCAGAAGCCTCGAACAGGGTCAGCGCATGTAAGGCGCGTGAGTGATTGATGCAGCGCTCGACTACTACATCGACTCCGAAGCCGCGCGAACCTACCTTAAAAGAAATCTCTCTATCATCAATCATGACGAGCTTCACGTCGGGACGAGATTGAAACTCATTAATGAGAAACTTCTCATCTGGCCGAATGAGGGAATGAAGGAACCCAACTCTCGTCATGGCTATTCCCCCCAGTCCTCTTCTTCCTTTGGAGCTTCGGCAA
The DNA here is from genome assembly GCA_041739995.1 of Bdellovibrionota bacterium. Classification (GTDB taxonomy): domain Bacteria; phylum Bdellovibrionota_C; class UBA2361; order UBA2361; family JBGSMV01; genus JBGSMV01. The sequence goes on from JBGSMV010000047.1 coordinate 215,234, forward strand.
GCTTAAAGGGATTGATCGCGGTAACTTCAAGCTCAGCACCACACTCGCCGCATTCAAGCAGTTCGTTTTTTAGGGTGTCTGCGCCAAGCTGCACTTGGGCGCTACATAAAGGACATTCAGTCATACTTTGCCTCAATGGATGGTGTATTGCGGACGCACTGTGGCAGGGGATGCGGTACTATTAAAGAGCCAAAGCGGAGAAAACTTTAAAACCCACTAATATTGTTACATTTGTAACGGGAGTCAGAAGTACCCGTCTCTTCACTACAGATCTGCTTCGGTTCAAGCAATCGGGACCTTTCGGATCACCTGAACGGTGAACCAAGAAGGCGAGTCGCAGCTCCTTCGCTCGTATTGGTCGCACGGTTTCACCGTCAGTAACCACCGCTAAGAATTTTGCCTAGACGATCCCTCATAATGCTTGTGGGCATGTGAAGGACTGCAGTTTCGAGCAGTGGAATGTCAATGCATTGGTCCGCTCAAACGACCTTAACAAGGCAATCTTTTGGACCCACTCACGGGTGACAAGGACGTACTCTGTGGCACCAATCAGTTTTAACAACGCTGCACAATTGTTGCCTTTACAGGGCAATCATTGGTCGAGTCACTGACCAAGTAGCGCGAGTGTACGAACGTCTTTCCAGTGGTCAACGTATCAACCGTGCTTCAGACGACTCCGCTGGACTATTGGTCAGCTTCGGGTTGCGCATAAAGAACGCGGTCTACCAGCAAGCGATAAGAAACGTAAACGACGTGACGAGCCTGCTTAACGTGGCCTCTGGAGCTACGGAACAGTTGTCGGGCCTACTTGAGCGAATGAACGAATTGGCTGAGCAGGCTGCTAACGGCACTTTCTCGATTGCCCAAAGGCATACGCTGAATGTTGAATCAAAGGCTTTGATTAACGAGTACAATCGGATCGTGGAATCCACCACATTTAATCGGCGCTCGGTTTTCAACGTAACGGGAGGAGGTGTATCCGCCCAGCTTGGATTCGGTTCAAACGTGCTTCACACCGAGGTGGGAAGTCAACTTGCTCGGTTGGTGGGTGACGGAACTTTTACTGACTACGGGGCGTCCGGTGGGAGCCCCTCGGCGGTGGGTTATTTCAATAATGACGGATTTGATGACTTCGTCTCGGTGGGAAGCACTGTCGACGTGTATCTATCGGACGGAGATGGGACCTTCTCGCAGGTTGCTGGGCCAGCAATTGACACTGGGATAGCCGTTACCGTTGGAGATTACAATGGGGACGGGGACCTAGACGCGGCGGTATACGATTCATTCCTCGGAACATTTTCATTCTACTTGGGTAACGGGACGGGGAGCCTTTCAGCTTCTAGCCAGATCGCCGCTGGATTCAGCACAGGGGCACTATATTCAGGTGACTTTGACAACGATGGTGACGTCGATATTGCTACTCGAGTCGGTACGTCTGTCCGTATCGCGCAGAATGATGGAACCGGATCCTTCACGCTTCTCGCTGCGATCTCTGGTGCCACGGATCTCACCGGTCTCGGAGACTTCAACGGGGATGGCAATATCGATATCGTTGGATCGGGACGAATATTGTTGGGGAATGGCGACAACACCTTCACTGAAGCCGACGCGGTCGGCGGGGCCTATTCAGCAGGAGATTTGAACGGAGATGGCTATGACGACCTTGTAGGTGTTTCCGGTGGAAATCTGTTTGCCGCTTTATCTAATGGTGATGGAACGTTTTCTCAGCTCTCGCTCGGAACTATTGCGTCAAGCTCGAATGGAACCCGATTGCCGCTTATTGGAGATCTAAACGGGGATGGTTTGCTAGACATCTACCATGCAACGGGAGCGGCTAGTTTTCAGGTAGTACTACAAGACTCTAACGGCAACTTCAGCGCTCAGACCAGCGTCAGTCTCGCTTCGGGCACCGCCGTCACCCAATTTGGCGACTTTAATGGTGATGGGGTGGTTGATCTTCGAACATCCGCTCGAACTTTGCTCGGCGATACGGAGCAGTCGGCAGGGATCGCTCACTTCAGCATTTCAACGCAGGAGTATGCACAGGAGGCCCTTGATTTGATTGAGGCGCAGCGCGAGCTGGTTGGACGTGAACTCGGAGCTCAAGGGGCAAGCCTAAGTCGCCTGCAGAGCGCCGCTAGTGTGCTCATCAACATTACGTCGGAGTTTGCCGCGGCAGATTCCCGAATTCGAGATGTTGATGTCGCCCAGGAGACCGCTGAACTGGTGCGACTTCAAATATTGCAACAGGCGGGAGCGGCCGTACTTGGACAGGCGAACCTGTCCTTTCGGCTTGTCACAGAGCTGCTTGCTCCTCCTGCGACGAATTAGTGGTGATAGCTAATATAGTCGACCTTGAAGGCATGCCTTTATCTCGAGCTCTCCCTTAAAGAGCCGCCTGACCTGCTGCCGCAGCGCTGAGGCAAAGCGCCTCCGCATAGTGCCCAACTTGGCTCGCTGCGGCAGGATTCTTAGCTCGCAGGTCTGAGAACGCTCGAAGGCGAAGCTCAAACATTTGCGAAAGATCGCTGAAGAGAGTTCGCTGCTCTAACTGGCCTGAAACACCGAAATAGTTTCCACGTGGTGAGTTTGAGCGAACATATCAACTACCCAAGTCTGCTGTAACTTATATCCGCGTGCTTGTAGTGTTTTAACGTCACGGCAGAGAGTTGGAAGAGAGCAACTGACGTAGATCACCTGTGGCGAGATTGAGGGTGTGAGCTGGCGCACCACGGCATCCGCGCCGGAGCGCGGAGGGTCGAGCACCACACACGGGCGCGGGGTTGCTACTTCAAGATAGTTCTCGCAGGAGCTCTCAACAAAACTAAGTTGGGCGTCGGAGAGTCCTGCTTCAAACGAAGCAATTTTCCCTAAATGTACGAGCTCAGCGTCCAGTTCCACCGCTTCAACGAGTCTACCAGATTTTGCAATTTCAATCGCAAAGTTGCCTGCGCCGGCGAAGAGATCGGTTACCTGTTTGTGCTGAATGAGGCTGACCACTTGGGATTGAAGGAGTGCATTTCCCTCGGCATTCACCTGAGAAAAACGACCGACAGGAAATCGACGCTGAGTTGGAGGTTCTTCGAGCGAGTCATACTGAGAGAATATGGGGCGCTGGTTAGCCAAGACGCAGCAGTGCTTGAATGACTGCGCCAGCATCGCAATCGCAGGAGAATCGGCGTGATCCACATGTTCAAGTGCGTCCTCGCGTAGTTTTGCAGCGATGAAGACGTCGCCTTGATGCTCTTCAATTACCATTCCACCAAAAGACGACTCGAATTCAGAGAGCAGCGAGCGGAGTTTTGATAGAGTTTCATTGATCAGTGGCGAAGCGATTAAACAAGAATCAAGGTCTATCACTTCTCCCGTGCCCTCGCGATAAAAGCCAATTTCCGCGGGCTTGGGGCCAGCGCTGGGACTAAGGTGTAAGGAAATTCGTCGGCGATACTGATAGGCAGGCAAGTCCTGGCCCAACAGCGTCACCCCATTGACCGGTACCGCTTTTGCTTGCCGTTGTAGTGTGGTTTCCACCATCGAACGCTTTAAGGTGCGCTGAAGTTCAATCGGAACATACTGGTAGTTGCATCCACCGCAGCGTGCGAAATATGGGCAAGGTGGAGAGATGCGATCTGGTGAGGCTTCTTTAACCTCAAGGAGATTTCCTCGCCGAAAGTTCTTATGCTCTTCGGTTATGCTGACTAAGCCCTTTTCTTTCGGAATGAGGCCGCGCACAAAGATCTTTCGCATGTCGCCTTGAGCGGCTGGACCGGACGTGTCGTCGGCGATTGGAGACGCGATAACCTCTCCGCCGTGGACGAATGCGATAGCCTGTACTTGAACTGATGAACCCATATCTTCAACGTGTATCGAGTAGAGGCATTCCTGGGAGTCTGTGACAGAGGCACAGACGACGACGTCCCGCCGAAGCCCCCTCGAATTTAAGGGCAGGGCAGGCACATGCGAGCGAAGGCGGACCCGAGTAAACAGGGCCGTGTCACAGACTCCTAGCGTGTAACGCGCGCTAGGTCTATCCGTGGAACGGCTTAGAGGGGTGTCTCGAAGCGTGAGAACGAGACTTTAGTCTGGGTTGGAGTTCTTGTTATGGTTAGTGGCGCGTCGAAACGAGCGCCAGCGCGCTCTTCGACGCTGCAAATCTGCAGAAACTTCCTGTACTGCCAGCGGGATGTCCATCGAAGGTAGAGTAATAATCCGGGGGGCGTCAGAAACCTTCCAATCATCAAGTCCAAGCCGCGAGAGAACCGTGTTCATGACTTCTCGGTCATCTGCCAGGCCGCGGCTGCCATTTCTGTCTGGTACCGCATCGACTCGAAATGTCAGGTACCTGACTGCTCCTACGGCTAACGCTTTTTGTTCGGCGCTAAATTGAGAATAACGCTCTAAGAGCATTACGGCGCGAGCACACAGGTCGCTTGCTAAGTCCAAATCGGGGCCAGCTTTCTCTGCTTTAAATCCACAGAACCACTCAGCGGCATCCACGATCTTTTCTTTCAGTCGGGAAACGTCGTCGGCACTGTAGTGAACACAAAAGCCTCTAAAGACAACCTGTGCGCCAGGCATGTGTGCGAGTTCGGCGCACGCAAGCTCTAAGAGAGAGCCAGAGACTTTAGTGTCGGAATCCATTGAGGGTCAGGTCGGCAGGAAGTGGCCAGGGGTTTATTGTTCGGCGCTTTCGAGTTCTTGGGGCCAAGAACTTTGAAGGCTAAGTAGCTGTCTTCTCAGGATATCAAGGGCGGTGAAGGTAGCGAAACGACGGATTCGGGAGCGTGAATTCGGGAAAATGCACTTAAAAGCGGAGCTCTGCGTGCCATTGCTGTACCCGACGAAAAAGGTGCCCACAGGTTTTTCTGGGGTGCCGCCTTCAGGTCCGGCGATGCCAGTAATTGATAGTGCAAGGTCAGATTGAAATTGTAGGCGCGCGCCATTTGCCATCGCGGCAGCTACCGGAGCACTCACCGCTCCATACTTGTCGAGGAGCTCATGTTTTACGCCCAGCACCTGCTGCTTGGCGGCATTGCTATAGGTGACCGCCGATCCAAAGAAGGCCCGAGAACTTCCAGACATTCTGGTCATGAACTCGCCCAACATTCCTCCGGTACAAGATTCGGCGACCGCAAGGCTCTGACATTTAGAGCCAAGTAGCTCATGCACTACCATGTCGAGACTAACATCGAGCGACCTTGAAATCAGGAACTCAGGCCCAATTGCTTTGGCTAACTGTTCTGCGAACGCGTGCATCTGAGTAGTGTTGTATTTTCTTAAGCGGTCCTTAAGAAGTACATGAACTTCGGGAAAGGAAGCACGAAATGAAACAGTGAGCTCGGCGGGAAGGGGCACTTGACCAACCCGAGCGCCGACTTCTGCCTCAGGGAGACCGAACAGCCGCAACGCGGGTGGAGGCACAACTTCAAGAGGATGAGTTAAATTCAGAATCTTCTCTGAGATTAGCGGAAGCACCGAATCGTGCAGCATGGCAGCGAGTTCTCCAGGGACGCCAGGCAGCGCAAAAATCCAACAGCTGCTCTTGCCAATGGTTTTCTCGACAAGAAAACCTGGCGCAGACCCTCTTGGGTTTTTGATGATAAGCGCACCTTCGGGAAACAGCACCTGCTTGTGGTTGGACTGATCGAAGGTGCGCCCACGCTTGGCATAGAACTCATGGAGCTGTTCCCTAGCTTCTGATCTTTCAGTCAGCGCTAGCCCGAGCCAGTCGCTCGCCGCTTCTCGGGTAAGATCATCGCTCGTGGGGCCCATTCCCCCAGAAATAATAATTATCTCTGAGTGGGCACTAAGAAAATCTAGACAGCTCTTGAGTGTCGGCAGGTCATCGGTGCAAGAGAGTGTGTGAGAGATTGAGAGCCCTGAGCTCGAGATCGTTTCAATTATCAAATGCGAATTAGTATCGAGGACTCGGCCATCGAGAATCTCTGAGCCTGATACGAGTACAGAGACACTGGGGAGGACGCTGGGGAGATGCTTATTTTTCACATGGCGACGTTAACCCGCTCTACTTACATTTTCCATGAGGGAGTGGCTTGAAGGTTTTACTTGCCAGAGACCTTAAAGCTGGCGTTCCTCGACAACCACCGCCGTTCCACCGATAACTGGAGCGCCGGTCTTAGAGTCAAGCTTTACTGAAATAAGACTCGGGGAAGGAGCCTCCATGAGTTGCCCTTGTTCGATAACAAGTGAAGCAGGAAATTGGGTTGCTTCTGACTGGCACAACAGCGCCCCTAGAGCGCCTGCTGCCATGCCCGTTGCGGATTCCTCAGCGATGCCATACGCCGGAGCGAACATGCGCGCGATGGCAGCGTGCTCAGGGCTGTTGGCCTCCCGCGAGTACACGTAGTAGCCCACAAGGTCGAGTGCCTTAGATATTTCGAGGATACGTTCCTGGTCAGGTGAAATCGCAGCGAGAGCTGACTTTGTTGAAACTTCCACCATGAGAAAGCGACCACCAGTGGAAGCAATTACTGGAGCATTCACAAAGATTTCACTTGAGAGTTGCAGGGACTGCGCTACGGCCGTTCTGTTTTCCGGGGCGAGGACTTCGGTTATCAACGGGCGCTGCGTCATGTAGGCCACTGAGCTGCGAACTTCGAGTTCGAGTGGTTCGACCATTGTCTCAAACGTGAACTTTTTAGGCGGGAGCAGTCCGCGCGATGCCATGAGTACACAGGTTGCGATGGTTGCGTGGCCACAAAGCGGAATCTGTCTATTCGGCGTAAAGAACTCAATGCGAAAGGCATTTGGCCCCTGGGCACTTGAAACGAAGGCAGTCTCGGAGAGCTCAAGTGAGGCTGCGATTTCTTGTCGTGAAGAAGGCGAAAGGTGGTCTGCGTTAAGCACTACCCCGGCAGGATTTCCGCCAGTCGGGGTGTCGGAAAACGCTCTGAGAATGGTTGCTGAGGTGTTGACGGAGTGCGGCATATGAACTCAGGTAAGAGATTAGACAAAGGCCTTCGAAGCTTATCATAGCTAACACACTCAAACGAATGGAGGCGGAGGATTACCCCGTATGAGAGTGGCTCATGGTTGAAGCGACGCGTTGATGCTCGACACGAACGGCCTCAAGCGCGGCTAGCAGGTACTCGCGTGAGAGCGGGGCGACTTTCTCGTTCATTGCAGGAAGAGAGGTTTTCATAGGGTCAACATAACGCTCACGGTCGTAGAGGCTGAAATGCAGGTGAGGCCCAGTAGAGAGCCCTGTAGTGCCTACTGAGCCAATGACTTGGCCTCTGGTCACTCGCATTCCTGGACGAACGTCGCGTGAAATAGTGTGCAGATGAAGATAGGCTGTGGACCATCGATCGCCGTGGGAGATCTTAACCATGTTTCCCGCACCGCCGTTGTAACTAGCGATTCGAACGATGCCGTCTCCGACTGCGCGAACGGGTGTGCCGATAGGCGCCGCGAAGTCTACGCCGTTATGAGGGCGAGTGCGCTTTAATACTGGATGGAAGCGCGCGTATGAAAAGGTTGAGGAAATTCGGCTGAACTTCAAGGGGTAACGCAAAAAGTAGTTGCCAAGCGGATTGCCCTGTTCGTCGAAATAGTGAATTTCGCCCTTCTCATTGGTATGGCGAACGGCGACTAAAAGTTTTCCGCCTGTATTAAGTGAGGCGGATGTAATTGAGCCCGGTCGAAGTAGTTCCCCAGTGCGCTGGTTGGTGCGTTCAAGGAAAGTAACCGAGAAAGTGTCACCGGATTGTAGGTCTCTGCGAAACTCAATTCGATTGGAAAACAGATCGACGAATTCATCGACGACGATTGCCGACAAACCAACTTCCTTTGCCGCACTAGAAAGTGAAGATGAGATCACACCAGAAAGAGTTTTGGGTTGTTCTTCGACGAGGACTTCAAGAATATCGACCGTATATCCAGATTCGGCGGCGCCCGTAAGTGTCATGACGCGTCCGTCAGGGAGGGCGCGCCTAAGGAAAACCACTTCGCTTGTAGCACTGAGCTCAATCTCAAGTGACTCTCCAATGCGAAGGGCGCTTGCACTTCCTAATGATTTTCTCATGGCCTCGTGAGCGCGGAGTGCGGATAGATGAGAGCCTCCAAGCTGAGAGAAGAGTTGTGCGAGGGTGTCGCCCGAGCGAACCAGTAACGCTTGTCGAGCAGGGTTCAGAGCTTCCACTGAGCTTTCAATGGAAGTTTCTAGGCTGGTGCCCTGAGGGCCGCTCGTGATGGCAGAAGTTTCGTCAGGAAGAATCGCGAGTTCGTCTGAGTCATCCAGAGAAAGATCTGCCCCCTGAGAGACCGACACGTCCCCTGAGCGCCCAAGGAAGAATGGAGTTGCAATGGAGGACTTAGCGACTATCAAGCTCTTGGTTGATAGAGAGAGTGTGGCCGCCACCACAATGACTTGAAAGACCAGCAGTGCCCCAAAGAGCAGTGTAAGGCGTTTCGCCGATAGAACAGAATTCATAAGTCGCAAAGGTAACTTAGACATAGAGTAGTGAACAATACAGTAATGTTAGTAGGTTACCTTTTAACTTCAATATGCTCGCATCTTAGAAACGCTAAAATCACATGGCGGCGAAAGGGCGAAGGCTCCTTTACGCTGGTCTATAGGCAGAGTGCAACTAGACTGGAGCTGGATTTAGCAAGAGTTGCGCCATCTAGCTCGAGACAGCCAGTAGCTCTGGTTGCCTGCCATATAGGGACTTGTCGGTCTATGTACTGTTATAGTTCTGAAATATTTGCGAACTTTGACTGAGGAAAGCCGTAAGGCCGTTTAGACAACGCAGATAATAAAACATTGTTTATTTATATGTATTTGGGTTTGGACATAGGGGGTGTTCGAGTAGGAGTGGCATCGCTCAACGGTCTTGAGGGTGTACCTGCGCCACTTGGGACGTTTCTCCGTTCCAATGGACAGGCGGAGGCTGAGATTCTGCGGCTTATCGTAGATAGAGAGGTGAAAACTCTGGTGGTGGGCTGGCCTCTTAATGATGCTTCGGAAAAAACCCCGCAGTGTGATTCTGTAGAGCGATTTTGTAAGCGAATTTCCCGCCGTGCCCCTGGTGTAGAGATTACATATGTTGATGAGTATGCCAGTACGGTGGAGGCTGAGGAGCGCTTCTTCGAAGCTCGGGCGGGACAGTCACGTAAACGACGTGATCGAGCGCGCGAACGAGGGGTGCTAGATGCCCTCGCCGCGGTTACAATTCTCGAGATTTTTAAAAATTCCCTACAGGGCGGAAATTCGTGAGTCCATTTAATCTCTTCATGCGCATTCTTCTCGTACTCTCAGTGCCTGCATTGATCGCGCTTGGAACGTTCCTTTTCCTTCGACAGGCTTTTCTTTCACCGCGAGACCCAAGCGCAACACAGGTCGAAGTAATTGAGGTAGCACCCGGAAAGCCCTTTTCTGAAGTGGCGCGAGTGCTCTCCGAAAAGGGAGTGCTTCGGTATGGATGGAGTATCGAACTGCTAGCTCAGATAATGAAAGCCGATCGAGTCATCAAGGCTGGTGAGTACGAAGTCACCGCGGCGATGTCTCCTCGACAAATTCTTCAGAAAATGATGTCAGGTGAGGTTGTTCGTAGAGTGGTAACGCTTGTTCCAGGCATGACGATCAAAGAACTTCCGGCAGTAATTGAGAGTCAAGGATTAATGTCAGCTGAGAGCTTCGCTAAAGCCCTGCACGACACTCAGTTGTTGGTGCAGGCGGGGATTTCAGCGCAGAGTTTTGAAGGATATCTTTGGCCGGAAACCTATCAGTTCTCTCGACCGATCCTCCCATGGGACATCATTTTTAAAATGATGGAAGAGGGTGAGAAGCATTGGCTTCCAGAGTTCTCGGCGCAAGCAGAGGAGTTGAGATTAACTCGCCATGAAATTCTTATTCTGGCGTCGATTATCCAGAAAGAGGCAGGGAATCAGGAGGAAATGCCAGTCATTTCTTCCGTATTTCATAATCGCTTGAAGAAGGGAATGCGGCTCCAGGCCGATCCGACTATCATTTATGGCTTAGAGAACTTTGATGGAAACATTCGAGATGCAGATAAGGAAAATCCTCACCCCTATAATACGTATGTACATCTTGGACTACCGATAGGTCCGATTTGCAATCCCGGCGAGGCTGCGATGCGCGCCGCCCTTTATCCTGCGGAGTCGACTTACTTGTTTTTTGTTGCCGACGGCACAGGGGGACATGCATTTTCGACTACTTATGGTGAGCACCAGGAAGCGGTGCGCCGGTACCTCAAGATCAGAGCTGAGCAATAGAAGTAGACGTTTGCTCCTGGTTTTATCGCGGCGAGTCGATCGAGGCTGGAACCTTATGGTAAGCGCTCCTGACGACCATTTTGTTCTTCGGTGGCGCACCAGTCCCTCTTCCGTTTCCCGTATGCGCTTAGCTACCTCTCGCTGTCCTAAAATGTATGTCAGCGCTGAAATATGCAGACGGATGGGAGCGAGTCTTTAGTGGATAGTCTCCTCGCAGAAAGTCTTGTCGCCGAGGTGCGACGCAGAATTTTCTTCCTAAAGTGTCTCCGGATACTTAGTGTAGTTGTGCCGGCCATGGCGGTGCTCGCTTTGGCCCTTTGGTTTCATGCGTCCTTGCATGTCGCAGCACTGAGCGGGATTTTTCTCCTTGTCGCGATCTTAGTCGGATTTATTGTTTTTCGCGTGCGACTGTTTTCGCCAACTTTAGACCTTGATGCGGCACTCCTGATTGATAACGCGCTCGGTACCAAAGAGCGAGTGGTGACCTTGCTCGGGGTTGCGAACGTGGAGGCTCGTGCCCAGGCCGAAGAAATTCTGCGTGAGCAGTTACAAGAAACTCTGGTTTCAGCAAAAGCCTCTGACATACAGAAGCTCTCTCTATCTCGCCCTTTTGCTCTGGCATTTCTTCTCGGAGCTCTTTTATGGGTGCTACTGCTGGGCATGTTGGTTTCGCAGTGGATTGCGGACAGACAAAACATCGAATTGATGTCTGCGAGTGCTGCGGTGCAGCTCGAAGGTCTTGTCGATGAATTCAGCGATGAACTTCCACCTGAGGTCAGTGAGGCGCTCGAAGCTCTCACTGAATCACTACGCGAAAATGGTCTTACATCCCCCGCCACACAAGAAGCTCTAGAAAGCGCCAAGAGCGCTGTTCAGAAAGCAAGTAGTGCAACGTCTGAAGATTCGAGCGCCGCGCAAGAGACGCAAGGTGACTCAGAAGCGGGAAGTGAGACGCTTAATGCCGAGGGCAGTAGGGAAACTCCTCCCGTCTCCTCAACGAGGACAAATGCATCTGGGGAGCAGCAAACAGTCCCCCATAGGCCAACTGCAACTCCAACGACACTACCCACTCCAACCCCGACAGTGCCTGCAAAGCAGAGCGGCGATCGATCAAGCTCGAAAAAATCAAGCAAAGAACAATCGAGCCAAGATGTGGATGTGCAGAACGCCACTGCAGCACAGGACCGGAGCCAAGCAAGTGCCGAAAATGGCTCGTTCTCTTCGGGTGGCGAGAGCACTCAACCGCAGTCTGGAGATAAGGGCGCTTCGCAAAGTCAGCAAAGCGCTGGCCAGCAAGGGCAGGTCCAGCAGAGTGGGCAAGAAAGCAGCGCAACGTCAGCCGCCGGTGATGGCTCTGAAAAACCGGAAGGCAAAGAAAATGAAGGCACACAGAAGGAGGGCACGCAGAAAGCCAGCACGAATAATGAAGGTGCAGAGAAGGAGCCTCAACCTGGGGCGCAGAGCTCTGCCAGTGCGGGCGAATCCCAAGATCAGAGGGGAAACGAGAAGGGCGAGGAGAGTGCCAAAGATGCACTCTCTAAGGTCAGCGAGCAGCTGCAGAAATTAGAGCAAGCAGCGAGTGAAGCGCAGGCGGCGAGTTCGCAGGAACAGAGTTCTGGTGGTTCAGCATCCACTGAGGAGCAATCGCAGGACAAGGGTAGCGAATCGTCATCTCAGACAGGATCCGAAAAACAGGAATCAAGCTCGGGGCAGGAAAGCTCTCAAGGATCTGAGTCTTCAGATGGAGAGCAAGCCGGTGAACAGGCTGGTGAGCAATCCGGTGAACAAGCGGGGCAGCAGCCCGGCGCTCAAGACGGTCAAGGAGAAACGGGCCAGAGTGGAGAGAAGTCGGGCGAAGAGCAGCAGAGCGCCGCGAACAGCCAGGGCAACAGTCAAGCGGGAGGAAGTTCTGCGGAAGATGCCAAGGCGCAACCGGGCGCCAGTGGATCTCAATCCCAGCAAAACGCCTCTCAGGGGCAAGGTGGCAGTGCAGGATCAACTGGTAAAAAAGGAGAGGGAGGAGGTTCAGGTGGATCCTCGTTAGCAAACCAAAGCCAGGGTGTACGGTCTGGATCGAGCAAATCTCAAACTAGTTCTGGGCAAAAGCCTGGGGAGGCCGCAGATAGTGGCAACGAGCCCACCAGCAACATGGATCAACGTAGTGCGAGCTCCGCAACTTCTTCGCGCGAACAGACGCAAAGTGCTGGGCAGCAGAACTCAGGATCACTTCGAAGTGGCGAGTCTCGTAGTCAGGACATGCCTGACACCAAAGAGCTTCCAGATGGCGATGGCCAAAGTCCAGGCTTTGGGTTGAAGGGTAAAAAAGGCTTTGAAGACGCAGAAATTTCAGACGGAAACGAACAGCTTGATCCGCGATTTACCGGTCAGGTGACTGGCGAAACCAGTAACGATGGGCGATCTAGAGCGCGTACTCAGTTATCTGACGTCAACCTCGCCCGTCCCGATCCCATCGAAGATGAGGCCAAACAGCCGATTCCGCTCGAATATCGAGATATTCTCGAAGGCCAATAGCATTCGTAACTAAATTTGTGGTGACCATCTAGTAAAAACTCTTAAGTTCTAGATGGCACACTCCTTGCACTTCACTCTCTCACTAACGTGAAGATACTGCGCGTGGATACGCTCGTGTGGATCTTAACGCTTGGTTTTGTGGTTGGGATCGGTCGCGTGGGTTGTCGAGCGACGGGTCGCGTATCAGCGGTGGGAGTTTGTAATTAAGTGCGGGTTTTTTTTGGGCTGCTCTTGGGCAGCATTATTCTGCTAACTAGTTATTCAGCATCTGCCGCGGATGGAAAATGGCCCCCGCGCCGTAGTCTCATGCTTACTCGAAATGTTGCTTGTTTTAGCAACGCCTCTGGCAGCTATGTAAAGGTGCGCACTAAGATTGCACCCGGCGAGTTCACTATCGTTAAGCGCAAGGCAACCGGTCTTAAGCGCTTGATCGGCTCCATCAGGCGAAACAAAAGAAAATTGAAAAACAAGGCCTTTGCCGACAGTCGACCGGTGCTCCGAAAGACGATCAAGCAGCTCAAACGCCAGGCCTCTCAACTTACGGATTGCGCGCAGCGCCTCGGTCAAGCGATTGGATGCTCGGTTGAGATCAGTGCGCCACAATCTTTGGCGGTGCTTCCAGGGAATATCAATACACAGGCGATCACAATCTCTTCTTCGTGCTCAGGCTCACTTAACATGTCGGTCATTGAACCCTCTGAGAAGGGAGTATTTTCGGCCGCATTGGATTCAATCTCCTATCAAGCGACACTGTCCGACGGACTGGGTCTGGACGGCGTTGTGGTGCGAGCTTGCTCAATGTCCAGCCTCGGCGTTGTAGAAGGCTGCTCTCAGAACTTTCCAATAGGGATTAATCGATGTTCGCTTAGCGCAGCTCCAGTAGCGGCTACCGTATTGGAAAACCGATCCAACATGGTGGGCCTGTCTGGTGAGAGTACTTGTGGCTCGGATATTCGCTTTGAAATAGTGAGCGGGGCCCAGCATGGTGAAGTGATCATCAATGAACAGGGCTTTGCCACATACACCCCAGGGTACTTTGCAGGCGAAGACCAGTTCTTCTTTCGAGCCTGTGATTCGCAAGGAGCGGGCTGCGGTGAGCCGGTGCGAGCAGTGTTACAGGTCGAAGCTGGAGCCAGCTTTCAAGGAAATGAAAGCTCGCTTAGTTCGTATCGCGAACATATCTCGATGGAAGAGCGGCGGCACCTAGTAAGAAAGATTGCCAGTAACCGTTTCGACCTTTTGGATGGCGCAGGAGCGACAATGCCGCTCTCCGAGCTCCTTACACGGCGATTTCTTGACGAGGATTTTATTGCGCCCGATTTGCAGACAGCGCTAGAAACGATCCGGGACCGGGGTCTTAACTATGGTCGCCCCATTCACACTGAAGAATTCATACCAAACTGGAGGGATGATTTTACAGGCCCAAACTCTAACTGCGCAGACTCGGGCGTGCTTGACGATCCAGAATGCTGGCAGCCGATCATTCCAGTGAGTTTTGATCTCGGAAGCAATGAGAACGTCCACTATGGAATGGAACGACTAATGATGAGTTCCGACAGAAGTTGGCACACCACGAACTTTCGATATCATTGGGGCACCAGTCGTATGAGCGCCCAGTACCTCAAGCGTGCCCGCTATCTCTCGCCAGTCCACACCCGGCTGACACACTTTTGGATGGGCCATTTTGGTACCGCCACAGAAATTCTCAATGGATTCGAAGAGAATCTGGTGGGCTACTACGTGAAAACTCTTGAAAGGGAAGCGCTCGGAAACTTCAGAGATATGATGCTCGGCGAGCCTGGAGTCGCAAACTCCAATGGATGTGCCCCGCTTACACCATGGCAGAAAGATCATGGCAGCATCATCTGCGACGCTGCGTCTAACATTTGGCTCAGCAACGACTTGAATCTTGGCAACAATCAGAATTTTGCACGGGAGTTGATGGAGCTATACATGACCAGCCCTCGTGACGAAGTTATGAATATCGACAATTACACCGACCCGTTTGATATAGTCTCCGCGGCGCGCTTCGTGTCCGGCTTACGAGTGCAGCAGTCGAAGAGTGTCGGAGGATCTTCGGTGTTTGCCCCCCGCTTTGACCCAAGTAGACACAGCTATTTTCCTTCCTCGATGTTTCTCAATCTTGAAGAGGTAGATCCGGAGCTGCCCGTCTATGATCAAAGTTTCGAGCCGGGAGATCTTGTGAGGCATCTCCTCGACTACCATCCAGGAGTTCCTCGTTTCATCGCTGCGAAACTTTTTGGAACCTTTGTCTATCCAGATCCCTCAGAGGCCTTAGTTGCGGAGCTGGGAGAGGCGCTCAAGGCGCTAGACTATGATTTGTATAGATTTATGAAATTAATTCTTAACTCCGAGGCAATGTTTAGTCAGAGAGCAGCGGGTAAGAATTGTCTTTCCAGTCCGCTCGAGACATACAGCCGTATTCTGAATAGCGTAGAAATGCCAATGATTGTCTTCAGAGATTCACACGGTGCGAGCAATGTGTATGCCAACATTCACACAAGATTACAGAACGCCGGAGAGACCCCGCTTGGGTATTCATCTGTCTTTACTCATGATTACTGCGGGAGATCTCCGGGAATCGATGGATCGACCTCGTGGCTACAATCACATCTTATGATCTTTAGGGTGATTAGCTTTACGCGAATGCTAAACGAATTTACCTGGGCGATTCGCAATGATTATGATCTAAGTAGTGGCGTTGAAGTGATTCGTCGCCGACTAGGCGTGGATGTGCTTGCGCCTCAGGATATGCTTCGTTTCTTTGAGGACGCGTTTTCGCTTTCGCTGAGTCAAGAAGAAAGGGATATTTTCATGGAGTATTTGACCCACCGGCAGAACGGCTCGGGGCAGATTAGCTCAGTAGTATGGAACGATGGGGACGCCGCATTGATGCGAGAGAAAATCGTAGGATTGATGGTAATCCTATCTGGATTTCAAGGAGGAACCACTCACTAGTGGCGTCTTGGTAAGGAGGTTTGTGTAATGGTTCAGAGAGTCAGTCGCAGAGACTTTATGAGAACCCTGCTTTCAACAGGGGCTGGAATGTATGGGCTCTCGTTGTCTCCGAACGTAGCCAGTGCGCAAGCTGCGCATGGGTTCCGCGTACTCGTACGATTAGAGATGCTTGGAGGCTGTGATTCTCATTCGATGTGGCTTCCGCTCGATGGTGCGCGCTTCTCTGCGCTTGCCGCTCGTCGACCCGAGGGGATGTTTGCCTCGACCCCGTCAGGCGCACTTGATATTGGCTTTGGGCAGGGTATTGGGTTCCACCCTGCGCTTTCACCTCTCATTCCTCATGTCCCGCAGATGCGGCTATTCATGAACACCTCAAATGACCTTGCGAGAGGTCAAACCGGCTCACACGAGAATGCCCAGAATATCATGACGATTGGTACGCGTGAGACTGCCGGCAAGCTTAGAGGCTGGACTGGGGCGATTTTTGACAACGAACCATCGTGTAAACTTATCACGTTTCTCGGTGCTCGCGGCGCAAATGGCAACTGCGACTCAACGACTTCTCGTTGCGCGGAGAGCCCACCGCCGACCATAGACACGTTTGAGACTTTTAGATTCGACGGCTATTCATTTGATAGTCGTTTTGGCGGCGCCAATAATTCTCGGTACATTGCGAATGTTGTTCAGCGTCTTGCGGAGGCACGGAGCGGGCAAGAACCCCCATCTGTGGTCGAAGGCAAGTTTGGAGCTGCGATGCGTGCGGTATTTCCGGCAGTCGAGCAGGTGCAAGAGACTCTTTCTTACCAGTCTCCATTGTATGCCAGTTATGGAGCCTCAAAGCTTTCCCAGCAGTTAAGAAATATTGCGATGAAGATTCAGCAAATGGTGGCTCAGGGATCTTCCGAGCGGATAATTTTTGTGCTTGGAATTGGGAGTTTTGACTTTCATGATCGCTGGGCTATCCGTACTGAAGGCTTGATGTCAGATCTTGGATCGAGTCTGGGCGTGTTCATGAGCGATATTAACGCCATGAGTGCCGCGGACAATGTGGTGGTAGTGAGTGGTACCGAGTTTGGGCGTACCATCGCGACTAACGGAGCTGGCACGGATCACGGGCAAGCCTCTACCACGATGGTACTTGGCGGCAGGGTTCGAGGCGGATCGAACGCGGTGTTCGGAGATCTTCTGACCCCGACGGAGTTTTCATCGCTTACCGTTTCCCCCGCCCGAATGGACAATCGTGGGGTGATCTCGTCAGTGTTGAATGACTTTATGGGTATCTCCCATGAAAGCGCTTTCCCGGGCCCAGTAAGCTCGGAATTCACCATCGGAAACTATAACCTCTTTTCCTAGGAGTCTGTGACACAGGCACAGACGACGTCCCGCCGACTTGTCCTCGGTAGCCTTGGCGGAAGAGGAAGCCTGCTCGAATTAAATGGCAGGACAGGAACATAGGAGCGAAGGCGGACTCTCATAAACATGGCTGCGCCACAGACTCTAAGACCCCGGCCGTCTTTCGACTATGGGCATTGAACATTCTCGCTCCCGGAGAGAATAGTTGGGAATTGTCGCATTGGCCTACAAAATAGCTCACAGGCTACTCGAGAACGCCGCTTGAGGATCGCTTCAGGCTTCAGTAGGCTCTCCAATTGTGGGAGATCAAGACGACCTAAAGAACGCTATCCAAGATTTTAATCGCGTATTCTCCGCGATCGAAGCCGAGTTGGGCCGAGTCATCGTTGGAAATAAGGATATCGTTCGACGAACTCTCTCGGCAATTTTCGCCGGTGGGCATGTGTTGCTTGAAGGTGTGCCGGGTCTTGGTAAGACCTTGCTCGTTAAGTCCGTGGCTCGTACGTTGGGGCTTAGTTTCAAGCGAATCCAATTCACACCTGATTTAATGCCTTCGGATGTGACCGGTACGCAGGTGCTCACCGAGGACGATAGCGGAAAGAGACGCTTTGTGTTCAAGGCCGGTCCAGTTTTCGCCAATATTGTGCTTGCGGATGAAATCAATCGTGCCACTCCGAAAACGCAAGCTGCGTTGCTCGAAGCAATGGAGGAGCGACAGGTAACCGTTTTGAACGAGACGCATCAATTGCCTCTCCCGTTCTTTGTGCTTGCGACTCAGAATCCTGTCGAGCTTGAAGGGACGTATCCGCTTCCTGAGGCCCAGCTTGATCGTTTCATGATGAAGCTACTGTTGGTTTCTCCCTCGCCCACGGAGTTGCAGGAGGTGTTGCTGCGCACCACAGGAGTAAAGGTGCCGGAAGCTGAGCCGGTCTTAAGCCCAGAGGAAGCAGGTAATCAGATAGAAGTTATGAAGCGGCTGGTTCGGCACGTGGTGATGGCAGATCCAATGTATCACGTGCTGGTACGAATGATTTCTGCACTTACCCCTACGAGCGAGTTTGCTACTGCGCTGACGAAGCAATATGTGCGCTTCGGTCCAGGACCAAGAGGAGCTCAGGCGATTGTTCTTAGCGCGAAAGTTTCAGCGCTTTTGGACGGGCGCATTAATGTTTCTTTTGACGACATTCGATCCGTCATTCTTCCGACGCTCCGACATCGAATGATTTTGAACTTTCAAGCAGAGGCTGATTCAGTCAGTGCTGATCAAATCATTGAACAAGTGCGAAGCGCGAAGTAGCAAGGAGGGGGTGTAGGCTTATGCCGAGTGAGATGATGGACGTCTTCACTCCCAAATATCTTCGCATGCTTAATCTATTTCGGCTTCATGCCCGAAAAGCTTTTCTTGGTACAAGACAGGGTGGGCACCTTTCGCCCAAGCGTGGACACGGCATCGAGTTTTCAGACTATCGACAATATGAGCTTGGCGATAACCCAAGGCACATCGATTGGGGGCTCTATGGGCGCACGGAACGTTTGTATGTGAAAAGGTTCCAAGAGGAACAAGATCTACAAGTCTTAATCGCAGTTGACGCAAGTGCCTCGATGGCGGCCGCCCCGCAGGATCTTAAGTGGGATCGCGCTCGCGAGATCGCGTTGTCCTTAGGCTACATCGCGCTCATGTCTCAAGATGCAGTTTCTATGGTTGCGCTGGGCTCTCAGTGCACCCCCTCACTTTCTGGTCCTAAGGCATTTCAGCATCTGCTGCGCTACATGCGGCAAGTGACACCGGGCGGCAGGGGAGACTTTTTTCGTGACCTTCAAAGTGCGGCGGCACGCGTGCGGTTCCCTGGCGTTGCGGTGGTTGTTTCCGACTGTTTGATTGAATTTGACCAGATCGAGGCCGGACTGAACGTGTTGCGTTCAAAAAATCTCGACATAACGCTCATTCAAGTGCTTGGGACGAGCGATCGTAGTCTGTCTTTTGCGAGCGGAGGAGCGGTGCTGCATGATAGTGAATCCGCGGAGGAGGTTAGCCTCGTTGCTACCTTGGAGACGGAGCAGGAGTATCGCAAAGCGCTCCAGCAGCACTGTGAGCAGATTGAGGCCTTTTGTGGAGGTGCGCGAATTGGCTACGCGCTGGCATTGCCCGAGGAAGAGCTTGGGACATGGATGCAAGAGGCGCTACCTGCCATTGGCGTTCTTGGGTAGGCTGGTGCCACGAGTTAGAAGTTCATACCAGTATTTTTCTCGTTGTTCTCGCTGAACTCCTTGTGTAATTCATTAAATATATTCACAAAGAGCTCGGCGAGCGCAGCGAGAATAATTCATCTAGGGAACTCGTAACTCAGGATACTAGTACGGACTGAGTCACTCGAAGCAGTCTTTGGCAATTTGAGACCGTGGTGTTGGGATTAGGATTTCTTACCCCCGCTATTCTACTTCTTAGCCCATTGGCGCTGGGGGTGCTCTTGTATGCCTACCGCAGAGGAGGTCGCGCTCAACCCATTGTGGTTTCCTCGATCTTTCTTTTGCGAAAGCTTGCCCGACAAGTGCCGGCACCCCGAAAAATTCGACCACCGCTACGTATGCTATTTGACCTGTTAGTGGTGCTGCTGATCATTGCGGCGGCAGCAGGAGCGTTTCTACCAAACCAAGATTCCGAGGTTGTAATCCTTCTTGATAACTCGCTGAGCATGTCTGCACGAGTGTCTCCAGCGGTGAGCCTGCAAGGTCAAACCACAAGCACAGTCTTTGAGCGAGCAAAGGAAGAAGCACGCAAGGCCTTGGATGACCTGCCCTTTGGAGCCGAGGTTGCTCTTTGGGTTACCTCTCCCTCACTTCGACTGGTCACCTCAGGATTTGTTTCTCTTTCGCTAGTGAGCGAGCAGATTTCTAAAGCTGAGTGGGTCTTTGGAAAAGATCATCTAGAGAGCGCGGTCGAACAAGTGATCTCTCAAGCTCAGCCTTCGCGCCTCATCGTAGTCAGTGATAAGCGGGTGCGAATCAAAGATTCAAGCGAGCCGGCGATCAACGTAGAGAGCCGACAAGTCGTTGCCGAAAGTGAACGGAACTTATCTATCGCCAATATTCGAGTAGTGTCGTCGAGCGGGGCGGTCTCCCGGCAAGCGGCGGCTTCTGAAGTGGAAGTGGAGATAGAGAACTTTGGCGGTAGCGGTGACCCTTCCACTGCAAAGGCCACCCTTTCACTCGAGCGATTTGATATTAAGAAAAGGACATTTTCTCCCCTTAGTAGCGAAGAAATAGTAATCCCCAAACAGGAAGCAAAACGCGTTCGGGTAAAGATTCCGGCAGAGATTGAGGCATTTCGTGCGACTGTTCGCACTGGTGCAGGGAGCGCCTCTGGAACGAGCGATGTTATCGCGCAAGATAATGTCGCTTTTGTAGTCGTTACGAATTCAGGTTCCAAGCTGGCGGTAGTGAGTGACTTGTCCATTAAGGACCTGGGTATTGTACGTCTGCCGAGTTTTGCCTTTGAAAGTATGAGCCCTGAACAATATGAGGCAAGGGGGCTCTCGCCAGACGTTCAGGCAGTATTGTTCCACCGGTACGTGCCGCGTGTATTGCCAGACGTAGCAGCCTTGGTGATTGCGCCGCCGAGTGATAACGCGCTTTTGCCCGTTGCGCGCGTGGCGCAGGACGTTCGAGTTGCCGACTGGCGGGTGGGGCATCCACTTACCCGCTACATCACGTTCTCGGCGCTCTCTCTCCCACAGCAGCAGGTCTTGCGAGTCCCTGGTTGGGGTACGGAAGTGTTTCGTACCACAGCGGGCACCGCACTTTACTCCGGGGAGTTTCAAGGACGACGAGTAGCGGTATGCGGATTTGAGCTGTTTCCCTATCAAGCGAGTAGGTCGCCTCTATTGAGCGTGATGTTTCTGAACCTCCTGCAGTGGCTGATGGAAAATGGAATCGGCGTGGGATTCGGCGCGCCTTACACCTCAATACTCGTGGAGCCCTCGACCTCTGCGACTGAGATTTTCGGTGTGACCGGCAACCCTGAATCTCTCGCGGTAAATAGCGCCAAAGAAGGGCGCTTTGTGGTGTCGCCACAGCCTGGTGTGGTGCTCAGTTCAGACGACAAGGGAGTAAGAGTGTCCAGCGCGGTGAATTTCTTCGATCGTGATGAGTCGGCCCTCAGACAAGGAGAAGTGATAGAGATAAGTCTCATGAATGCGTTCGCTGAACCTAGAAAGCGAGGCCTGTCATTGGTCGAATGGGCTTCACGAATTGCCTTGTTTCTTCTTTTTTGTGAATTTCTCATTCAACTATTGCGACGAGTATTTCGTAGTAGACGAGACCAGGGATTGAGGAAGCAGTCGTATGCAAGTTGAATTTTCTGCACTCGACCCATGGTTTGTCTCAATCGTGCTGTTTGCGTTGGTAGCAGTCGGCTTGCTGTTACTGTTTCTGGCCCAACGCGGTAAGGGTTTCTCGCTACGTTCGTTGTGGCCATTGGTGCTGCGCACCATCTCAATCACATTACTATTGTTGGCACTTGCCGGCCCAGTGCTTGTAGACGAGCGACGGGAGTCTCGGATTGTTGCAGCTATCGATTTATCCGAGAGCATGGATGACACCACCGCCTCAAAACTTTTAGAGCGCGCTGCGGGTCTTCTTGCTTCGGCAAAGGTTGATCGAGTTGAATTTGCTGGGATGGCTACTCATCAAGCAGGCTTGAATGCCGAAAGATGGGATTTCCGTTCTATGCGAAAAGAGGCGGGAGCCCTAAATGTAGGGGAGACCGACATTGAGAGCGCATTCAAGAATATTCTTGGCGTGGATATTGGTGCTGCGTGGCAAGTAGGAAGTGACGAAAGAGTTGAAGGGTTAGAGAACTTCGTACCCGTACTGCTTATTTCTGATGGACACGAGACGAAGGGAGATGCGCGTGGATTGCTTCCGTCTTTACGGCAAGGGCAATACCGATTATTTCCGATTACTCCTCAAGAAATGGAGTCGGCGGGCGAAGCGTTTTCTCTCTCTAGTTTGCACGCTCCCTTAGTGGCTCCCGCTCAGAAGAGCGTGGAAGTTTCTGTGGCGGTGCGAAACACAACAGGGGCTGAGCAAGGTGGAATATTGCGGGTCCAGCATGACAAAAACACGATTCTCGAACGACGGGTAAAGGTAAAAGCACAAAGCGAAGTGTTGCTTTCAACTCAGAGCGACCCCTCTCAGGATGGCATCAAGCAGATAGTCGCGACGTTCATCCCGGATGATGAGAACGTGGCGAAGAGCGAAAGGCGAGTTTTTCTCTCTGGTGAGCCGCGCGAGCGAGTATTGGTGATGAATGGAGAAAGTGTCGATTCCCGATTCCTGGACGAGGCCTTGAAGGGAAATGCCTACCAGGTCGAATCGGTGGTCGCTAAGAAAAGTACGACGCTATTTGGTGAGCTAGAGAAATTCTCGACGGTGATTTTGAATAATGTTGCGTTGCGCCAATTGCCTGATGCTGCGCAAGCGCAGCTGCGCCGTTTTGTGGAGTCGGGCGGCGGTCTGGTGGTGAGCGGCGGAGCCCAGAGTTTTGGACTCGGAGGGTATCAAAACTCAGCGCTCGATGACTTGTTGCCCGTCAGGAGTATTCCTCCTCGCGCAGAGGAGAAGCGGCTAAACGTGGCAGTGCAGCTGGTTATTGATAAGTCTCAAAGCATGAGCAAGGAGCAGCGCCTAGAATTTGCTAAAGAAGCAGCGCGTGGTGTTGTGCAGAGCTTAAAGGATGAAGATTACATCGGTGTCATTGGATTCGATTTAACTCCCTTTGAGGTGCTTAAAACCACGATTGTGGGCGGGAATCGAGAGTACGCAATCGAGCGCATCGGGCGTATGTACCCAAAAGATCAAACCTGGCTTCTTCCGGCTCTCAGAGAGGCGCGTCGGCGCCTGGAAGCGACTCCGGCCGGACGCAAGCACATGATAATTGTGACCGACGGACAGCTTCGAGATGCGGGGCCAGTGTACCTTGAAGATGTGCGTCAGGCGCGACTTCTTGGAATTACTGTCTCTACCGTTTTGATCGGAGGAGAGTTTGATTTTGGGTTTCTTAGATCTTTAAGTGAGGCGGGTGGCGGAAGATTTTATGCCGTGAATGACCCCAGCCAGCTTCCGCGTATTTTTATTCAGGATGTTACAGTGCGTTCTGGAGAAAAAACTCTTCGGGAAAATGAAAAGTTCCCCGTGCGCTTTGGCTCTGGAGACGTGCGTAGTACCACCATTCGTAGCTTTCCCTTTTTAAAAGGCTTCGTTGAAACGCGCATCAAGCCGGAAGCAAACTATGAGCTCGCGGTGGCGAGCGGTGTTGACCTGCAACCGCTACTCGCCTCGTGGATGCGCGGCAAGGGCAAAGTGATCGCCTATACCTCTGACAACAACGGTCGCTGGTCTAGCGAATGGGTGGGGTGGCGTCAGTATCGGCAGTTCTGGTCGAATGTGGTTGATGCGACCAGGAGCGATGCAGCAGATGAGTCAAAGAACATCCGATTTGATCTCCGTCACTTTGTCTCCGGCAACTCCCTTGAGATGGAAGTAGCGGTCTTCGATGACATTGGGGCCTTGCCATTGCAGGCCGAGGTCGTGCTGCCTTCGGGCGACAAGGCCGAGGTTAAATTTCAACGGGTTTCCAAAGGACGGTACTCCGCCTCGATTCCACGAGCGACTGCCGGTACCTTTCGTGTTGCTTTGGCAGCGGAGAGCTCAAAGTTTCGATTCACTCCCGTTGCATTTGATGTTTCCGGTGAATCCTTTGGAGAACAGAAGGGGTTAGGCTTTAACATTCCATTTCTTGAAGAACTTTCGCGCGCGACTGGAGGAGTAACGAACCCCAAAGTGGAACAGCTTCTTAATGCAGTGCAGCGGTATAAAGTACGCTCAGACCTTCGACACTACTTTCTGTTGGCGGCGCTCTTGGTGCTATTGCTTGAGGTTCTCCATAGAGAACTAGGCTTAAGAGTCTGGCGCAGGGGCATGCGGGCGCGCGCGTAGGTCCTTTCGCTTTTCTCGATTCATATCCACACGAGCAGAAAGTCGGTGAGAATCTGTTAATTTTAACTAATATTTACCTAATATCAGTAAATCATTCATTTTGGTCATGGGCGTCAAAGTCACCCCATTGACCAAAAGATTGCATGCAGATCTCATCACACAAACTAGAGCCAGAGCCGCCGCACATAGAAGGTCGGGAAACCTTTGGTCCATTGTTGAACTCCCTGCAGGGCCTCTCAGGCGTAGTGATTCTATTCGGTGGGACCTTTGATCCGCCACATTGCGGGCATATAGAACTGGCTCGTGCGGCACTCAACTCCTTTTCCGATGCATTGCTCGTCTTTGTCCCCACTGCTCAAAATCCATTGAAGTTGAACCATCCTGGGGCGAACGCTGACGAACGTCTTGAAATGCTGTGTGCAGCGGTGGCGGGCGAAGAGCGAATGAAGGTTTGCCCCGCGCAATTGCGAAGAGAAGTTGGAAATTACACTATCGATTTAGTGCGAGCCCTGAAAAGCTCCTCTCCTGAGGCCGAAGCGGTGCTGCTTATAGGGTCCGATTGTCTTGAGACATTGCCGGGTTGGCGCGCCGCCGAGGAGTTACTCGAATTGGCGACCCCGTTAGTTTTTCAAAGACCAGGTAAAGTGGAAGCAGCCACAATTCTTGAATCCCAAGTCCTGTCTGCGAAGGCACAAGAAAAGTTGAGGGGTGCGCTACACACGGGGCAACTATGGGAGATTAGCAGCACTGAAATTAGAGCTCGACGAGCGCGCGGTGAGGATTGTGTTAAACTCGTTCCGCCTGAGGTGAATCGCTTGATGATAGAGTTGGGTCTCTATAGAGGAGAGCAGGCGAATTGATTTCCCGTCGTGGGGTGATATTACCGCAGGGGCAAATTTAATAGCTAGAACAAAACTTAAGGGGCACTGCAGTATGGGTGTGAATCATCAAGGTAAGAATGGAAGTTTAACAACAGACCTTGTCGAGCCACTGCAGGTTCGCCCATTCGATCTTTCGCTGGAAGTGCTTACCCCTGGATTGACGGAGTTCATCAACTCGCGCCCTGACGGACATCGCTTGGCGGCGAGCGCTATTGCAGATCAGGTAATGGCGCTTGCTGAGCGTCTTCGAACGGGGGAGGAGCGGCTTTCGGTTGCAAGCTGGCGCCGAGTTGTTTCCGGAGATGCGCCTTTGGTCGACTCCTTCGAATTTCAGCGCGAAAGCCTCGTTGCGGCTTTGGTTCAAGAGGAGGCGCGCGTAGCTTCCCAGCCCCCCGATCCGAAACTCAGTAACATGCTGGTACTGCCGGGACCGGGTGCAGCGATATTGGCAAGACAAGTGGCCACATGCCTCGGGGTTCCCCTGTCGGCCGCTGCCGTGCATGATTTTCCTGATGCGGAGTTCAAAGCAGAAGCATTTGAGAATGTTCGAAAGAAGGACGTCTATGTGGTTATGCCGACCTGTGCCCCTGGTGCCAGTAATGTTTTAGCGCTGTGCCAGCTTACGTCGTTGCTTCAACGTGCCAGTGCCGGTTCAATCACTGCGGTGGTTCCTTACTTCGGATTTGCGCGACAGGATCGCCGAGACAAGGGACGTCGAGAGCCGATTTCTGCGCGTATGGTCGCTGATTTCCTGGAGAAATCAGGGGTCAACAAGGTCATCACTATCGACATTCATGCCGCGCAGGAAGAAGGATTCTTCAATCGATTGGACGGCCTGTATGGTTCAGCAGTGCTGGTTCCTTGGGTGGCGCAGTACCTTGATCCAAAAAAATCGATTCTTCTTGCACCGGATGCAGGGAGTGTGAAAGGAGCCGAAATTTACTCTCAGATGCTTGGGATTGAACGCGATCCTGTGTTGATCCATAAGCGCCGCAAGGGAGACAGTGAGATAAAGATGTCTCGACTGGGCGGGTCGGTCAAGGGGCTCACGGTGGTGATTCGAGATGACATGATCGCCACAGGGACTACGATTGCGGAAGCAGCGAAACTCGCAATGAAAGCGGGGGCAGCGGAAGTGTTAGTGGTAGCCACTCACGCGGTAATGGCAGGCAATGCGCTCGAGCGACTGCTTGACGCGCCAATCAAGAAGATCATCGTAACAGACTCGATACCATCCCCAGGTATTCCTTCCGGCGATCGCTTCGACATCGTTCCAGTGGCACCACTGTTGGCTGAAGCAATTCGTCGCGATGAGTTAGGAGAATCGGTGAGCGGGCTTTTGAAGCACACATACCCACTAGAAGAACTTCAGGCGCCGCATCTGGCCTTTGATGTCATGCATGCGTTTACCTACCGCGGAGTGTCCTGAGTCGGAAGTTCGTCTAAGGTTTGTCCTCACTGTTCTCGCGAACTCTTTGTGTAATTCATTAGACATATTCACAAAGAGAGCAGCGAGCGCGGCGAGAATTATTCATCGAACTCTTAACTCAGGACGCTAGAGATCTCTGGTGAGATTAGCGTCGGACTGCTTTTTTCGGAGCACTGTGAGATGGAACTGCCGAGAAACAGTGCGGTGGAACGCAGCAATTGGCTGCCTTAGTATTGGCGCTCTAACAACTTAAAGTCGGTTTTGGCTGGCGGGATATCGAGCCAGTAGGTTTTCACATCTGCGCGATAGCTCATGTCCATCACGCGGATGCCGGCAATTTTTAGAATTATGCCAATGGGGATCATCATGCCGCCCCACATTAGCCCGAGAATGACGGTAGTAGAGACTCGCTCAAGTACCTTGGCAAATGCCATCCAACCGCGCCACACAGGCAACATGGCGCGAGGAGCAAATGAGCAAAGTGAGATAAGGAGCAGGCTGGTTACTGTTGCGGCTCCCGCATTGGCAATAGAACCTTTCTGGAAGGCCAGGTACAAACCAATTAAAAGCCCAATTAACCCAAGCAGGTGGCCGAACTCTCGAATATGTTGGCGAATGGGCTTACGCGCAAAGAGTTCTTCGAGCGGGTCGCTGCTTCCCGGGACGAGAGAAAGAGAGGGTTTTTGAATCACAGGTTCAACCACAGCTGATTCGATTTTATGAGCTAGATTACTTCCGCGCGACACAACAGTATCCTTAAATTTTCAAAAGGTTTGGGGAGTTTAAAGGCAAAGCGTGTCCTTGTACAACCCGGGAGCGTTAGTCAGCTTGGCCGGTCATAAGGTCAAGATAGGACACGAAATTTCCTTGAACTTGGACTCTTCAGTTGACTGAAATTAACCTCTAAACTTGCGGCAGCTGGCCCGTTAAGGAGCGGAGGAAAGCTAGAATTAGCTCAACCTGCCGATCGGTGAGCTCTCTGCCGAGTTGGTGAGAGCCCATCAGCCGAATAGCCTGATCCAGGGTTTTGACCTTGCCGTCATGAAAGTAAGGGCCGGTTTTCTCAATGTTGCGCAGTGAGGGAACTTTAAAGAAGTACTTATCGGCTTCGTTTTTGGTCACCTCATGTCGGCCCAAGTCCTCCGTGGGATAAGGCTTTACGAGGCCAAGTTTTTGATACATCTGCCCACCGACCGTAACGCCGCTATGGCAAGCAACGCAGCCAACATCTCTGAAAGTTTTAAGACCCTCGAGTTCTTCCGCGTTCAACGCAGTAGCGTCCCCTTCGAGAAAACTGTCAAATCGCGATTTGGTTAAAAGAGTCCTCTCAAAGGCGCCGATGGCCTTGCCCATATTCTGAAAAGTAAGAGCATCCTTTTCTCCTGGAAAGGCTTGGGCGAAAAGCTTCGGATACTCTGGGTCAGTACGGAGGCGCTCCATTACTACGGCCTCAGACGGCATGGCCATCTCAACCGGATTCATGACTGGACCGAGTGCCTGTTCCTCGACATCCTTTGCGCGACCATCCCAGAATTGTGTGAAGTGCAACGCTGCATTGAATACTGTGGGAGAGTTTCGGCCACCGAGCTGCCCTTTATGCCCGGGAGAGGTCGGCTGGTTATCCACCCCAAGAGTTTGGAGGTTGTGGCAAGAATTGCATGAGATGTCTTCAGCAGTCGAAAGCTTCGTTTCAGAGTAAAGCTTCTTTCCAAGCGCGACTTTTGCCGGTGTTACTGGGTTGGATGCCGATTCGGCGACACTTGGAAGTGGTTGGAACAGCCCAGTCCATGTCGCGGGCAATAGGTCTGGATGTATCGCGGCGCTGTCCTTTGGTTCCGCAAAAGCGTTCGATGAGATTGTGGTACTGACCAGAAGGGCACCCAAAAAGAGGCTAGAAAATCGAGCGCGCTGCAGTGAACAGAGAGAGGAAAAAGATTGAGACATAAAGGCAAAATCCTGTAAAAACTTCCTGTAAAAACTTAGAGAAAAGAACTTAGTGAAATGGGTAAACCCATAAAATCGTGCTCCGCGAGAGAGTGTGTCACGCCCTAGCTTGCGGTCGAGCGTAGCGCCTGCCGAAATACTTCGCAAAATGAGCGAAGCTTCACCACTGACCAGATAACTACGGAAAGTCCTCATTTCAAGTAGTTATATAGCGGGTTTGCGCATTGAGATGAAAGTTGGATGTCAGTCTTGGCGCGAGGCTTGTGGAACTATCCAAGGCAGCTTCGGTGCCCACAGGTGAAGGTTGGAAATAAAATTCGAGTTCAATTCTAGGAATCTGAAGAAGTCTCAAGAAGCGAATCGTTTTCAGAGTCAATGCTCTGAGCAGCAGACTCCTCTGCCTTTCGAACAATTACGATAGGTGAGTTGATGGGCCTTAGAGCGGAGAGTTGCCAGATTCTCCAAATGAGGTCTTGGTCAAGGGTGAGGTTCTCTTCGAGTAATTGACGTCCGTCAAATGCAAAGAGCGGTTGGGAGAGGCGCATTCCTGGAACAAGCTGATCGAGTGAAACCTTGGTCTCATGAATTGCTACAATTTGGTCTTTGTTATGTTGCGCTCGGCTGAGAAGCTCAGCGTCATTGCGCATGCTTCGCGATATAAGGTGTGCTGGCGCAGTAGAGGAGAGCGCTTCCGAAATAATTTTCGCTAAAGCGCACAGTGCGCCCGGATGCAGATCTCGGAACTTGCCGGTTGCGATTCGGCGTAAGAGCGCGTGAGCAGCTCGAGGGTTCCAATGTCCGGACTGGAAACACGTTCGATCTAGAATTTCTGCGGCAAGTATCGCGGAGGCTGCAATGATGGTGGGATCGTCCCGAAGATGTTCTTCTCTGCCAATCATTCTTGCTACCGTAGCGACCACTGCTGAGATTCCGGGCTGTCGGTGCAGGGTGGCTAATTGCAGCGCGCTGTCTTTTAACCAGCTACACAGCTCCTTTTTTACTAACAGAGAGCCACGGCCCACGAACTCCTTTCTGAGGTAATTCTGATTTCGTTCGACAACCGCAAGGTTGAGAAGGCGTGCGGCACTTCGTGCGTCATCTAATATGCTGGATGGGATTGAGAGGGCTTCGAGA
The DNA here is from genome assembly GCA_041739995.1 of Bdellovibrionota bacterium. GTDB lineage: Bacteria > Bdellovibrionota_C > UBA2361 > UBA2361 > JBGSMV01 > JBGSMV01. The sequence goes on from JBGSMV010000047.1 coordinate 244,739, forward strand.
ATGTTGTCAGCGACAAATCCGACACGCAGCACGTGTCCCTTGCCCCACTTCCCACTTCGGGCAAGTAAATCGGAAATGAGACTTGCGATATCCTTATCTTCGCTGACCCACGGTTGAGCACTCTTCAGTCCAGTTACTCCCAGTTTGGCGTACTGACCTCCGCCAAGATTCATGCTCAGCAGCGCTGACTCTTTTGCTTGGTCGAAGTACAGAGTGGCGACTGAATCAAACTCCCCGTATGCGTCAAATGCTATAGATGGCTCATCGTCATCGGTTGAAGTAACGCGCCTGTGGGCGGTTTCTGGTGATTGCTTTTCTGCAGCCTTTGCGGATGGCGCACTAGGTGGAGCTACTGAGTCCCCCCCGGTATTTCTATAGCGCTCGGAAATATAGTTTATGCATTCTAGTAGATCGTTCGGTGAGCACGGGGTGCGAAGTGTCGAGATCAGAGGAAACTTGCCATACAGTTCGTCTGCGAGGCCTTCCACCTCAGTTCCTAAAATGATGGCTGGAAATCTACAGAGATCTTGTTGCTCAAGAAAAAGGCTCAAATACTCGCGAGTACCAGAGCGCGAACCACAGTCAAACAAGAGTATGGGGCGAATCAGCTCCCCAGCGAGCGCGGTAGCGTCTTCAGGAGTGGCTGCAGATTTCATTACGAATGATTTTCGCTGCAGGGCGTCACGCAGTTTCAATGCGAGGGACTCTGCTCGCTCAATCAGCAGCAGATCGTGGGAGGCGCTCGCGGGGCGCATGGTCATGTTGATTGTCGACATAGCCTCTTTCCAGTGATTCAGCGCTGTGCGGTGTATCGCTCGACTACCCGCGGGGCTCTTGCCCTCTACCTTTCGTTCATCGGATCTTTACGAAATTTTCTGAAGTCTGGGCCTCTTATGAAAGTCCAGTTAAATTAAGTAGTTACTATTCGGATGGCCGGTTCAAGGGCCCGGGGACCTGCCGAGCGAGTGGGCGATGTCTCAGAGACCTTGGGGTTGGTTATTTCGAAGACCTTTTCCCAATTTTTTGAGCTGTTGCTCAAGACGGTTTAGCAGGCTGGTGAAAAACTCTTTTCACCAGCCTGCTAGAGCTGGCGCACGATTCCTGGTCCTCAGTAACCGACGTATAGGAGGGGAATCTGATTACGGGCGATTTGAGTGGTGCCACAACTGGGCTGACCGGCTGCTCGTCGCCCACACTGTTTCGATCTGTCTGTTCTGTCGGCCTGGTTTCTATTACGTTGGTGCAATGGATATAAAAATTGAGTCTCGACGAGCGCTGGCAAAACCCACTCAGTTACTTGCGGTGTTAATAGATTCTGAGCGGGCGAGACAGGAGCTCCGCTCATCACAATCGAAGCGTGGATCATTTTGGGCTGGGTTGCTCGACGCCGCTGCGGTTCAACTGATTTTACGGACGGCAGCTAAGCGGAAATTTGAAGGCAAGAGCAAACAGACATTGCATGTCTCTGTGCTTCATCAGCGAAGCATTCTTGAAGTGCTCTTCGTTGGAGTCGGAAAAATTGAAAAGGACGAAGCTTCTAAGCTCAGTGTCTCCAGGCAAGCGGGGGCTGTGGTGTCTGAGCAGGCACACAGACTCGACGCTACTGATGTGGCTGTGGTGGTTTCTTCAGATCAGGTGAAAGTGACTACTGGAGACGATCGCTTTCTTCGAGGACTTAGCGACGGGTTGCGACTCGCTTCATATAGATTTGATAAGTTTAAATCCAAGGAAGAGGGCGATTCTTCAAAGCCTAAAAGCAAGATGAAAGTACGCTTGCTCGTCGCCTCCTCCTATCGTGGCAAGTCTGCACGTTTAGACGAATCGGCTCGCTTTTGTGAGGGCACTTCACTGGCGCGCGACCTAGTAAACTTGCCCGCGAAAGACTGCACACCAAAGGTGTTAGTGAGCGCCGCAAGGCGGTTGGCAAAGCAATATAAGCTCTCGCTTGAAGTGTTCGATACCAAGAAGCTCGAACGTATGAACGCCCGAGCTCTGCTAGCCGTAGCTCAAGGCAGCGATGAGCCACCTTATTTAATTCGACTCGCTTACAAGCCGAGACGAAGCTCGAAGAAGTGTGTGAGCTTAGTTGGTAAGGGCGTCACGTTTGATAGTGGCGGATACTCGATTAAATCTGCTTCGGGCATGGAGAGCATGAAGATCGATATGTCGGGAGCGGCGGCTGTGCTCGGTGCTATGTCTATCATTGCCTCTTTGGGCTGCCCTCACGAAGTCCGTGCTTACATACCCACTGTAGAGAACATGGTGAGCGGGGGAGCCATTCGACCAGGCGACATTGTCAAAGGAATTTCTGGTAAGAGCATAGAAATACTGAACACAGATGCTGAAGGCCGCTTAATTTTGAGTGACGCGCTCACTCTTGCAGAGCGAGAGGGGTGCTCTCAGATTATTGACGTGGCAACTTTAACTGGTGCTTGCATGGTGGCACTTGGTGCTGAGTATGGAGGACTTTTTAGCGATAACGATGCACTCGCCACTAAGCTTATGCATGCGGCTCGACTCGAAGGCGAACTGTTGTGGAGAATGCCGTTGGCGCCAGAGTATCGCGATCTTATTAAGAGTCCGATTGCTGATATCAAAAATACTGGCGGACCCTATGGCGGCGCCATCACTGCGGCTTTGTTTCTCAAGGAATTTGTACACAAGACACCGTGGGCTCATCTTGACATTGCAGGGCCTGCATCTTCTGACAAAGACAGAGGTTTTATCCGACGAGGCGGGACGGGTTTTGCTACCAGAACTTTAGCGCGCTACGTGTTGGATCTTTGAGAGCTAAGGTGTGAGCGACCGCTTTCAACCTATTGAATTTGTTAGCAAAAGAGAGCGTTGATGAGTTTCCTTAATCTTGTTTCATACACACTCACACGTTAGAGTGCAGCTCGTATGACAACCGATGCAGTTCAACAAGTTACCCCAATAAATATCGAAGACGAGATGCGCCAGTCCTATATGGACTACGCCATGAGCGTCATCGTAGGCCGCGCGCTTCCTGACATTCGCGATGGATTGAAGCCCGTACAGCGACGAATTCTTTACGCCATGCATGGCGAAGGACTTGTCTCTAACCGCAAGCACTCAAAGTGCGCAGGTGTGGTTGGCGAAGTTTTGAAAAAATTTCACCCGCATGGCGACTCGTCAGTGTATGAGGCTCTCGTGCGTCTCGCGCAGCCTTGGAACATGCGCTACCAGTTGGTCGATGGCCAAGGAAATTTCGGCTCTGTAGATGGGGATCCAGCGGCCGCGTATCGTTACACCGAATGTCGCATGACGTCCTTGTCGGAGCAGTTGCTCGAAGACATTGCGCGCGACACCGTGGATTTCACCCCGAATTTTGATGACTCAACAGAAGAACCGCTCGTTCTCCCCGCGGCTATCCCGAATCTATTGGTGAATGGTGCTGACGGAATCGCTGTTGGAATGGCGACGCATATTCCTCCCCATAATCTAGGGGAAGTAATCGATGCAGTAATTGCCGTCATCGAGAACCCGAAGGTCGCACTCTCGGATCTTATGAAGATTATTCCTGGCCCTGACTTTCCCACTGGAGGAACGATTCATGGGCGCCAAGCGATTTTAAGTGCGTATAGCACTGGCAAGGGCGTGCTGCGGGTCCGTGCGAAGACCAGCATGGAGACAATAAAGACCGGAACGCGAGAGACAGAGGCTATCGTCGTTACCGAGATTCCCTTCCAAGTAAACAAAGCGCGACTGATCGAAAAGATCGCCGACTTAGTGAATAAGAAAGATATCGACGGAATTTCTCGATTGAGAGATGAGTCCGACCGATCGGGGATGCGCATTGTTATTGAAATTAAGCGCGACGCAACGCCGGAAGTGGTGCTCAATCAGCTCTACAAGATGACTCCGATGCAGGAGAGTTTCGGCATAATAAATCTCGCCATCGTAGATGGTCAGCCGTTGGTGTGTACGTTGCACCAGATGCTGGGCTTCTTCATTAATCACCGTCGTGACGTGGTTACTCGCCGCACGCAGTTTGACCTTCGAAAAGCGCTCGAGCGCATGCATGTTTTGGAAGGTTTCCGAATTGCGCTGTTGAACTTAGACGAAATTATCCAGCTGATTAAGTCGTCAGAGACAGTTGACCGAGCGCGAAGCGGGTTGATGCAGCGCTTTGAGCTGAGTGAGATCCAAGCCAATGCAATTCTTGATTTGCGCTTACAAAAACTCACCGGCATGGAGCGTCTTGCCATTGAGAAAGAGCACGAAGAGCTAGCCAAGGAAATTGCGCGACTCAAAACGATTTTGGCTGACGCTCGACAAGTTGACCGCATTATCACCGAGGAGCTTAAGAGCATCCGCGAGAAATATGCTGATGAACGTCGCACAGAGATCTTAGACGCAGTCGAAAGTCTGCAAGTCGAGGACCTGATTGAAGACGAAGAGATGGTGATCTCTGTCAGTCGCAAGGGCTATCTCAAGCGCACGTCGCTTTCGAATTATCGCTCGCAGCGTCGAGGTGGTAAGGGCATCACGGGAGCCTCTTCCAAGGACGAGGATTTTGTTGAACATCTCTTTGTCGCATCGACTCTATCCGACGTGCTCGTCTTTACGAATCTGGGCCGGTTGTATTGGCTAAAGGTTTACGAAGTCCCCGAAGCTGGGCGTACCGCGCGCGGCAGGGCGTTAGTGAATCTCGTGCGACTCAAGCCCGACGAGGCACCGACTACTATCCTTCCAGTAAGGTCTTTTGATGATTCGCGCTTCGTGTTGATGGCAACCAAGCAGGGAGTCGTAAAGAAGGTCGACTTGATGGAGTTTTCAAGGTCACGGCCGAGCGGAATCATCGCCTGCAATCTTGACGAAGGCGACTCGCTTATCTCGGTAGGGGTTTGTTTCGCTGGTGACGAGATTATTCTTGCCACCAAGAGTGGCATGGCAATTCGCTTCGCCGAGGGCGATGTGCGCGCCATGGGGAGATCTGCGCGGGGCGTCCGAGGTATCTCAGTCGATGCCGACGATAGTGTGGTGGGCATGACGGTTGTTGGCGGAGATTCTGCAGCTACAGCTTCGAGCGCTGGCAAGCCTGAAGAGTCGCTACTTACCGAAGAGGCCCGTATTTCTCGCGACGGCATGCTGCTTTCTGTTTGCGAGAATGGCTATGGCAAGCGCAGCGCACTTGAGGACTATCGTGTCCAAGGCCGAGGCGGAAAGGGAGTAATCGACATTAAGACAGACGCGCGCAACGGCTCTGTGGTCAGCGTGTGTGCGGTTACGTCGGACTCTGACCTGATGATCATCACGTCGTCTGGGAAGATAATCCGCATAAAAGCGGAGGGCGTTTCGGTTATTGGACGTAACACCAAAGGCGTGAAGCTCATTGATCTTGATGAGGAAGAGAAGGTGGTTGCGGTTACGCATTTGATGGAAAACGAATCGGAGTGACCTCTGAGCAACTCTGCCCCCGCAACTAAGTCTATCGAGAATCTTTCTCCTCAATCTGTTTCGGTCGGAGTGGTCGGACTTGGGAATTGGGGCACCGCGCTTGCCAATCATCTGGCGAATAAAGGGCTGGATGTGTTGGGTTGGAGTATCGAGCAGCCGGTGGTTGCCTCGATTAATGCCCACTCGAGACACCCCAAGTTTCATACTCAAATAGCTTTTAATAAATCCTTCCGAGCGACCGGTGAGATTTCAGAGATTCTAAGCCGCGACATGCTCTTGCTGGCGATTCCATCGTCCGCAATTCAGGCGGTATATCCACTGCTTTGTGGGGGTGAAATCCCATTGATAGTAAGCGCAATTAAGGGCGTGGAGGGAAAGACATTACTCACCCCGCTCCAGAGTCTTGGCGAGCATGGCATCAAGGCAGCAGCTTCGGCGGTGCTGTCCGGGCCGAGCTTTGCACGTGATGTGGTCAGAGGGCTTCCTTGTGGAGTGGTGGCGGCCTCAGAATCTGAGTCGGTAGCGCGCTTTGTTGCCGATATGTTCTCCAACGATTCAATGAAGGTCTATCTCTCGACCGACACGCTCGGAGTGGAGCTGGGAGGGATTGTGAAGAACGTCATCGCGCTTGCGGTGGGCGTGTGTGATGGCTTGGAGCTTGGAGATTCTGCCCGTGCTGGCTTGGTCACCAGAGGGTTGGCGGAGATGATTCGCCTTGCGCTGGCCATGGGTGCTGAGTTGCAAACGCTTGCCGGCCTTTCTGGTTTAGGCGATCTGGTGATGACGGCGACTTGCGACACCAGTCGCAATCGCACTGTGGGTCTTGAGCTTGGTAGAGGTAAGAAGTTGCCTGACATTCTTCGAGCGCTTGGGTCTGTAGCCGAAGGTGTTGAAACAACTCCGCATGTTCTCGAGTTGGCTCGTAGGCATAACGTTGAAATGCCAATTGCTTTGCAGGTCTCCCGCTTACTTGCCGGTGAGGTAAACCCGAACGAGCTGATTCGCGGCCTTATGACTCGACCGCTCCGACGCGAGTTCGAATAGCGTCTTCCTCTGACGGATGGAAGTTACTCGGCGCCGAATAGCATCCATCGAACGAATCCTGATTCTCCTGCGTACGACCGGCTGCCCGGAGCGGATTTCTCAGGATATAGGTGGCGATTAAAAAATCCTTCGACGCTTTTAGAAAGGCCGCGTTGAATGCTTTCCCCCTGACCCGCTTCCTCGCAGTAATCTGTATCATGAACCAGTATCGCGGGCTGTTGCTTTAGAGGAGCAGTGCCGCCCTCTAAGAAGTTATCTTCAATAAGCGCGCGTTGTCCTCCAACCGAGCAGTGCGCTATCAAAGCAAATGGAGAGCGCACAATTTTGGTTACGCAGTCTCCAAGGCCTTCTGCTTCGCGGTTAAGAGCATCTTGGACTTTCTCTACTTCGGTGAGGCTTGGCAGTTCATAGGCTCGTCTTATCAGGCCTTCGGTCAGGGTTATCAAGCCTTGCAGCGCGTGCATATTGCTACTATTTACTGCGCCTTCCACCCCGTATTCACCAAATAGTACTAAGTCGAGTCCTAAGCCATCTGCTATCAACCCAGTGCACCTTTCAAATGTTTCGAGGCCGCCTTCGATTGCCCTCGCTTGTTCTAAGAAGCGCGATTCTCGAAGCGCAACATACTGGCCAGAAACAATGCGAGGAGCATGGGTGGGATCTTTTTCGGCGAAGGCAAGTAAAATTCCGCCCAGATGAGCACGCAGTGTTTCTTCAATCTGGGTCGGCGTGGAGGTCTGATCTAACTTCTTGAATGCCGATTGCATCGATAGACAGCCCGCTTCGGTAAGTTCACCGATCGAATGCTGTGCCACCGGCTTCGAACCTTCGAGCCACGGGGAGAGGGAACGATGAGAGGGAAATAGTGTAGGGTCTAGTGCGAAGCTCGACTTGCCAAAATCAGGACCACACAATTCTATAGTCGTAGTTGGCAACGGGCGCCACTCAAGTTGAGTGTGGCATCGTTTATCAGGTTGTGGTCTTTGGTCCATAATCAAACTCTCATTTTCTCAGTACGCGCTATCAAGTGCGATTCGCGTTCTTCTTTGTTTCCACCCGAAAGCGTTAGCTGCAAAACGCTAATTGCACCTCATCAAGTACGCTACTGTAGTTGATTGTTCGCACTTCAGCGTGCTGATGTAGATTTTTGGCTTCGCCGCGTCGAACCTTAAGAATCGGATCCACTGCGCGTTGGACAAGAGAATCTTGCATCTGGTCCGAGTATCCACTCTTTGAGAGTTCTGCAAGGAACTTTCCAAGCACAGAGAAGTCTTGATCGGTGAGGAGTCCGGAAAGTCCAGCATGTCGCTGCCTGATTTTTTGCTCTTCGATTCTCTGCGCTTGAAGGGCTTTCGTATCGAAATGTGTTCCGAAGGCACCGACCACAGGAGGAACTAGTCCTCTAGAAGAGGCTTGGCTGAATGCACCGTATCCAGGGGGTAGCGAGGATCCTCCGGAACCAATGCCACCAACCCCCATGCTTGGTGTCAGCCGAAGTGGAGTGGATGTCGGGTCTCCGACTCGATCGGTTGATGGGGGAGCTACTAAATGTTCGAGTCCTGCCACAGCCCGGGTCATCTGAGGTATTTGCCACTCGCTCTGTTGGTTCTGAGCATTTTTGAATGAGTAAGGAGTCTCGCGGTGAGGAGGGGGGTTGGGTAAGTGGCCAGGAGTTTTACTCGCGATGTCGGTGTCGTCGCGGGAGGCCGATCCCCGTAATCTGAAAGCGGTGAGATCAAAGTTGCCGCTTGAAGTGCGCGGAACCGCTGCTGATTGGGCTCCCACTATGCGCTCTCGGTTCTCGTTCATGAGACATGCCAAACGGGTAAGTTTCTCTAAAAGCCCAAGGTAACGCTTAGGTTATGGGCTGTGTCGTCAGGTGCGATGCATTTAGATAACGTGCTGAAACAACTAGCCTTAATAGCAGTCGGGCTCTATTCGAGATGGTCAAAACCGACCTGACGAGCTCTTTCGAACGCCAAATGTATGGAGAGCAGCCCTAACATTAAGAATCCGAGAGAACAAAGAGCTCCGTTCAGCAGCATGTTCCAATCAGCCTCACCTACGAAGACCACAGCACGCATCGCCTCAAAGGCATGTGTGGCGGGGAAGCACCAAGCGAAACCTTGTAACCAACCGGGCAACATGGCAACCGGCGCGTAGGCTGCACACAACGGAAGGAACACAAACGCGAGCGTCCAGGAGAGAGCTTGAGCCCGAATACCAAACATCAAAATAGCGGCTGAGGCGATCAGGCCAATTGCCCACCCGAAAGAAATTAAAATGCACGAAATGGGAATCCAGATCCAACCAAGATTGAGGATGTTGAGCGAGTAGGTGACCCAGACGGTGAGCCCGGTAAAAATGACGACCGCTAAAAGTTTGATAAGACCAACCAGAACATTACCAAGTAGCCACTCGATTTTGGTAAGCGGAGTAGCGAGCATATTGGTAAAATTTCTGTTCCAGCCCTCTTCGACAAGGTTAATGCTAATCTCATAGTTCGAGAACCACACCATGCGCCACATCACGAATGAAAGCATGATGGCCAGCACCATGCTGGCAGAAGTGCTACTATCTTGAGATAGCCATTCGGCGGTAAGGCCCCACACTACCACATCAATGACTGGCCAAAAGAAACAGTCAGTGAGACGGTCGAAACTTCTTGGCAAGAGGTACCAATGTCGCCAAAGTATCGCCGATACTCGATGCCAGCGAATATCGATCATAGCTGCCCCGAGGGTTTGGCATGCATTAAAAAGTAATCTTCAAGGCTTGGTCTGTGAATCGTCACGCGTGAATATGAAATGTTGCTGCGCGAGAGTTGAATAAAGAGTTCCGCTTCTTTCCCCTCGTGGACTTCAATGGACACCGATTTCTCAGTGTTAACGAACGTATATTGGAAATCCTTTAGTAACTGAAGCATTGACTCAGTGGCGGCAGGTTCTAGTTCTACAATGGAACCGCCTGCTTCTGCGGCTAAATTGCGCGGGGTGTCTACCGCTAGAATCTTGCCGGCTCTCAAGAACACGACACGATCACAGAGCTCAGTAACTTCTTCCATGTTGTGGGAAGAGAACAGAATGGAAGTCCCATCTTCTTCTCTTTGGGTCGCCACGAACTCTTGAACTTCCTGGGCGATATCCGGATCGAGAGAAGCAGTCGGCTCATCAAGCAGGGCAATCGTGGGCCGAGGAAGAAATGCGCGCGCGAGCATCACGCGCGTTCGCTCTCCTGCAGAGAGTTGTCCTACTCGCTTATGACGGTGATCGTGGGCACGAAAGCGTGTAAGCATCTCTTCGATGCGTTCACGACGCGCGGGAGCGGGAAGGCCGTAAATGCGCCCGTGTATATCAAGATTCTCTTCGACCGTAAGAAATAGCGGCAGGTTAGTGTAGGTGCTTGCGAAAGCTACGTGTTGGAGTGCCGCGCTGCGCTCATTTGCAAGTGAGTGCCCCATAACTCGAATAGTTCCAGAGTCGGGACGTAAGACCGAAATTATCATGCGAATGGTGGTCGTCTTTCCCGCGCCGTTGGGGCCAAGTAGTCCTACAATCTCGCCGCGTGCTACCGAGAAACTAAGATCGTGAACTGCGAAGCGATCTTTAGATTGCGCAAATTTCTTTGAAACGCCTTCGACTTGAAGCGCCGGCTCTGAAGCTAATGGGCTCATGTGGGCACAAGGTGAATTTAGAATAACTTAATCGAAAGCAGCTTAGCTGATTACTACGTCAGCAAAGTTATCCATCAAGCGTTCTTTTACCAGGCGTTTCATGCGATCGACAAAGACTTCGCGCGAAAGGCTTAGTTGTTCGGTCACGCAATAGCGGCGCAAGGTGACCGTTCCCGCAGCTTCTTCTTTTTCGCCAAGAATCACTATGTTCGGGATCTTTTTGGTCACTGCAGCACGAATCTTCTTATTGAAGGAGTTATCTGAGAGATCCATCTCTACGCGCATCAGCTCGGCATGCAGAAGATCTCGCAGCTCCTTGGCGTACCCTTCGAGAGTCGGCTTCACGGGAATGATCATCGCTTGAGTTGGCGCCAACCAAGTAGGGAAGGCTCCGCCAAAGTGCTCAATCAAGAAGGCTACAAAGCGTTCATGCGACCCGAGTGGAGCGCGATGAACAATAAAGGGACGATGCTCTTTGCCGTCTTCACCCACATAGGACAGGTTGAATCGAATTGGCTGAGCAAAGTCGACCTGAGTGGTGCTGATGCTCTCTTCACGGCCGACTACAGTGGTGGCCTGAAAATCAATCTTTGGTCCGTAGAATGCGGCTTCACCAGGTCCAAGAACGTAGTTAATTCCTGATTCTTCAAGGACCTCATGTACGACCTTCTCTGAGCTCAACCAGAGCTCTGGATTGTCCACGAACTTCTCTGGTTTAGATGCGTCGTGAGTAGAGTAGCGTGCGGTGACGTTCTGGAAGCGAAAGAGCTTGTAGTAGTCGAGACACATTTGGAAAGTGGCTCGAAGTTCATCCTTCAACTGCTCAGGTGTGCAATAAATATGAGCGTCGTTTTGCGCGATTGACCGCACTCTTAAGAGCCCGGAAAGTGTCCCAGACGACTCATAGCGATAAACGGTCCCATATTCGGCGAAACGAAGTGGAAGCTCTCTGTAACTACGTGGTCGATGACTATAAATCTGATGATGATGCGGGCAATTCATGGGCTTAAGGTAGTAGCGTGACTCACCTTCGAGTTCCATGGCGGGATACATGGAGTCTTTGTACATCTCCAAGTGTCCCGACTGCAGATAGAGATCTTCTTTTGCCAGATGCGGTGTTGCTACTCTGACGTAGCCGGCACGTGCTTCGACCTCTTTGCCAAAATTCTCAAGTGCTTCTCTAATAGCGGTGCCATTTGGAGTCCAAAGCGGAAGTCCCGCACCGACCTTGTCCGAGATAATAAAGAGTTCGAGCTCTTTCCCGAGTTTCCTATGATCGCGCTCGAGCGCTAGCTTTCGGTTCTCAATATACTGATTGAGTTCTTGTTTATTCTGAAACACGAGCATGTAAAGCCGCGAGAGTTGAGGGTTCTTCTCGCTTCCTCTCCAGTAGGCACCCGCGATTGAATCAATTTTAAAACAGTCAGGAGGAATTTTGCCGGTGTGTTCAAGGTGTGGTCCCGCACACATGTCTTCGAATGGACCGTTGGTATAAAATCCGATGGTGGTTTCTCCGCCGGAGACCAACTCTTCGCAGTACTCAGCTTTAAATCCTTGACCAAGCGAGCGCAGATGCGCGATTGCCTCTGCGGCAGGCAGCTTCGATCCTACGAACTCCTGACGCGCCGCGATGATCTTTCGCATGCGACCTTGAATATCGTCGAAGTCTTCAGGTGAGAGTGGAGTCTCAAACAGAAAATCGTAATAGCATCCGTTGTCGATTGGAGGACCGAACGCAAGCTTGGCATTCGGACGGATCTGCAACACGGCTTGGGCCAGAACGTGGGCAAGCGAGTGGCGGAGCTTGTAGAGTGGGTCGTTGGTTTTTTCCATACAGGACTATGAAAATCGGCTGTTAACGCAAGGAAAGCCAGGAGGATACGGCCTCTTTGGCGACGGATCAACTTACGGAAATAGGGGCGCCATATCATCCGCAAGGTCTGGTGTGGAGCCAATGGGGAGGGTGAGGGGCGAGCCACTCCCTCGGGTTGGAGCGAGACGCTACTGCCCTCTCGACCAGACCGGACGTGGGGCGCGGTGCCAGAGTATAGATTCCACGGTGGCCATGGCGGCTTCAATGCCCTTGTTAGAACTGCCTTTGCTTCTTGCGATCAGGTCCTCAAGCTGGTGCACCGGCATGATTTCCATAATAATGGGAACCTCTAATTCATACATGGCGCGGCCAATTTCGCGAATGCAGGTATCCAAAATCACCTGATAATGGTCGGTCTCGCCTTTAACGATAGCTCCGAAGGTTACAATGGCGTCATATGCGCGCTCGGATTGAGCCGAGCCAGCGCCCTTAGCCAAGCGCTTTACGGCCAGGGGCAACTCGTAGCACCCCGGAACTTGGAAAAGCGAGACCTTCACACAGCCTGTTTGAACGAGCATGTCAGTGCAGGCAATTACCATTCGATCGGTGTGCTCGGCATGCCAGCGAGCTTGAACAATGGCAACCCGAGAGCCCTTCAAGAGGGTTTTGTCACTCTCAGAAAGCGTAGGCATACTGTCATAGCTTTGTTTCATGTGGATCTTTGAAAAAGACAAATACTCTTCAACTGCCCGGTAGGGTAGCGCCTTCCCGAGAGGTTCTCAATTAATTGACATTCGAGCACGGCTCAATGAGCATAGCTGACATGGGTCCCTATATCTCCCTTATGAAGCTCCGTATTGGGCTGCTCGTTGTTGTCACCACCGCGATCGGCTACTTCATGGCGCGTGGACAAATCGAATCTTGGGGTACCTTTGCTCTCACTTTGTTTGGCACATTCCTGAGTAGTTCTGGAGCCGCGGCGCTTAACAATTATCTCGAACGAGATATTGACGCTCGAATGTATAGAACCAGGCTGCGACCTCTTCCATCGGGAAAGCTAAGTGCGACGCAGGCTTTAATGTTTGGCCTCGTGTTGACTCTCCTTGGCGTTGGGCTGCTTTGCTGGCAGGTTAATTTGCTTACTGGCTTTCTCGCGCTGCTCACCAGCTTTTTGTATGTGCTTGTGTACACTCCACTCAAGAGAGTCACTTGGCTGAACACTATGGTGGGGGCCATTCCTGGAGCACTTCCTCCTGTGGGCGGATGGGCGGCGGCTGAAGGCAGCATAGGTGCCGGCGCATGGATTCTGTTCCTGATTATGTTCATATGGCAGCAGCCGCATTTTTACGCGATCGCTTGGATGTATCGCGACGACTACCGTGCTGCGGGCTTTAAGATGTTGCCGGTGGTGGATTCTTTGGAAGGAACACGAACTTTTCGACAAGTGATGATGTTTTCTTGGGCACTTATTCCCGCATCCCTCCTCCCGCTTTGGTTTGGTTCAGTGGGATGGTTGTATGCTTTTGGAGCGATTGTGCTGGGGGGCAGTGTATTAATGGTGTCCACCATGTTTAGCCGCTCGAAGTCAATTGCTGACGCGCGACGTCTCTTGAGAACTACTATCGTGTATCTTCCCTTGATGTTGTTTTTGATTGTGGCTGACGTCCAGTTTTTCGGGTAGAAACTGCGCTTTTTCCCGAAATATTCAAGCTGGCAATGTCGCCGAAGGCGGCCACCATAGAAAGAAGATTATCGTTCCGACTGCTCTACCGCATCGGTAAGCCGTCGTTGCATCTCTGGATCAAGTGGTGGAAGCGGTGAGGCGGTAGGAGTCGAAGAATTACTTCGAATCCAGCGAACGATGATTAATCCACCGCCTATTAAGAAAATGCCAGGCACCAACCAGGCCAACAGTCCAAAACCGGAAGTAGAAGGAACGGCGCGGATATCGCTACCAAACTTTTGGACAAGCGACTCCATAATTTGATTCTTGTTTTCCCCGCGTTGCAGTGACGCGCGAATCTCGTTTTTAAGATCCGTGGCTGCGCCACTTGGACAGTCGTGTAAAGAACGACCCGGGCAAAAGGGGCTCATTACTTCAAAGAAAATTTCCTTTGCGGCTGCTTCGCTTTGCGAAGCCTGATCGCAAAGCGCGGGGGAGGTGAGACCGAAGTTTAAAGCGAGAAGCATCACGAAACAAAGGCCTGCAAATCTCTCGAATCGGCGAGGTTTTGCGAGTAGTTTTTCTGAAGCTAGGCAGAACGCACTTTGAGTCATAAGAGTGTCCCTTCCAGTCCTGCAATCAGGATGCGGCAACCAGGCACTAGCGCATCATTGTTCTTGAGGGAAGCAAATGCAAATGAAGAGTTTTCGGAAGGGTCATAAACGACGGAGAGTAGTTTCCCCAGCGGGGCGTTCTCTGGCGAGGTCACTACGTTCCCTTCGACCAGGACATTGCTCGGCAGCTCTCCGGATATGCTAAGGCGCACCAGCCTTTTTCCTAGTCGACCAATTGCATCTACTTTCTCTATGACTTCTTGGCCCACATAGCAGCCCTTTCCAAAAGAAATTGCCTGAGCGAGTCCTGATTCTTGAAAGAGAGAATCTTGATGAATCTCGGACGGGAAAGCCGGCTGACCCGAACGAATCCTATGAATTTCGCGACTCGTCTCTGACACTTCGCGTGCACCGTTTTGATGTAAGGTGTCCTGGATTTTCTGAATGAACTCCCCGTTGCAAAGAAGGTCGAGGCCCTCTACGAAACCGCGGTTAGCTCTGTAGAGTAAGCTGTCAGCAAGCAAGGTGAGCCCAGCTTCCGGAGCACTAGTTCCAAGAAGTGCAAGTGTTTGGGATGCGGGCGATGTGTGCACTAATTTGTACTCAGATGAGAGGTCCTTGACCTCGACTCGATCGGCAACAATGAAGCGCGTAAGCGCTGAGCGTAGTTGGTCGCGATCTCCGGCATCTGCGATAAGTAGAAACTTTGCCTGGTCGAGGGAAGCCACACGAAACAGCCCTTCGGTTTTGCCATTTGCGGTCAGCATTGCTGCTTGGCAGATTGAAGGAGAGGGCATCTGACGTATGTCGTACGTCAGGCGTGCATTTAGATAGCGTCTCGCATCGCGGCCCTCAACCATGAAAATAGATGCGGATGGAATTGAAAAGTAGTGCACCGTCATATTTGCTCGGTAAGCATACTTGCCTGATTAAATATTCTGGTGACTACCGGCGGATCACTAGTGTTCCGTCTTAATAATAACTTTACAATAGTGAACAGCAGTGGGACAGAACACTAGACCACCGTTGCTGGTCTAGTCATGACCTCAATGGCCTAACTAGACTCGCTCCAAGTTCCGCGTGGGGCCCTTTAACCCCACGCTTCGCGTCGCTCCAACCGCTCCGCGGTTACGCTGCCCATACCTGGGCAGCCTAGTGTTGCGTAAGCAGCGTATTGTAAAGAAGCGTTAGTTACACAACACTAGCTTAGCGAAGAATCTTTCCAAGGCGATCGCGCCAAGATGGATCCCAGGACCAATAGATGATCATGGCACGGCCCTTCACATTTTGGATACTCAGCCAGGGTGAGTCATCCCAAAATCTGCTATCTCGGGAGTGATCACGGTTGTCCCCGAGCATAAAAATGTGGCCTGCAGGCACTCGCTCAGGACCAAAGTTCTTAATGCCGTTGAGCTCGTAACGTGCGTATGGCTCGTAGGACATCTGATTGTTAATTAGCACCTTTGTATTTCGCACCTCGATCAAGTCACCCGGAATTCCAACCACGCGCTTGATAATATTAGTGGAAGGGTCCTCATCTCGAGTAAAGACAACGATATCGCCGCGCACAGGCTCGCCGTACTGGTAGAGAAAACCGGAGAGAAGCGGGAGGCGCAATCCATACGAAAGTTTGCTTACCAGGATGTGGTCACCGATCCGAAGAGTCGGAACCATGGAAGCCGAGGGGATTTTAAATGCCTCGACCACTGAGGCGCGCAGAAAGAATGCCAGAACAAGAAAGAGCGCAACTGTTTTGAGAAATGAAATGACTTCTTGTTTTGCAGTAGGCGGTGGCGGAGTGGGGGCGTTTTCGACCTCAGGCGTTAAGACGGCCTCGAGCGGTTCAACATAGGCTTCCAGCTCTGTTGTCGCGGTAATGGGATCTATGGCTTCGTCATGTAGGCCATTCTGGGACCCAAGGTCTTCCGCCGAATTTTTTGAATCTATGCTCAAAGACTTTCCATTTCCTGGGATATTCGCGTTGGTGTTCTCGGAGCCATCCTTGTGATCAGCCAATTCTGCGGAGTCGCTATCAATCGAACCTGGGCGTTCTGTGGTCACTGTGTAAAAATCTCCAGCCTGCAATCGAAGGGGTAAATACTACATTCATTCCAAGAGAGCTGCCACTAGAAGCCGATTAAGTAGTGCTTGTGATGAAGTGCCAGCAGGCCCCTCTCTGACGGGCGAACACTTAACAGTTTGCCTCAGAATGCTTCAGTCTGGCAAGAAAGCGAGCGTTTTAGGCTGACTCATGCGGCGTAGATCAGAGCAAGACTGCGGGAGGCTCTCCCCTCGGTTACGAGAGACTCGCGATGACCTGCTTAGGCATTAAACTGTTGTCGACGGCCAAAGACCACTGTGCTGCAATCGACGCTAATGCCTTCCTCTTTCCCCGTTACTGTTGAGACAAATATGCCTGGCTCGAAAGCTCTTTCTTTGAGGAGCTGAATCTTGTCGCTGTCTGGAATGGTCATGTTGGCGCGGATTGAGAAGTTAATCTCTACCGTCACGCTGCCCGGGGTGTCGTCCAAAATTTTGGTGATCATGCCGTAGATTGGATACGTCTGTCCTATTTGGACTTCTCCGGCCGCTACTTCAAGACCAAATTTTTCGAAGAAGTTTACGTCGCTTCCATTTTCCATGACTGCGTTCCTCTACGGTGTTTGCATACTTAACAAACCTCTTGGCAGAATCCCAAGCTGGCTTGAAAGCGCCAAGTGTTCTCAAACAGCGTGACAGCTCTACCCTAATATCTGGACCTCAAAGCGACTTGCTTCAGTGGGTTTCCCACAGGCTAGCAGTGGCTGTCGAATAACCAAGCTAAACGGCTGATAATACCGAGCTATCTTGCGCATAGCATTGTGGAAAAACTGAGGAAAACATCCACTAAGGTTGATAAAGCCCTGCTGAGGAGAATGTTACGACACAGCCGGCCTGCTTATGTACCGCTTGGTGATATCCGAATTCTTCGTAGTCGTAATGTTTGCCAAGGCGGTCAAGCACGTCGATAGCGGTATATAAGGTCGGAAAGCCGCAGATTCTGCGTTGGTCTTGGTCTTCGCAAATGTGCTCAAAAATGCGGCGCTTGTCCTGGGCTGCGATAGCGTTCAAGTACTGCCGGTCTCGCCCGGCCACCGCCTCAAGCCACTCGGCGTCAATTTCACGCGAGTCTCCAAACTGAGAGCCGATGTGAGCCATATCAACGCCGGCGATAATGCAGACTCGTCGTCCTTCGGATATCTCAGAAGCAATGGATTCGAAAAGAGCGCCGGCAAATGATTCATACTCGTCGTACTCGTTGGGCAGCCGTTGGTCAGCGACATAGCGATGAAAGCTTCCCACCAGAATGGGACAAAACACAGCCTTGGACTGAACTGTGCGTTGAATAAATGGCAGCTGAAGTTCGAGCGAGTGCTCTCGTCGATGCAGGAACTCATCTTCAAAACTTCTTGAGATTCCATAACGGTTTGCCAAGCGGTCTGAAAAATTCGTTGCGTTTGGCACGATGCCGAGCGGCGTCAGGAAATCCTTGCGGGTGAGATGAAACACGTTCTTGCTATACTGATGCGAGGTACCAATCACTATGAACAGGTCGTGCGGAGCGCCTCGAAGGTGTCGATATCCAGCGCCGTAGCAAGCCCCGCCGCGCTGATAGTCAATGTGCGGTGCGATCAGCCCCATCAAATTGTCGACCGTATGAGGACCGGGTGAGTTAGGTTCTGATTGCGATGGGGTTCCAAGATAGGAGTCGATTTCGTTTCCGAGCGCGAGCGGATCTGCGCTGTAGCTTAAGCCCGCGAGTGCCGCCGCTCGTTGTGACGAGGAGCTAAAGTCTTCTCGTATAGCTTGCTCGGCAGAGAAATATCGGGGAGAGGCTAAAAAGAGATGCTCGTCAAGAAGCTTGGCGAGTTGCTGAATAAGCTCTCTTTGTACCCCATGGCCACTAAACTTTTGAGCGATCTGATCTATTGAGAGCTGCCCTTCGAAGTGCGCCAGCAGGGGGGCGACGGCGGATTTGAGAATGAGAGGCTGTGGAGAGATCCCGAGTGGGCACTGAATGACCAGCACTGGTTGGTCTTGGGACTGATCCATTCGAACGTCGATTGGCCAGCGAAGTTTGGGATAGTGCAGCGGGTCTGTCATTTGCCAACGCAGAATTTTGAAAAAATGCGCCCAAGAATGTCCTCTGAATAGGTGCGTCCTACCACTTCATCCAGGGCGCGAAGTGACCGCCGCACATCCTCAGAAATAATCTCCAGCGGAGAAGAGTCCGCTAGGTGCGAAAGTGCAGCAGATACCCAGTCGAGCGATTGCTCGATGCAGTTTCTTTGCCGCTCGTTGGTGACTACGTTATTAGCATGCGAAGTGTCGGGAAGACTGGATTTGACTTCTTCAACCAAGGCAGCGGTCAGTGCCTCAAGGCCCGACGATGTCTTTACCGAGACGTAGAAATTCTGGGCGCATACGGCTGAATCGCAAAGCACCTGCCCGATCGCGGCGGAGTTGAGATCGATTTTATTTACTACCATCCACACTTTTGCTCCGCGTGAGCGAATCTCTTCGGAGAGCGCCCTCCAGTCTTGATCTTGGCTAGCTGCATCAACGACCAGCAGTACAATGTCGGCCCAGCCAATGCGTTCTCGGGCAAGCTCTATTCCCTTCTGTTCTACCGCATCTGTGGAGTTCCGAATCCCCGCTGAGTCACAAAAGACAAAGCGATAGCCGCCAATCATCATTTGCTCCTCAATCAAGTCACGGGTGGTTCCTGGCTGGGGGGTAACGATGGCGCGGTCTGACTTGAGAAGTTTATTGAGCAGGCTCGATTTTCCGACGTTGGCCTGACCACAAAGGAGAACACGGAATCCTTCACGCACCACGTGACCATAGGAGTAAGTTCGCAGTAGCTCGCCAAGAGAATCTTGAACTACTTTGAGGTGAGAGATCAGAGTGGTACGAGTGTCAGGTGAAATTCCTTCGTCTGGAAAATCTACACTAGCTTCGAGCTCAGCCAGGGTGTTGCGAAGTGGTTCTGCAAGCTCGTCCAGAGCGCTGCTAAATCTTCCCTTAAGATGATCGCCCGCAATCTTTAGCGCTTGCTCGCTGGTGGCACCAATCAGCTCTGCAATGGCCTCAGCTTGTACTAAGTCCATTTTTCCATTCAAGAACGCACGCAAGGTGAATTCTCCTGGTTCCGCTGGGCTGATGCCGAAGGCAAAAAGAGAGCGAAGTATTTTTTGAACTAATAGAGGGCTGCCGTGAAACTGAAACTCGGCAACGTCTTCCCCGGTAAAGCTATGTGGTCCCGGCATGAAGACGGCAAGCGCGTGATCGATGACCTGCTCAGTTTTAAAGTCGATCAGGTCGCCAAAGACTAGAGTTCGCTCTAACGAAATCGGATCTTTTTTGCTGTGAAACAACGACTTGAGTGCGGTTTTTGTTTTTGGTCCGCTGATGCGAATGACGGCCAGGCCTGACGGGTAAGGCGCGGTGGCGAGGGCTCCGATAGTCTGAGCTTTGCTGGTCGACGCGACAGGGGCTCCTGAGGCCTCTCCCTTTGCTGTGGACGACTTAGATGATGCGGGAGATCGAGTAGCCTTCATGAGTGCCGGGAATCCTACCCTACATTATGATTTTCGCCACAGGTCGAACCTAGGAGCCTGTCACGCAGGCACAGACGACGTCCCGCCGACTTGTTCCCCGAAGCTTTCCTATCCTCCGTAGCCCTCGCGAGCGAGGAAGCAAAGGGGGAAGCCTCCTCGAATTACGCAGCAACACAGGAACATGTGGGCAAAGGCGGACCCCATAAACAGGTCTGCGTTAAAGACTCCTAGGTAGACGTCTCGTAAACGAGGCACCTGCGACCACCAAGACCGCACAGTTGGGATGCTCAAAAGCCCCGACAAGAACCTAACGAAAAACTCATTAAATGAGCGTGAGTACGTACGCGACCCCAAATATTGCCACGCTTGCGAACGCGGTCGCGCGCCCAGGATTCGCGTGAGTGTCGTTCCTCAAGTAGGCCTGCTGGATAAGCGAAATTGATGTGTTGGTAAGCATATAAAGCGCGAGTCCAGACGGAAACGGGAAAATTAAAAAGCTTATTGGAAAGACGGCTGACAGCCAAAGCCTCATTTTCTTCTGGGCCGGGTCAACAGAAGGCATTGGGGTTGTCCACTGCTGGAAAAACATCGCAGCACCCATAAGCAAAATCATAACGGGAATGTTGATGCCCACGAAGGTAAGGCTTTCGGGCACAGAGAGGTCAGTTACCCAGAGCGCGAATGGCGCGTGACGAAGTTCAAGTGCATGCAGCAAGGCGCTGTAGAGTCCAAAGAACACGGGAATCTGAAGTAAGATCGGCAGACATCCGCCCAGAGGGTTCACGCCCTTGCGCTTGTAAAGCTGCATGAGTTCTTGATTGAGTTGTGTCGGATCCTTAATACGTTCGCGCAGAGCCTTCATTTCAGGTTGCAGCTCTTGCATCGACTTCATCGAGCGCAGACTGGCGCGCGTAAGCGGAAAGAACAGCCCTTTAATGAGGAGAGTCAGCCCTACAATGGCGAGACCGTAGTTTCCAAAAACCGAGTGAAAGAGTTTTATGAGAATAAGCAACGGATAGGCAAGAAAGGAGAAGAATCCTAGGTCCACGGTTCTTTCCATCTCGCTGCCCGCGTCTTGCAGCACCTCGTAGTCCTTCGGTCCCGTAAACACGGTGAAGTCCCCGCCACTGGGACTCCCAGAAACACGGTGTAAAAACTGCGGTCCAATGCGCCCATATCGAGCGTTCAGCCCACGAGTTTCTGGAAGCAAGATTGCTGCGAAATACTTATCTGACAGAGCAAGCCACTGTGCCGCACTCGGCTGACTAAGGCCGTCGAGCGTGAGTGAATGCAGCGTAATGTTTTCTATTTTGCTGGCCTCTGAGAAGAGTGTGAAGTGCCAAGGATCAATGGGGTCCTCGGCAATAGCTTTTGGAAGAAATCGCGACCATTCAAGCCAGACCTTTGTGCCGTCTTCGGCTGGGCTATCAAGCGCGACGGTGATGTTCAGAAGGTACGTGTCAGCGTGAAATCGAATAGTCTTAGAAATTGTCGATTCGTCGGGAAGGGTGCCGCGTAGCGTAATGTTGATCTCTTTGCCGGGCTCTACATGGAGTTCGCCTCGATTGTTACTGGCGCCAGCCGGTTCAATGTTTGCGATTTGATACTCGGTCCGAAGATCGCTTCTTTGTCCTGAGTATACGCCGAGAGGGAGTACTCCACCTTCAGCGGAGCTGACGAGATCGAGCAGGTCGTCTCCCGCGAAGACTGCTTTGTGATTTTTTAGCCTTAAGCTGGTGAGTCGTCCGCCAAGATGGGTGAGTGATGCGATGTAGAGCGGAGTTTCGATGGTGGTGACCCCAGCTGCGGCAAGTTCGGCTGGAGTCGGTGGTAGCTCGGTTTTAGGAGCGGAGGTAATGCCAGCGGTGTTTCCTATGGGCGCAGGGGCGATATTCTGTGATGCGCTAAGGGTAGTGCTGGTTTTAGGCAATGTTGCGGAGTTTATAGGTTCCGACTTAGGAGCGGCCTCGCGCGATGCCGAAGTTTCAGTGCTCGAAGAAGTAGCGCCTGGGCGCATCGACGGTGCGAGTACCGTCTCCGAGTACAGCATCACGATCATGATGATCAGGAGAATGGCGATTGCGGTGCGTTTGTCTTCCATGAAGTAATTTCCAAGTCGATCAGCTGAAATACGATTAGTTAAATGAATGAGTAGTTGTGGCGCCTAAAGATCTCGAGTGCTGCCCGTGGTTGCCGTGAAACGCGGAATGCTCAACATGATACTTTGTTAAACAAGCGCTGTGCTTTGCTGAGCAAGGCTCAGCGGCCGAGTTTCTTGAAGGGGGAACAGGATCTAGCCCCCACTCGCACAGCGGATTGCAGCGAGCTATCCGTAGGGCGCTGAGCAACAGCCCGCGAGTAACGCCGTGCACCTCGCAGGCTTCTACGCAGTACTGGCTGCAGCTTGGCTCAAAGCGACAGCAGTTCCCAAAAAAAGGAGAGAGTAAAAGTTTGTATAAGCGTTGAGTGCTCTTCAAGAGAAATAGAGTTAGCTGGTGGATCGCAGACTTTTCTGGCGGCGAGGCCTGTCTGTTCAAGAGCTGTGGTGAAGAGTGACGCCTAAACACAGTGATCACTAAATAAGCAGAAAAATAATGAGCAAAAAAAAATGAGCAGAGTCGACATCTGCACCATTCAAACTTCAACTATTGAGACGCTGGTTTTATGATTCCTCCGCGCTCCATAGCGCTGAACAGTTCTTCTCGTATCTGATTGAACTGACAGGACAAAGCATCTTTGCGTGCGATGATAAGGATGTCAAAGCTTCCAGCGAACTGATGTCTCGTCAGTCGAAAGAAGTCTTTGAGGCGACGGCGTAGCAGGTTTCTCCGAGCGGCGCTTGGCTCCAGCTTCTTTGTTACTGCGACCGCGAGGCGCGAGGCTTCCGAGGGCGAGCGGTCGAGGACGATTAGAAAGTGAGGGGCATACAGTTTTCGACCGCGCGTCTTCAGTCGAGCAAAATCTTTCTTGTTTCTAAGGCGCGCGTCCTTACCAAAGCCGTATGTTGGAATCACTGCAGGTGCTTCCTGGCGTCGAATGTTTAGAGGCAGTCAAAACTTGGAGTCGAACCCGTTCGTGGGGTTGACCGCAGAATATACCAAGCTGCTCTGTTTTGGGCCGGGCATGTTGACCCGAACTCCGTGGCTTTAACTAAATCAATTCTGCTTGAAATTTCTTCTCAAAGTTAAGGCAGCTTTAATTGGTTCTGTAATGGCCCTTACGCGGAGAGGACACTGATATTGCGTGTCTGCCCTTGCGTCGACGTGCCGACAACACCTTTTGGCCGCCTTTTTTGAGCATGCGCTTTCTAAAGCCATGAGTAGAGTGACGAGACTTCTTGCTGGGTTGGTATGTACGCTTCATAAACTTCTCTACTGCACTCGCTTTCCACGCGTCTATCGAAGAGCAAATCAAAAAGAAGGCTGATAACTAAAAATCAACCATTCTGCGCGGGGTCTCCGCTTTTGAATGTAACAGTTCCGCCCCTTGGGCAGTTCGCTGTTCGCTGCAGTTCGCTATTATCACGGCTGATTTCGAGGGGAGTCGCAAACCTCGAATCTACTTTGTAAGCGTGGTCTTATACGCAATTGGGGGCATACAAATCAAACCTCCAGGAGCTCATTCCTCCAAATTGCTAGGTTTTGAGGGGCGTTCCACGGTGCTCTATGTTCTCAAGTAAGATGTCGAAGCTGGTCTAACACATTGAATTTGCTAAATTTATCGTCGAAATGGAGGATTTGCCTCAAAATTCATTGTTACTGAGCCTCTTCCTCCCGCTGGATGTGCATAATCTGGGGTATGCCACCACCTGAACAGACTCCAGAACGGAAGCCCTCAGACGACTGCGGGCCGCTTCAAATGCCGGAGACAGCGCGAGCTCGAACTCAATTTTTGGGAAGTGCTAATGATTCTGCCCAGCTCTCGAAGAGAATTCGCGAGGAGCTAGGGACTGACGGCTTCACTCCCAGCCTGTCTCAGATAGCCCATATTCGAGATCACCTTGTTTCCGTAGTTACTGACGCGTTCGAACTCAAGGTAGGGCAAGAGTCTACATTAGATAGTCCCCTGCTTTGTATCGGTAACACTTACTGTCCGACCTATCTTGAGAAGGAAAAGGAGCGGGGGTTTCTTCACGACTACGGATGTGAAGTTTCTTGGGACTTGGACGTAAGTGACTTCGTCGTTCAGTTCGTAACAAAAACCAGAGAGCTGGTGACTGAGGGGCGCGACCTTGAGGAATCGGCCCAGGTTGCGCTTATTCATATAGCAAGAGACGCCGCCGACTCTCATTTGACGTCGCTTAGTCCTACAGGAGAGGGGCGCTGGATGACATTTAAGGATGCGATCGATGAGTTAAGGGCGAGAGTTCCCATCGAAGAAAAGGATTTTTCTGGCCGCATAAGCGTCCTGAAGAACTTCGGGAAAGTCTCATCCGATTGTCAGAATGCTCTCTGTGAGGACTCTCTATCTGAAATGCGCAGAGTGCACCTCGTTGATCACTCTGCCAGGATGCACCAGACGATTGAGATTTTCAGTCTCGCAAGGGCTAAGTCTCTTGCAGAGAGTTCGACAACTCCTACCCGGGACCTCTACAAAATGGCGAGAGACCAAGGAGATCTTGCAACGCCTGAGTTTACCCAGCAGCTCGCAATATCGACTGTCTATGAATCCATTGCTTCGAGACGAAATTGGGGCCTGCCAGAGGCGGAGTCGGTGACTGAACAGATCCAGCTTGCCTGCGAGCGTTCAGAAGAACTAATTAAAGAGCACACCAAGCGTTTTGAGAGTGTGAAAGACTCCGCTGCCCAGGTCCGTGCCAATCAGCGGGACTATGTCGCTTACGCCACCGCAATGCGCGACGCTGTTGTGCAGCACAAGCCGTTCCTGCTGGAGTATTTTAACTCGTAAAATTCAACCCAGATGAGGCTTAGGGACTAAACGAAGGCGTCATCCTAGCAACTCGAAGTTTCAAGGTGCTTGGTCACATAGTCACGTACGGAATCTTCGAGCGAACTAAACGGCTCGGCGTAACCAGCAGCGCGCAGATGATCGAGAGAGGCTTCAGTGAAGTACTGGTACTGACCCCTTAAGTGTTCAGGCATCTCAATGTATCGAATGCGAGCAGGAAGTTTGAGGGCAGAGTACACTGAGTTAACCAGATCATTCCACGAGCGGGCTTTCCCGCTTCCTACATTAAACAATCCTGTGACCGAGTGATTCTCAAGCAGCCACCACATTAACTTGCAGCAATCCTTAACGTAGACGAAGTCGCGTTTCTGTTCGCCATCGGCAAACTCAGGGCGATACGACTTGAAGAGTTGCACTTCCCCACTGGTCTTAATTTGTTGCCATGACTTTAGAACAACACTCGACATGTCGCCCTTGAACGATTCGCCGGGACCAAAAACATTGAAAAACTTTAAGCCAACTGCTTTAGGTGAGAACGCGCGGCTTTGCATCCACTGGTCGAAGGCATGTTTGGAAAATCCGTAAGGATTGAGCGGATGGAGAGATTCGAGGTTTGCCTTATCTGAATACCCGTTCTCGCCCGCGCCATATGTGGCCGCACTACTCGCATATACAAGTCGCACATCGTGACGTTCGCAATACTCGGCGACCGCACAGGAATATCGAAAGTTATTCCGCATCAGAAAGTCCGCATCCATCTCGGTGGTTGAAGAGCAAGCGCCCATGTGCACTATCGCGCTGGGTGTTTTGGTGAGGCGGTCGCTTTGAATGAGCTCAAGGAACTCATCACGGTGCATGTAGTCACTAAAGCTCTTGCCGGTAAGGTTTTTCCAACGACCAGAGCGCTCAAGTACGTCCACCACTAGGATCTCTTTGATGCCCTTGGAATTGAGAAAGGAAACGAAGGCGCTGCCAATAAAACCCGCGCCTCCAGTAACGATGTACATCAATCCTCCAATAGAATTTCCAACAAGAAATACCGCCACGCGATAATAGCGAGCGAGAGACTCTCAGGAAACCTTTTCCGCCAGACCTATCGTAAACGAATATTGCGAACTGCTACACCCAAGGGGCGCGGATCTTGGCTAAGCCCTTGAAGGCGTGGAGATCTTACTATCGCGACTTTCGCCAAAAGGGTCGGGGAAGCCAGTAAATCCTTAAGGGGCACCTGCAACGTTACGGGAGTCCATTCACCACTTGGAAGTGCAGTCTGCTGCTGCCAAGCCCCGTTTGAGAAAGAAACTGAGTTTTCACTCCACGGACTCATCAGCTCCAGGCCTAAGGAAATGAACTCAGAATTTAGTGGTGCACGGAGAGCGCTCGAAAAATCAGTGAGTTCCAGATAAGAAGCGCGACCAGCAAGCCAGCAATATTCTTCTGAATGGTCGTCACCCGAAGCGGATTCGGGTGTGGCGGACCCTGTTGTTCCGGGTTCTGTTGTGGTTGCGCAGTTCTTCGAAGTCGGGTCAGCCAATTTGATTTGAAGAGAGTACCCCCCACTTGCTTTGGCATGTTGTTCGAGCGCTGCGGTTAGGGCGGCTCCCTCGGAGGGAACGAGAATACTGATTTCAGGGTTGGCAATGATTCGCTGAGTCTTTTTATCTCCTTCGAACCGTTCGGTTTCTTGAAAGAGCGCTTGCTCTGTGGAATTGATTCCTAGTGCCTGGGAAATCACAAACTTCGAAAATCCCTTTTGGTAAAGAGCCACCAGGCTTTCGTTGCCCTGATTAAATCGGGCGCGTGGGCCAATTGAGAAAGTAGAAACCGGAAGTTGAAGCTGCCCAGCGATGGCAATCTGCTCAAAGGGTGAGCTCTGTTCGATTTGTGGAAGGCGGTTCAAAAACTGTGCTCGTGACTCCACGAAGCTGACCGCTTCAGCTCGTTCGGTGAGAGAGCGCCAAAATGGGAATACCGCACATAGCAGGGCCGCGACCCCCAGCACTACTTTGCGAGGGCGTTCGCCGAGCTGCAACCACTGTATGCAGTGATGCAGTGCTACCGCCGCGCTTATGCACATGAAAGGCAGAAACACTAACATATTGCGGGTAAAGTTAGTCTTTTGACTCAGCATCAGCCCGAAAAATACAAGTGGAAATATTATGAACAAGAGGTTGGGCTGGAACGGACGGCGAAAGAAAGTCAGCATTCCCAGCAATCCAAGGGCGGTAGCCACGGGACCGAGTGCTTGGAAGCTTAGCCACTCAAGATAGAACATAAACTGAGCAGAACCCGGGGTAGTCATGTGCCCCTCGTGACCAACCACACCGTAGTGCCATATCTCGTAGGCGACCTGGTCTAAAAACTGAGGGATGTGAGCCAGGCTAAATGGCGTTGCCACAAGAAATCCGAACACAATGCTCGCGCACACGAGAGCGAGATTCTTGAGGTGTGGGCCGTATGAGAGGAGGCACCAAGCGATTGGTACTAGAACGATAGGTGCGGCGTTGTACTTAGACGAGATCGCAAGGCCGGCAACTAATCCGCACCCGAGTAGCGGTAGAAGTACATTGCGTTTCTGTGAGTCCAGTTCTTGAGAGCCGCGCCTATGCGAACACAGCGCAATCCACACGCACCACACCGACATCAGCATCATGAGAATATCAACGCCAATGATTGCTCCTTCGGAAACGAGTGGAGGCGAGGTTGCAATTAAAAGCCCCGCCAGCAGAGTGGCTGAGAGGGAGCGAGACAGCCGCCATGTAATAGAGATACTCAGAAGCAGCGTCAGAATCCCAAGTGCGACCGTGAGAAGGCGACTGCCTTTGACGATGCCTGGATGGGAAGCGGAAAACGAGTAACCCGCGACACCAAATTTATCTCTGGTAGTCACATCCTGAATTGATCTGATATGTCCTTCACGAACGCCCCATAAGAACGAGCCAGCAAACACCGGCATGCGAAGATAAAAATGCAGAGATGGCTTGTGGAAGTACTGAGGGTCGAGGCGACCTTCCTTCATCATTTCCGCTAGTCGATTAAAGTGGTGGGCTTCGTCCTCTCGAGTAAAAAACGGCAAGCCTTCATTGATGCGTGGAAGCCTTAGCCAGCAGGCTAACAAAACGATTGCCACAAGCAGCAATCGTTTTGGCCAGCTGTTGAGGCTGGGCCAGACGCTGCAATGCGCAGAGCTGTCGCGGGCGGATAAGGATGGCTGGTGGGTGAGTAGGCTTGAGGCACGCTCTGTCGAGTGCCATTCGTCGCTAGGATATTCAGCTGGCTGTGTCATGTCAGAGTCCTGTCCTTAGATGGCAGGGCGTTGGTAATTAGTGGGATACTGTAGGCGGCAGTATTACGCAGCCTCGATCGAATTGGGAGAGGCTATTAGAAATTGAGCAGCACCGGGGCGACTCTGGGGCGCTTAAAGTATAGTGCTGGTCGCCGCACGTCTGTGAGTGGGCGAGGGCCGGAGTTGGTTTGACTAGCACTCTGGGCGCATTTACCGTCTGGCTGTTCCACCTTTTTGGACGAGCCCGTCGTGGCTCGAATCACGGTTCTCATAGATGTCGAATCTTGCTTTTCAAACCTTTTTTCGTCCGAATTTGTTGGACGACGACGGAGAATCCGCTTCTGGATATCGACCGTCTCCGGTATTTCGCCCTTGGCTGCGACGCCTTTCGGTTCTCCTCTTCGTTCTCTCGGCGATTAATCTTGTGGTTGTTGCTTTTCTCGGAGCAGGGTCGGATCCGCTTTTTGGGGGCTTAGAGATCTCGAATAGAAAATCTCTGAGTGAGGGAATGTTTTCTGTGCTCTGTGCGCTGGCCGCGATACTCGTCAGGGCCGTCGTGGTGCACGGTGAAAGACGGGCTTGGCAGCGCCGAGTAGCGATGCTCGTCTCACTTAGCGGACTCTTGCTCCTAACTTCCTGTTTGCATATCTGGGCACCGGTGCACTTTGAGTGGCTCGTGTATGCAGCGCTCACGACTACTACCACGAGCCAAGT
Organism: Bdellovibrionota bacterium; assembly: GCA_041739995.1. GTDB lineage: Bacteria > Bdellovibrionota_C > UBA2361 > UBA2361 > JBGSMV01 > JBGSMV01. Next base: position 273,475 of record JBGSMV010000047.1, read on the forward strand.
TCTCTTTGGCCTCTCTGCGATTCTTGCCCGAGGGCTCTCGCGTACGCTTGTGGAGCAGGAGGCACGAGTTCCCACAGGTGCGTCCCGAGCTTTTGCCACGGCGCTGTTGCTTTTTGTGGGTATGGTAGTGTTTCAGTCAGTAACCGGAGGGATTCTTCGGGTGACTAACGCGAGCCTTGCAATCCCAGATTTTCCTCTCATGGCGGGAGGAATATTTCCTCCCTTAAGTAGCGAAGGGATAGCTCACGTTAATCAGCTACGAGCTGACGTCGGCCTTGACCCGACCTTTCTCTCTCATGTGCTCTTGCATGTGGTGCATCGTTTGGGAGGCCTAATCCTGGCATTGGGCGCCGTCCTTCTATTGGCTCACGTCTTCTTTAGCCAGGAGTATGTGCGATCGGAGACCCGCTCCTCCGCGTGCCACCTCCTTGTATTGCTTGTTCTTGAGATAGTTGCGGGGGTAGCTCTTCTCTCGACCCTGCTTGATCCGCTAGCATTGGCCGCACACGTAGTGCTGTCAGGATTGGTGCTGCGCCAGAGCCTGCTGCTCTGGTTGCGCGCTCGACTATGTTTGTAGCGCGGGGCCTACAGCTAAACTGACCTTAACTCTTTCCTTCCGCCTCGAGCGTTGTTCAAAGCACATGATAATTCTTGCTTTAAAAATGTTGTTTGGAGACCGCGGCAAGTTTGTCGCGATGGTCGCTGGGGTGTTTTTCTCGGCGATGGTCATCACTCAGCAGTCTTCAATCTTTATCGGACTGATGACACGTACTTTCGGGTTCATTACTGACACGAATCTTCCCGATTTGTGGGTCATGGACGCCAGAGTGCAGTACGTCGATGACATTAAACCGATGCAAGATACCCAGCTTCTGCGCGTTCGAGGTGTTGAAGGAGTGGGTTGGGCGGTCCCACTCTATAAGGGGCTTCTTAAGGCGCGCCTTTCAGACGGACGATTTCAAAACTGCAATGTGATTGGCATCGATGACGCTACGTTGATCGGTGCCCCGGTGCGCATGGTCAAGGGGCGGATTGAGGACCTTCGAAAATCTGATGCAGTGATTGTCGACGCGGTAGCGGCGAGGACTCGGCTTGCTCTGCCACCGGCAGTTCCCGGTGGCGCTCGTATTCCATTAAAGCTTGGTGATGCAATTGAATTGAACGATCGACGGGCGGTGGTGGTGGGATTTGCTGAAACTACCCGTACGTTTCAGTCTCAGCCCGTTGTGTATACCACCTATTCGCGCGCACTTCGTTACGCACCGAGCGAACGACGACTGCTATCTTTCATACTTGTGAAGGCGAAGCCTGGGGTAGATCCAAAGGTAGTTGCGCAGAACATCTCGGAAACGACAGGACTTGGCGCATTCACGAGCGACGAATTTAAGGACATCACTGTAAGTTTCTTCATGACGAGCACTGGAATTCCCATCAATTTTGGATTGGCTGTGGTTCTCGCCTTTATCGTGGGAACGGCAATTGTGGGGCAGACATTTTACACTTTTACGAATGAGAACTTAAAATATTTTGGGACTCTGCGTGCGATGGGGGCGTCACCGTTCTCGTTGGTATTGATGATACTCGTTCAAGCGGCAGTAGTGGGAGGTATCGGGTATGGGCTTGGCGTGGGGGCGGCTTCGCTCTTTCAATACATCGCCACTGGTTCCGAGTTAGCCTTTCGTTTGGTCTGGCAAATTCTGGCCATCAGCGGAGCTGCGGTCTTTCTGGTCTGCGCCATATCCGCGCTTTTGAGTGCGAGAAAGCTTCTCAAGCTTGAGCCGGCGATTGTGTTTAAGGGATAGTATGGGGAGCGACATCGTAGCGGCTGAACATTCGACGGACACGGGCGCCGCGTCTTTGGCCATTCATTGCCTAGGAGTCCAAAAGAGCTACACCTCAGGTAGTGGGCCACAGCGCACAGTTACTCATGCGTTACGCGGGGTGAACTTAGATGTGCGCCGTGGCGAGCTGATGATGTTGGTGGGCCCCAGCGGTTGCGGAAAGACCACTTTGCTATCAGTGCTGGCAGGAATCTTGAACCAAGACTCTGGAACGGTGTTAGTAGAAGGAGAGGATATTAACCACCTTCCTGAGCGACAGCGCTCTGCCTTTAGGGGGCATGCACTAGGATTCGTGTTCCAGTCGTACAATTTAATTCCTTCGCTTTCGATTTCGGAGAATGTTTCTGTCCCGCTGATTATTCGCGGATGTGGCTGGGATGAAGCCTCGGTGCGGGCCGAGGCTATGCTAGCCAAAGTAGGGCTAGGTGACCGAGCCCAGGCATTGCCGAGACACTTATCGGGGGGGCAGCAGCAGAGAGTCGCCATTGCGAGAGCAATGGTTCATGACCCCAAGATTATCGTGTGCGATGAGCCTACCAGTGCGTTGGACCAGGATACGGGGCACCTCATGATGGAGCTTTTTAGGGAGGTCGTGCTGACCGAAGGGCGAACCTTAGTTATCGTGACCCATGATTCGCGAATTTTTTCCTTTGCAGATAGAATTGCGCGCATGAACGACGGGGAAGTGCTTGAGGTAGTGGAGGCGGCGTCCTTGAGTGAAGAGACCCATTCCCATTAGTGTCCTGAGTTAAAAGTTCGATGAATAATTCTCGCCGAGCTCGCTGCTCTCTTTGTGAGTATATTTAATGAATTACACAGTGAGTTCAGCGAGAAAAATACTTAAATGAACTTCTGACTCAGCACATTAGCAGACTTGTGAAAAACTCTTTTCACAAGTCTGTTAGAAGCATTGCGGAAGTTTTAAAACGAGTGCATCGAAAGTAGTCATGTTGGCCCGAGTTCGAAAATTCATACTTCCTAGTATTGCGATCATCGGGTTCATTCACGCACTGCGCGTGGTCGCGCTTGGAAATAATCCTCCTCCCATTCAAGAGCCCCTCACCTTGCCCGCAAAATCTCACTTCGAGCAGTATGTGGCAGGCTCAGGAATAGTAGAGTCCAGGAGCGAGAACGTTGCGGTCGCATCTCAGATCTCTGGGGTAGTTGAGCGAGTGCATGTGACTCTTGGCCAGATGGTTGCGCGCGAGGATCCTCTTTTCGAAATTGACGGACGCTCACTTCGCGCGCAAGAGGCGGTCCAAGAAGCAGAAGCTCAGGTTGCGGAAGCTCAGCTTGAAGATGCCCGTCGACAGCTGGAGTTGTATCGCAGCTTGGCGGACAAACGTGCCATTAGCGAAGATGAAAGAATTCGGCGCACTTCAGCATTTCAAATTGCCACTGCTCAGAATCTGGCTGCCCAGGCGCGAGTGAATGCAACCAGGGTGGAACTTGAGAGACTTGTCGTGAGGTCTCCGGTAGAGGGATCGGTATTGCAGATTAAAATTCGCCCCGGTGAGTACGCTCCTGCACAGGTTCTTGCACAGCCTTTGATGCTGGTAGGAGATACGAAGACGTTGCATGTGCGGGTCGATATTGACGAAAATGATGCTTGGAGAATTAAGGCGGGGGCGCGTGCGGAGGCAAGCCTGCGCGGAAATCCAGAAATTCGCATGACACTTTCGTTCGTTCGCTTCGAGCCTTATGTTGTTCCTAAAGTGTCCCTGACGGGATCTAGCTCCGAGCGAGTAGATACGCGTGTTTTGCAATTGATTTATAAAGTTGAAAACCCACCAGAGAATCTCTTCGTTGGGCAGTTGATGGATGTGTTTGTTGACACACAAGGGGTAGCGGCATGAGACGGCGAGTAAGGTTAGTGAGTATTTTGGTTTGCGTACTGTTCGTGGGTGGTTGTGCATCGCTCCCTTCTGTTGGCCCTGATTACCAAGAGCCCGAAATAGAAATGCCTTCGCATTGGCTTACAGAGGAAAAAGCACTTTCTTCCAAGGAGGCCGAGACCGTCTCCTTGGATTGGTGGAAACTTTTTGATGACAAGGCGCTCGGGGAGCTTGTGGGTCGGGCGATTGAGAGCAGTCCCGATATTAGGATTGCGCTGGCGCGTGTTGGGGAGGCTCGAGCTGCGCTTCAAGTGGCGACTGCTGGCTTCTATCCGCAGATAGATGCGGGAGCTAGTTTCGATCGGACTAACCCGAGTGATAGCTCCTTGCAGTCGGTCTCTCGCTCTCTTTCCCCCTTTAATCAGTATTCCACCGGGTTTGATGCTTCATGGGAAATTGACGTTTTTGGAGGCCTCCGTAGAGAGCGCGAGGCGGCGGTCGCCACGCTCGAAGCGTCCGATGCGACCTACGCAGACGTAATGATCAGCTTGTTGGCCGAGGTGGCACGCAACTATTTCTCTATTCGGGCTTTCGACAAGCGTTTGCTGGTAAGCAAGAGAAACGTAGAAACCCAAAGCGAGAGCTTAGAGCTTGTGACGGCGCGGTTTGATGCGGGCTTGGTCAGCGAGTTGGACGTCGCTCAGGCTACTAGTCTCCTTGAGACCACTCGCGCCGAGATTCCTAGGCTGGAGGACGAGAGAGTGAACACGCTTACCGCTCTTTCAATCCTGCTTGGTGATTTTCCTGATGCCACAGAAGAATTCTTTGCGAGTCACCCAAAGAGATCGATAAACGATCATGTAGCGAAACTTCCCGCACAGGTTTCCGTGGGGATCCCATTGGATCTGCTTCGGCGCCGACCTGATGTTCGAGTATTAGAACGTGAGCTTGCTGCTCAAACAGCGCGAGTGGGAGTAGCAGTCAGCGATCAGTATCCTCGTTTTTCTATAACTGGGCAGTTCGGATATTCAAGTTTTGAGTCCGGTTCTGTGTTCGAACGCGATAGCGAGCGTTGGGTGATTGGGCCATCGATCCAACTGCCGCTATTTAGAGGCGGCAGCATTCAGGGAAACATTGAGGCGCAGGATCAACGCATGCTGCAAGCGCTGGCGCGCTATGAGAAAGGAGTGCTTACCGCAGTGGCTGAGACAGAATCTGCGCTCTCTTCCTTTGCGAGACAAAAGGAACGCCAAGTCTTTCTTGGTTCCGCGTCACGTGCGAGCGAGCGAGCGTTGGTGCTTTCAAGAGACCTTTATACTCAAGGAATTGCAGATTTTCAGCGAGTGCTCGATGCTGAAAGGGCTTCGTTGATTGCAGAGAATGCTCTGGTAGTTGCTGAAGAATCCACGGTACTGGCGTTGATCTCGATATATAAAGCGCTTGGCGGAGGGTGGGACCCAGAGCTCGGCAACTTTGAAGATGCTTGGTCGAACCCAGACCAAGTTGATCTATCGAAGGCGTCCGTAGAAGTGCAGAAGGCTCCCGCTTCGTCTCAGAATTAGGATTTCCCTGAGCACCCGGGTTGCTACGTTCGTGGTCTTTGAGGTCTTTGTGGTTTAATCAAATTTAGGCCGATTCCTAGAGATTGTTTGCACCACTAAGACCACAAAGAGTTGGTTTGTTGCTGGTGCAATACTTGGCGAGTCAGACTTCATAGGACGTAATCCCTTATGACGATTCTCTTAGTTGCAGTTGGAGGCGCCGCCGGTTCTGTGGCCCGCTATCTTGTAGGACTTGGAGCGCTTCGTTTCGCCGCTGCCTCCGCGTTTCCCTTCGCGACTATTTTGGTAAATGTACTGGGCTGCTTTCTGCTGGGAGGAGTCCTTGCGCTAGTTGGTTCTGCAGGGCCGTCAACATCAGCAGTGGCATCTTTTCGATTATTGATAATCACGGGCTTCTTAGGTGGCTTCACGACCTTCTCCGCCTTCGCAGGAGAAACCGTGTTGCTTGCGCGGGAAGGGGCTCTTGGATTTGCAGTGGGCAATGTAGTTGCACATGTGGTGCTGAGCCTGCTTGCGGTTGCGGTGGGGCACCGCTTGGCGGCGTATTTTATAGGCCCCTAAGCCCTACACCAACTCAAGCCTCGCGGTGCCTAAATAGATACTGACAATTGAGATGGATTCGGCTATCAGATGCTGCCTGGCTGTAGCACTTTTTACCTGATGAGGAATGCCGTGAATCGAAAAACAATGAATTGGAAAACAACTTTGGTCCTGACGAGTTCCACCTTGTTTTTAGGTTTAGGTAGCGCTAACGCGATTGAGACTCCCACGGATTTAATTGAGAAGCTCAAGGCAGCGATTGCTGCGAAGAACATGCAAGCCGCATCAAAGCTTGTCGAATGGGGACACGCCCCGATTCCTGCCTACCGCATATTCAAGATGAGTCTCGCAGACTGTTTCCCTCCGGCGCAGTGTAAGATTGAAGTTGTAGAGATGAGCGCGGAGCATAAAAACCCGCAAGGAGATTATAAATTCTCCGTGGTGCCAGAAGGAGAACTCAAACTTATCGATTCCTCAGTCGGCGGTAGTGATGGTTTCAGTATGCCCTTTGCGAAGGTCGGGACCGAATACAAGATTATTATCGGAGAACCTACGGAAGCCGGGTTTGCGCAGACCAAAGCTAGCGTAGACGCACGCAAAATCGCGGAGGAGTTAGCCCCCGATCTTCTTACCGGTGAAGCACTCCCGGCAGACGGAGGCGGCACAGCTGCTGCCTATCGTGACTATCTTGCCGCGATTGCACGTAACGATACGAATTTTCTTGCCCAGCATGGGACCGAAGGCGATCGGTATTTTTTTGGTACGGCGTATAAGAGCAATCCGACAAAGGCTGCGATTAACTTAGATCTCATTCGACTTGAGACCATCAAGGAACCCACCATTAAAGCCGGTTATGTGAAAGATAATCGTGCCGTGCTTTTAGTCAGTGGTGCCAATGGCCAAGGTTGGACGACGGAAGGAGCAGTGACGTTTGTTCGTGAGTCCAATAAGTGGACAATCGAAGACAAGACTTACTTGAGTTACCCCCCGTTAAGCTGAATTTGAGCTTCGGTTGCGGCGTCTTTTGCCTTGCTTGTCAGGGCACGAACATTCTCAGAAAACGCGGAAAGGCGAAGCCCTCGCACTACAGCCGCATAACGCTGGAGCAGGCACTGATTTACTTGCGGCAAGCGCTGAGGGCTAATTAGCGTCGCGAAGTTCTGCGCGAGTTAGAAGCCACAAAATAATTGCTAAGCCCACCGAAGGTGCGAACGACGTAAGGCCGAAGGCTACTGGAAATTCTCTTAAAGCAATCACTTGCATTTGGGCTACCTGAGACATGAAGAAATAGAGCGCGAGCACAATAGTGAGGTGCCGCAGTTTAGCTTGTCCGGTGATGGGAGTGTGCATGAGTAGCGCAACCAGGGGCGCGAGCGCCCAGGTGAGATGATGGAACCATACTATCGGAGAAAGCAGAATAAACGACGATACGAGAAAGCCATACATGCGGGCCGTACGATGTTCGCCCCATGCTCGTGTCCCGACTTTCACCCGAAATCCCCAAAGCCATGCGGCGATACTGAGCAACCCAAGCGAAAGAAGTGTCTTAATAGCCATGCGCAAAGCGAGGGAGGAGTCGTCTGAGAGCATTGAAAGTAAGGCTCTATCGAGGGCCAAGTTGAAGGTAAATTTTCTGAAAGTTTCCCCCTGCATCAGCTGAGTCGTGGAGGTAAAGAAGTCGCTGTAAAGGGTGCCGTACGAGGAAGTAAGCCCGCTAAAAATCAGAGCAACGACTAAGGAGACTAGGGTTGCGCCGCACAGGGCCATTGCTTTCCACGAACGTGAGAAGAGCAGGCCGAGTCCCATCAGGGCGGGACTCATCTTCAAAGCACCGGCGAAGGCCAGCCAGGTTCCGCTTATTGCAGCTCTATTCAGCGCCGAGTGAAAAAACAGCAAGACAAGCAGCAAGACGATGATGTGCGCTTGACCATCCATCACCCCGGTGTAAACCGGCTCAAAGCAACACATGAAAAACATCGAGATAAGAAATTGTTCAAGGCGAGACAGGTTCTTAAATAGAGAGACGGCTAAGAGGGAGGAGGTGACGACAGCGCAGCCGATAAGCAATGCGTAATTCAGCAAACACCACAGAAGCTTTGCGGTCTCGTACGGTAGGCTCGTAAGTGGCGTGATGGCCAGGGCGAGAAATGGGGGGTAGAGGTAGCGAAGTTCAAAAGTGCGTCCGTCTCGTGCCAGCACGTGGTAAGGCGGCTCGTATGGAGACTCTCCATTTGCGATGCGCAAGGAGGCTTCGAAATAAATCCTAAAATCGAGCAGGTTGCCGCGAGCGGCGTCGAAGACAAACAAATAGAATGTGATCAGGAGCAGGCAGGCCGTTGCGATCCACTGCAGCGGACGATTTCTAACAATGTGCTCAAAGTTCAACTTCGTAGCCAATCTCAATCACCTGATCAGCTTTAATTCTAAAGAAGCGCGGCGCCTTCTGTGCGTTCTGAGCAAGGAAGGCAAAAAGCTGCTCTCTCCAAATAGCCATGCCTGGTCGTGGTGTCGCAAGTAGGCTTTCCCTTCCGAAAAAGTAAGTCGCCTGTGCGACATCGATCTCAAGGCCGTGGGCTTTGCATAGGCTCAAGCATCTCGGAATGTCAGCTTGTTCCATATATCCATAGTGTACTTTCACACGATATATCTCTTTTCCAAGAGATTCGACTTCCACTCGGCGAATTGGAGAAACATAAGCGACCTCCTCGGTGATAACCAGCGCGATGACTACCAGCTCATGTACCACTTTGTTATGCCGGAGATTGTAAAGTAACGCCGGTGGCGTGAACTCGGACTGAGCACTCATATAGACAGCAACTCCAGGAACTCGAAGTGGGGTTAGTTCTGGAATCTCCTGAATAAAAACGTCGAAGGGTGGAAGTTTTTCTCTGAGGCGCGAGCCCAGGATTTGTCTGCCGCGTCGCCACGTGGTCATGAGCACGAATACGAACGTACCGACTCCAAGCGGCACCCATGCCCCTAAGAGCAACTTAAAGCTAGAAGCTCCTAGGAAAGCGAGGTCCATACAAACAAAAACTAAGGTGAGTAGTAGAGACACGCTTTTTGACCAGTGCCAGGCGCTCTGTGTGACTACAAACGTAAGGACAGTCGTGGTGAGCATCGTGAGAGCAATCGCCACTCCGAACGCCCCTGCAAGTGCGCCGGAAGAACCGAATTCGAAAATGAGCCATATGCTGCAAATCAGTAGTGCCCAGTTAATTCGGGCGACATAGATTTGCCCAATCTCATCTCGCGATGTGTGGGTGATCTGCATACGAGGAAACAGGCCAAGCTTTATAGCCTGACTCGTAAGCGAAAAAGCTCCCCAAATGAGAGACTGCGCAGTGATGATAGCGACGGCAGTTGCGAGGATGATCATGGGAATGAGTGCCCCGGGAGGGCATAGGTGAAAGAATGGGTTCGCTACGGCGTCGGGGTTAGTGAGAAGCAGAGCGCCTTGCCCAAAGTAGTTAAGAAGCAAACCTGGCAGGACGACAACGAGCCAGGCTATGCGAATTGGAGCGGGGCCAAAGTTGCCCATCTTTGCATAGAGCGCCTCGCTTCCTGCAACGACAAGAAATACCGCGCCGAGAGCGAAGAACCCAAGTTTTCCATTTTCCTGAAAGAAACGGATGGCGTGACTTGGGTGAGTGGCGCCGAGTATTTCCGGATGCACCGAAATTGCTTGGGCTCCCAAGATGCCAATGGCGCAAAACCAAAGCAGTAAAATGGGGCCGAATAAGTACCCAAAGCGTCCGGTTCCTCGGCGTTGAACCACAAAGAGTATCGCCAGGATGGAGGCCGCCAGTGGAACAATGTAAGCGGTCTGATTCGGAGCGGCCACGGCAATGCCTTCGAGGGCAGCGAGCACCGAGATGGCAGGAACAATAATACTATCACCGAACAGAAGCCCGGCACCGACGACTCCCAGCAAAACTAAAAAACGACGAGATCCCGTGTGGATGAGGGAGTGGTGTGGCTGAGCGAGCGCCATCAAGGAGAGTATCCCGCCTTCGCCGTGATTGTGGGCGCGCGTCACATACAGAAGATATTTGCCTGACACCACTAGGATGAGAGACCAAAAGATCAGGCTCAAAATCCCGTAAACGTTCGCCTGGTTCAGAGCAACGCCAAAGGGCCCAGAAAAGCATTCACGTAGCGCATAGAGAGGACTGGTGCCAAGGCTGCCGAAGACAATACCCAGAGCGACAAGTGTAAGGGCTGCGGTGAGCTCACGAGACCGGGCGGGTGCTACAAATGTTGAAGTCTGCGTGCGAGCATGCTCAGGTTCGTGTGAATGCTGAGAATCCGGCGGTTGATGATGGGGCGTATTAGACATTTAACTCTTTGAGGATGCGAAGCCTATTTAGCTTTTGGTTTCTTAATGCGACTTTTAGATTTCGGACGCTCGTTCGTAGTGCGCGCCTCACGATTAATGCTTAGCTCCTTAAGGTTGTCGCGTTGAGTATACACTCTCAATGGCGCCATGGAACGCGGAACTAGTCCCCTCTTGATGAGCCATCGAAGAATTCTCTCAGCCGCAATTCTATGGGCGATTTCATTCGGGTGGCTATCTTTTCCTGGAATCAGCTGAAGTCTCGAGAAAGGAATGCCCTTGAAGCTTGAAAGTAAATCTAAGAAAGCGACATTTCGGCTTCGTAACTGCTCAGAAAGGTCATCGTGGATCTCTTGAAAGGGGTAGGAGTCATCAAGCGGAAAATCAAACAGAGGAAATAGGACGACCACGAGCTTAGTACGGGGAGCGTTTTTGTTTGTGATCGAGATTATCTTCTCTAACGATGAGAGGAAGCGCGACCGTGCTTCACCTGTAGCAAATAGCTGACGGTGGTAGTCGATATAATTTCTAACAGTGGAAGAATTGTGGAGGCGGCTCAGCACCAAACGTACGAGAGCAGAGTTTCGCGAGAACCAATTGGCATTGAGATCTAACGGGAGTCTTCCGTATTTGCGCTGAACTTCCGGGGGTTCGAGATTGAGCGGTCGAAGTTGAGGATCATTTAGGGTGATTTGAAGCACCAGAAGGTCGGGCCTAGTGGCGAGGGCTCTCTGCGTGACGGCAATTTCTTGCTGAGTATTGAGGCCCGGTGCCCCCCAATTCATCACTTCAGCGCGGGTAAATTGTCCCGGTAGCGATCCGTCGTCCGTGCTAGGATTGAGCGAGCTAAAATTAAGATTGAGGAAGCGCTCAAGTCGCTTGCTGAAAGAATCATCAAATTGCATCTTCGGAGCGAACGAGAAGGAATCTCCCACCACTGCGATACGGAAGGTCGAAGTGGCCTTTTCAGCTGGGTAGACGAAATCTTGGGTGTTTGTTCCTGGAGTCGGTAGATAATAGCGTAGGGGGCGTTCTTTTTTTTGAGAGCGTTGCTGAGCCCGCTCTTCAAAATTGCTCGATGTGGCCCAACGAGCAGCAATCTCGCCTAAGGCGAGGGCAATCGTGAGCCCCACGAAAGCAAGCAGTATGGATTGAAAATGACGAACCACAGGAGCCGCAGTAAACCATCCCTTGCGTGTCAACTGGAAGCCCCTATGGCCAGCAGAAAGATGAAAAAGTTCTCTCGGGGACAATCGAAGGCTGAATGTGTGGTGTTGGAGCCTAAGGTCTTCATGTATCACGGGTGGACTGTGAACTTTAGGCAGACTTTCGCAGCCCTTCTACTTAGCCTGGTTTTGTTTCAGGCCTCACCAGGCTGGACAGAGCCTCCACGTAACGTAATCCTCATGATTGGAGATGGAATGGGCCCCCAGCAAGTCGGACTCATCACGCTCTATGCGCACATGCTCCGAGAGCGTGGGGATCCGGTTGCGCATGCGGGTGCCTTGGAGGCCTTGCTTGACCGAGGGACTATGGGGGTGATGCAGCCGAAGCCGCATGGTGCGCTGGTGACAGATTCGGCTTGCGCTTCTACCCAGATAGCCGCTGGCGTTGATTCGCTGCCAAACATGCTTGGGCTTGATGCTGAGGGGCAACCCATAGTGACTGTGATTGATGGGGCTAGAGCGCTCGGCAAGTCCCAAGGACTGGTATCCGATACCCGAATTACCCATGCGACCCCAGCCGGTTTCTTCGCCAAGGCACTTCAACGAGACGACGAGAACGCGATTGCGGAACAAGCCGTTTCATCTGGTGTAGATGTGATGTTTTCTGGAGGGCTTCGCCACTTTATTCCAAAAAACGCTTCATCTGATTCTCTGAAGCAGTATGGATTGACTGACTCACAAGTACGGACGGTTAGGTCGACTCGTGAGGATGACAAGGATCTTTTGCGTGAGGCGCGTGCGCGTGGATATGAGGTGCTACTGAGCCCTGAACATCTGATCGAAACTTCTGGCGCTAAAGTTCTTGGTTTGTTTGCAAATTCAGCGATGGAGAGTGCCCTTAGCGGAAAGCAGAGAGCTAAAGGCTTTCAAGCGACAGAGCCGAATCTTCGCCAAATGTCGGTGCGAGCACTGGAGCTTCTCGATCAAAATCCTAAAGGTTTTTTTCTTATGATCGAGGGAGGGCAGATCGATTGGGCAGGGCACGCCAATGATGCAGGTTGGTTATTGCAAGAAATGCTGCGTTTCTCTGAAGCACTCGACGGGGTATTGAAGTGGATGGAGGGACGAACGGATACGCTTCTTATAGTGACCGCAGATCACGAAACTGGATCGTTCGGATTCTCTTTTCATGCTGAGGGTATACCTACGCCTAGGGCAGTATCAAAAAAGTCCAAGCTACTTTTTGCGCCGACATTTAATTTTGTGCCGGAATCTGTTCTGGACAATCTTGCCAAGCAGGATCGACGCCTTGAAGATATTTCCTGGGAAGCAAGCAGGAAAGACGGAGTAGATCTGGACAAGAAGCAAGCGCTTCAGGCTTTAGTGAAGAAACATTTGGGGTTTGAGATCTCGCTCGATGAGGCAGGCAAGGCGCTCTTAACAGAAGATAATCAATTCTACGTTCCCGGACACGGGAACCTAGGCGAGAAAGTAGTGCCTATGATCTCGGATTTTGATGCTTTCTATGCCCGACCGAGAGACAGAAGAAGTGCGGCGCTTGCTCGCTCGCTTGCGACCAAGTCGGGAGTAACTTGGGGCACGGGGGCTCACACCAGTACGCCGGTCTATGTGATAGCGCTTGGTCCGAGTGAAGAGAAGTTTAAGGGCGCGCACACGGCGCCAGAGCTGGGACGACTTCTTAAGGGCTTATTCTGATAACGGCTAGCGTGTGCGGCGCGACTTGCGCGACCGCACCGCGCGTTTTTTTTGCGGCTTTGCAAATGCAGTAAGCGGATAGCCCTTAGGATGATCAAGTGAATCGATGTGCAGATCTACGTCCAGAGCGGGCCAACGAAGATGCCCGTCCTGAGGTGACTCAACATCAAGTACATCCTCCACGTCCGCTTCTTTGAACCAAGGAAATCGTTTATGATCAAGAAAATACTCCGCATTGCGAACGAGAACCCAAACACCGAACGACGAGATATTGGCAAACTCACACTCCGAAGAAATCTTTCCAAGCTTTTCGGAACTTCCCACGCTGGCGCTCCACTATTGTCTGTATTCGTCTTAACCCAGGCCCTCTGAATTCGCCAAAGCTGCCACAGGTTCGAGCCAGAATTTCGCCTCTCCGTTTAATGATAGCACATGAATGTGCGGTCGGCTTTCCTCTCTTGAGAACAAGAAAAAACGGCAGGGACCTTCATCGTATGCCGTTGGATTCACAAGAGCGACGTCTCATTGCCGCCGAAGTTCGTCGAACCTCATAATGGCTTGGCTGGCCGGGAAAGCCGGCCTCTGCAGCTTGCTGCGCGTTGGTATCCCCGGACGACAAAAATTACACAGTCTCAATTGCTCACATCAGCTAATGAACCTGGCCGATCTCGCAAAGTTTTTCAAACCGAGAGGGAATTACCAAATCGTGCCCGGTAATCCTCAACGCTGGCGGAAATTACCGAGCGAGCCTCGTCAGCACCGTAGGTGGCGGTAAGTTCTACCTTCCGCTTGGAATCGCCTGGCATTTGCTTATATGAAAGAAAGTAATGCTGTAGTCGCTCAAGAAGATTTGGAGACATCGAGGTAACGTCAGTCCACGAGCCGTACACGGCATCTTGATGCAACACCGCAATGATTTTGTCGTCTGCTTCGTCTCGGTCGAGAATTCTTAAGCCCCCAATCGGAACTACGGTGACCAGTACCGGAGCATGCTGGATCGGTCTCTCAGAAAACACGCAAATATCAAGAGGGTCTTGGTCGCCGCGTATCCCTTTGCGATTTGTTTGAGTTTCACAAAGAGCCGCGACCCGGGAATCGCTCAATGTTTGGGGAAGAAAGCCGTAGAGGGTAGGGCACTGACTTGAAAGCTTGTTGGGTCGGTCGACTCGCAGTAGCCCGCTCTCCTTGTCGATCTCATACTTCATTACGTCAGTGGGAACGATTTCGATAAACGCGGTTACGAGATGGGGTGCATCCGGACCCACAGAAACTCCGTGCCATGGGTGGGCAGTGGCGAGACGGGCTACGTCTTCTGATGGTGATCCTGTGGGGGATTTCATGTGCAACTCCTTCCTGTCAAATTCTACTAAGGGTCATTTCTCTGATTTCGTAGTGCGCTCACTGGTGACGCGCATCAGCGGGGCCGATGACAATACTAAGAGAGGCTTGGTTGCTCAACTTAGCCTCTAACTTGTCACCGGACTCTACGGGTCCCACGCCTTTAGGGGTCCCGGTAAAAATACAATCGCCACGCCTAAGACCAAAGACTCGGCTGAGATAGCTTATCAAAGCCGGAACGCTGTGTTCCATCTCTTTTGCCAATCCATGTTGCTTTTGGGTTCCGTTGATAGAGAGAGAAATTTCGAGCGATTCCATGTCTGGGCATTCCGCAAAAGGTACGTATGGAGAGATAGGTGCTGAGCCCAAAAAACCCTTTGCTAATGCCCAGGGGGTTCCGGCTTTCTTGGCCTGCTCTTGGATATCGCGCAGTGTGAAATCAATGCCCACTGCGAATCCAAGGATATGATCTGATGCCTGCGCTTCAGAGATGCGAACAGCATCTTTAGAAATAAGTACGACTAGTTCCACTTCATAGTGAACAAGGGAGGAAAAAGTTGGAAGAAATACAGTCTCGCCGCTTGGCACCAAGGCGCTTGAAGGCTTTAAGAACACCAGCGGATCGGTAGTAATAGAAGCTCCCATCTCTCTCGCATGTTCGCTATAGTTGCGCCCGATACAGTAGAGGTTGCCTATCGGAAAGGATTCTCCGTTGATACTGAGTAGCTGAGGTGGGTAGAGATTCTGCATAGAGAAACTTCGACTTGAGAGTGTGTCACTTTGGGGAGAAGTGGCGACTTGCCCCAGGGTCGCAGCGCCATGGTTTGATGAGCGCTGTGATTCCCAGCGAATTTTTACTACCTGGAGTCAGTGCTTGCCAATAGGTCCACGGCGATGCAGCCTGAGGTCCTCAGGGAGCATCGCATTTGGCTGCGCCCCACCTGGAAAGCCCTGTTCATGAGAATTCCGAAATGAAAATCGTCCTTGTTTCCATAAATATAGTGCTGTTCGCCAGTGTGGTGTTTCTGCTTGTCGAGCGCGCGCGGATGCAGGGCGAAGTCTTGCGATTTGAGAATGAAGTAAGAACGCTCTCTGAATTAAATACTAGCTTAAGCGGTGGATTAAAGGATTTGCAGGAAGAAGTACTCCAGCTCAAAGAATCTAGTCCGTCCCCCGTGAAGTCGGCCTCTGAGGTGCCAGAGAGCGGGGCTCCGCAAAACCCTAAGTATTCTACGTTTGGCACCAGATCAACCGAGCCTGGGCGAGACTTTGAGCGGGTTGCGAGTTGGCGCGCCAAAGAGTTTGTCACTCACGTCTCAGACCGCATCGCGCTAAGTGCTGCAGAGCAAGAAGCGCTTGCCTCAAAATTCCAAGAGATCGCCAAGGGGGTCACCTCGCCGACTGAGCAGGAGCGCACGAAAGTAATCGAAGAAGTTCTCGGCACTGAAACCTTTGGGCGTTATGAGGAAGCAGAGCGTGAGCGGCGTGCTCAAGAGAAGGCGAAGGCGATTGACGAGGAGACCGTAGTGCTTGCGCGGAAACTTTCTCTTTCGCCTCAGCAGGAAGCGTCGTTGCGTACTACGCTCGAAGCGGTGGAGGTGGCGCTTCAACCAAAGCGAGAAAGCATGCGTGTCGTGATGCGTGAAGCCATGGCAAATCACTTTGGTGGCGAGGAGGCCAAAGGTGAGTTGAAAGCGCAGTATGATACGATTCAAATCTTGAGTGAGGAGCTTAAAGCGGAGAAGGACCGGCTGGTGTTTGAAGCACTTGACCCTGTTCTTTCAGATCAACAAAAGAATGCACTGCTTGAGTCTCAGGTGGGGCGATGATCAACTAATTAAGCATTTGCTTGATTAGGACGGCCTAAAGCGAATCGAGCACGGTGCGATCGATTCCGGAGGGGTCGAACGCCGCAACAGCAACCCCTCCTAGGGCGAGGATAGAGTCGCGCACCGAGTTGGCAACAGCCGATGCGACATTGGGGTCTTCAATCCTTTTTTGCTCGCGGTTTGAAATGGCTCCAAGGTTATCAAAAGCTTGCGACGACACGTTCTTGAGCGAGTTCCGATCGCTTCGATTTTGCTTGAGTGCGACACTGACTTCTTCGCGCTCTTGTGAAATGCGGGCTCGTGCTGCGGCAATGTCTTTAGGTGACGAAAGGTCGACGCTTTGTGCTTTCTCGATCGGTTCCGCTGAACTACGTGCCACGCCCACTGTTTTATTTCCCACTTGTATCAGCAGTGGTCCACGCGAGATGCCATCTTGAGCGGCAGATTTACTTTGTTGCGAAAGCTCGTCTTGTTCCGATTGGAGCTGTTTGAATTTCTCTTCTAGCTCGGCGCGCTTTTCTGGGTCTTGCACCTTCTCAAGGCGCTTCAGCACCTTGTCTTGCTGAGACAGGTTCTTGCGTGCTGCCTGAAGCCTGTCTTGCGCACTATTCAAGGTTTCGGCTGCAGAGTTCACTTGGCTGCGGGTGCGCTCTTCCACCTTCAACAGGGCGCTTCGGGAGAGCGTTAAGCTGTCGGTAGAGGGGCTCTGCGGCGCGGAGACTTCGCGCCTATCTCGGGCAGCGGCTAGGGCCTTGTCCTCTCGAGCGATCTCGTCGCGACCTCTCAGTTGACCACTGGTGGACAAGAAGCCTGCGGCGCTCGGTTTAATTGAACTCGTATCAACCATTGCAGAGTTGATATCGAGCTAAATGAGCGCCTAGTTGAGCTTTGGGCACTGAAATAAGCTCGGTCAGAACAGAGGGTTAGGGATTGCGATGGGTGGGTTTAGAGGGGCGCCCTGTTGGTACCAAAATGAGCCTGTCGTTGGCAAAAACGGTTGAGAAGCCAGAGTCTCACATAGGAGTAAAGTCAGTCTTCTTCGTAATGTCTTTGACAAACTGCGCGAGAAGCTTCGCTGAGCTCTCTAGGTCTTTAAGATGGCAAATTTCTGATTGGGTGTGCATATAGCGGTTAGGAATCCCAATCGAGCCAGTAGCAACGCCTCTTTTTGATACCTGAATTGATCGCGCGTCGTTTCCAAGCAAGCGCGAAGAGGGTGCTGGTTGAAGGGAAACCTTGGCCTTTTTCCCAGCAGCGTGAAGCATTTTCTCAACGACTGGGTTGATATTTGGTCCACGAGAAATTGCTGGCCCGCCACCAAGTTTGCAGGGCGGAGACTTAGCCGCATCGTGTCCTGGGTTGTCAGAGGCAAAAGTAACGTCAATCGCTATGCCGACTTCGGGATCGATTGAGTAGGCGGCAGTTTGTGCGCCACGTAGCCCAACTTCTTCTTGGACGGTACTGGCCGCATACAGTGCGACATCCAGCTTGGCCTTCGCGCATAAGCGAAGTGTTTCCATGGCAATGAACAACCCGACTTTGTCATCTAGTCCAGGAGAGCAGATTAGATCTTTCCCCATTTCGAGTACGCCGAGTTTGAAGGTAACCGGGTCACCGATAGTAACTTTGCGTTCTGCTTCTTTCTGGTTCGCCACTCCGATATCAATCCACATCTTATCCAAGTCGAGCTTGGCCTTGTCACGCTCCTCGCCAGTCTGTAGGTGAATCGGTTTTCTCCCAAAAACTCCATCGACTGGACCGGAACTACCATGAATGGTGACGCGCGCACCGAACAGGACTCCGGTGTCGATGCCCCCTAGCGGACTTACGTAAACAAAGCCCTCTTTCGTAATCTGGCGCACCATAAAGCCAATTTGATCGCAGTGCCCAGCAAGCATCACGCGGCGCGAGGCCTTGGTGTTTATTCCGCAGATAACATTTCCATGCAGATCTGTTGTTATGGTCTGTGCAATAGACTTCATGTGAGCGCGAACAATCTTCTGCACCGGCTGTTCAAAGCCAGTCGGAGACGGCGCGTTTAGAAGATCGAAGAGGAAGCGTTTGGATTCAGAATTCATCAGTTAAATTCCTTCTTCTTAAAAAACAGTACTGCGACAACTAAAAGTACCCCAGAATAGGCGATGGCGTAGACACTTCCCCATAGCAAGCGGGTAGCGATCTGGTCGCTGTTCCCAAACACAATTTCATTGCTGATTTGGAGCTTTGAAAGTTGGGGAAGGACGTAATATGCACCACGCAATATGGATGCAAATACGCCTTGAATGGTTCCTTGTTCTATAAAGTACAGCAAATAATCAACGGAACGCCCCACTATGAAGAGCCCAAAGGTAAATAGACCACTGAGTATTGGGGTGACTACTATGCTGGAAAAGAACATGGCGGCCGCGCACACAATGCTTACTTCAAGAAAAGTAGCGTAGGCGCCAAGCCAGAGTTGCGGGTTTAGTGTTTGAGTGAAGCAGAACAGAAAAATCTGCAACGCCAACATCATTAGCGTAATTGTGAACGCGATAGTAGCGACCATTCCGAAGTATTTTCCGAGAATGAACTGCCAGCGGGATATCGGCTTTGAGAGGATGTTATACACAGTCTTGCGAGCGAGTTCTTTTTCAAGGAGCGAGGCTCCCCCGATGACGGCAAAGGCTACACTGCATATCGAAATGCTAAAGAGCCCAAAATCTGCAATGACGAGGACTTGATCGCCGAGGGTTACTGACCCAAAGAGAGAAGCGATCAGGACCATAACAAATGCGAAGAATACTACTGAGTAGAGCGAGCGGCTTCGAAGCAGTTCAATGAGTGTGGTGCGCGCAATCGCCAGAGCTTGTTCCATAGTATGTCTTATCCAGCAGAAATCGCGCCTTCGCGGCGAGTAATGTCCATGAATACGTCTTCGAGCGAGCGGTGCACGAGCTCGAACGATTGAATCTCTAAGTCGAGAGAGAGCGCGGAACGAAGGGCGCTTTCTGCGGCCTCACGCTGGGCGAACTGCAAACGAAGAAACCTGTCTTCAGCAACAACAGAGTCGGGCGGAGTGGGGCAGCGAACCGTGAACGTAGGGTCGGCCCTTAGCACGAGTTGATAATAAGTTTTGCAGAGTTCTGGAGGAGGGGTACGCAAATCATAGATCCCTTTGATCTCGCCTTTCACCATGATTGAAGCTCTATCGCACAAAAACTCTACGTCACTAAGAATGTGTGAGGACACGAATATAGTAGTTCCGTTGCGCTTAAGCTCTGCGAATATATCTCGAAACTCCCGTCTGCCCACTGGATCAAGGCCCGAGAACGGTTCGTCCAGAATCAGAAGTTTAGGGGAGTTGAGCATGGCCTGCGCCAGGGCGACCCTCTGCGTTAGCCCTTTCGAGAGAGTTCTCATGCGTGACTTTGTTCTTGACGTTAGCTGTACGCAGGAAAGTACGCGCGAGACCTCGTCGGAGCGCTGGCTGCGAGGGACGCCTGCGAGACAGGCGTATAGCTCTAAGAGTTCACGAACGGTGAGATGATCATAGAAGTATGGCTGCTCGGGGAGGTAGCCAACTTCTCGACGAGCATGAGGGGAGTGATGGTCATTGCCAAAGATTTCAATCGTTCCGTGTCGGACCTGGATGAGTCCAAGTATAGCCTTGATGGTTGTGGTCTTTCCGGCGCCATTGTGACCAAGAAATCCGAACGATTCTCCGCGGTGCACCGTCAGAGAAACGTTATTCAGTACCTGCACCTTCTTTCGTGCCCAGTCGGTGGTGAAGTGATATTTCACCTCGTGAAGTCGTAGCGCATCTGTCACGGTGTTATTCGGCCTCCATTAAATTAGACGGCGAAGAATTCAGTATAGCTGCTTCTGGCGATGCAACACCGGAGGTAGCTTCCTCCGCTGCCATTGCTTCTGCAATGCGACGTTCTCGTTCTTCCTTAGTATTCCAGGTAGGAGAGAACTGAGGCGTTCCGCTAGAGCTTGTGACTTCACCCGTGGCTTTGTCTAGTGCGTACTTGCCTCCAAGCGGATCCAAAAAGCCGCGTTCGAGCACCTGATTTGGGACGAGCTTGGTTGAACGTAGTTCCTCAAGCGAGGAAGGCACTCGTCCGTTTGACTCACGGAAGCTGCGGGCAGCCTCTTGGAGCGTGGTCAGCTCCTTATGGAACATAGTGTCGTTAAGGCGAGCCTGAAGTGCTTCGCGAGCCGCCGGCTCCTTAGTAAGTCTGAGTGCATTTCTAAGGAACTGTATCGCCGCATCGGGGCCGTCGCGTGTGACCATAGTACGAGCGGCGAGGCTTTTGATAATTGGATGGGCGTCGGGAAGCTGGGCCGCCAATACGAGGTCCGCTTCGCCACCCGTTTGGTCATCAAGAAAATAGATTTTCGTGAATCCTCGAATGTAGAGAAAATTCCAATTTGAAGGGAACGTTTCGACGGCGCGATCGAGCAATCTGACGCTCTCTTCAGGTTGATCTCCTTCCCAGGTGAGTAGCGTGGCGCAAAACGGATAGACATGGCTCAGGCGTGGGTTGAGACGACTGACCAGGTCGCACATATGGGAGAACCAGCGATAGTTCTTCTCACCGCGGTAGTGTTTGCCGAAATAGTTAATCGTGTTGAACCACAGAAGCTGCGCCAGAACGTTGCGGTATCCGAGACTTGAGGCCACGGCAGCTTCTGCTGATGGCAAATAAAGCGCTTCGCGAGATTGATCAGTATCTGACTCGAGCGCCAGCTTTCTTGAAGCTTCAAGGCCTTCTAGTTTTTGCAGACTAGTCCAGAGTAGTGTTGATAAAAGAGCGAGAGTGGCTCCGAGTAGGGCAATCCGGGTGATGGTCGAAACCCAAATAGAAACCGAATCTGATGAAGTCGCGCCAGACGAGGAAGCGGGGGGCTGATATGAGGGGGTGGCGGCTTGCATTTCGAGAAACGCTATCTGTACGAGGATGACCGTGCGCTCGCAAGAGGAGATGGGGAACGTGGATACGAAGAGATCTTCACCACGGAGGACTCAGAGGTAGGAATTTTCCTCTGTGTACCTCTGAGCCCTCTGTGGTGAGCTCTCATACTGGCGCACTCCTCCAGCTGGTTCAGGTCCAACCATTATCATTTATTGCAGCCTCAGATTAGCACGAAGGCACCTTCAGGCACCTACCTATTAATAGCGTTCAAACGGCGAGTGAAGAGCGGTCGAGATTTTAGCCAAAAAAAAGAGCGGGCCGAAGCCCGCTCTTTAAGAGAACTAGAGTTCTCTAGATTATGGACAAGCTGCGCCACTTCGGCCAGTCAAGCCACCAGCTGCGCTGTCCCAAAGGTAACAGTCAGCGGTACCATCAACTGATCCATCAGGATGCGCGGAGCCACCAGTGAAAGATACTGGAGGACCAGCAACTGCCACCATGTCAAGCGTTACGCCAGCGGATGGGCTGAACGCTGGAAGTAGAGCTTCGCAAGTTCCTGCTCCACCGCCGCCTGCGCCGTCTTCAGTACAATCAATGTAGTTTTCGAAATCAGCAAAGTAGGCTTCTTCGCCAGTCGCTGCATTTCTTAGATCGCTTAGAGAGCGCGAATCGAATCCTCGAGCTCGGTACTCAGCGAACTGTGGAATAGCAATTGCAGCAAGAATACCGATAATAGCCACTACGACGAGTAGCTCAATAAGAGTAAAACCTGCATCCTTCGTCATCTTCCTCATTTTCTTTTTCTCCTCAACCATTTTAACGTTAAAATGAACCGCTGCAGGTTCTCTTGAGCCACCTCATCAAGGCCGCCAGTCTGAAGTTACGAGAGTTCTCATCACTTCCGGCCTTCTAGGGTTTGCCTGGGCTTCTTAGTTCCCTTGCTTCCCGTCGGGCCCCGAGTTCGTCATGCACGCTCCTAAGGAGGCACACCACAAACACGCTCTCTTGGGCCTAGTTTCTCGACAGGGAGAACCCAGGCCTGCAACGTTCCCGTTCCACTGAGCAAGTCGGGTGCCAAGCGAGAAAGGTTTAGATAATTTTAATCATTCGTAATTTCAGAACGTTGGAGCATGAAAAGGGGTGCCATTTTGTGGCTACGGCTGCAAAAAATGTCACAAGTGACAAATTTTGCGCCTTGGCGGCCGATCTTCTTGATTGGCAGGGTGCTTTTCGTTTGCGGTAGTAGCCCCTTAGGGTCGGATTCTGCAAAGGGGGTCCATCCACCTGGTCTTGCAGGGCGCCTAGATAGGGAAAGCTGATTCCCCTCCGCTCCGTCTGGGGTCTCCGCGTACAGAAAAATTAAACAGAAGGTCAGAAGGACCTGAGAACCCAATTGATGGTTACGCGATGTTTTTAGTGGATGAGCGTGCATTCTGGTTAGGATTCTTTATCGCGGAGAGGGGGAGAGAGCGGAGCGTAGGAGCGCATCCTCCTAATTAAGGAGCTTCAGAGTCAGCGTCATCATGAAGTCCGAACTTCTGCAGCCGATAGCGAAGTGAGCGAAAGTTTATACCCAATAGCTTGGCAGCCTTCTTCTTCACGCCGCCACTGCGCTCAAGCGCGCTCTCTATGTAACGGCGCTCTAGTGACTCAAGGATTCTTTCGAGGTCGACAGGAAATTCTACTGACTCATCAATAATAATCGTCGTTTCGGGATTGGACGACGAGCTAGTCTGAGAAGTGGTGGAGTCAGCTCTCAGTGCTTCGGGGAGATGCTCGGGAAGTACCACTGCCCCACCGAGAACAAACGCTCTCTCAAGTATGTTCTCCAGTTCTCGGACGTTTCCCGGATAGGTGTAGTTAACCAAAAGCTGCAGTGTCTGCGGCGGCAGTGTGGCAGGGGCTGAACCAATCAGCGATGCTCCCGGTTCTGAACCAACGCGTCTTTGCGACATAAGGCGCTTCATGATGGAACTCACAAGAAGCGGAATGTCTTCCTTGCGTTCCCTCAGTGCGGGGAGATTGATGCTTATAACGTTTAGGCGATAGTAGAGATCTTCGCGGAAATTTCCATTTTCGATCTCTTTCTTCAAGTTTCTATTTGTTGCCGCGATGATGCGTACATCTACTGTGTAATCGCGTTCGCCTCCAACTGGTCGAATCGATTTCTCCTGGAGTGCGCGAAGCAGTTTCGCTTGCATAAGAGTGGGGAGCTCGCCAATTTCATCTAGAAAAAGCGTGCCGCCAGAAGCGCGTTGAAAGAGACCAGGATGATCGGCGTGCGCGCCAGTGAACGAGCCCTTTTTGTGTCCGAAGAATTCGCTCTCTAAAAGAGTTTCAGGAATAGCGCCGCAATTAACCGCAATGAAAGGTTGGTTGAAGCGCGAGCTTTCTTGATGCACGGCACGTGCGACAAGTTCTTTTCCGGTGCCTGATTCGCCATGAACAAGAATCGTAGCATCCGACTTGGCGACACGCGTTATTAAACTGAACACCTTTTGCATTACCACGCTCTCGCCCACAAATTCGCCTAGCTTGCGAGGGCTTGGCGCCGAAGGCTCTGAAGTGGCTGAGAGTAGTCGAGCCATGCGGTCTTGAAGTTCAAGCTGTTCCTCGACGGAGCGAAGTTCGCTGATGTCTTGGAACATAACCACATAGCCACCTTGCTCCGGTAGCGGGCGGGAGGCGCAACGGATGTTTCTTTCTTCGCTCTCATCGTTGAAGAGCAATGAGAGTTCGCCTGAGTATCCAGAATCTTCTCGCAAGACCGTCGAGTGGGTGGCTATGTTCTGCAATGCAGTGAGCAGATCTGCACCGCGTAGCGTGCGATCACTCACGTGGAATAGCTCGGACAGCGCCTTGTTCCAAGTGCGGATATGACCGCTCGGATCAACCACGCACATGCTTTCGGGCAGACTCTCTATGAGGTGTGCTTGCTGCTCGGATACTTGGTGTAGATCTTTCTGGGACTGCGCAACCTGAGCATCTCGCTTCGAGATTGTTTGCATGAGATAGCTAGTCGCTATCGCAACTAGTACCATAGCAGAGCATAATCCAGTGAGCTGAAGCGCAAGGCCGCTCGAAGGCGTTTCTACTCCTACGCTCCCATCAAGAGGAACAAGCCACGCAACTTTAAGAGCAATGGTAAGGCCCAGATAGCAGGCGCCACTGGCCGCCGCGGTCATCAGGGCCGTGAGGCGACTCCCAAGCACTGCCGCGACCATTACTACCGGAAGATAGAGAAACAGAAAGGGACTTATGGCACCGCCGGTTCCATACACGATGCTAGTTACCAGCAGTACATCAATGGAAAGCTGAGTCACCACAAAGCGTGGTGAATAGGCGTATCGCTTTACCCACCACCAACTTCCAAGGCTTGCTGCCAAAAAGCCTACCAGTGGCCATAACATTCGTTTCGCAAGCAGTACCGAGCTTCCGTCAAGCAGTGCAATCGTCGCAAGCGAAGCCACCAGCGAGAACCCAATCACCGCAAACCGAATGCCGAGCAGCCAGACTAGCTGCATGGTCGGGTTTATTGGTTTTGAATCCGTTGCGAGTGACATCGACGTGCTCTTTTGTTTAGCCCACCACGGCGCCCATCTTGAAGATTGGGAGATACATCGCGATGACGAGTCCTCCGACGATGGTTCCGAGAACTAAGATCATCAAGGGCTCGATCAGTTGCTTCATCGCACCTACAGCGTTATCGACTTCTTCTTCGTAGAAGTCGGCGATCTTTTGGAGCATGGCATCCAGCGCCCCAGTTGATTCCCCCACTCCAATCATTTGTACCACCATGGCAGGAAACACTGCGGATTCTGCGAGTGGTTCGACCATCGATTTGCCTTCGGAGATCGCTACTCGACACCGTTGCACATCTCTTTCAACTACCTTATTGCCGGCTGTTTTGGCGCAAATATTTAGTGCGTCAAGAATCGGTACGCCCGAGCTAAGCATGGTGCCAAGCGTTCTGGTGAAGCGCGCCACAGACACTTTGCGAATGATGTCTCCGAAGATTGGGAGCTTAAGCATCACCGGATGCAGAACTTCCTTTCCGCGCGGGGTGCCAGCGAAACGAACGAAAGAGAAGAAGGCGGCGAACAATGAACCGAAGATTAAGAAAATATTGTCCACCATGAAGTTGGACATGTTGATAACTATTTGAGTGGGAAGCGGAAGAGCTGCGCCGAAATCACTGAAGAGCTCAGCAAAGGTGGGAATAACGAAGATCAAAAGCACGCAAGTTACGAGGAATGCAGCTGAGATAACAACTGCCGGATAAATCATGGCAGTCTTGATTTCGCGCTTGAGTTTCATGGCCTTTTCTTGGTGGATCGCCAAGCGCTCAAGAATTACATCAAGAATACCGCCGTTCTCTCCGGCGTTAACCATGTTCACATAGAGATCGTCGAAGGCTTTGGGAAATAAAGCCATACCATCGGAGAGGGTTCCTCCGGTTTCGACAGACTCCTTAATGCCAAGGAGAACCTTTCTGAAGGCGGGGTTCTCGTGCTGACGAGCAAGAATATCGAAGGCCTGTACGAGCGGAAGTCCCGCATCGATCATTGTGGCGAACTGTCTGGTAAACAGAACTACATCCCGCCCTTTTACCTTTGGACCAAGACCTGGAATCTTGATCTCCATTTCGAGACCCTTGCCCTTCTCGCGAATGGCCTTGGCGTTCGGGGTGATGCGCTGCCCCTTCAGCATATTGAAGACAGCTTGAACGTCGCGGGCATCTACCTCTCCCGAGACCTTTTTTCCTTTGCTATTGGTGCCCTCCCAAACAAAAACCGCCATACTGTTCCCCTTGTCTTGTGTCCGGTCTAATTATCGTCGAATTCTCTTCTGAAGTTTCCTCAGACTCTCTTGTGAGTCGAGCTCTCTAGTCAGCTGCAGTGACGCGAAGAACTTCCTCCACCGTTGTTACGCCTTCTCGGAGTCTGAGCAGTCCTGAGGCTCTTAAAGTCAGCATGCCTAGTCGAATGGCTTCTCGTTTGATCTCTGTGGTTGAGGCACCATTGAGCACGAAGTCTTTTAGCTCCTCGCGCATTGGCATTACTTCATAGAGGGCAATACGACCCTTATAGCCAGTGTTGGCGCAGCGATTGCAGCCTTTACCTTGTTTGAGTTTGACGTGCCGCGCTTCCTCGGCGGCAATGCCGATGTTGACAAGGATTTCAGGGTTTACCTGAACTTCCTGCGCGCATTCAGGACATACGCGACGAGCAAGTCGTTGCGCTAAAATAAGGTTGATGGAAGAGGCTACCAGGAAAGGCTCGACCCCCATGTTGAGCAAGCGGTTGATGGTGGAGGGTGCGTCGTTGGTGTGCAGCGTGGAGAGCACAAGATGACCCGTAAGCGAGGCTTTGATGGCGATTTCTGCCGTTTCGTAATCTCGAACCTCACCAACCATGATGACGTCAGGATCTTGGCGGAGAAACGCTCTTAAAGCCGCGGCAAAATTGAATCCAATATCATCATGCATCTGGGCTTGGTTGATGCCGCCCAGGTTGTACTCAACAGGATCTTCAGCGGTGCTGATGTTGGTGGTGGTCTTATTGAGTTCGGCAAGCGCAGAGTAGAGCGTGGTTGTTTTCCCCGATCCAGTCGGTCCGGTTACGAGTACCATTCCATGTGGCTTGGAGATTGCTTCTTGAAAGTGAGTAATCTGACTTGGCTCGAAGCCAAGCTTAGTCATATCGAGCTGGAGATTGGACTTGTCGAGCAGACGCATTACCACTTTTTCCCCAAACAAAGTGGGGAGAACGTTGACGCGGTAGTCCATTTCGCGGTTTTGGCCGAGCTTAAGCTTGATACGACCGTCTTGCGGCAATCTACGCTCCGCAATGTCTAGATCCGCCATGATCTTGATACGAGAGGTGATGGCGTTCTTAAGCTTGGACGGCGGCTTCATGATTTCATAGAGCACACCGTCAATACGAAAGCGCACTCGGAAGGCACGCTCATATGGCTCTATGTGGATGTCTGATGCATTCTTTTTTATCGCGTCAGTGAGAATCGCATTCACCAGTTTCACCACAGGGGCGTCTTCGGTGGCGCGCTCCAGCTCGCCGACATCGATGGAGTCGCTGGTATCTACTACCTCAACATCATCCTCAACTTCGTTGATAATGTTTTCGTAAGAAACATGTGCTTCATAGGCGCGATCTTGCGCGGCCTTTACGTCACGCTCAGAGGCGATCACTACTTGAATATCAAGTCCCGTGATAAACTTAATGTCGTTGAGGGCCACGATATTGGTGGGATCGGCCATGGCGATGGTGAGTGCGCGGTCCTTTTGGACGACCGGCACAAGGTTATGCTTGGTCGCCAAGTTTTGCGGAACCATTTGCAGCACGCTTGGATCGAACTCCACAGAGTTGAGCTCTATGATCGGTACGCCGTATTGTTGACTGATGGTGGTAAGTAGATCTTCTTCGGATAGGAAGCCAAGCTGCACAAGATGCCCACCGAGGAACCCCCCGTTGGTCTTTTGGAGCTCAGTGGCATGCTGATATTGCTCAGACGTTATGAGACCGGTCCGAACAAGAAGTTCTCCTACGCGGGACGACATGACGCTTCGCTACTTCCTATCTAGAGTTTTGGGCTGCCACCGTCTGGTGGCAAAAATTAGCTTCCAGTGCCAATATTCGGCGCTAATTGGTAAGAACTTGAAAAGTTTCGTGCTTTTTCTTAGGCGGCCTGGGAAGTCTTCCTAGTCCTGGTTCTGCTGCGTAGGCTATGAAAAAGATTAATAAATCTAGAGAGAGTGCCCCTTCGGCCGCGAAAGCTGGCAGGAAGCCGGCGCGTGGCCTCAAGGCTTCAAATGAGCTGATCATCGAAGGTGAGGTGCTCTCGGCTGAAGATTCGGAGTCTGAAGAGGCGGTTCAGGACTCTGTTATCCAGGAACCTGAAGTCGTGGAGGGGGAGGTCCTTCCTGAGGGGCAGCTCGATCTCTCTGAGGATGAGGATTCTTCGGGTGAAGCGGGTACAGAGTCCTTGGGGGAATCTGTTGAAGAGGGTGTCGAAGTCGGTGCCGGTAAGACCAAAGACGAAACGGGGCGCCGAGCCCTCGTTCGCTTTGATGCCGTTGATGCCTATCTCA
Organism: Bdellovibrionota bacterium; assembly: GCA_041739995.1. Classification (GTDB taxonomy): domain Bacteria; phylum Bdellovibrionota_C; class UBA2361; order UBA2361; family JBGSMV01; genus JBGSMV01. The sequence goes on from JBGSMV010000047.1 coordinate 301,644, forward strand.
GGGAGATACGGGCTTATCCGAAATTGACTCGCGAGGAAGAGCGCGACCTAGCAGTGCGCTATCTTAGCGACAAAGATCTGCAGGCTGCCTACAAACTGGTTACCAGCAATCTCTGGCTTGTAGTGAAAATTGCTAGGGACTATGAGCGCGCTGCGCGTGGTCTGCTGGACCTGGTTCAGGAGGGCAACATCGGACTGATGGAGGCGGTGCGCAATTACGATCCGTACCGAGGTGTACGGTTTCCTTCATATGCAGTGTGGTGGATCAAGGCCTATATTATTCGTTATCTGATTGCTAATTGGCGACTGGTAAAAATCGGAACCACCCAGGCACAGCGAAAGTTATTCTTCAATCTTCGAAAAGAGAAAGATCGGCTTGAGCAAGAAGGTTTTGCGCCTGCGCCAAAGCTGCTGGCAGAGCGCTTGAGCGTCAAAGAAAGCGAAATCATTGAGATGGAACAGCGCCTCAGCGGTTCCGATATGAGCGTCGATGCGCCTTTTGGGTCAAACGATAGTGGGGGCGGTGAGGGGGATGCGAGCCTTCTTTCGGTGCTGCCTGCCCCTCAGGCCAACGCTGAGGAAGTCCTGGAGAAGAAGCGATCGAGTGAGCTTATTCGGAATGGGCTTGCTGAGTTCGCCCTGACGCTTAAGGATAAGGAGCGGGTTATTTTTCAAGAGCGTATGCTTGGGGAAGAGAAGGCAACACTTCAAGACATATCAGAAAAGGTAGGCGTAAGCCGAGAGCGCGTGCGACAAATTGAGAATCGCTTAAAGGAAAGGCTTCGGGAGTTTCTCGTGGAGCGCTTGGGAAGCGCGCTTGAGAGCATGGAATTCTAGCTATGAACCAAAATGAGGACGTTGAGGAATTCCAGAGAGAGTCGGGCTCGGAGGCACCTCAGAAAAAACCGTCTCGAAGACGACGAAAACTCTTTGTGTCGCTTTCGATTGTCATCATTGTGGCGATGGTCTCATTGATCGCTTTTTTCGGGTGGGCAGAAATTTACACTCGCCAGTTTGAACCAAATCCCCCCGAAATTTCAGCGATTTCCGTTCCCCGAGGAATTGGCCTTGCGCCAGTGACGGTAAGTTTTGACCTGCGCGATCCGGGAGCGGGGCTGGACGAAGTAGTAGTAAGAACGAAGCAACGCGGAAAGTCGCGCGAGGTGTTGCGTCAGGCGCTTGACGGTAAGCGAGCGGCGCGTGTGTCTATCGATTTCCCCGGTGAAAAGAGTGACTTGGAAGAAGGCGTTGTTGAGCTAGAGGTTCGCGCTTTCGATCGAAGCTTTTGGAGTAATGCGGCAACTAAATCGTTGTCCTTGAAAGTAGATTTCCGCAGACCAAGAGTAGAGGTGCTCAGTAGTCAGCATAATGCTCGCCAGGGCGGTTCTCAGCTCATCATCTATAGGGCAATCGATGAAGATCTTGCGCTTTCTGGGGTGAAGATAGGAGACGAAATGTTTCCCGGCTATCCGGCGCGAGGGCTCGATAGGGATTTTTCTGAAAGCACGTTATATGCCGCGATTTTTGCAGTGGACTTGCGGCACGAATCGGTTCCGCCCATGCAGCTTTATGCAGAAGATTCGGTCGGTAACACCGGAGGCGCTTCGTTCTACTATCGAGTTGCTTCTCGATCTTTGCGCCCGACTAAGGTGAGTCTTGGGGAAGAATTCATGCGACAGACAGTCGCTTCCATCGTCGAGCAAAATCTTTCTGTGCTTGAAGCTGAGAGTAAGCGAATGGGAGAGCCCGCGCTGTTTAAGACTCAGCGGGGAAGTGAGGAGCGCCTGGTCGAGCAGTTTCAGTTGGTGAACGATCGGGTGCGCAAGCTGAATGATGAGGCGATCTCCAGCTTGCTGCAGGGACCACGCTTCGAGCGAATGTGGGAAGGTCCTTTGGGGCGACCGGTGGGAACTCTGATTTCTGCCTTTGGAGACCGCATATCCTATTCATTTAGATCCAAAGATATCGCCTCTACAATTGCCACGGGATTCGAGCTTGGACCTCGTGGCGGCTCAGAGGATGTGTTTGCTGTGGCCGATGGAGTGGTCACTTTTTCTGAAGGATTCGGAGTTCCCGGCAGGGTGGTCGGGCTTGATCATGGATTAGGGCTCAGCACAATTTACGGTAGTTTAGATCAGGCCTATGTCGCTCGCGGTGAGTCGGTGCGCTCAGGTCAGCGAATCGGCCGGGTCGGAGCCAGTGGCTTAACGCGTACGCCAAGGCTTTATTTTGAGGTGCGGGTGCATGGAGTTCCGGTGGCACCGGAAGAATGGTGGGAGAGCCGCTGGTTCTATGACCACATCACCGCAAAGATAAACGAGGTCAAACAGTCGCTTGGGATGGCCGTTCTTCGGCCAATCGACCGCTAGTGTCCTGAGTTCAGAGTCCGATGAATAATTCTCGCCGAGCTCGCTGCTCTCTTTGTGAATATATTTAATGCATTACACAATGAGTTCAGCGGTAACAGCGAGAAGGGTACTTGAATGAACTTCTGACTCAGAACACGAACAGGGTGGTAAAAAACTAACGCTGCTAGGTGTCGGTGACACAGCCCTGTGTATGGGGAGCCGCCTTCGCTCGCATGTGCCTGTGCTGTCATTTAATTCTAGGTGGCTTCCCCCTTCGATAAATCTACGGTGGACAAGTCGGCGGGACGTCGTCGTCTGTGCCTGTGTCGCAAATTCCTAGAGCGCTCAGCCACTCCCATGTTGTTTGTCACATTTCTATCATAGGCTATAAGCTGGTGGCCTAAAGCCCGTTCTTGTTAACTAGTCTAGGAGAGGGGATGAACAAGCTCTTTGGTATTCTTGTTGGCGGCATAATAGTTTTCGCGCTTGTCCTCATGTATCGGGCTTCACAAGCGGGAACAGCGCACGTGTTTACCCCATCTCAGCTTGTCGCTCAGAGCGCACAGCCTATTCCTCGATTGAGAGTGGCCGGACGAGTGTCGGCGGAAGCAGAGGTGCGTTACGTCACCGAACCTAGAGCTGAGCTCCGTTTCTCTATCATCGATCTTCCCGAAAAAATTAAAACCTACGGTGAGAGTTTCTCTAGTGCTGGCGCTGACCAGGCAGAAATTCCTGCACAATCTTCCTCCCCTGCTCCTTCCGACTCTATTCAACCTGAGACTGCTATTGCCGAGACGTCTATTACTGGAGCCTTGGTCCCGGTAGTGTATCAGGGGCTTCGCCCAGACATGTTTGAAGCGGGGCGGGATGTCATTATTGACGGTGAGTTTAAAGACGGTGTGGTGATAGCGAGCTCTCTGCTCACGCAGTGTCCTTCGAAATATGAGGCCCCTTCACCAGAGGGAAAATACCTAAACTGAGGGCGAGGCTCTTCAAGGGCCTAATGGTTTGCCAAGCGGTCAGCGGGTCGCCCTCATCTAGCGCTAGGCCTAAGGGCAGCTTATGGTCGGGCTCAGAGAAACAGTCTTATGAATGATTTTGGGCACTACAATCTATTTTTGGCCTGGCTACTGTCCTTAGTTGCTGTAGGGACCGGAGCGCGGGCAGGGATTCTCATAAAGAGCGACGTTCGACGCGGCCTGCAATGGAGCGCCATTACGGCTAACGTCGCTCTGATGGCCGGGGCCTGCGGTGCTCTGTCGCTCTTCGCCCTGGGTTGGATGTTTCATTTCAACGATTACGCCAACCAGTATGTCTGGCAGTACTCCAACATCGACATGTCGCCTTTCTATAAAGTGTCTGCAATCTGGGGCGGCATGGATGGGTCCATGTTGCTTTGGGCGGTAATGCTGTCGGTATGCGGCTCGCTTGTCGCTCTTCGTGCCACGAAGTATCCGCGCGCTTTAGTCCCATGGGTGATAGCGGTCATCGCCTCTTCGGCGCTTTTCTTTCTGTCGATAGTATTCTTTCTCACCAATCCGTTTCGCTATATTCACTCGTCCTTTATTCCCCCAGACGGCAACGGGTTGAATCCGCTTTTACAGAATCCCTTCATGGCGATTCACCCGCCGACACTCTACGTGGGGTTCACCACCCATGTGGTGCCGTTCGCGTTTTGCTTAGGCGCACTGCTCTCGGGGCAACTCACTAACGAGTGGATACGGTTGACGAGGCGCTGGGCACTTGTGGCCTGGACCTTCCTTACTGCCGGGATAGTGCTCGGTGGCTACTGGGCCTACATCGAGCTTGGTTGGGGCGGATTTTGGGCCTGGGATCCAGTCGAAAACGCATCGTTTCTTCCTTGGCTTACCTCGACAGCCTTCATTCATTCGGTGATGGTGCAAGAGCGTAAGAATATGCTGCGCATGTGGAATGTGTGGCTAATGGTTACGACGTATCTGCTCACCGTATTTGGAACATTTCTGACTCGGTCGGGCATTGTGCAAAGTGTGCATGCGTTTGCTTCGACTGATGTGGGCTGGGTATTTCTTACCTACTTAGTCGTCATGGTCGCATTCACTTTGTGGCTTACCCTTTGGCGCAGAAAGGAGCTTCGCTCTGACAAAAAAATAGAAAGCTTCTGGTCACGTGAAGCATTTTTTCTTTTGAATAACTTGGTCCTGCTCTCGATCGCATTTGCTACCGTGTGGGGAGTTTTATTTCCTGTTCTGTCAGAAGCTATCACTGGGCAGAAGCAGGCTGTCGGTATTCCTTATTTCAACGCGGTAAACGTACCGTTGTTTTTATTGCTCATTCTGTTGATGGGCATGGGGCCGCTCATTGCCTGGAAGCGCGCTTCTTTGGTTAGTTTGCGTAAGACTTTTCTCGCGCCTTTTCTTACCGCGCTATTAATCTGCATCGGTCTGGCGGTTACGGGGATTGACGAGTTCTACCCGTTGCTTTCCTACGGGCTGTGTTGGTTTGTTCTCATGACGATTCTTGGAGAGCTACATCGCGGTGCGCGAGCGCAACGGGTGACTGCGGGGGCGGCGCAAGTCGGTTACGCGCAGGGTGTGTCTAAGTTGCTTAATCGACATCGAACTCGCTACGCAGGATATCTAGTGCACTTTGGCGTCGTGATAGTGACCATCGCCATTACCGCTTCAATGGCGCACAAAGTTGAAAAAGAATTCACCTTAGAGAAAGGTCAGAGCACAGAGATGCGCAGGTTCTCTTTGACGCTTGATAATATTGAACCGCGTTCCACACCGAACTATCAGGCGCTACATGCAGTGGTAAGCGTGCGCGATCGCAAGTCTCAGGAACTGCTTGGAGTGCTGGAACCTGAGCTTCGCTCCTATAATCGCAACAAGGAGTCCACCACTGAGGTAACCATTCTTAAGAGCTGGCAGGACGATTTGTATCTTGTGGTTGCTGGCTTGGATGAGACTGGGACACGAGCTTCGCTAAAGGCTTATGTGAACCCATTGCAATCTTGGCTCTGGTTTGGGGTGATGGTGATGATGGCGGGGAGTATTTTGGTCATGTTCCCGAAAACTACTAGTGCTTCGAATTTGGCAGCCGAGACCGAAGGCTATGTTCCGGAAAGGGCGAGCTAGGTGGAGATTTCTCTATTTGCATCAGCGGCGCTTACGTTCGTGTTGCTTTGGTTCATACTTTCACCAGTGTTACACGTTGATCGTCGTGAGGTACTGAGTGTTCTGGGCGATGGAGAGCGGACGCTTACGGATCAGAAGGAACGCTGCATTCAAGTTCTGCGCGATTTAGATTTAGATTTTGAAACTCAAAAAATCCTTGAGTCGGACTACCAATTCATGAAATCTCAAATCTCGCATGAGCTTGCAGGTATCTTGGAACGATTGGATCTGCTTCGTAAGGACGCGAATTAACGAATTCGTTTGGGACGAGAAATACTAAAAAGTCTTAGCTTGTGAGACACGAGGGCTTGGGGTGCTAGACGTTTCGAATATTAGTTATCAATACCCAACCGTCCCGGTATTGAGCAGCTGCTCACTCTCAATTGGTAGAGCCGAAACATGCCTTTTGCTCGGAGCAAACGGTTCGGGCAAGTCGACACTGCTCGGCCTAGTCGCGGGCCTCAAGCGCCCCTCAACGGGCTGCGTGAAAATTGACGGCAAGCTAAGCAGCCATGTTCGTTTTGGCGGGCATGAGCTGATGCTGTATGGGCAATTTACCGTCGAAGAGAATCTCAGCCTATTCGTAGCCTTGTATGGCCTTGCTCCTCAATCAGCAGTGGAGAGCCTCGAGCTGTGGGGACTTGCCGCCTATCGGCACCGACGAGTGAACGACTTGTCAAAAGGGAATCGGGCCCGAGTGAGTCTTGCCAGGGCGTTTTTGGGAAGTGGATCGGTCATCTTGCTCGATGAACCTACTGCAGCTCTGGACGATGCCGGCACCAGAATTCTTTGTGGTGCGGTGGAGCGCGAGCGATCAAATGGAAGTGCCTGTCTCATTGCGACTCACGATTTGGCTCGGCTCCTTCCGATTGCCACCAGGGTTATTGTTTTGAAAGACGGGGCCGTGTTGGCGGACTCTCGAGCGGATGAGGTTGAAGGTTCAGCCGGTATCCAGAGAGTGGTTGAACAGTATCGGGAGCTTAACCGATGAGGCGCGCAGTGGGCCAATTCCTTTCAGTCTTCTTGAGCATGGGCGCCTTAGAATTAAGAGTTCGAGAAACCTTGGCGGTGATGCTTTCGTTAGCGATTATTATCGCTGTAGTGGTCGCATTTGGAGTGACTACGGTATTCTTGGATCCAGCTGGCAGGGAGAAGTTGTTTCCGGCGGCCATCTGGATTTGTTTTATTCTCAATGCGGCCGTGTCGCTCGGCAGAAGTTTTGAGTACGAGACGGAGCATAGACTTTTGGACGGGCTGCTTCTGGCCGGAGTGGCGCCCGCGTCCATATTCATTTCTAAGGCTTTGGTTAACTTTGTAGTGCTTTCCGTGGCGCATCTGACCGGCGTGGTAGCACTGGGAATGTTATTAGGCGTTTCGATTGCGGCCCAATCGACAGATTTCATAATTATCTCGGTGCTCGTGGTGCTTGCCTATAGTGCGCTTGCGACGCTTGTCGCGGCACTTACCACCGGCTCCAGGCTGCGCAACGCGCTGCTTCCGATTATTCTACTGCCACTCGTGCTGCCACTTTTCTTTTGTGGGGTAGAACTCACTACCCAGCTTGCCCTTGGGGAGAGCTTCTCGCTTGGCGGAGCGTGGGGGCAGATGCTGATCGGGCTCGCGGTGCTGTATGTGGGGCTTGGAGCTTTGTTATTTGAGAGCGTGGTACGTGAGTAGCGCCCCATGGCAATATGGCCGATTGCTTTATAGAGTGATGACATTGGGATCATGAATCAAATTGAGAAAACCAAGACTCGCCTGATGGGCCTTGAATATGCGGCGCTCGCCGTGGTGGCGTTGCTTATGGCGTACGCGCTGTGGTGGGTGTTCATAGGCGTGCCGAATGAGCGTGTGATGGGCCCAGTGCAGAGGATTTTCTATTTTCATGTCGGTAGCGCGATTGCCTGTTATTGCTCTGTGGCTACGGTGCTTGCGGGTAGCCTCGCGTTTCTTGCAACCCGAAAGAGAATTTTTGATGTGGCTAGTGAGGCCGCTGCTGAGGTCGGGCTTGTATTTGCAACAGTCGTAATGCTCTCCGGTATGATCTGGGCTCGTCCCATTTGGAACACTTGGTTTCATTGGGAGCCGCGACTACTTAGCTTTCTATGTCTCTGGCTTGTGTTTCTTTCTCTTATTCTTTTGAGGCGCTTTGGAGATCAGGAGCGCACGCCCGCGCACTGCGCGGTCTTAGGCGTGGTGGCGGCCATTACAGTTCCAATCGTAGTGTATTCAATTCAGCTTCTTCCGCAGTTTGCTCAGTTACATCCACAAGTGGTGGGTCGACGAGGCTTACGTGAAGACTCTTTCCGTTGGGCTTTTGGTATTACAACGTTTGCGCTTATCTGTTTTCAGTTTTTTTTGGTCTATGTGCGCGCTCGTATCGGATGGGTGAGCATCCGGGTTAAGATGGCGAGTAACGACGCGATGGTGTAGCTCTTAAGAATTGAGGGAGTTAGTATGGAACACGTGCCCGATACATTTCCTTGGATGTTCTATGGATATCTCGCTATTTGGGGAGTATTCGTGTTCTTTCTCTTTTCCATGCTGCGTAGACTCCGCGCGATTGAGCGCACGCTTCCAAGACACTACCCTTCTTCGGAACAATCCCCGGAACAACACGTGAATAAGTAGTGCCAGCTTCGCAACAATCGATTTAACCGACCGGACCCTATGTTTCCGATTCCACCTCAGCTCCGAAGGCGTGGTGACTCAAAGCCTAGGCGCTCGCCCAGTGAGAATAATGATAAGTAAAGTCAGCTTGTTAAGTGTGCCGCAGCATTTTTGGAGTGCGCGGACTTTTCGAGCGACCCTTACGAGTTTCTAACCAGCATCTTCGTGACAACAAAATGAGATGTTGTTATAAGCCAGAGCATTATGGCCCAGACCAATTTTGCTCCTGCAACCAGATTCGATGAATCTGAACTTAGCTCTCCCTCTCAACCGCCTCGATCTTCCCGCGGCCTGCCTCCTGAGGTACCGGGGAACGAGCTAATGGCTCAGCTAGATAGGAAGCTGGCGCAAGATGGTGGGCGGGGTGTTGGCGCGGAACTGCGAGAAAGCCGAAGAGAGGTCGCGAATCAGTACCTTAGTTACTTGTGGCGTAATCATGCAGCAGATCGTGCAGGGGGCAGCCCAGAGGATCGCCTTCGCACTATGGTGCAAAGACCTGAAACGAGACGATTGGTTGGATTTATTAGGAGCGGGGAGCGGGAGAATTCGGACGTTGGTCGTGCGGTGACTTGGTATTTTTTAGCTTCTGGGCTTTTCGATTCAGTGGCGTCGCCGAGCCAGCTACTCGACACATGGCGACTTCTCGTCACGACTTCCCCTTCGGTATCTCCAGAACAGTACGCCAGCGCGGCTGACTTGAGGTCGCGAGAGGCAGGTCTTAGAGCCAAGGGCGTAGATGTGTATGCTCAGGCGGTGGTGGAGCAACTTGCACTTTCTCGGGACGACAGCGAGAATTTCTTAAAGTTCTCGGGACTCAACGCATCGGTAGTTCAGAGGGGGCGAACTCGCCAAGTCCAAGCGTCCTTGATGCAATCTGACCACCCCGCACCGCTCCCTCCCGAGGGACCTCCGGTCCTTGTCTCTGAGTGTTCAAGTCCGTCAGGTAGCAGCGCGACTCGCAGTGGGACTCAGAGTGGAACTCACAGTGTCGCTGGCGGTGGGGTCGGCGGTGGGGTCGGCAGTGGGGTCGGCAGTGCGGTTCAAAGCGAGGGGATCGCTTCAAACTCAGGTGAAGAATCGGCTCCGGCTCTTAAGGCCAGGAGAACGATTCCTTCCGGCGCGGCACGGCTCTATGCAGAAAGCTCGTTGCTCGCAACGCCGAAGGTTCAACGTGCGCAGCAAATGCCTTGGAGAGGGCCAGCACCCGCAGCAGCACCCGCAGAAGAACCATTGGACGATGGCTTCCCCATTGGTCGAGCGACCTCTGGTTCGGATAAGCGAAAATCTGACAGGACGCTTCAAGCGCAGGGTGCAGCCCTTTCAGCTGTTGACCTGATTAAATCTACGGGGCGATCGCTGATGAAGGAGCTCGGGATAGAAGCTGACCAGCTTTCGTCGATAACCAAGGGGGATGTCAATCTGGAGTCGGGTACCCTGACGCTGCGGTCAAGCAGAGGAGAGGAGGAAATCTCACTTTCTACAGAAGCGCGGAGAACTTTCCGAAGCTATTATCAGGAAATGTTGGGGAATGCCTCTTTTACCGGGACGTGGCTGAAGCGAGTACTCGACGACCAAATTTTCTTTATTCCCGACGGCACTCGAAAAGGCAGAGATCTTACCATCGAGGAAGGTGAGGAGATGTTCGGAGCCAAAAGTTAGCGAATTGACTTCGTGTCTGCGTAAGAAAGCTTCAGCATGCAGTCAATCTTAATAGTCTCAAACAAACTTTCTATGTTCCATCTTCGGTGGCTATAAGCTAATTCTGCAAGTTCGAAAATTCACATAGATCTCGCTTGACTGAGAGTTTGCAGTAAATTCAATTGCTTTTTTCAGGTCAAAGGTTATGGGGGCAACAGGGAGGGCCTTGTCGCCGCTGTCTTCTCAAGGCAGGTTCTACTCAAGGGGCGCGTGCGAAAGGTTCTCTATCGAAATTGGCAAAACGAAGCTTTTGCTGGATATCTTGCCAATCTCAAGGCCGGAAAATGCAGTGAGTTGTGGGAAGCCACCCCTGGTGCCGGTAAGACGGCGGCAGCCCTGCGATTAATTGCACATCAATTAAGGACTCGTAGGGCAACCTCCGCTCTGATTGTGGTGCCTACTTCACATCTGCGAATTCAATGGTCGCGCGCCGCCGCGGAGCTTGGACTTCACCTCGACAGCAATTTTTCAGGAGGGCGTACTAAGCTTACGGAGGACTTTCACGGTGCCGTTATTACTTATCAACAGATTGGAAATCGTTCCGCTACTTTTCGTGCTTTAGCGAAGCGCTCCGTCGTCATTCTTGACGAGATTCATCATGCAGGTGATGGCATGACCTGGGGCAACGCAGTTCGCAACACGCTAGAAGGTGCCCCTTACGTCTTGGCTCTCTCAGGAACTGCGTTCCGAAGTGATAATAACCCCATTCCTTTTGTTACGTATGACAAAGACGGACTTAGCGCACCGGACTTTACCTACCCGTATGCGCGAGCTGTAGAGGAGCGCGTGTGTCGGCCGACCGCTGTGTTCACCTATGGTGGACACGTGGCGTGGATGGAAGGAGAGCGAGAGGTCTCAGCTGATTTCTCAGATTCTCTCGACGGTATTGCTTCCGGGCGAAGGCTTCGAGCTGCGCTTGATCCTGATGTAGGCTGGGTTCGGCCTATGCTTGTCGACGCGCACCGCACGTTGCTTTCCACGCGAGCTGAGCACCCGGAGGCGGGAGCGTTAATGGTGTGTGCCGATCGTCAGCACGCCAGGCGGCTCGCGAAGCTTCTCAAGATTGTGACCGGAGATGAGCCCACTGTAGTTCTCTCCGACGATGCCTCTGCCTCTCGAAAGATAAAAGAGTTTGCTGATAATACGAGAACCTGGTTGGTGGCCTGTAATATGGTGAGTGAGGGCGTAGATATCCCACGCCTGCGCGTTGGAGTTTACGGAACTACCATTCGCACTAAGATGTATTTCAGGCAGTTTCTTGGGCGAATCGTAAGAGTTCAATCTCACGTGCCTGGTTTGCAGGTTTCGTACCTGTACCTCCCTTCAGATCCAACATTGCATCAGCTTGCCGAGGAGATAGAGATTGAATCCGGTCATATCATCAGTCGTCTTCGCGAACAGGATGAAGATGACATTCGCCTCGATCGGCATAGAGAGCTTCGTGAGGAGCCCAGCTGGGCTCCTCTGGCTGCAACAAACAGCGGAGTAAATTCTGTCATTGTTCATGGGAATCAACTGGCCTTGTTCGGTGAAACGATGGTGCAAGGCGTTGCTATGCATGAGGCAGTGCAGCGTGAAGTGCGCACCACGCTCGATGCGCGGCTCACGAGAAGTGAGTTTAAGGCGAGAATAGCGACGCAGATTAAGTATTTGGTGGGGAGTTATCACCGCAAGAGCGGCAAGCCACACTCGGCAATTCACACATTGCTCAATAAGGCTCAAGGGGTGAAGAGTCAGACTCACTGCACTGAAGTGCAGCTTCACGAAAGACTTCGCCTCCTGGAGCAATTATGTTCGGATGGTTTCATGAAACCGCCGCGGGCAGAAGAGTCGCGAGGTGTTGGATCCATTGCAAGTGCCCCTTCCGCAGCAAAGGCAAACTAGGTGGCGCTCTTCGCGTGAGCTCATCGACTATTAGAAAAACACAGCCCTTCGGCGAACGCCGACTCGCGATCCTTCGCAGGGTCTTCTCTCGTGATCTGCCTAGCTGAGCTAGTAGAATCTTTCACGAGTAACCTGTTTGGCAGTATTCGGACCCCGTTTTGGAATAGAAATTGCTCTGATCTCGGATGAGGCATTGGCGCTATGCCTTGGTGACCAATGCCTCTTGTAACTGTCTGAAATCATTACTGAAGATGGGCTACTACTTGCCTCGAATATTGCACTGCGTAGCGACCCTGTGGGTAGCGCTATTCTTGTTTGCTCCGACCACTGGTGTGGCCGAGGTTTTTAGGCCAGCGATGCGTTCTCGGTATGTCTGTGTGCAGAAAGCCTCCTCCTCAGTGAATCTTGTAGGTGCAATAAAGCTTCGCCATAAGAACAAGAAGACCAAGATCGTCGGGAGAAAAACGTGGACCTATGGAGCGATGGTCTCTCGAATTGCCAAGCTCGAGCGCAGTAGCTCGAAGAAAAAACGCAAGGAGGCGAGACGGATCGCCAAGGCCCTTGAGGTGCTTCTGTCTTGCTATGATGCCCGAGACCTTCCCCGTCCTGGTGAGCCTGCTCCAACTGAACCAACACCTAGCCCCGAAGCTTCGTTTGCTGATGTTCAGCCCATAATTCAAGCGAACTGCATGGGGTGCCATACTGCTCGGGGCTGGACTAATTCTCAGGAGTATTTTCTACAGAGTCGTCTTGTTTCTGCCGGGAATCCTGACTCGTCGGATCTCTACAAGAGCCTAAGAGGGAATCCTCAAGGGCTAACTCCTGCTTCAATGCCAGCGACAGGTGAGACCCTCGCACAGGCAGACATAGCTTTAATTCATAATTGGATTGCTAATCTTTCGCCTGAGGTAACTCCTCCTGATCCTGTGGGGCAGTTTGGCTGTGTGCCGACTGTTCAAGTTGGTACTTCGAGGATGAAGCGGTTGAGCAAGGTGCAGCTTAGAAACTCACTGCGCGACCTAGCGATGGTTGGCCTTGCTGGCAGTCAGTCCCTTGCCGAGTACTACACATGGAACTCGGCGTCGCGTGCGACGAAATTTATTCCGGATGATTACAGCAAGTCAGGGCACCATCGCCTCGATGACCGGCTCGATCAGACCTATCTCGAAGGCGTACTTCGCGTGGTAGAAAACTTTGCTGATAGACTCGAGCTGGATGGGAGATTGCGTGCCTTCGTGCAGAGCTATGTTCCCACTTGCAGTCAGAGTAATTATTTGACGACGGTCTGTCGCGATGAATTCCTAAGGCGTTTTGGACGACGGGCGCTCAAGGGTGCGCTCTCACAATCGGACTTTGACTTCTATCGTAAGCCCGACTCCGGCGGGCAGAGCCAGGCCAGTTATCGTGATATTTTTGTGTCCCTGCTTAGTTCGCCGCGATTCCTCTACCACCTCGAAGCGTATGGGAGCCCAGCAGATAGTTCCGAATTGTTACTTTGGATTTCCCCTTCTGAGTATGTCGCGAGACTTTCGTATGCGATGTGGAATACGACACCAGATGATCAGCTTTTGCAGTATGCAGAAAACGGAACTGTTGATTCTGATCCCGAGACAGTCGTGGCCTATGTGCTCGATCAACAAAGCGAGAAATCGCGGGCAGGGTTGCGAGAACTTTTCGATGGGTGGTTTGATACTGCGCGGTTAATGGAAGAGATATCGCAGTATTTCGAAGTCGACTTATACGGAACTGGCGGGCTCACCAATTATTTGGCACATGATTATGGTCTTAATGAACTTCCGCTTGTCGAGAGCGGTCTAACTCCAAATGAGACTCGAAGTCGTCTGCTTGGCTTCCGAAGTGGCGTGAGAAGCGAGTTGGCCGATATCGGAACGATTTTGACCTTTGTGCAACCGTCTCCGGTTAGCGATCTCTTTACGACCCGCATAGCACCTGTGCAAGATGTAACGCTAAGTCGAAATTATAATCTAAGCACACCCTGGGATGGGAATCTTGAGTCGATTCCCCTGGCGCCAGAATCTCGTGGCGGCGTGTTGACCCGCACTGCGTTTCACCTGACCCGAGGAGCGCGCAAGCGCTCCATTCTGATTGGCTCACTTCTTCGCGAGCATCTTCTCTGTGACCCGACCGGCCTGCCTGCTGATAACTCCCCGCCGATTGGTTTGAATCTTGGCTCCGCTGAGTACCGCACTGGCTCGACTCACCATCAAGTACAGACACTTACAGAACAACCGGATACGACCTGTATTGGCTGTCATCAACGATGGTTGAATCCACTTGGTATCGCGATGGGAGACTTCGACACGCTTGGTCGACGGCGAAACGGCGTGGAGTGGGTTTATGAGGGATATAGCAACATCCCAGCCCAGGTTTACTTGCGACCCTATCAAACCACCTCTGTTCCAAGGCTTAATCGCGACGATTTATCAGAGGTTAGCGGAACTGTTCAGCTCGGCCAGAAATTTGCCGAAAGTGAAGAGATGCACGCCTGTTTTACGAGAAACCTCGTGCGGTTTGTATTGGCACGCGCAGAGAACAGCGGAGACGGATGCTTCATGAATGAGATGTTCGATGATGTGCGCTCTCTCCCCATGAAAGAGGTCCTGCGACGCTACTTCGTAAGCGCGGCATTTAGATCGCGCCGCTTGAATGAAACCTTCCCTAATTAGGAGAAGCTGTGAAGTATTGTAAGGTATCGAGACGACACTTTCTGCAGGGGGCCGGAGGTTTTGCCATAACTCTGCCGTTTCTACCATCCTTAGTAAGCAGTAATGCCCTGGCTGAGATCCCACAGAATGCAAAGTTCTTTATTCACCTCTCTACCGAACATGGGGCGCTCAATCCACTAAGCTGGGGGCCCGATCTTTCCTCATATCAATGGAGTCCCTCCGAACAACAACTCCTCTATCCTGGTTCGGTGATGGCTGGTACCGAGCATTGGATGAGACGCAAACCGCTGACACAATTGCTCACGAACGGTCGGTTATCGCCCGTCTTCGACGAGATGTTCACTCCCTTGCTACCCAAGCTCAATCTGATTGACGGGCTTGGACTCATGTTTGGAGGCTCTCATCATAGTGGTGGATATCTGGGAAATTTCCACGGGAACATGAATCGTGACTTCAGGACAGGAAGAGACGCAAATCTCAACTCAGACCCGGTTCCGACGATCGATCAAATAATGGCGCAATCATCAAGCTTCTATTCGAGCTCGGACCCGCGAACCATGCCTGTGCTGAACATGGGGGATGGCCAGCCGCAGTCCTTTAGGCCGCGTAATGGAACGATTCAGCCTGTTAACTATTCATGGAGTTTAAACGACATCTACGACTATGTATTCGGTGGCGGGGGCGCTCAAGGCAATCCTCAGCGAATCGCTGCGGTGAATCGAGTGTATGAGGACTATCAGCGTCTCGTAAGTCCCGCAGGCACTGGTGCACGTCTTAGCAGTGAGGACGCGAACGCTGTCGAGCAGCATTTGGATAGTCTTAGTGAGATTGAACGAAGAATCAATTCGATTGGGCAAGTGGCAAGCTGTAATACCCTGGGGTCTGGTGGACATAGATATGGTCCGACCGATCCGCAGAGTGAGCAGAATGTATTCCATCAGCCGAATCGGGCTTCGTATGCCCAATATTGGAGTACCTACGTCGACTTGATGGTGACTGCGATTAATTGTGGGCTATGCCGAGCTTTTACTATCTCACTCGGAGTGCCAACGGATCTCTCAGGGGATCGATATCACTCAGACGTCGCACATCAGTACGATCAGCCTGGAAATCAAGGCATTATCCAGGACGCACATCAGTATACAGCGAGAAACTTCATCTTGCCGCTGCTTCTGCGCCTCAATGATGTGCAAACAATCAATGGGGGCCGTCTGCTCGATAACGGCCTGGTGGTGTGGCAGCACGAGAGCTGGTGGGTGCCGCATGAGGGCAAAGTAATTCCCACCATGATGGCAGGTGGCGCGGCTGGATCACTCCGAACAGGATATTTGATAGATTACCGAAACCTCAATAACAGAGGCCTGCAGCGCAATGCCTATAATGGTAGCACTCAGCAGTTCGATCCGAATAACCCATACTCGATTTTCTATCCAGGCTTACCAATGAATCGTTGGTTGCACACTGTGCTTGCGACTATGGGGGTGGGACGCTCCGAGTACCTAGCTCTTTCTGGGATTCCTTCGGGAAGTTCGATGAATGGGTATGGTGATACTACAGTTCAGCCAGGTTACACGGGCCTTACCTTCCACAATACTGTTGGCAATGTTACCGAACGCGTGACTCATGAGGCTTTTCCCCAACGAATCATTGATGACTGTAGCTCTCCGCTGCCATTTCTTTATATCTAGCTCCCTCACAAGGTCGTGAAAAACTCATTTCACGACCTTGTGAGGGAGGGCAGGATGTCCGACCGCGGACTGGAGCAAAGCGTAAGTGGGCGAAGCGACGCGGATTTTGCGCCGCTTGTCGCGCGAAAGGAGCTTGGAGCGAGTGAAAAATGCCAAGGAGGGCATTTTTCACCAGCCTGCTAGTGTCCCGAGTGAGAAGTGAATTGCATAATAGAAAACTTGGTGGCTCGGGCCACTAGGCATAGTTGTTTTGACTCCGGACTCCTGTCCTTCGTCAAACTCGCTCCAAGCAGAGCACCCCAAGCAGAGCAGCATTGGTCACCGAACTTCTGCTCGATTGGAAGTATGTTGTAGCCATGGTGATTGACGCTATTTCTTAAACCCTTGGTCCAAAAGCGGAGGGAGTGAGGACGTCATTACGCGAGAGAGGATTCCAATACAATCTTCAATAGATTGAGGAGTGAGCTTGAGTCTAGAATTGACTCGTTGAAGAAATGAAAGGTCAGGTCCTCCAGCCATCATCAACGCCCATTTTGGATCAACTGGTCCTAAAATCGCCTCGACTCCTTTAAGAGTGAAGCCATCCCGCGAAGCAATCGATAGTTCGAAACTTGGCAAATCCGTTCTCACTATGTTGGTTAGGCCCACTTGGAGCACCAGTGCGGTGTCGTCGTCAACCCGCACCTTCATGCACAAGATCGGTCGCCCATTAGGAATTGCTGTTAGAGCTATCTGATCGTTCAACCCACCCATCATGCTTTCAATGAGAGATGGAGCAGAGGGTTTTCCTTTAGCGTGAGTGGTTGGCAAGAGAGAAGCTCCGTCTGGTAGCATGGCCCCGCCGGGCATCGAGCTGGCTTGTTGTTCGCCGAAGGTTGCTGCCACAAATTGACACTTGGTCGCTGCGCTTATCTTCTCGATCAGGTCGACGAGCCGAGGGTCTGCGCCATCGGGATAGGTATTCGCGAAAGAGCGATCATCGGGAGATTGAGTAGGTCGAGGCGCTAGTTCTGACATAGATCGATTCCACCAAATCGAGACTTTAAACACGTGCTGAGGTTATGGGGGGAATGTTAGATCGAGAAACCTTTGATTTGGCCTAATCTCAAAGGGTCGAGCGCAGCCTAGCGGCATAATTTCTGTCTTAAATTCAGTGAGTTGCATATTCGAAGGCAGGGCTTTCACCAAGCCCCAAGGGATTCACCCGATTAGAATCTCTTGGCCCTGCGTTGTAAGGTCAAGCCATGAATTCTCTACCCTCCAATTCTTTGTCGGATCCTTCTTCGCCGCAGTTCTCCGCGCGAAACGCAGAATTTTGGAAAAGTGCTCCATCAACGGAAGTTGCTTCGACCGAAGGAATGTTTGAGATCGCCATAGTGGGACGGTCTAATGTCGGCAAGTCTAGTTTGATCAACCGGCTGTGCCAGAAGAGAAAGCTGGCTCGAACCAGTGGGACCCCGGGAAGTACGCAGTCGCTCGTTTTGTATCGAGCGGAGCTAGTGTCGGACGGTGAAGCCCAAGAGGTGTTGCCTATTTGCATTGTGGATCTTCCAGGATTTGGATTCGCGAAGCGCTCAAAGAAAGTACAGCGGGGTTTGAGCAGAATGATTTCAGAGTATGTGCAGTGTCAAGAATCGCTGCAGGTGCTGTGTCTCTTGAATGACATTCGGCGTGATGCAGAAGAGGAAGAGCTTCAGTTGCTTGAAATATTGCGCACGCGAGAGATTGCTTCACTCTTAGTTCTTACCAAGTGTGACAAATTGTCTCATTCAGAGAAGGGTAAGCGGGTGAAAGCGCTTGCCGAGCAATACCGACTCTCGCCTTCCGATCTAATTGTAACAGGGGAGGGCGAGCCTCCAGCGAAATTTTGGGGGAGAGTGGCACTACTCTATCATGCGCTCTCGATGCCTGAACCTGCGCTGTAGGTCGGCCGTTCCCGCACTGAAAGGGAGAAGGTTTCTATATGATCCGCTACCGGAATAGTCCGAGCGGAGAAAACGAAATAGTATTGGGGAAAATAAGATCTGCATTGAACCCCATACGAGTAACTGCTTCCCGATAGATTTGCCTGAAATCTACGTCATAGCCCGATAAAAAGCTTCCCGCGGCGCGAATTTCAGCGTCCGATGGAGCGGGGTTAACGACTCGTCCAGCCACGTCGCCGCCCATCAGCATCAGTGGTGCTTTGGCGCCATGATCCGTTCCGCCATTACCGTTCTCTACGGTACGACAGAACTCTGACATGGTTGCGATGCTCACATCGTTCCATCGACCAAGTGCCTTTGCGGTTTGAATAAGCGAGCGTAGCCCGCCATGCAGTTGCCCAAAAAGGTTGTTGTGACTGTTAATCTCATTTGAATGTGTGTCGTAACCGCCTTGCTGAAGAAAGATGAAGCGTACACCAAGTGCGGGAGCGGCAATAAGCTTTGCGGCATCTTGGCACGCTCGAGCAAATCCAGTATTCGGAAATGCGTCAGGTATCCCAGGTAGAGGGCGACTTGTCTCGGCCTTTATTATCTCCAGGCTACGTTGGATGTTTTCCATCGAGCTCTTCACGAACTGCATGCCATCGGTTTGTTGGGTGCTCGATTGAGCCATGACAGAGTCTCTTGTGTCGCGGAAGAAGCCAGTCCACTCGTCGTTCCAGTAAAGTCGATCTTCACCGAAGTTAGCTAGGTCGCTTAAGGCCCGCGGCGGGTTCGTGCCACCGCGAATCAGATCGTTTGTACCTGCTAGTGAGATGCCAGAAAAGAGCGAGCCCGCGGCCTGAGAGGTAAGCCTCGCTGCCCAGCCACCGTCAGCATTTCCGCCTTGACCGTTCGCGCGAAACCACTGCGTGGTGGCTTCGTCATGCGATCGGCTTTGTGAAGGTAAGCCCACACCATTGATTAGCGCTAGGTTGCCCTCATCATAGATTTGTTTAAGGTAGGTGAAAGCAGGGTGAAGTCCTTGTTCGCCATTTAAGGCGAGGGAATTTTCGGGGCCGCGGCTGATGGTGGGGTTCCGATCGCGCCAGGCTGCATGGTAAATCGGCGTAATATTGTATGAGCAGCCCCCCGCAAGATTTACGAGAATGAATACAGATCCCGGTGCGCTCATGGCGCCCATGACCGGAGGTGCGCCGTAGGCAAACATGCCGCTGCCGCCATAGCTCGCTTGGTGAATTGCAGCTCCGCATGTGCCTGCACACACCGTGCTTAAGAATCCTCGTCGGTTCATTCGACTTGCTTTCTTCATAACGCCAACTCCTAGGAAATTACTTCATGCGATATTCTGGCAGCATCGCGAGTAGCCCAATTAAAGGTCGCAGCTTATCGTCCCAGTTCCCTTGTGGGTACGAGTCAAACTGTCGACGCTCCAGGAACAGTTCCCCCTCTGTGCAGCCATAGCTTTGCACATGCCAGCTCCTACAAGTAGTTCGATGAAAGTTCATATATTGCTCTAAGGCTTGGCGCTGGGCCTCGTTCAGAGGAATGTTCAGGCCGGAGGCCACACGGTCAATCGCTACCAAAGCGCTTGGATTATCCGACAGATACCGCGCATGCATATCATAGCCTCTATTCTCGAGGAGAGACTCAGGGCTTAGGCCATTTACAATATCGAGCACCACATTGCGCCACGCCAATACATAACTTTCGCCCGCAAGGGCAGTTTCGTTCCATCCAAATACGGAGTTGGGGTTCAGTGGGCGTTGGTCGAGTTCATTCAACCACCAGTCAAGCTCGTCAACCGTAAGGTTAATGCCGGTTTGACGAACGAACCCAATCAGAAGTTCCACTGGGTGTTTGATGAGGCTCTCGCGGTTATCATTCGCATAAACGGCATTCGACATCATGACGCGACGGAATGCAGGAAGGAGATTGTAGTTTTCGGTCCTGATGGTCTTTGCTAGGTCACGTACTAGAATCGCAGGGCAGTCAGGGCGAATGAACTGGTGGCACATGTCGAGAGCAAGGCTTTCCGCCGTACTTGGATGACGGAATGTCGCTTCAAGCACATCATCAGCATCATACACGACCGCCTGATGCGGCGTTCCGCCAAAAATTGTCGTTGGACCCTGATAATGAAATCCCGGTGTAAATGAAGCGTACCTAAATCTTCTCTCGTCATCTTCTCCAGGAATAGTTCTATCCTCGGTCACAAATGTCCATCCGCTATGGGCCAAGGCAGCTTGAGCGATGTCAAAGTTTGAATAGACCGGGTTCCCATTCAAGTCGGAAGGGCCAGTGGTGCCTAGTTCCCAGAACTCACGAGCCCAGTTCTCGTTAGGATTGAATCCGCGGTTTACCGCGCCATCAAGCCAATCGAGTGCCATCAAATGATCAGTATTTAATGATCGCATGTACTGTTTGTAGTCGCCCGTTCGAGCCGCGCGGTCTACAATGCCGACATAGGTGGCGAGGGCGTGCCGTTCGTCACTGCCGACAACCGAGAGGTTTACAGACAGGCGCTCATCGTGTAGCCAGAAAAAGAGGCGGTCAAAGAAGGGTTGATTGCTATAGGTCATGCGCCAACTGAGCGCCTTTCGAAGACCGTCCGTCCTGAAGTCATTCGCATAATAGGGATTGCAAGATTCATTGCGGTTGTCGGGCTCGCCATTCCATGGGTTCGTGGCAAGGTAGGTATCGCAGGTGATGTCGGCGACTTGAGCGTCTATTCGAGCGTCAGGCTGATAGGTAGTGAGCTCGGTGACGGTTGCCGCAAGTCCAATCCGTACGGCTCTGTCGATCTGTTGCGGTGAGCCGCCAAATGCGAAACGCTCGAATAGGATTTTAGCCTCCTTTTCTCCGAAGTTTCCTTTGTATCTTGTTAGGGCAAGAAATTTTGGATTGGCGCAGTCCTTTTTTGAAGCCTTTAGTAGTCGAGCGGTGAGTTTATACTTTTTCGACTTTTGTTTTCCGGCCTGACGCATCTTTTTAAGCTGGTCATCAAGCGAATTGAAGGCCAGCCCTTTCCGAGTCTCTGAGATACGACCTGGCTTTTTCTTATAACAAGCTAGTTCTTGGTTAATGACTTTTCTCCCCGATCGGAGTGAGACATCAATAGTGAATATGTCGCTCAGTTTAACTCGGACAACTTTCTTCTTTCGTTTTTTAGCGAAGGCGTCCGTGGGCACCAGGACGAGTCCGATGCAAAGCGCCACGATCGCAAGAAGATGAATGCCACGGGCCAATGGGCGCGGTGCTGATATATTGTCAAAAACAGTTCGCATACCACTAGACTCCCGTTGAATGCGGCCAGATGAGTTCGTGCTTAGTGGGAAGCAAGATGCGTACCAATAACCACAAGTCTAGGCGGGCGTGTGAGAGCGGGTGGTTACCAATTCAGAGTGTATAAAATTCGTAAGTGCCTGGAAGGACTTCCTAGGAACTCGGATGCCCATTTACTTGTTGGGCCGACAAAATTTGTCGGAAGTTCAGGGTAAGGCAGTGAAACATCGCAGGACGTGAGTGGGTAGAAAGGGTGCCCCGTAGGGTCACTCAGCGGAGGGAACCGAAGCCTGATTTGTTGTATCACATGAAGGCCGCTCAAGCGCATAATCACGCACCTTGTTCAGCAAGGTCTTATAGCTCACGCCTAGAATTTCCGACGCTTTGGATTTGTTCCACCCAGTTTTGCCCAGAGTTCTGGTAATTAGTTCTATCTCGGCTTTGCGGGCGGCACGTTGGGCGACTTCAGTGAGCGAAAGGGTCGCGTCACCGAGCGCCTGTAAATCCAAGGGCGCAGGCCCTAAGCCAAGGTGCTCAGGTCGAATTTCGCCTTCGGAGAGAATCGTCGCACGCTCGATGATGTTTTCAAGTTCCCGGGCATTTCCTGGCCAAGAATGAGACTTAACTACTGCCAAGGCGCCCTCGGAGAGAGTGAAGTGCCGGTTAGTGCTGACAGAGAAGTAATCAACAAACGAATTCGCGAGAAGTTCAATGTCTTCCTTGCGTTCCTTGAGTGGTGGAAGGGTGAGAGTGATGACCGCTAAGCGATAGTAGAAGTCTTCTCTCAGCTCGCCTTGAGCAAGTGCTTGCTCAATATCTTTGTTAGTTGCTGCGATAATTCTCGGATTTACGGCAATCGACTTGTTGCCACCCACTCGCTTGATTTCACGCTCTTGTAAAGCTCGAAGAAGCTTTACTTGAAGGTTCAAAGGCATGTCCCCAACTTCATCGAGAAATATGGTGCCCTCGGATGCGTACTCAAAAAGTCCCTGTCGCGCCTGGGTCGCGCCGGTAAACGCACCAGCTTCGTGACCGAAGAACTCGCTTTCTAGTAGGCTCTCGGGCATCGCAGCGCAGTTTATGGCGACAAATGGCTTGTCCGCGCGCGGAGAGTGCTCATGAACGAATCGAGCAAGCAACTCTTTCCCAGTACCGGACTCGCCAAGAATGAGGGCGGTCGAGTCAACGCACGCCACTTTGCGTGCTTGATTCAAGACGGCGTGTACTTTGGGGCTTTGCGAGAGGAAGCGACGAGGACGTCGCATACCAGCGCCCTCGCGATCTATAATTCTATGGTGTTCGATAACTTGGCGTAGCAGGGAGCAGAGGTTCTCAGGCTCAAATGGCTTGGTGATAAAGTCAGTGGCACCATATTTCATCGCCTCAACTGCGATTTCGATTGACCCATATGCGGTCATGAGAACGAAAGGTACTTTTGTGTCAAGTGCGCGTAGCTCTTTGAGTACCTCGATGCCGCTTTGTCCGGGCAGTCGAAAGTCTGAAAGAACGCAGTCGAAGTGGCGTGATTGTAAATAGGCGTGAGCGACCTCACCTGTCGGAGCTGTTTCAACATGGAATCCTTCCGTTTCCAGGACGGATTTAAGAACGTCACGAAGTGAAGAGATATCCTCGATGATAAGAATCTTCTGCATGACCCGGAACGACTCCAAACTACAAGTAGACCCAGAGGCATCGGCTCGTAAGCCAATATTAGAAGGACTAAGAAGTCTATCGGAGTGTGCCTAAGGCTGCTTTATGAGCCGCGCCGAATCAAACTTTAGGAACTTCGAGATCGAATACATTCCCAAGGGTTGTGTACGAGATTCCACCAAGTCGGCCGATGGGTCGCAGCGCTGCCGCGTCAATTCGGCCGTTTTTTAGGACTCCATCTGCTCCGTGAAACATAAGAATTTTTCCGATGACCAGAGTGGTTGAGCCCGGAGAGCCATCCCCAATTTCAACCATCTGGTGCAGTGAGCATTCCATCTGAAGGGCACACTCTTGTACTCGAGCGGGGCGCACTACGGTCGAAGCCAGAGGAGTAAGTCCGACTTTCTCCATCTCGTCTACGCCCTGCGGGTATGCCGCAGCGCAGTGGACTAGCGCTTCGGAGATCCATTCACTGGCACTGTTGACCACAAATTGGCCTGTTTCCTCGATATTGCTCAGAGTGTCCTTCTTTGATCCGTCTGGTTTACGCGATATCGAGATGACTACGCATGGAGGATTGCTGGAGACGCCATTGAAGAAGCTAAAGGGGGCAAGATTGCCTATTCCCTTGGAGCTGACTGTTGAGACGAAGGCGATTGGGCGTGGAATAATGCCACCAATTATTAATCGATAAGCCTCTTGTGGGGGGATCGTACGTACGTCGATGCTAATGAATGAGTTGTGGGGGGAGGTGATCTTGTCACCGGGCTTCCATGAACCAAGTTTGGGAGTCATAAGGGTCTTATAGCCTTGAATGGGGGTGAGGGGCAGGGGGGTCGCGGTGTTGTATTGACGGCCCTCCTTCGCACTTATCGCAATGCGATAAGTGCTTCGGCGGGGAGAGGGCCGAAGCTCGTAAGAGCGAAGGCGAGTCGCCACATCGAACAACTCACAATCAAAACAACCAAACAAAGCAGAGGCAGAAACTCTTTCCTATTTTACTGGAATGGTTTCTCGGAAGATTCGATTCCAGACACGAATTGATG
>JBGSMV010000065.1:0-34520 GCA_041739995.1 Bdellovibrionota bacterium
GAAAATTACGGGCAAAACCTCTGACCTTCAAACGAATTTTCAACCTGTTCTGAAAATCCACGCCCTAAATGTAAAAAGTTCCAATTCTTACTATTAATTCTTAAATTATCGAGGTTTGATGCTGGCTTTTCGGACAGCCTCTTAGGGCTCGGTGGACACGGAGGAACGTTTAGCATCCTCCGCGACTCCGATAGATCACCTACCCAACGAAGAGCTTAGAAACTACTTCCTTCACGCCTGAAACACCCTGGGCTATCTCTATTGCCTTAGCCGCTTCTTCGGGAGTCTCAACTACGCCCTTTAGGGTAATAACTGCTTTGAAGCTATCGACGTTAATGTCCAAGCCTGACACTTCTGAGTCTGCGAGCAGCTTTGATTTTACCGCTAAAACGAGGCCCTGATCGTCCACCGTTTCTTTGGCAGTTCGCTCATCTTGAGACAAGATGTAGCCAGCTTCTGTCCCCGCCCCGGCGGCAAGCAACAAGCAGCCAGAAACAGAAAAACCCACCGCCCCGAGAAGTACCGAAATCCAGACAAATTTAAGAGCCTTCATGCTTTTCTCCGTTCGTATCGTTTTGGTGGGACCTTAGTCCCACCGATCAAATTAGACCCTGCAGCAACAACCGATTCGCCGCGACCGTGGGACGATGAAGCGTAACAAGGTTGAAGCGAGAGAGGAACTGAAGCTGCTAGAACGCCACAGGGGCGGTCACCGTCATTACCAGGCGAGGTCCCTCTCCTGGAGGAGTACGATGAATCCAGCCCTGCCTCTTGAGCGCTGGATCAAACAGTTTGATTGCAACCGTCGCATCGACAGGCACCGAACGAATTGAAGCACCTTCAACCAAAAGGTCCCTCACTTTGTAACCGCTGACTCCCTCAGCATATCCTTCGAACATCGACTGGGAAGAAAGCTCCTCAGGGTGAATGAACTGAGTCGGAGCTCCCGCATATACGTGAATCAGCCGCACCGCGCTGCGCGCTCCGTCCGATCCGTCCACATGAAACTTTCCGGAATGTGTCCCTGAAGACAGCTGAACCGTGACTCGATCCTCGCATGCGTGGCGTCTAAGAATAGCAAGATGAAGCGCAACATCCATCAGCAATGCGTCTCCGCTTCCCGATCCGGCGTGAACTCCAAAAAGATCACACAATTCAGCTCGCACCGCCGAGAAGGTGCCACTGACACGTTCATCTAGCTTTGGACCGGCACCGGACTCGATCTGTCGACGAATTCCTCCTAAACTAGGATCAACTAGCTGCTGAGGGGCAATGCAAGCCAGGACTCCAGGTTCGCCAAGGGCTTCCATGATTTCGTGAACAGACCCCACCGTGCGAAGAGCTGAACCTTGACTCTCCAGAGCCGAAGGCCGCACTGGCACAAGGCTTTCAAGCCCACTGGGATTTAGCGCTACCGCTGAAGGCATTTCGATTAAATTTTCGTCAGGAGGCTGGAGCACTGCGTTCACTCACATTCAAATTTGAGGGAGACGGAGAGTACTCATTGGCGAGCCGCTAATCAAACGATTCGACTGCCCCCCCCAAAGAGAGCGGGTTGTTAGAGACGGCGTTCGTACGCCAAGAGTCTGCTGCCTGCGGACGCAGCAAGCGGTAAAGGCACCTGTTTCAGCGCCTTTTAAGGGCAATCGGAACGGGATCCGCGCACTCCCCTCTTAGGCCACCTCGCCTACTCGCACGCAGACCCAGCAAACTCTAGCCACATTCCACAATCTGGCTCCACCCAATTCCCTCGTGACCACCGCTTGAGCTAGACTTTCAGCATGCACGGAAACCTTCCTCATTCTGAGCCAATCTCAGAACTTGGCCTTCGAATTTTCTCCCGCATTGGGGCCACTCGCCCGTCTGCCTTCTCGCTTAACAGCTGGGCCACCAAGCTCATGACGTGGTCCATGAAAGATCCTCGTTTTAAGGTCAACCTGTTTCGGCTCGTCGACGTTCTCCCTCAACTGACTTCCTCCGGCAGCGTGGCCTCGCATGTCCGCGAGTATCTCCGAGAGGACCTGGGGCGAATTGGAAGCTTTGGGTTGGGTTTTCTTGGCGCCCTGGCCCAATGGGGACTGGATGGGGCTCCGCACTCTTTAAGAGCAAAGCTTGTCGCGAGTCAGGTAAAACTCTCGGTTGAGCGCATGGCGCGCCTATTTATCGCTGGCGAGCATCCCCAAGACGCCCTCGACGCATTACGCTCACTTCGTCGTCAAGGCCTGTGTTTCACCGTCGATCTGTTAGGTGAATTCTGCGTAAGTGAGCAGGAAGCGGAACAGTACCTCGGACGCTACATCGAAGCTCTCGATGTCATCGGCGCGGCAAGTCGCGTTTGGCCCGAACGCCACTCTATTATTAAAGGCCATCCTGGGGAGAAATCTCCGCTTTGCGTCTCAGTCAAACTCACTGCGCTCTATTCTCAGTGCGGTGTTCTGAACTTCAAGCGCTCAGTCGATATCCTTTCAGAGCGCCTCAGTATGATCGTGCGCAAAACTCGCAGCTTTGACGCCCAGGTGTACGTAGACGCTGAGGATACCGGCAACAATCCAATCGTCTACGAAGTCTTCGAAAAAGTGTTCGGTTCTTCCGAGTTCAAGGACGTGCCCTACCCCGGAATTGTCATTCAAGCCTACGCGAAAGGGGCGAAAGATGTGGTCACGCGTCTGATCGCATTTGCGCAAAAACGAGGCACTCCAATCGCGGTGCGCTTGGTAAAGGGCGCATACTGGGATCAAGAAACGATTCTTTCCGCACAGAACGGATGGGAATCTCCCTTATTCACGCACAAGCAGTCATCTGACGCGAATTTTGAACTGCTCACACGCCAGCTGATGGACAACGCCACAGATGTATTACCGGCGATTGGGTCACACAACATTCGCTCTCTCGCTCACGCATGCACATACGCCGAGCTGATCGGACTTGATCGAAAGCGATTCGAGATTCAAGTGCTGTACGGAATGGCGGAGCCGATTGCGCAGGCATTCCGAGATGAAGGTCACTTGGTGCGCATGTATGTTCCACTCGGCGATCTGCTGATCGGAATGGGGTACCTGGTGCGAAGACTGCTGGAAAATACCTCCAATGAGTCGTTTCTTAGACACACCTTCTTCGACGCGAGTCAAAGCGCTCGCCTTCTCGCTGAACCACAATTTCACCAAGAGGATTTGGTAGAGCTGGAAAATCCGCATAGACCTACTCTTAGTCAAAAATGCGCTTAACCTTGAGAGAGCTTGGAGAACACACATGCCCACCGCCAAACCGTTCAGTAATGAGCCGCTAACCGATTTTACCATTTCAAAGAATCGCGACGAATTTTCCGCAGCCCTGCGACGCCTCGACCAGCAACTCATCAAAGGCCCGCTGGAAGCGGCACCGCTAGTGAGCGGAGTGGTACGATCTGAAGGCGTAAAGTTTGAGCGAGTCGACCCGAGCAACGCAGTGACCCTGGTCGGCCGAGTGACTTTTTCCAGCAGTGCTTTGGCTGACACGGCGGTGCAGGGGCTAAGATACTCCCTTTCTTCCTGGGAGAGCACTCCTGTTGCCACCCGTGCCGCAGCGCTGCGCAAAGCCGCTGCACTGATGCGGGAACGTAAGCACTATTTATCTGCGATGCTGGTTCGTGAAGCCGGCAAGTCCTGGAGAGAGGCCGATGGTGATGTCGCAGAGGCCATAGATTTCTGTGATTACTATGCTGATGAGGCCGAGCGAGTACTTACCGTGCGCCAAACCATGGAAGTGCCGGGCGAAGACAACGTCTACTTCTATCAGCCTCGCGGCGTGTGCGCAGTAATTGCTCCTTGGAATTTTCCGTTAGCTATCGCTTGTGGGATGACCGTCGCTGCTCTCGTTTGTGGCAATACCGTAGCTCTAAAGCCGGCGGAGCAAACCTCCGTGATTGCGTATGAGCTGGTGCGCATACTTTTCGAAGCAGGAATTCCACCGACCGCACTGGCATTTTTGCCAGGAATCGGGGAAGAGGTGGGACGCACGCTCGTCGAGCATCCGTTAGTAGACATGGTCGTGTTCACCGGATCCAAAGCGGTCGGCCTTGAAATAATCCGAAGCTGCTCTGAAGTGAGACCCGGTCAAGCGAACATCAAGAAAGTCGTCGCCGAGCTCGGCGGAAAGAACGCCATCATTGTAGATAGCGATGCTGATTTGGATGAGGCAATTAAGGGAATTCTAGCCTCCGCTTTTGGATTTTCAGGCCAGAAGTGTTCGGCATGCTCCCGGGTGATTGCGGTGGGTGCATCATACGAACCGCTCATGACGCGACTCCAGGCCGCCGCCGCAGATCTTATCGTCGGCCCAGCTTCAGAACCATCAACCCTGATTGGCCCAATCATCGACCAAGAGAGTCAGCAAAGAATTATCGCTACGATTGATCGCGCCGAACAAGAACAACGCTTGCTCTTCCGCGGCAGCGCTCCTTCTGAGGGATACTTCGCTCCTCCGGCAATTTTTAGAGACGTAGATATTGAGAACTCACTTTGGACTGAGGAAGTGTTTGGCCCAGTGGTCGCTTGCACCCAGGCGCGCGACTTCTCGGATGCTCTAGACCTTGCAAACCGATCAAAGTACGCACTGACCGGAGGAGTCTTTAGCCGTAGCCCTCAGAACCTCGAAAGGGCCCGCAGAGAGTTCAGGGTGGGAAATCTCTATTTGAATCGTGGGTGTACCGGAGCGCTGGTCTGCCGTCAGCCCTTTGGCGGATTCCGTATGTCGGGAGTGGGTTCCAAGGCTGGAGGCCCAGACTATCTGCTCCAGTTCCTCGAGCCCCGTACCGTGACGGAGAACATGCTCCGGCGAGGCTTCGCGCCCTAATTCGCACACGGCCGGCCTTGCCATTTGCATTATATTGAATATTTTCAGATATATAAGTGCATTTTGGCGAACTTTCTCCAAAACGCCTCGTCTTTGCGTAGCAATCCACTCAGGAGTACGCTCTGGCCTCACTACAAAGCTACCAAGACCATTGCGCCACTATAAAGGAGTGTCCGATGCCTAGTTCAGCTACCATTACTCTCTTCAAGAAAGTATCAGTTCGATATTTGCGTCTATTCAAACGCTGTTATTTTCAGTGCGTGAAATTCTGTGGATCGCTCACTAAAGGAGCCGCCCTTTCGCTGATCCTTCCAATCCTGCTGGCTACAACGACTCAGGCCCAAGAATACCAGTGGCGCTTAACGGATCCGATCCCTCAGCCAACGTGCCCCAATCACCCCCACCCAGATTGCTATTGGTACGGCCAAGGGCCTCTTTCTCAGCCCAATCAACAGAACCAGCCCTCATTTCTGATTAAGAGTATCGTTTCAACGTTTGACCTAGACACCAATCGTTGGACCTTCGAAGTCGTGATGGGTGACAATCCCGCACTGCCTGACACTGTAATTCCTGATTCTTACTGGATGGCCCTCAATCATGGCCCAATGCCTTCGAGTCCGGGGCGAGTCTCCATGTTCTATTTTGATGGAACGGATCCAAGCCAGCCAAAACTTACTGTGTATGCCTACAATGCCTCACACGCACTCTTCGACCGCAGTTGGTTGGACGGAAGCAATGCGGCCGGCATTCAGGCACCTGACCGAGTCTGCACCTCACTCAGCACTACCCCTTGTGGCGCGTGGGTCAGCACGGCAACCGTAGAGGACCTGCCAAGTGGGGACAGAAAATTCTCATTCGATGTCGATGCGACCTCAATCTTGAACCACACTCCCGCATACGGCGAGGTTCCCACGCTTTGGCACCGCCCAACGACCGGCTCAACTCCTCGTATTTTTGATCAAGGCATTGGCATTTGGTTTCATGTCGGACTCGGGAGACAGTACGGGTACGGACCCGATGGATATATTTCTCAGGTTGAAGAAGCCCCGAACGCTGGGTACTACGATGCTGACTGGCTCAATACCAACCGCACCCCTGAGTGCGAGACAAACATTACACTCACACAGATTCGCCCGGGCGAGGTCTCCTCGTTTTCAATAACCGGGACTGATGTTGGGGCGAGCACGCCACCTTTGGCCATAGCTTCTGGAGATATTCCTCCGGTTTCCTGCTCTCAGCAGTCCGTTGGATTGGATACCACCCGCGTTGATTGTTCTCTGGTAGGCCCGGCAGTCTCCTCTCCTACCAGTTACCAAGTGTCAGTAGACTTTACGGATCTCGAAGGTGCCACCAGCACGTGCAGCGCCGCGGTCACCGTGGTTAACTCCCCTCCCACCTGCTCACTCACCGTTGTGGCTCAGAACCCTCAGCAGATTGTCTGTGAAGGCGAAACTACAACTGTAGCAGTTGACGTGGTGAGCTCCGATCCTAATATGGATCCAATTATTCAAACTCCATCGATTGTTTGCTCAACTGGCCAGTCCTCAGTGATGGCTCAGAGCCCAAGCTCCCTGGTAGCCTCCGCTACAGGGCCAGGATTTGGAGAGCAGACGAACTGTACCGTGACTCTCGAGGTGTCGGATGGAATTACCTCTACCTCCTGCCAGGCCTCCTTCAGCATTGCCCCATGCGTTCTAGACTGCCTCAATGAACCCAATGGTACAGCCCAGCTTGACCAATGCGGGGTTTGTAACGGGACCAATGAGTGCGTTGATTGCGCGGGAACTCCCTTCGGAACCGCTGTCGAAGATCGCTGCAATGTGTGTAACGGTGATGGGCAAAGCTGTCTTGAATGTACGCCAATCGAAAATATCGGCACGCAAAGTGCACTCGATACCGCTGCCATGATGCTAAATAACCTTGTCCGAAGCGGCGCAGGCAAACTGCGACTTGTTGAGGGCAGAAATCCTCGCACTCGCCGCTTTATCCGTAACGTTACCCGAGCAGCGAACGAAGCCTACCAAAGAGCGTGGAGCGCAATTTGGTCCGTGCCCAGTGCCGGTGTCGCGTGCACCAATGGCTTCTGCGTTACCGTAAGCAACCTAGATGCCGTGGTTGCCTACGATGTGGCAATCACTGACTTGAACGCAGCGATCGACTCCGTGATTAAACGCTTAGGAAAGGCAGGCGCACGACGAAAGAGAAACCATCTCCGAATGAGACAAGCTACGGCCAACCAATCGGTCGAGACCGAACGCAGCGCGATAGTGACGTCATTCTCTAGCTGTTAGGTCCGCGGTCGAGGCTAAAGTTTCTCTTCTCGCTGTGGGAGCTCGTCCGCCGGTCCATGGGAGAGCTCGCGCCTGCGCGCGTCATACGACCTAGAACAATTGCCTCTCTCGGCTAGTTATTTCTGGGTCGTTCATAAACAGATCGGCTGTTCGCTCTCCTTCAATGGGGTTTGACTAACTCCCCG
Organism: Bdellovibrionota bacterium; assembly: GCA_041739995.1. Taxonomy (GTDB): domain Bacteria; phylum Bdellovibrionota_C; class UBA2361; order UBA2361; family JBGSMV01; genus JBGSMV01. The sequence continues at coordinate 7,307 of JBGSMV010000065.1, forward strand.
GCTTCATCCAAAGATCAGCATCTAGGTACAGGTGTACAATGGATCTACACGCGTCGGGCTCATCCCGACGAGAGTTTATATCTCAACGACTTCAGCGCCTCCGTCACGAAGAGAACCCCGAGACTCGCGCAAACTATGCTCTCGAGGTACTCGATAGCGCTCTTCTTGGAATACAGGGCCCATACTTCGATTTTTGCCCCGATGACGTTAGGCAGCTGCGTTCTATTCTTCAGAATGCAGGTCTCCTTCTGCTCGATCCCAGTAGAGCGGATAAACTGGAAGAGCTTGAACGCTCCACCACGCTCTCCTTTCCCCCTGCAGCTGAGATATGCCCTCTTCTCCGTCTCAATCGAATGAGCGTGCAATGGCTTGACGAACTCTCGCCGGCAATTCTTAACAGTTTCGCGTCTCCACCCCACCAGGTCGGGCATTTTATCGAGCAGCTACACCCCACCGCCCCGGCGTCGGCCGACTTTGAACTATTTAATCCGATACGTGTTACCGAATTTTTAAAGCGCGTCCAAGAACGCTGCGAAGTTCCTGATTTTCGCGTCGCCATCCTTCGGGCCGATATCGAGTTCCCCTCAGGCAAAATCTGGCGGGACCACCCACTCCACGCCATCTCTTGCTTTACTTACCAGGGCAATCTGCAACTTGGTTCCTTCTTCGGTTCCTGCTCAGGACTTCTGCTGCGATACTTTAAGCATGTTCCTTTCGAACACCTACACTCTGCAGTGCAATCACTCGTTAATCCGTTTCTTCTCAAGTTTGATGCGGAAAGCACAACTATTGGGATCCCCGCGCCAGCAGTGCTCGATCTCGCGACGAATACCTGGAAAGCGTTGGATCGCCCTCCATCGACCGATGGTCTGACTTACCGGACCCTGTGCGCCAAACCATTAAACTTCCAACTAGTCACCCCTCAGCTCTTTGACGAACCTGCCGTTGTTGAAGGGGGCTCGGTCGCTCAGCACAACCATTACTTCTACAGAGGCCCCGAGCACCTGTGGAACGACCCAGAATTCGTCCGCATCATCACCAATATTCGCGGGGTACGCCGTGAGATGCGGGTGGAAGCCCGAGAGGGAGGTGGCTTTTTGCCGGTTGAAATTGACAGAGATCGGGTACGCAAGGATTGGGCTCGAGAGTTCTTGGCGCAGTATTTTGATGTAAGAAGAACTCCCAAGTAGCATAACGCACTCAATGCGATTAGGAATTCAATGCGGATAGGGATTTGCAGTCCAGGCTTAGGCCTACTTTCATTATGCATTCAGGTTGCTAAGACTCTGTCGCCAGGAGAGATTGTTCTCTACTGTGACAACGCCAACGCTCCCTATGGCAGTCGTCCCACCAGCGAAGTTGCCCGGCTGGTCCAAAAGATGCTGGAAGCCCCAGAAATTAGGCACTGCGATGTGGTAGTGCTGAGTTGCAACACCAGCTCTTTGAGCTTGCCTGCGCTCTCACCTCCAGTGCACACCATTGGCATCATAGAGCCCACAATATCGGCGATTCAGAGGCAATTTACCCACACAGACTCAGTCCTACTGCTTGGCACCAATGCGACAATAGATTCTGGGCACTACCAGAGGTCACTGCTTAAAACTGGCGCCCGAGTGTCTGCTGTCGCAATTCCAAAACTTGCCGCGGCGATCGACCAAGGCGATGTCGCTGCGCAAAAGCAGGCTATCGCTGACTCACTAGACGGAGTCACCATTGACTGCTCTTCGGTGCTGCTGGTGTGCACGCACTTTCCGCTGGCTCAGCCAGCCTTAGAATCCTATCTTTCCGACCGACTCGGCCACGCTCTTCAATTCTTTTCTCAGGAGCAGTGGGTTTGCGAAGAGCTGCGGGTTTTAACCCCGCAACACGGAACTCAAACGAACATTAGATTAACTCTCACGGCGCCATCGCCTTTCATCGAGAGAACAATACGGGGCCGTTTGAAGATTGATTCCGTGGTGACCTTATCAGGCGGTCCGCATTAGAAATACGTTCTGAATTTAATTCACAAAAACAATATAGCCGCCACCGTTGAGCACACCAGTTGCATTTCCATTGCGAACCGCAATTGCCTTGGTGGCTGCGCTAAGGAGACTTGCATCGTCTCCAAGTAACTTGCGCACTACCACGTCACCATGTGCAAATTGCACCAACTGAGCGGCGCTCGCTCCGAAGAATTCCCCCGAAGCGGCATTGCCGACTATAAGGAATGCATCACCCACGGGGAGTACCGAATTCACCAGCGAAAACTCTCCCAACGATATGGTCTCCATCGAAGCGGCAACACTTTCCGGGTTAAATCGCACCAGCTGCACTACCTCAGACAGCTCAGGGGTGGGAAGGCTCGCGCCACCGTTGCGCAGAATTACCGCGACACGATCACCCGCCGCGGCAACAGTGCCAAACCGCGTGCTCGCTATCCCAAACGCAGCGAGGTCCACTGAAGAGGTGGCGGCAACGATGTTCGAATACCAGCTTTCATAGCTCTCTGCTCGTTCGCTGAACACTTCATCAACAAACTGCTGTATCAATGAACGCAGCACGTAGCCAATGGCTGAGTCCAGAGCATTCACGAGCGCATTCTCAACCGTGACAAATGCTGCCGTTAGAGCATCAAGTTGCAGAACGGCGGAGGCTGCTTCCGCAGCGACTATCGCGAACCGCCAACGAGAAACACAGTCACTTTGATTTACAAGTGCAGCAATTCCGATGATGTCTGGGAGCGAAGTGCCTGCTTGCCGAGCGCTGAGGACTTGCCCAAGAGTATTACCCACAAACTCACCAAAGATATTCGGATCCATCTGGCTCTCTACCAGCGCCTCTAACGCGTCTCCAAGCGCTACTGTCTTCGCTTGCTTGCCGACTACCTGCTCCAATAACTCTGAAGCCGTGCTACGCAGAGCAGAGATGAGTAGATTTGCGCCTGCCTTTTCGGCGCGCGCATAGAGCGTTCCTACCGTTGTGTTAGAAAGTTTCAGGTCTGAGAGCGCCAGTAATAGATCGTCTATGCTAGCTGAATCAAAATCAGCTCCGCGTCCGGCATCCGCTCTTGCATCAAAATAACTCTCTACCGAAACGCTTACGTCGACTCCCTTAGAAGTCAGCTGCCGTACTACGCCTTGCACAAGTATATCAGCCAACACCGAGCGCAGATCTACTTGAACAGTCACACCCTGGACTGCTTTAGATATCTTTCCGGTAAATTCTCCGACCCCCGCAAAAGGCCTTACAAAGCTGGAAACAAACTCACCAGAAAGGTCTACATGCAAATCACGAACGCTACGTCGCAACTCTGCAACGAATCCACTTAAATCTGTATTCCCGAGGTAATACTGCGCAAGTCGAAGCAATTCAAAGAGTGCCAGCTCCGATCGGTCAAGCTGTGGGCCAGAATTGATCAGAAGCAACTCAAGCAGATCCTTAGAGTTTCTTGGAATATCAAGACACTGTGGCACGTCAAAGCCAACAAGCGTCAGCAGCCCCGACGCGGGGAAAAATGTATGATAGATGTCGAGCGCCGCATCAATCGCTGCAGCCACCTGGTTATTGGTAATGAGGTCAATTAATTCTCCGAGGCTCAGCAGTAGCTCAGGAGGAATATCCACAAGCGGTGCCAACACCCTGCGCACAAGATAGGAAGAGACACCCTGCGCCTCGAGCTCACCGTTCATTATCGAGGTGACCTCGCCCGCGAGCCTCGTCGGCGTAATATCTTTCAATGCAAAAATGGTCTCGTACCAACGTCCTGCGAGCTTCTTGAGTAATGCACGCGAAGCCTTAGTGCTCACCTTTTGTGAAATCTGTGACAGCGCAATCTTTCGCAACATCAACTCAAGGCTATCGGTACGTTCTACAGAAAAATCATCAAGCGCACTCCGCAGAGAGGCAGTGCCTTGGTAGCGCTTCTTTACTGCCGCCTTCAGGGAAAGAGAGTCTTTGGCGCGGACCCCCTTCTTGAGGGCGGCGAGCACAGTCGCTATCTCGCCTTTTACGAACTTGCGGTTGGCAATCTTGTTGGAGACTGCTTCGAGTGACATTGAGTAGCTCCCGCGCCGAATCACTTTGCGCAGCTTACTGTCCCAAAACGAGGAGAAATGCTCGCTTCGCTTCTGGGTAAACTTTGTAAGATCAAGTTGAGTATTGTCATTTGAAAGCACACCCAGCGCAGGCACTCCAGCGAGCGTTCCTATCGGAGCGCTCGCAAGGGAGAGAAAGTTGGCGCCAACGTTCTGATTGGCAAGACTCAAGAACGGATTGCCTGGATTCTGCAAATTTATGAGTGCAATTCCGTTAAGGAGAGCCTCAATCTGAGAGAGAGGCACACTCTGGTTGAGCAGTGCGGTTACCTCTGCGTCACTGAGCCGGCGCCGTTGAGTGCTCGCATAATTGCCACGAATAGTAATTCGATTTACTCCGTCCTCTCTGTCTTGAGGCGCGAAGCGGACCAACTCTCCCAGGTTTCCCTCCGAGCCGAGCGGATAAATGTTCACACCGAGTGCTGTCCAAAGTACGAGGTGCCCGTCTACCACTCCCATATCTCGTGGCGCTTTAAGATGTGCTACCGGAATAAAAGCTCCGGCGTCATCATTGCTATTACCAAAGTAGGTTGACGCGAGCGCTTCGGGCGCTGAGATATTCGAAAGGTCCCAGGTATCGAGCCAGAAATCTCCGTCTAGGTCGGCCCAAGAGACGTACAAATAATTTCGCCATGCAGCAAAGTCGCGAACGGTTCCGAACTCTCCAGTCTGCGGACGCCCATTGCGATAAAGGTCTCCGGAATACGCTAAAGTCGAGCCACTCTCGGCCTGGGCACTAGTGCTCCCTGCGTGTATGTAAGTGAGCAATCCGATGGTTACTAGAAACTTAAATATCTTCATGTGTTGGATTCCCAATACGATTCGTTCCTGTCCCCGTATGGAACGGCAAGAGCGGACGAATAATATGTGCGAAAGCGCACACCCCAAACGACGCCCTACTGGGCTACGCGCTACGCCGCGGCGCCAGCCAGGTCAATGCCCGGCCCGCCCAATATGTCGGCTAAGTCGCTAAGAATCTTAAGGATTGGGGTTCTACCCTCGGGAACTCTAGGCTCAATGCGTTGAATATATTAGCCATCAGTCAAGGACGGTCCCTATCAGTCGGACTTGCTCGCCTTCGATAACGATAATTTCATCCGCCTCGAGCTTCGCCAGAGCGCGCGTAACCATCTCGCGGGAGGTTCCTACCATCGCCGCTAAGTCCTTGTGGGTGGGGCGAGGTGAGACGACCTTTGCTTCAGTATTCTTATCCTGGCCAGCGAGTCCGCGCAGAGCCCGAAACACTCGCGAGTAAACATCGAGGAGCGCAAGGTCAGAAATCTTTGTCGAAGCCGCGGCGACGCGCCGCGCCAGGTCAACCAATAACGCTCTCGCAAACGCCTTGGCTGAATCGAGCAGCGCTTCAAAGTCCTGTGCGGCGAGCACCAAAACCATGCAGTCCTCTACCGCCACCACATCTGCGCTACGACTTGCATTTGTAAGCAGCGCGATTTCACCGATAAAACTTCCCTCGCCAAGCCGAGAAATGATGACCTCTTTCCCCTCTCCACTTGAGCGCTTTACGTCGACCGAGCCGTCGGCAATGAAAAGAATCTCTCGCCCAGTTTGATCGGAAGTAATGATAGATTCTCCGCGATTATATTCCTTAAGCACCAGTAATTCCAAAAGCTGTTCACGCTCTGCTTCACTAAGACTTTCAAGCAGCGGGATCTTGGAGATAGCGAGACGCTTTAGTTTTGGTCTATTGAGCTCCATGATTTCTCCAAATTAGCTTAGCGCAACTCGCAATGCCGCTCTTGCGGCCCGCATGGCCTCAATTCCTACCAACCGAAACGTCGTATATTTAGTGCTCATGACTTGCACGAGACCATTTGATTCGTTGATCTGATGTCGCCCATACAATACCGGGCCATGATCTCCAACTCGCTTCATCGGTAACGCCCCACGATCAACGCTACACACTCGCTCTCGCACGAGATTATTATTGCAAAATGCCAGCCGAAGTTCCGCAAGAAAACAATCTTCCTCCGTCTTATCGCTGAGCGTCTGTGACTTCGGATAGTACCAGGTCCCAATCGCCATATGCTTGCCACGCGGCACTGCAAAAAATAAACGGCCTGATGGTGAACGACGACCAATCGCCACAGTGGCATCAATCTGAAAATCAAACTCAAGGTTGATGGCAACACACGCTAATTTGCTGTCCATATCGAGTGCGCCGCCTGCCGGGTCTGATATTTGCAAGACCTCTCGCCTACTCACTCCACACGCATCCACCACCACTTGAGAATCTAGTGCACCAGCAGGAAAATTTACTTGCCAGTGACCATTGATTCGCGAGAGACCATGAACAGCAGTATCCTCCCGCAACTCGCCGCCGGCTTCGACGATCTTCTCAGACAGAAATCGAACAAAGCCCGCAGGGTCCTCAAGAATGGCGTCTTGCCAATAAAGCGCACCATGCGGAACTTGTCCCACCAAAGCTGGGCAACGCTGCTCAGATTCTTTGCGCGAAAGCACTCGTGGAGAATCCAACGGACTGCCGAGCGCTTTTAAAATCGTTCCGTACAGTGCAGCAGCCGCGCGTATGGGAACTGCCGATCCCAATCCCGATTTTGTGAGAGGAGCGAGACAAGGGAGAGGCTTAATGAACTGGGGGGTTTCCTTGAGCCAGTACCTCTGCTCACGCGCTGACTCAATCACTCTTTTGACATTAAAATGTTGAAGATAGCGAAAACCACCGTGAATGATGCGAAGGCTGTTGGCGGAGGTTCCCGCTCCGATCTTCTCTCTTTCACACAACACAGTATGAAAGCCCCAGCGTGTCGCTTCAAGCGCTACGCCTAGCCCCGTAATCCCACCGCCAATAATAGTAACATCTACCCCAGGTCCCACAGCTGTCCTCTATCTCTGGGGGAGCCCTTTGTCGAGGGCATTGTCGAGGGCATCAACTTTAGAAGAAGGCGGGCCCCTGCCTCTGGACACAGTTAGGGCGACCATAGCAACACGTCCGCCGCAGATTTAGAGAACACTGAACTAAAATCAGCCCTCCACCGGGCAACAGGTGACTCTAACCGTCAGAGTCCTCGGGTTGGCTGAGATCGACGAAGTCGATACCGCCAGACCCTTCGGATAAGCCTTTCCCGTCGGTAGCAACTCAAGTACTTGCGTCTGACCCGTAAATAATCCGGGCTCCGTATCAGTAAATCCACCTCCAAGCGAGAACTCTCCGGCTAGGCAGACTGACTGCGCGCTTAGCGCGCCAGTTCCCTGAACCGGCGTACCCACGCGTTCAAGACAAGACGCCACGTCTACTCTACCGGGAAGTCCCTCTATCCCGTCTGATCCTCTGGGACCGATCGGTCCCTGTGCGCCTTGAGGTCCAGCGGCTCCGGGAGGCCCTTGAAGGCCTTGATCCCCTTTAAGGGCTCCAAGATCAGTCTCCCCTGTAGCGGTTACTCCGCTCACACTAAACAGTTGATACTTTCGACTTGGGCAGCGCAGCGTCCCGTCCTGAGTACGCCTTGGGGTTACAAGAAACGGAAGATTTCTCTCCACCGCAGCGCTATCGATGCGTCGCAGCGAGCAAACTGCGCCATCCACTCCACGAACGGCCGATTGAGCCTGCGCTGCGTTCGAGCACAGCAGTGCGCCGAACACCGCAATAACTGTGGTGGCGACTCCATGCCCTAAAATTTGATGAGATTTCCGAAACATTTCTTCCTCGCTGTATGCTCTCTATTGTCGGGAAAGATAGCGAGGCTGCTCCGATCGTGAAACAGTATTTCTCGTTTGCATTCTACCGCCGGTAGAGCTGCATACCTGGCGAACCGTCGCGCGGTACTAACCCTCGCACGGAACCACCCCTACCTCGGCGCCCCCTCTCTTAAAGGAACCTCTCTTAAAGGAACCTGCTACCTTTTGGCGCAAGTGGGGGGCTCCGCCATAGTAATTTCAAGGTGTTACATCTATAAAAACCTCGCCAAGTATCGAATAGTCTAAATTTAGACGAAATTCGGTCCATTGGACGACTGAGCTTGGACCACCGTTATGCCATGAACGGTCTAGCCACCATCATGCCAGCGATGTTCAAATGCACTCATGCATCCCAACCGACAGAGCAAAGTTCTCTCCTCCCTTGGCCACGCTTCAACTCTCCTCTCCGCCTTAATTTTTGCTGCACTAGCAGCGCCACTGCCAGCCTTGGCTGGAAAGCCAGAAGTTGTCTCCGCAATTTCAAGATGCACCCCGGAAAAAATCTGCGCTTTCGATGTTGCCGTTCGCCACTCAGATGAAGGCTGGGAGCACTATGCGAACAAATGGGAAATACGATCTCCCACTGGCGAAGTTCTTGGCACACGCATTCTGCACCACCCTCATGTTGATGAGCAGCCGTTCACTCGCTCACTATCAGACGTAAAGATTCCTGAAGGATTAAAGACCGTGCATATTTTTGTCTTCGATTCGGTACATGGCGAAGCTGAACAGGCCTTTGTCCTGGTGCTCGACTAGCCTCGAAATCTTATCTCAAAGCACCTACGAGATTTCACTAAGTACGGTTCGCGACGGCGGCCCTCCCCTGCATCCCGGTCCATCGGCAGTTGTCCTCAATCCCTATTCCAGAAGCCGATGAAACTACCTCGGTTAAGACCACTCGCCAAAGTGCCGAGACACTCTTTGTCCATTTCGAGGCTCTAGTTAAGCAATTCATGCACTTAAGATGTGTGAACTTTTTTAACTATTGAGTGTCTAACCCTTAGGGTGGCAGCGCCTCTCTTCGGTTGTAGGTAGGTTTTTAATGCGGAAGCTTGATGCAACAGAGCACTACACGAGCGGTGCCTCCACGCCCGATTGCGTAGACGAGTTTGCGCTCATCAAGCACATTTGCGCCGGAGAGCATGACTGCTTTCGATATTTCGTTGATCGCTACAAGGGACCCGTGTACCGCATGGCACTTCGACGCTTAGGCGACAAATCAGAAAGCGAGGACTTGGCACAAGAAGTCTTCCTGAAGGCGTTCCGCGCCCTTCCCTCATTTCGCTTTGAAGCCACATTCTTCACCTGGATTGTTCGAATCGCTCTCAACCAGATTCATACTCGTCAAACCTCGAAAAGTCGCGAACTGTTGGGCTTGGAAGCAGCTCAAAACGCTACTGACTCAATGCGCGCACACTCTTCCACTGGCTGCCCACATACCTCTCACGTCCAGACAGAAACTTTAGATCGCTATCGCAATGCTATAGAGGCGCTGGATCGTCTCTATGCAGAACCTCTGATACTCATCGCATTCGAGGGACGAAGCTATGAACAAGTCGCCGCATGCTTAGAGATTCCGATTGGCACCGTTCGCTCCCGCATAAGTAAAGCCAGGCGATTGTTGAAGGAGGCGTTGGTCGACACATGATTACACGAGAAGCAGCGCTCGACGCACTGATGGAAGGAACGCTTGGAAATGCCGAAGCAGACTTTTTGCAGACAGAGCTGTCGCGCGATCCAAGTTTTGTAAGGGAATATGAAGCCGCGCTCAAGGTCTGCGGCTCTGAAGCTACTCTAAAGGACGAGCGTTCTGTGCCGTCAAGCGATTTTACTAATCGTATAATGTGCGCCGTTAACGAATCAGGGATAGTACTCGCTCCCCAATCACAGCCGTTCAAAGAGTGGATAGAATCTTGGCTCGACTGCCTAAGCGCTGGTGTCGGACTCAGAGCTGTTCAATCAGCGGTTGCCGCCTCAATTCTCTTAGCGACTAGTTCGGTTTCATTTTGGGCTGGGACACGGCACTCACCGCTAGTACTTCAGCTTCCAGTCACAGAAGTTTTTATCCCCCGCGAGGATATTCACCCCGGAACTACACTCACCGCAGGACTTTTTGAAAAACGACTCGCACCAGTGGCAGCTATTCCACAACAAGCAGTTCGCAACATTGACGAACTCACCGGTCAAGTCGCCGCTCATCTCATCGTGTCCGGATACGCGCTTGACCGTCACTACATGAAGTCAGATCCAAACTCTCTTCCTCCAGGCTATCGATTTGTCGGCATTCCTTTAGACGAAGCTGGCGCTGGCCTACAACCACTTCGCCCCGGCGACGATATTCAGCTGGTCGCTGCGCTAAAGAATGCAGGAGGGGATCTCTTTGCCGCAAAGCTTACTCACCGTGCACGAATAGCGCGCCTTGATGTCGAAGGCGACTCAGGCCGAGTCATCGCCTATGTAATCGTCCCTACCGCTGATGCCGCCCGCATTGACCTGGCGAAGAGAGAGGGTGACGTACTGATCATGAGCAATTCCAACAACTTCCCCACGTGAACTTTTTTCTCCGCGTAGAGTCAAACTCACTATGCTGGCGCCGCTACCCTTTAGCATTGCTAGTGTGGTTTCTTTGATCAGGAGGTTGATATGGCTAGACAGTTTGGTTCGCGATTTAACACCGGCTCCAGAGATCACGAGCGTGCATTGATAGCCGGCTTAGGCACTGTGATTCTGGCTTTCTGTGGTGGCGCAGCTTTGTGGTTTTCAACCACTCCTGAGAATGTTGCGGTTGCCTCGACTCATCTTTCCCAATCCCAACGAGACCAGATGGTCAGCGTCCTGGTGCCTGTTCGAGACATTTCCGAGGGACAGACCCTCACCTCAGAACTATTTCGCGAAGAACAGCGACCAATAGAGTTTCTCCGAGTGGGCACCATTCGCTCTCTTGAAGAAATTAAAAACCGCTACGCAATGTCAACGCTACTTGAGGGCGAGCCGCTCGTGGCGAAAAGAGTTACCGCGCAGCGACGCCTCAGTCCAATCTCACCGCAAATCACCAAGGGGAAAAGCGCCGTGACTATCCGGGTTGACGATCTAAACTCAGCCAGCGGAATGGTGAGACCAGGCGAACTAGTGGACATCGCCTGGATATATCAATTACAGGATCAGCCTGCGATTAGTCTGATTGTACGAAGCGCTCCCGTACTTGCCGCCGACCAGCAAGTCGAAGGAGAGTTTCGCCTCGGAATGCCCACTCCAGGCACTATCACCCTGCTCGTTCCCCCTGCTGAGGCATTACAGATTCAGCTGGCCGCAAAGACTGGGACCCTGCACCTATCACTGCGTGGTCCGGACGCGGAGTATGAAGTCGATGCTGATCAACCAATCACTAAAAACACTATTACCCGCGAGTCGGCTCCAATAGCAAAGAATACTATCGAGTGCCGAGGTACGTTAAAAGTCAACGGAGAACGCTACTGTGTCAGCTCTGATGGCTCACTGACCCTGAAAGCAGATTAGGCCTAAGGGCTAGACTACGGAGTTGCGAGCGACATCGAAGCAGAAAAGACTTCGCCTGGGTTAAGTACGATCGGCTTTGCGATTGCTCCGCACTCCACACACACGAAGCGCCTATAGGCGTCGGGCGCCAAGTCACTCATGCCTTTTGATTTCTCCGCCCATGGATTCCACAGAACGGCGTCAGGCATTTGGTTCTTCTCGATGGTCATGGACAATATTTCATGCTCAAGAACCTCGATAATATCAGGGGCATCACAATAAATTCGATCGACTTCCTCTGATATAGTTGCGAGCGCACGCTGGTCAACGAAGGATTGCTTGCTCTTCAAATTATCCAGATACGGTAAGCCAGATAGGCCGCGCACTGAGGTTGCCGCAATATCGGCGACCTTAAAATAGGTATGAAAAGCCCACTGAAATTGAAGTGCCTGGCGATCGGTATTCGAAACCGTAACTTCAGCTTGAAGCTTAGTGGAGAGACTGTATCGAATTCGGCACACAAATCGGTTCGGCCACAGCGCCCTCGTGCCCTCATCGTCTTCAAGTTGCAACGCCACTGAGCACTCACTACTGTTCGACTTACTCTCCACGACATGCCAGGGGCGGTTACGGGCAAACCCATGTGAAGCTAAGGTCCCGGGACCAAACTGGGGAAACACAAGCGGAATCCCTCCTCGAACTGCCTTCTCGGCAGAGAATATTGCAGAATCACTCAGGAACAACTGTTCACCAGAAGATTCGACGCACCACGATGTAAGCGTAGCGCCATGAAGATAAATCTCTGCACTGTGACCCTTCGACGTGGCAAGACGCACGTAGGGGAGCCCACCTCTGCCCTGCAGAAAAGAAACTTCCCGCCCCCCAAACTGCTGCTCAAGGACTTCAATGGTTTGTGAACACGCTTGCTTACTTGTCACCGAAGTTCCTTACTGGATTGCTTAGTTGAAACTAAATCGCGTTCCGATCTACCGCTCCTGACCGACGAAGGACACACCTGCCAGATTGGGGTCACATGCTGAAGTGCCTAATCCTTAACCGTATATAGGTTGCCTTCGCGGGTCAGGTAAAAGCGCTTTTGTTCTTCAAGATTGAACGGGCGAGAACCGATTCTGCCAAAAACTGCAATTTGATGTCCGGTCTCGTCCACCGCGCGATCTCGCTCAAGAGCTTCCGAAATAGCCATTGCTGGCCCACCGGTCTTGATCCACGACACCACTTGAGGCTGCACTTCAGGTGAGAATCCATAATAGGCCGGTACTCGGTCAGGGTCGGTGAGCTGCAGCACCAGCATTCCGTTGTGCCCATCTGCGACATAAGCAAACGCCGAGGCATTAGTCGCTGCAATCTTCACATCATAGGTATCGTTGATACGCCCGTTGTCGTTGAAAACTTGGTAGATCTTAGGCTGCTCAGGGCGCTCTACATCAATAATCACCACACCCTGAGACCCGCCCGCCACATAGGCATATGTACGGGCCACGTATACATTGCGCGCATCAGGAAGCGGAATGAAGCCTTTCTGTACCTTCGTAGGCCTATCAGGATTGGTGATGTCGACCACATGAAAGCCGCGTTTATCAGTAACAAACGCATAGCGGAACTGAATAGCTACCGCGGTAGGATCATCGAACGACAAGACCGAACGAACTTTAGGCTCAAGCGGCACATCGAGGTCAAGAATAACGAGCTTGTCGTGAGTCATTACGAAGGTGTTCGTTCCGGCCGTAGTAATGTACTTGGCACCGCTAAGTACTCCATCCTCATTCCACGTAAGCGCTCTTTCGAAGAAATTGTTGCGCGGCTCTCCATCAGACAGCGTATCGATATTGACTAAAATTAGGCCTTCTTCGCTGTCAGAGATGAGCGCGTAGTGATACAGGGCGTGCATCGGGGTTTCGAGATTTTCAGGCAACTGTTCGCGAAATGGTGCGATAGTCTGGGCCGAAGTCGGCAACACGAATGAGGTCGCATTCTTAGTCGCCACGTGCGTGTCTTGCCCTAGAGGCGAGAATGGCGCGGTGACGATGCGCTCCGAAAATCCCTTATTAGCGATGTTCGCCACATCGTATGCCCTAAAGCCACCCTCGCCTGCAGTGGTGTAGAGATATTCACCTCTAAGCTGAAGCGTATTGGTAACTCCGCCTGCCCCATGGTGTCGATGGGAGGTTTGAAGCTCCTTACCTTTGTCCTCATGCGCCTTATAGTAGTCAGGATACGCATAACGATGCAGAAAGCTCCCAATCACTGATTGAGGCTCATCCCATTCGGTTACCTGAACGCCTTCAAGTCCATGCTCACCCGTGGCTACCCATGCGTAATGCCCCATCAGGCTCATGAAGTTTGTGCCCTGCAACAATAGCTGAGCCATAATTGCATTGTTGTCGTTCTTGCTTGAAACGTGACAGTCCTCGCAGTCCTTGGTCTCTGTCTTTCTAACCGTGTGTGGGAAATGCGGCGCAAAGGCTTGAGAACTGTGCCCAGAAGCAGCAGTAGGCGGCTGCTGAATGTAGATTTTCTGCCGATTAATGTCAGTTGAACTTAAGACCAGCGCACTTGATGATCGTACGGGAACAATCTTATTGCCCTTGGCTGGCCCATGCAGCCCTAGCTGATAAATATCATCGCGCACCACCTGCGGATTATAGGTCGCCCAGTTTCTAGTAGTCTTGCCATCATAATGCTTGCTGTCAGCCTTCCAGTTGGCCTGAATCGGAAGATGGCAACCGCCACAGCTCGTCATCCAGGAACTATGACAAGCGAAACACGCCATGTCGTCGTCTGCATGCGCCAACACTTTGGAGAGCTTGTCGGCATTCGCATCAACAACGCCTAAATCTCCCCAGTGCTGTTCCCCGTCGGCTCCGACCTTCTGCAGCGTTTTGGCACGGGAAGATTTCTCATTATACTCAGGACTCTCGCGGTTCACGCTGTCACGCACCTGGCTTATCTTCCACTCAAGTCCGGGGGTAAGCGTGGATCTTTGAAAGAGATCGTCTCCTTTCCAAATGAACCGCTGATCGCCAAACGGCGTCCTCATCAGGCTCAGATCACGCCCACCTGTTGGTGCGGCAGGTCCGGAGGTAAGCAACGTCGGTCGCTTCGCCGCCGTTCCATGACAATCTTGGCATTGAATCTCTACGGCCTGAGCTACCTCGCCGTATAGATTCCCGTCACCATGTCCGTCTTGGTTGAAATGGCAATCGACGCAATGCATGCCGTAGTCGACATGAATGTCCGCCATGTGCACGGCTTTCTTAAACTTGTCTGGATCGTCGAACTTTACAACTTTGCCGTCTTTATCCAGCAAATGCCCTTTTCGATCCTTTTTGAATATCGCCCTAAAATTCCAGCCGTGCCCGTGATAATCAGCAAACTGCGTATCTTTAAGTTTTGGATTAAGCTCAGAGACGCCGCGCAAAAATTCCTCGTCGCTCCACTTTCCTCGAACCACCGCTTCTTCAGGATTTCGCTCGAGCATGGTTTTCATTTCATCGCTACTTGGATAACGCTGCTCTTCGGGCCACATGTGCTTGGCGTCACTCTCATAATCCCACATGGTGTAACCGAGAAAAGAATTCACAAACATGTTGGGCTGATGCATGTGGCACACCATGCATTGGCTAGTGGGAATGGATCGTGAGAACTCGTGCACGATTGGATGCCCCGCCTCATTCTTGGGAATCATCGGATCTTTAGTTTGAGACTCCCCGCCATGCCCAAACTTGGCCCAAGGTCCAGAATGCCGAGGGTCGCGGTCATTCGCGTAAATGCTGTGGCACGCAGTACATCCTGAACTACGGAAATCCCCCGGATGGTCGTTTGTTCCCATGAACGACAAATGAGGATCGTTGAGGCGCGTCTTGTGTACGTTAATCACCGGCACTGAGATTCGACTGCCCGTCGCGGGACCACGATTAGATTGACGAATATCGGGCTTACCGTTCTCTTCTAGGAAATTGGGGTTACCAATCTCTGGGAAGGTAGAGCGCACGAAAATTCCGCCGCGTTCAAACACACGAAAGACGTCTCCCGGCGCAATGACTTCCCACTGCGGCATAGGGATGAGCTTTGGAAGCACCCCACGCGCTGCTTCTTCGGCCGTAGGAGGCTTAGTTGCATGAATCTCTCGTGCAAGGCCGTCACGTCCGTAGCTCTCTCCGAGAATGTAGCGCTTGTACGGTAAAATATTATTGTTATAGGGGGCACCACCCCAGAGCATCGCTGAGGTAGTCATAATGCTACGCTCATTCGCATGCACAATATTCGAGTGACATCCTCCGCACGTCTCTCGCGCAACGCGCAAGTCTCCCGGATTCATGAACTTCACATATTCAGCGCTCTCTTGAAGAGTCTTGGTATAAGCCTGCTCTGGATTACCAGAAGTTGGCCACCAATCTGGACGTCGCGGGAGCACATGGGACTCAAGCTTAGCTTGCTCCCACTCCGGACTCCACTGCACTAAGTCACGCGCACGCACTGCAGAATTTCCGCCATGACAATCCACGCAACCAATCATCACACCTGGATTACGGTGCATGCTGGTCGAATCCATTGGATTGTGACAATCGACACAGCCCTTACTGTTGTCATAAACCTGAGCAGCAGTAAGGCCAGACGGTACCGGCGAGACAATTTCGGAGTCAGTCGAATCAGATTCCGGATGCGCATAGGCGAACGGCGCAGAGCGAAGCGCAACGAGCAGACCCAAAAGGGTAGAGATTGCCACAATCAAAACAGCGCCGCGCGTAGGCCAACGGCCTCCCGCCCTTCCCTGCCGATTCGACTCGCAACAACTCTTCATCGCTTCACGCCCCATTAATACGCCAAAATCAAATTTGAAAAGAGACTATAGAGCCGCTCATCACCAAACAAGTTCTCCGTGCCCGAGGCAGGCAACAACACTGCCCCTCCAAAACGAAACTGAACGTTGTTGTTAAGAAAGGGGCGGTAGACCATCCCCGTGGACAGATCAAAACCTATATTTCGAGAAATAGAACCGTCTTGACGTGTAGTCTCAAGCACGTCCGTTTGATCAAACTGCAAATAGGAAACGTTATTGATGAGCTTGAGAGTTGGAGTTACTTCAACGTCCAAGCCGACGTTATAGATTCGAATACCAGGGTTAACAAAGTTTGACTGCCCCTGCTCCTTCCCGGGACGAAGGTTTGCCAACAAACTATTTCTATTTACTAGTGAAACTATGCCGCCACCGATGAAGGGGACTCCCTGCCTCTGCCAAAAAGAATTATCCCCACCTGCAAAATTCGGATTGTCAAAGATCGCGTCGAACCCATTTGCGTTACCATCGAACGCATCGTCATCGCCCGACGCCCAAAACAACGAAGATCTTAATCGAATCCAATCAAAGTCGTAGGAAACTTCGAGCGCCGCCATTGCCGCACTGACATCAACCTGCTGCCCGGCAATTTGATTGTGACTCTCTGAACCCGTCACATAGTAGAAGGACTCCGTAATATTGAGGCGCCCGAAGTGTCCGTCCCCATTGAGGCCGAAATAAGTGGTATAAATGTTTTTGGGTCTCTCATCCCCAATCGAGGCGGGGCGAACCAGGAATCCATTCTTGTCATACTCCGCTTTGTGGTCGCCTGCTTGATCAGCGCGGTAGATGATAGTGCCCTGAACCTGATGCCCCAACACCGGATTGTCCTGACTGTACAGATTGGTCACCACTACGTCTTCGTAGCGATCCTCGAACCAGGTATTCAGCCCAGAATTGGTGTCCTTTTCGATGCGCCGAAAGTACGCCAAATTGTACTGCCATTGATTGTTGTCCCAGTTTCCAAATAAACGAACACCCGGCTCTGAGACATTATAAACGAATCCTCTGAAATCAGCGTTGAACTGCTGCACACCTACTCTAGTGGATACGAAGTCATAGCGGTCTGAAATATTGGCGATATGGATGTCCGCGAACAGCTCGAGAGGCCCAATGTACTCATCCCCTCGGGAATTTCCGCGTGAAGCATCAACTCTCAAGAGCCCATCTTCCTCAATCGAGGCATAGGTGAAATTCATCACCGGCACGAAACGAAACTCAAAATCTTGCGGCTTGAAGGTTGTGTTTCCCTGAGTCAGTGAAAAAAGGAAAATAAGGTTCTGATTAAAGAATGCCTGCTCACTCCCCCCGAATTGGTCGGTACTCTCTGGGTGTCTGGAGGAGGACGGCACCACGGGAGTGGGAATATTTCGATACTCGAATAGTGAATCAGAGGTCAGCCCAAGCTCAACAAACCAAGGATGCGCGGGAGAGCCGAATACCGGAATATCTCCCTTCACCACGTTTTGGTTGTAGGGATCATACCACTTACCGACATACAACTGTCGCCAACGATCGGGCACCGTCAAGAAGTCTGGAGCAGAAGAGTTAATTTCAGGAACACTCTCAAAAATGTATGGGGAAAAGCTGGTGGATTGAGGACCTTCTCCCGGACGCTGACGCTCAGGGGTTTGTGCCAGTCCTTTTGCTTCGGGCTCGCTCTCGGAAGCTGCCGCTTCGGGGTTCTTCACTTCCCCTGAAGGAGATACTGAAGCAGTGGCTCCCGGCTCAAGACTATCCACATCTGCAAACGCAGCTTTCATGAACACAAAGTTCACGAGCAACAGAGTCGCAAAAATGAAACTACCGCGCCTCATGGCCCCACACTTCATGGCCCTACACCCCATGACATTGTCCTACAAACGCCTGTCCTAAAAACTATTATACTACCCTACAGATCAAGTCACTCTTGCTTACCAAACTACAGACCATCGCAAACGTTCTGATCATTGCTCCCCGCGAATGGCCCTTCAGGGCAATTCACATATCGCAGTCGCACCCCGGTATCCGAAACTTCCTGCGCATCAGCCCGCATTTCCTTAGGGGCGTGAAATCCGAGTCCTGCATCCCCTATTCCAGTGTGCCCTACAAAGTCCAAACCTCTCCGACTCGCACTGTAAAACGCTATTAGATCATCTTGGTCAACTCCGTCGCCGCTGATTCCAAAGCCACCAATCAGGGTCGACCCACGATAGAGCGGCACTCCTCCCGGGAATATTTGCAAGCCGTTTGCGAGATTTCTGGTAAGCACTCCACCCACACAAGAATCTGGAAAAGAGGCGGACGGAATAAGCTGCAAGGCCTGAGCGATTCCTCCGAACGAAAGATCAAGCTGAAGTCCAGTATTAAATGGGCTCCACGATCTCCCCTCAGCGGTACCTGGGAAAGGCAAGGAGAAAGGTCCGTTGGGTTTACCCTGAATGCCATCAGGGAAATACGGCCGAGAAATATTGGCGATTGAGCGATTTCCAAAGGCCACTCCGTTTGAGAGTGCATCGGGGCCAATCAGAGCTTTGGTCGCGGCCACGTAGCCGCCTTGCCCCATGGCCGAGAGTCGTTCCGCCGCGCTTGGGGAACTAATTAATGTTACGGAACGAGCCTTCTGAAGCGAAACATCTATGCCGAACACCGGACCATCCGCAGAGCGAACAAAGCCAAGCGGCTCTCCATTTATGTCTACTACCCAAATCGAAACGTTGGCTGGATTATCAAGAGGTCTTCGAATCGCAGCGCGAGCGCGCGAAGCGGTGGTTAGCGCACTATCAAGCAATGCATCCACTTCAGAGGCGGTAAGTGCGATGCCCGCAGGTCCAGTACCGGGGCGCGTCGGGAAGCGTACCGCCCCGCCATTTCCGACCAGCACCGCAGAGGGAAGACCACGGCGCGAGGTCCGCATCACCCCAGAAGCAGGCGAGCCGTACATCACACCCTCCCGCACTTCTCCGCGAGTAAATTCAGGCACCGCCACAAGTCGAGAATCATCGAATGAGGCACCCTCTGACGGAACAGGATCTATCTGATCGTAGGTTAAATCTGTGTAACGCAGAGACTTACCCACATTCATATTAGGCGCCACTCGCTCAGAAGGAGCTTCGAATCCTCCTTGAGACGCCATCATCGCCAGGCGTTCTTCAACGTCGTCATCGTAATCAGTATTATCCCGATCCAAGGTGTAGCGACCATCGAGCTCAACTCCGAGCCCGCCCACCAAATCTCCCATCTTATAAAGCGGGATACCGCCCGGATCTGCTGAAAGTCCGAGAGGCAAACCTCTCGGTCCCACACTCCCGCCAACCAGCAACTTGTTTGGCCCGGAAGGCCTGCCGTCTGAAATCTCTGGGTTGCGAGTAGTGACGTCACTACACAGCAGCTGCGAAAACTGCACGCCAAAAAGCGGACCGCCGGGTTGTCCGCGCTCGGGAGGATTAAAATGCTCTTGAATAATTTGACTCGCCGTTCGTGTAGAAAAAGCATTGCCCTGACTACTAAGAAAAGCGCCGGTGCCTGCTTTAGAAATCGCCGCAAGTACACTTGGCACTTCCAGGCCTTCGAGACCGCCGACTGCCCCAATTTGCCCATCGATCCGCGTAGTCGGTGCCGCACCTTCCATTTGGTAAAGAGCAAGCACGTTCCCTACGCGATCAACTACAGAAAAAGTTGCGCTTACACCTAGAAACTGCGCTGAACGAATTGCCTGGGTGACGATTCCCCTTACTTCAGAGGCCGACAATTGCTGGTTGGCACAACTTCCATCACACCCAAAATCAGCTGCGGCACTGCCTTCCCCACGGCCCGATCCATCGCCACCACCGCCTCCTCCGCTACAACCGGCAACCACTCCGACGGTTACGGCAACAATGAGTGCAGAAAGAACTCGGTGCGCACAAAGACCCACAAATCCGGGGCAATCCCAGCGAATGATATCGGCAAACCTCATTTTGGCTAACCTCATTTTAGAAAATCTCACAGTCCTAACCCCAAAATAATATCAGAGACAGATCGCTTCCTTTCGAAGGGCATAGCCAGCGAATTGTGATACGAATGGCACAGTACGCAATCGCTCGTTACCTTACCCACTTCTGGATGCTCCACATGGCAGCTTCTGCAGCTGTCAATTTTTGGTAAAAGTACATCTGTGGTACGCGTAGACTGTCGAACTCCTGCATGACAGTCTTCGCATCCAACCTCTTCATGCGAACCATGCGAGAAGATCGAGGCCGGCATCCAACGCTCTGGAATCTGCGGTTCAAGGATCTTGAAACGTGACGTCGCGTTCTCTCGTATCTCCGCTTCAGAAATCTTCTTCTCTTCGACGGCATGACACAGGAAACAAGCGGTACGAGTAAACAAAACGCGCTCAGAGCCTCGGCTTTCCTTTTCAACAAAGCTTCGCGAAAAATCATCTGCACTCTGCGCCTGTTGAACTGCCTCGATACTGGCCTTGCCAGGAATCCTGCCACCGCGTTGCTGAAACTCTCGCCGTATCGGAGAAACTTTTTCGCTACTCAATAGGAGCTTGGCGTACTCCGCATAGAGGAAGCGATACACTACATTAGGGTCTCCGTGCGGAACCTCTACACGCGGAAGCCGCTCATCGAATTCGAGACTGTGGCACTCTTGGCAATGCTTTTCAAAGCTTATCCGCTCAACTGTTCTAAAATCGTCATTGAGCCCGTGGCAGTAACCACAATCCAGGGTCTTTTGCCCCGTGCGGGTACGGAGGTCCTTCTCAAGATGCACTTTGTGATTGAGTTTGATGTTGGAAACATCTTTAAGCTTGGCAGGGTCATCAAGGCGAACTCGCCTCGTCTTCTCTGCGGGAGCTCCAGGCAGTGTCACTCCAAAGAGAGACAATCCAGGACCTGGCGTTCCAGGAAGGGACTGAAGCGTCACCGAGAACTCAGGGTGATCGTCAAATCCAGTCACCACAGCCACCGACGCTTTCTCATTCAAAGGCGCAAGCACACTATCAATTCGCGCATGACAATCAGTGCAAAGAGCAGACTGATGAACAATCAAGCCGTGCGCCTTTCCAATTGCGCCGCTATCCCCGACGCTGCCGTGTGAGGACCCATTATGATCCATGTGACAAGTTGCGCAGGACGGCTCAACCCCATCACGCAATGCGGCGTGCGCGGTGAACGGCTTGGCATGATCGCTCATGGTATGACAGGCGAGGCACTTTTCATCGGAAATTCGTGAGAACTGACCTTCGTGACACGATTGGCAGTTATGCTCAATCATCTTGTGACTAGATTCAATCGGCCCGCTCGACCACGAAGCTCGGCGCTCAGTCAGCACTGGCAGCACGAAGTAGACAGCGAGTACTACGGCAACAATAGAAAGGTTCAACAACTGAAAGGAAGGAAGCTTTCTGGCAACGTGTAATTCTTGAACGTCACGACGAATCTTGGCGTCTAAATCGAGTGTCTCGCCCCGCTTTTGCCGAAAGAGCTCAATCACACCTTCAGTTGCGCGAACGGTGAACTGCACAGAGCCGAAACTAAGAACATCACCAAGCACAAGTTCATGCCGAGCAACCGGGCGCTTATTTACTAGCACCCCGCTTAGCGAAGCCTGGTCTTCAACGAAGACCCCCATGCCGCCTTGAGTCTCTCTCGGTCGAGAAATGATTTTAGCATGTACCAGCGAGACAGAAGAGTCGCTGAGCAAAATATCACAACCAGCACCACGCCCGATCGTCAGCTCGTCCTTGTCGTGATCATTCGATCGCACATCACAGGTGCCATTCGGGCTGATATTTTCTACTGTGACGCGAAGTCTCATCCCACTAGCCCCGATAGAAGAAAACGACAAAAATATGAATCAGCACTGCGACCATCAAGGCGCAAGAAACCGGCAAGTGAATATACAGCCACACTTTTAACTTGGTAAGCGTTTTGACTTCATGCTGCACTCGATTGATCAGCTCTCGCTTTCTATCAGCGCCTTGCACGAGTGAAATCCCGTCGGCGCTCTCTGCGTCCGGCAACTTCGCCAGCAACGTGGCGAGACTCTCAGGATCGAAATTTGCAGCCGAGTGCCCAAGCAACATTGACCAAAAGCGCGGTTTGAATTCACTCCCGCCAAGCTGCTGGTCGACGAAGCGTTTAACCTCCATTAGGTGGTCACTTTTCTGCGCAACTAATGCACTAAGATTTTGTTCAGCGATGTGGATCTGTTGAACGATATCCTTAACGGTGCCACCCCCTCGATGCGACTGCACCTGAGAGGCGAGCGTTGCGTAGTAGAGCGCTCCCCAAATACCGCTCACCACCACAATCATCATCAACACGTACGCAATCGTGTGAATATTCCAGCCGAACTGAAACCCTGCGTGCAGCGGCACGATTATGGAAAGCGCCACGCCCAACCACACATGCGCTGCGAGAGTGCCTTTAAGAGTTGTAGTCTGAGAGTGATAAGAACGCTTTCGGATGCCGTACCACATTAGGTAGGCAATCCCCGCTGCCGCGATCCCACCCACGGTATAGCCGTAGAACGTTCCGCCATTTGGGACACCCAGAGGCTCGTCCAGCCAATACCAGACGATCAATACGAGCGTGAGCAGGATGTTCGCCCACAACCAGCGATATCCTCTATAGCTAAAAAAAGTATCGTTATTCACGCGCTCTGCTACCACTAAATTCAAATTCATCTGCCCTGCTCTAGGGGCACCTCACCCACCTAGCGACCCTTCCGAGAAGTAATTTCCAATAACTGCCGTGGATTTACCCGCATTGCAGCTCCGGTTGGACAGGCACGCACACATGCCGGTCCACCTTTAAGATCTTCGCATTGATCACACTTGGCGGCCTTCGCGGGGCCCTCTTCCGCATCCTTCTTCGAAAGGCCTAGCAAGGACAGCAAGGAGAATCCCCCGTGGTCGGGATGGTCATGCACAAGCTGAATGACGCCGTAAGGGCAATTTCGCACGCAATTGCCGCACCCAATGCAGGAGTCACGAATAATCACTTCGCCATCAGGCAGACGCGTAAGCGCGTCCGGGGGGCAGTCCAGCATGCAGAGAGGATTTTCACAGTGCCGACAAGAAATCGGAATTTGAATATTGGCGAGGGACTTTCCGCCTTTGCGGTCTAATCGACTAAAGCCGCGATGCGTGGACTCGCATGCTTTCTCGCAGTTGTCGCAACCAATACATAAGTCAGAGTCAATCAGAAGAATATTGTCGGCGTCGGTTACCCCTTCAGCCATCATGAAATCAAGCAACTGACCAGTGGTCTCGGCGGTTTCGCTCACCACGTTCTCGACTTGGCGCGCTCGCACCAGTTCGTTGACGCGTTGACGCACGCGCGGATTTTCATCGAGAAGGTGCTGAAATGCGCTCTTGGTTAAGATAATCGTTTCACAACCCACTGCGGCGGTGACAGTCGCGCTGCGTGGTGCGTCCGCTTCTGAAAGAAGCGCCATTTCACCGACGATGCGCCCTGCCGGAACGTACGTTTGAGTTACATCGGCACCACGCCTATTGCGACGCGAAATTTTGACCGAGCCTTTTCGAATTACGTATAGAACATCGCCTACATCGCCTTCACGGAAGAGCACTTCACCCTTCTTGAAGTTTTTCATCTTGGCGTTCTTGATTAGCTCCCTAAGAAAGTCTGCGTCCGCTTCGGGGAAAACCTGCGTTTCAAGAGCACGAAGCATGAACACTTCGTCCAAGGCTCGCTTAAGTGAGGGCACGGAGTTGATCAACTTCAACAACTGCTTCCGAGGGGATTCAAGCAGCAATGCCTGTTTGGTGACACGAACGCGCGCCACGCGCCTACGTCCTGAAAGCAGTCCCATCTCGCCAAAGAAATTTCCCACATCTATCGGGATCTTTCGTTCCTCGCTGAGTTCGACGGCGACTTGACCGGAGACAATACTAAAAAAAGTATCGGTGTAGTCGTTTCGCTCAAACACCACACTTCCTGCGTCGAGCTGGTGGATAGTTGAGTCGATCACAAGTTCGCGAAACTGCGCGTCCGAAAGCTCTTTAAACAGAGGAAGCTGCGATCGAATATCGGCCAGGACCTTCTTGGGATCGCCTTCGATATCTTTTAATTTCTCAGCAATAAGCACCTGATCGGCAGGCTCTACTTCATTTCCAAGAATGTGCTCTATGACCTCGTATCCTTGGTTGATGGCGTGCTTGATAAGGGGGTATCCAATCAGGGCACCAAGAACGAAAAGCCCTGGAACGCTCGATTCGTAGCGCCCGTTGACCACGGGAACCGCCGTTGGGTCTTTGCTAGAAAACTCTATGCCACATTTCTCGAGAAACCCGCGCGGCAAAATTCCGCCTAGGCGCGCAATGATGTGGTTACATTTTAGTGCGACTTCGCCTTCGGCGGTTTCAATATGGACTGTCTCTGCTTCAACACGGGACATTTCAGAGTTAATGAAATGCCTAATCTTGCCGGCGCGAATGGCCTCCATGATCTTTGCGCCGTTTGCTTCCTTGGCTCGAGGAAACTCCGCACCTCTGTTGAGGAGCGACACGGTATTTTTTTCACAGAGAGCGAGCGCATTTTCAATTGCGGCATCACCCGCGCCGACCACCAGCACGTCCTTGCCAACGAAGGCTGCCGGATCAGAAAGCGTATAGGTCACGTGCGGGAGATCTTCTCCGGGCACTCCTAATTTTCGGGGGGTTCCTTGTACTCCGATCGCTAATACTACGTTCTTGGCGGTAACCTCTCCATCGGAGCAGCTGATCTTGAATCCGCCTTCAATACGTTCAATGGCCTTAACTTCGGCCTTACGAACATTTGCCCCAAGGCTGGTTATCGCTTGAGTCCACCCCTCAAGGATTTCTTCCCGGCTGCCTTGTTCAAACGGGATGTGGGCACGCAGTGGAAGCTTGGCTGGTTCGGCCATTACCAACTTCCCCAGCTGGTAATCAAATATGGTGTTTCCTAGCTCCTTACGTTCGATAAGAACGTGTGAAGTCTTGTGGTGCGCCGCATTGGAAGCGGCTCCAAGTCCTGCGGGGCCGGCCCCGATAATTGCAACCTCATGCTCAACCGCGCTCATTCACTCTCTCGAAGTTCGAATTTTGAAGTGCCCGAGGCAGTCTCCACGCGCCAAACTGCCCAACAGCGGTTCAACCGACAAAGCTGCTTAGAAAATTGAATTGCTTTCGGGCCGTACTAGACCATAGAATCTGCCACCCCTCAAGAATTTGATGTGGGGATTCATTAACTTGAGAGGCGGGATGAGGCCAAGCACCAGGCATGACTATTTTCAAGAGACAATCAGGTTTCAAGAGACAATCAGGCGCTCGGAGTCGCGGGCGACGGGTGACCCAAAAGTCAGTGGCCCGGCACTCATCCGCGGCGCTATGACTTTAAGAGAGGCCTCAAGAGAATTGTTCTCAGAGAACCCAATCTCGACTGTTCTACTCAAGTATGCGAGCTCCTTTCTTGGCCTGACGCGGACTAGAGGATTCTTCAGCATGAATGCCATGACCTCCTCAATTTTTTCTAGCCGGTCATCACCCCTCCAGCTGCTGTTTCTCTGTGGGTGCTTTCAACTTGCCACCGTGATGTTGAGCTGCGGGACCGTCACTGCTGAAGCCGGCGTTGCGCATAGCTCGGGAGCCAAGGTAATGGGAGTTGCGTCTTGTGCTTCTTCTAACTGCCATGGCGCCGTAGCGCCCCGAGATGCGACCTCTATTTTGCAGAATGAGTACACGACGTGGACCAAGCATGACTCTCATGCCAAGGCCTATCTTTCACTCTTGAATGAAGACTCCAGAAGAATAGCTGAGCATCTCGGAATTGAGCGTGCCGAGAACGCCCCTCTTTGTCTTGCCTGCCATGCGACTTATGTCGCTGATGAAGGTTTGCGTGGAGAGAAGTTCCGACTTGAGGATGGTGTTGGCTGTGAGTCCTGTCATGGGGCTTCTGAGAAGTATCTTGGCCCTCACACAGAGGAGGGATCCACTCATGCGAGAAATCTATCTCAAGGAATGGCCGATCTTGTCTCCTCGGAAAAGCGTGCGGAGTTCTGTCTTGGTTGTCACTTAGGCAATGATGAGAAGTACGTCGATCACAAGCTGATTGGTGCGGGGCATCCGCGACTGACGTTTGAACTTGATACCTTTACCGCGTTGCAGCCGGTACACTGGGATGTGGATGAGGATTATATCACGCGTAAAGAGGACTATGTCCCTGCTCGTGCATGGCTTGTCGGTCAGATTGAGCGTGCCGATGCGATGTTAGACACGATCTCGTCGGAGGCTCGTAGTCGTGCAGGCAGTGGTCCGCTTGCCGGTCCTGAGTTGACCCTACTTTATTGCTACACCTGTCATCATAGTCTCACTGAGGATCAGTGGCAAAAGCGTGCCTATGGTGGAAAGGCTGGCGAACTGCGCTTGAATCTTTCGTCTTTTGAAATTGTTGGTCGTGCGATGACCAATATGAATGCAGCGCTGGCGGCTAAGTTAGTGTCACGCGTTGAAGCGCTGCATAGCGCTGCTGATACCGCAGCTGCGGTTAAGGCACTGCGCGAAGCTTTGTCAGAGGCGCGAAAAATCGCATCGAGTCAGAAGTATTCACGCGGCAGTCTCGACGATTTACTGAGCGCGCTAGCGTCTTTCGGTGCCGCTTCAGCGGAGTCTCTCGAGTATCCAACATTTGAGGTTGCTGAGCAGATTGCGATGGGAATTTCCAGTGTAGCTAGCAGCATTGAGCCCGATGGATCTCTCCACAAGCGAGAGATCGATCAGATCTACAGCGCACTGAACGAGCCCGAGTCCTTCCAACCCGAGCTCTTCGTCACCGCCTGCTCCCAACTCCTCCACCAGCTCTAATAAGGCACAGCTCTAAAAGGTACCACCTTCCTCCTGTAAACCCCCGCCCCCTGAGCAGGCGCCCTCCTCTAAAAGGAAGCCCTCTAAAAGGTAGCACCTTCCTGTGGAGAAACTTCTTGAGCGAAATGCCGAGAATGGGGTCATGCCGAAGCCACTTCGTGACACCGACCCATCGCTCTATCGTCTAATCACCATTAGAACGCTAGATGCTCGCCTATGGATGATTCCGTCCAGAAACATGGAGAAGCT
>JBGSMV010000017.1:0-3619 GCA_041739995.1 Bdellovibrionota bacterium
GTCTCTCGGAAGAGGCTCGGGCTCGAGTGGAGGCGGAAGCGCTTGCTCAAGCAGACCCGGCAAGGCGTAGGTTTCTTGATGGTGAGGGGCGAGTAGCTGCGACTACCAAGGGGCTTCTTCTGGACGCCTATGTACTAGAAATTTTGGCCAACGGGTAACACACACGCACGCGTAGGTTCATTAAGTATGGGAAGCGAGGCTGCTGAGGAGTGCAATGAGTTCGTGCAGTGTCGCCCGTTCCTAAAATGGGTCGGCGGCAAGACTCAGTTGTTGCCTGAGCTTATGTCTAGAGTGCCTGAGTTTAGTGGCACGTACTTTGAGCCATTTCTTGGTGGGGGAGCATTGTTGTTTATGCTCCAACCAAAGCGCGCCTACGTTACGGACGTGAACGAGGAGCTCGTTAATTGTTATGAAGTTGTGCAGCAGCAGCTTGAAGCATTGTGCAAAGATCTGAAACAGCACCGTTACGAAAAGGACTACTATTACGCGATGCGGGACGTGGATCGCGCACCGGAGTTTAAGGCATGGACCAGGGTGCAGCGTGCCAGTCGCCTAATCTATCTCAATAAGACCTGCTTTAACGGCCTCTACCGGGTGAACTCTAAGGGGCACTTTAATGTGCCGTTTGGTAAGTATACGAATCCAACTATTTTAGACGCTGAAAATCTAGCGGCGTGCAGCAAAGCGCTCGCGGATGTGACGGTAGGGGCTGAGAGCTTTCTTGAGGCGGAAAAGCGCATGGGGAAGGGGGACTTTGTCTACTTCGATCCGCCCTATGTGCCGCTGAGTACTACCGCCTATTTTACCTCGTATAACGTCAATGGTTTTGATGCTGAGATGCAGCGCGAGTTATGTGAGCTTTGTCGTAGGCTCGATACGCGAGGCGTAAAATTCATGCTTTCAAATTCCTCGGCCCCCTTTGTGCTCGAGCTCTACAAGGAATTTAAGGTGGAGCGGGTGCGGGCGAATCGCGCCATTAATTCCAAGGGGGAAAAGCGCGGCAAGGTTGACGAGGTCATAGTGCAGAACTTTTAGTATGACACCTGACTCACGCTTTGAAATGGTGGCTCGCCTTAAGGCAGCGGTTCGGGACCGAAATCTAGCAGAGCTCGCTACGCAGTACGGGGTGACGATTCAAAAAGAAGGCAAGGTGAATAAGGGCTGGGTGGGCCAGGTGTTAGATCGTGTAGCGAGCACGGAATGTGTCAGTGCTGCTCAGCCTGATGGCCCAGACTATGAGCTTAAGTCAGTGCACGTGGTGATGCGCTCTGGTGAGTGGTTGCCGAAAGAAACCTTCGCAATCACCATGATGAATCCGAGAAAGATATTAGAGGAAACGTTTGAGGACTCTGTCCTGTGGCACAAGCTCGAGCGACTGATTTTGGTCGGGCACTCCTATCCTGAGGCAAGGCGAGATGAGGCGTACGTGCGCTTTGTTGCCCCGGTGGATCTTTCGGACGGAATTCTAAAAGACGAGGTCGAGGCCTACTGGACCGCCGTGCAGCGCATGGTGAGAGAAGGCGGAATAGCGAAGTACTCAAGTCGGGGCACGAGTTCTGGATACGTTCAACTACGCACCAAAGGCAGTGCGAATTCACGAACCACCTGTCCTGTTACTGGTCAGGAAGTGAAGACTAGAGCGTTTTATGCCACCAAGCGCTTTGTGAATTATGTTCGCGGCAACATGGGTAGCTGCTAGCGCATTACGTGACCGCAGGCGCGACGCCAGAGGGTGACGAGCATCTTGGCGCGGGGATGTTGGATACAATGCAATTGTGGAAACGAACGGGGCGATGTTACCTGGCCGTTCTACCGAGCCATAGTAGTAGGTCAAGCGGAGCTACACGCGGCGTTTTAAATTGATTCGCACTCAAGTACGCCTGGGGTACTCCGTTAACAAAAATTCGTGGGGGAGTTTGACTGAAGACGTTCCATGGGGATTGTGGCGAAAAGGCACTGCCGTACGTTCCGAAATCATTGAAGATGGAGTGGGGACCGAAATCGCTACCGTAGCTTCCGAAGCGATTTCCAATCGCATCTGAGGAAAATTGATTAGCGGAGAATACACCAAGAAACGTCCCGTCATGAGCTATGATACTGCCGCCGAGAAGTAGGTAGTACTGACCAGTTCCAACTACGCCGAAAGGTGGGACGGGAAGTGGCGCAGGGGGCGCAGGGGGTGGAGGTGTGCCGATAATGCGCGCGCAGTTGATGATTTCGGAAGTAACCGAGGTCCAGTACCTCTTCAGTCGGTTAAGGACCGCAAGTTTCTTTTTGTTCTTGGTTACGTTGACGCCGCTTCGAATTGCCAGTTTTGCCCTTTGAATTTTCTTGGAAATCTTCGACACCTCAGTCTTCACGAGCTGACTTGCGACCTCGAATGATAGCGGCGAGAAGGTGCCGTCGCGCGCTTCAATCACTATGTAGGAACCGATGGAGTCAACTTCGCAGTAGAGATTTGAATCGAGGATCTGAACTCTGTCCTGCGCGAGAGTGAACGTCGGAATCAGTAAGAGAAGGGACAAGAGAAATAGCAGTTTGGTGGTCATGGTGCGCTCCTTGAAACCGCCTGCTTATACCACCTAATAGATCCCTAAGTAACGGACCCTTGACGGCGAACGAGGCTGTGGGTTTTACAGACCCGGTGCAAATGCTGCAGGAGCGGCCGTGGTCGTTATGGGGTGAGTTAGTGCATTACGTGACCGCAGGCGCGATGCCAGAGGGCTGCGAGCCACTGGGCGGAGCGGGCATCTTGTGGCGAGAGATCTGGAAATGATGCGAGGAGATCGTCTAGCGTCTCGTCTAGTAGAATTTCCTCGGGCAGGTAGAGTTCGTACAGGCACTCCGCTGCCAAAGTTTGCTCGTCTGGTCTTGAGATTGGTGTGTTCATGGCCCGCTCAATATCTACGCTGTGTACGATACGAGTTATGCGTAGGGCGCGGAGCCGTGTGGCCTAGAATGTTCTGAACATTTGATGAAAAGCGGAGCCTAGAAGAGGGTGTCCTGCTTTTGGGTGACGTAACAATTCGAAGGTTTCGATACGCCCCCTTCGTATAGTGCCTTAAGGTCGACGCACGCCCCCTGTTCTCCCCACAGGAGCGTTGATATTGGCTTCCAGTAGACGAGAGTGAATGCGCTGAGAGACAGCACAAACACAGCCACGAGAAGGAAGTCTTCCCAAGGAGAATTGTGCTCGGCACTTTGGTGTTCTGGCGCGCGCATATATTTCCGCTAAGAGATAACGGAGAAATCGACACGTTTGGCGCGTGGCTTAAGGGGCCAAAAAGGAGAGAGTAACTAGCGAGTTAGCTAGGCGTTCCGCATCACGGAGGAGGCACATACCCGACCCGAGCGGCTGCGGTGGGGAAGGGTGCACCGGCCGATGTTAGGGACGAAGGAGTGGTAGGATGTATGTATCGCCAATCGCTCGAAGCTCCGAAAGACCCTGCGGAGTCGTCAGAAAACAGGGCGAGGACCCTCCCCGCACCGAAAATATCTCCATACCCGCTCCATGTGATGGTGTGCTGTTGTCCTGAGATAGTCAGCATCTCTGGGAACATGAACTCTGCACGATACACATTCCATGTGTCTTGGGTGTAGATGGGGGTCGCCCAAGTAG